>NZ_CP066801.1:4382500-4982500 GCF_016598575.1 Streptomyces sp. HSG2
GTCGGTGGATGGTGTGTGACGGGTGGCTGGTCGTTGTTTGAGAACTGCACAGTGGACGCGAGCATCTGTGGCCAAGTTTTTAAGGGCGCACGGTGGATGCCTTGGCACCAGGAACCGATGAAGGACGTGGGAGGCCGCGATAGGCCCCGGGGAGTCGTCAACCAGGCTTTGATCCGGGGGTGTCCGAATGGGGAAACCCGGCAGTCGTCATGGGCTGTCACCCTTGCCTGAACTCATAGGGCGAGTGGAGGGAACGCGGGGAAGTGAAACATCTCAGTACCCGCAGGAAGAGAAAACAACCGTGATTCCGGGAGTAGTGGCGAGCGAAACTGGATGAGGCCAAACCGTATGCGTGTGATACCCGGCAGGGGTTGCGTGTGCGGGGTTGTGGGATGTCTTTTTTCATGGTCTGCCGGCTGTGAGGCGAGTGAGAAACCGTTGATGTAGGCGAAGGACATGCGAAAGGTCCGGCGTAGAGGGTAAGACCCCCGTAGTCGAAATGTCAGCGGCTCGTTGAGGATTTTCCCAAGTAGCACGGGGCCCGAGAAATCCCGTGTGAATCTGGCGGGACCACCCGTTAAGCCTAAATATTCCCTGGTGACCGATAGCGGATAGTACCGTGAGGGAATGGTGAAAAGTACCCCGGGAGGGGAGTGAAATAGTACCTGAAACCGTGTGCCTACAAGCCGTGGGAGCGTCGCATGCGAGCCTTTCGGGGTTTGTGTGTCGTGACTGCGTGCCTTTTGAAGAATGAGCCTGCGAGTTTGCGGTGTGTTGCGAGGTTAACCTGTTGTGGGGTAGCCGTAGCGAAAGCGAGTCCGAAGAGGGCGTTGGAGTAGCATGCTCAAGACCCGAAGCGGAGTGATCTAGCCATGGGCAGGTTGAAGCGGAGGTAAGACTTCGTGGAGGACCGAACCCACCAGGGTTGAAAACCTGGGGGATGACCTGTGGTTAGGGGTGAAAGGCCAATCAAACTCCGTGATAGCTGGTTCTCCCCGAAATGCATTTAGGTGCAGCGTCGTGTGTTTCTTGCCGGAGGTAGAGCACTGGATAGGCGATGGGCCTTACCGGGTTACTGACCTTAGCCAAACTCCGAATGCCGGTAAGTGAGAGCGCGGCAGTGAGACTGTGGGGGATAAGCTCCATGGTCGAGAGGGAAACAGCCCAGAGCATCGACTAAGGCCCCTAAGCGTACGCTAAGTGGGAAAGGATGTGGAGTCGCAGAGACAACCAGGAGGTTGGCTTAGAAGCAGCCATCCTTGAAAGAGTGCGTAATAGCTCACTGGTCAAGTGATTCCGCGCCGATAATGTAGCGGGGCTCAAGTGTACCGCCGAAGTCGTGTCATTCACATGGTTGCCTTAACGGGTGTGTGGATGGGTAGGGGAGCGTCGTTTGCCGGGTGAAGCAGCGCCGTAAGGCAGTTGTGGACGGTTGACGAGTGAGAATGCAGGCATGAGTAGCGATTCAAACGTGGGAAACGTTTGCGCCGATTGACCAAGGGTTCCTGGGTCAAGCTGATCTGCCCAGGGTAAGTCGGGACCTAAGGCGAGGCCGACAGGCGTAGTCGATGGATAACCGGTTGATATTCCGGTACCCGCTGTGGAGCGTCAAACGTCGAATCTGGTGATGCTAAGCCCGTGAAGCCGTTCCGGACCCTTCGGGGGATGGATTGTGGTGGAGCCGGTGGTCCGAGCTGGTAGTAGGCGAGTGATGGGGTGACGCAGGAAGGTAGTCCATCCCGGGCGGTGGTTGTCCCGGGGTAAGGGTGTAGGGCGTTGCGTAGGTAAATCCGCGTGACATGTGTCTGAGACCTGATGCCGAGCCGATTGTGGTGAAGTGGATGATCCTATGCTGTCGAGAAAAGCCTCTAGCGAGTTTCATGGCGGCCCGTACCCTAAACCGACTCAGGTGGTCTGGTAGAGAATACCGAGGCGTTCGGGTGAACTATGGTTAAGGAACTCGGCAAAATGCCCCCGTAACTTCGGGAGAAGGGGGGCCATTTCTGGTGATGGGCTGTGCGCCTTGAGCTGGGGGTGGCCGCAGAGACCAGCGAGAAGCGACTGTTTACTAAAAACACAGGTCCGTGCGAAGCCGTAAGGCGATGTATACGGACTGACGCCTGCCCGGTGCTGGAACGTTAAGGGGACCGGTTAGTTCCATTTCGGTGGGGCGAAGCTGAGAACTTAAGCGCCAGTAAACGGCGGTGGTAACTATAACCATCCTAAGGTAGCGAAATTCCTTGTCGGGTAAGTTCCGACCTGCACGAATGGCGTAACGACTTCTCGACTGTCTCAACCATAGGCCCGGTGAAATTGCACTACGAGTAAAGATGCTCGTTTCGCGCAGCAGGACGGAAAGACCCCGGGACCTTTACTATAGTTTGATATTGGTGTTCGGTTCGGCTTGTGTAGGATAGCTGGGAGACTGTGAAGCCTGTACGCCAGTGTGGGTGGAGTCGTCGTTGAAATACCAGTCTGGTCGTGCTGGATGTCTAACCTGGGTCCGTGATCCGGATCAGGGACAGTGTCTGATGGGTAGTTTAACTGGGGCGGTTGCCTCCTAAAGGGTAACGGAGGCGCCCAAAGGTTCCCTCAGCCTGGTTGGTAATCAGGTGTTGAGTGTAAGTGCACAAGGGAGCTTGACTGTGAGACCGACGGGTCGAGCAGGGACGAAAGTCGGGACTAGTGATCCGGCGGTGGCTTGTGGAAGCGCCGTCGCTCAACGGATAAAAGGTACCCCGGGGATAACAGGCTGATCTTCCCCAAGAGTCCATATCGACGGGATGGTTTGGCACCTCGATGTCGGCTCGTCGCATCCTGGGGCTGGAGTCGGTCCCAAGGGTTGGGCTGTTCGCCCATTAAAGCGGTACGCGAGCTGGGTTTAGAACGTCGTGAGACAGTTCGGTCCCTATCCGCTGTGCGCGTAGGAGTCTTGAGAAGGGCTGTCCCTAGTACGAGAGGACCGGGACGGACGAACCTCTGGTGTGCCAGTTGTTCTGCCAAGGGCATGGCTGGTTGGCTACGTTCGGGAGGGATAACCGCTGAAAGCATCTAAGCGGGAAGCCTGCTTCGAGATGAGGGCTCCCACCTACTTGATGGGGTAAGGCTCCCAGTAGACGACTGGGTTGATAGGCCGGGTATGGAAGCACTGTGAGGTGTGGAGTTGACCGGTACTAATAGGCCGAGGGCTTGTCCGTAGGTGCTCGCGTCCACTGTGTTGGTTCTGAGGCAACGACTGTTGCCGGTTTCGGTGAATTGAACTGAAGAGTGTGTTCGCTTGAAACCGTTAGGGTTTCGGTGGTTTTAGCGTAGGGGAAACGCCCGGTTACATTCCGAACCCGGAAGCTAAGCTCTACAGCGCCGATGGTACTGCAGGGGGGACCCTGTGGGAGAGTAGGACGCCGCCGAACAATCTTTGACAAGGGCCCTTGGTCCCAGCGTTCTGCTGGGACCAAGGGCCCTTGTTGTTTTGCGAGGGCGCGATGGTGTGGCCATTGCGCGAGAATGAAGTGCGGTACCGAAGACAGGAGTCACCCATGTCCACCAACTCTCCCGACGACCGGCCGGAGCGCGACGAGCGGCGACGGGACGGTGGTGTTCGCGGTGGGCGGGGTGGCCAAGGAGGCCGCAGCGGTGGCCGTCCGTTCTCCCGTGAAGATCGTTCGGGAGGTGGCGGTCGCGAGGGGTACCAGGGCCGCCGAACCCGTGATCGTGATGACCGGGGACCACGCGGAAGCCGCGAGGACGATCGTCGTGATGATCGTGGTGGGTTCCGTCGGGACGATCGGCGTGATGATCGTCGTGATGATCGTGGTGGGCGTTCGTTCGAGCGTCGGGACGATCGTCGTGATGATCGTGGTGGGTTCCGTCGGGACGATCGGCGTGATGACCGTCGTGGTGATCGTGGTGGGTTCCGTCGTGATGATCGTCGTGATGATCGTGGTGGGCGTTCGTTCGAGCGTCGGGACGATCGTCGTGATGATCGTGGTGGGTTCCGTCGGGACGGCGGCCAGGGTCAGTCGGGCGGCCGTTCCCAGGGGCGCGACGGCCGGTTCGGGCGAAGCCCCGCCCGTGGCGATCGCTCCGGGCGCCCGGGCGGGTTTCGGGGCCGGGAGGATCGACGGGACGGCGGGCGTCTCCGGGAGGACCGCGAGCGAGAGCCGATCAAGCGGCTGCCCATCCCGGAGGACGTCACGGGAGACGAGATCGACAAGAGCGTCCGGCAGGAACTGCAGAGTCTCCCGAAGACCCTCGCCGAAGACGTGGCGAAGAACCTGGTCATGGTGGCTCGACTTCTCGACGAGGACCCGGAGGGCGCCTACGGATACTCCAAGGTCGCCTTGCGGCTCGCCTCCCGGGTCGGCGCGGTGCGTGAGGCGGCCGGCTTCGCCGCGTACGCCACCCAGAACTACGCCGAGGCGTTGGCGGAATTCCGCGCGGCGCGTCGGATGACGGGCGGCGTCGAACTCTGGCCTCTGATGGCGGACTGTGAGCGCGGGCTGGGGCGCCCGGAGAAGGCGCTGGAGATGGCCGGGGCCTCGGAGGTGCGCAAGCTCGACAAGGCGGGCCAAGTCGAGATGCGTCTCGTCGCCGCGGGAGCGCGGCGGGACATGGGCCAGTTGGACGCCGCGATCGTGACACTGCAGAGCCCGGAACTGGCCTCCGGCTCTGTCCAGCCGTGGACCGCGCGACTGCGGTACGCCTACGCCGACGCGCTGCTCACGGCCGGCCGTGAGGCCGAGGCCAGGGAGTGGTTCGCCAAGGCGCTGGAATCCGACCGGGAAGGCCGCACGGACGCTTCCGACCGACTGGCCGAGTTGGACGGGGTGGAGTTCGTGGACGTCATGGATGACGAGTCCGCCACCGACGCCTCCGTCGCGCGGACGGGCGATTCCGACGAAGGGGCGCGGGACGATGAGTCACGGGACCCCGAAGACCGAGATGGGCGCTCCGACTGAGGGTTTGAGGTAGCGGTACGGAGGCCGGGCGGACGTGTTCCGGTCCGTCGCCGACCCGGTCCGTCGCCATCCAGGTGGTCGCCGACCCGGGTCGGCGACCACCTGGATACGGCTGCCGCCCCATCATGAAGGAGGGCCGGGCCCTCCAGGTGTCCCTGAAGCCGCGTCGGGGTGTTCAGGTGTCGAGCGCCCGCAGGACCAGACCGGTGGCCGGCTTGGGCCCGAACGACGTGGTCTTCCTTGGCATCATGACACCCTGACGGGCCAGGTCGCGGACGACGTCCTCACGCACCGGGTGGAGGAGAACGGCCGTGCCTCCGTCGCGTTCCGCCTTCGCGACGGTGGCCGCGGCGTCGTGGATGTAGGAGACCTGGGCGCTGGAATCCTCGGGTACGTGCCACACGTGGGGTAGGAGCGTGGAGTGCAGCACCGTCGCGTCGAGCCGGCGCCACGCCTCGGGTCGGTCGGCGGGGACGGTGCGGTCCAGTAGGTCCGATTCGGGCCGGTCGGCCAAGTGGAAGGAACCGTCACCGGCGAGGAGGAAGGCGTTCCCGCCCTCGGCCGCTTCCGCCAGGACGTCGAGCGCGGCGGGAAGCGCCACGTCGAGTCGGCGCACTCGGAAACGATCCTTCAGATCGGCGACGGCCTGCCCCACTGGCAGGTCGTGCAGCAGGCGATGGATGGCGCGAACGCGGAGCGGGTATCGGACCGTGTCGACCAGCAACACCAGTCCGTGGTCCCAGGGACCGGGCGAGGAGTGCTCGGCGCGCAGGGTGCGGTATGTCGCCCAACGGTGGTGACCGTCCGCGATCAGCGCCTGGTGCCCGGCCAGATCGGCACGGAGGCGGGCGATGTCGTCCGGGTCGGTCACCGACCACAGTCGGTGACCGAGGCCGTCCTCGGTGGTGGTCGACAGCAGGGGTGTGCGCTCGGCGGTGCTCTCCACGATGCCGCCGGTCGCCGCCCCGTCGCCTCGGTAGGTGAGCAGGAGCGGATCCAGGTTGGCCGACGTGGCGCGCATAAGGGCCGCGCGGTCGGCGACCACGTGGGGCATGACGTCCTCGTGGGGCAGGACGACCCGTTCCGCGGGGTCGGCGACCCTGAGGAGGCCGATCAGGCCGCGCTGGAGCACACCGGAGTCGTCCCGTTGCTCGTAGACGTACAGCGCGGGTGTCGCGTCGACGGCGAGGACGCCTTCGGCTCGCCAGCGGCGGAAGGCGCGGGCGGCCTGTTCGTTGCGGGCGGCCGGCGTGGGGGCCTGCGGCAGGATCAGCCGGACGATGTTGTGCGGGTCGTTCGACTGCAGGTGGCGCAGGCCGTCGGGGCTGACCACGACGTCGTACGGCGGGGAAGTGACGGCGGCCAGACTGCCGACCCGAGCGGGGTCGTAGCGGAGGCCTCGAAACGGGTTGAGTTCGAGGCCTCGGTGCGCGGCGGCCTCCGAGTGACCTGCTGAGTCCATCCAGGCATCCTATGCGTGTCGATGATATGGGGAACGTCGGTGATCGACGTCGAGTGAGGAGCACCACGGAATGAGCCGGAGCGCCAGGACCAGTACCGAGGGCACGGGCGGAGCGCTGAGCGAGGTGTACGACACGGCACTCCTCGATCTCGACGGAGTGGTGTACGCCGGGGGGCGGGCGATTGTTCACGCGGTGGATTCGCTGCTGACGGCCCGGAACGGCGGCATGCGTCTCGCCTATGTCACCAACAACGCCTCACGGACACCGGACACGGTGGCCTCGCACCTGTCGGACCTGGGGTTGCCGACCGAGGCGGACGACGTGATCACGTCGGCCCAGGCGGTGGCGAGGATCGTGGCCGAGCGGGTGCCCGAGGGTGCCCGGGTGCTGGTGGTCGGCGGTGAGGGGCTGCGGGTGGCCTTGCGGGAGCGCGGGCTGGTGCCGGTGGAGTCGGCGGAGGACGACCCGGCGGCGGTCGTGCAGGGCTACGGCGGTCCGGGTCTCGTGTGGGGGCGGTTCGCCGAGGCCTGTTACGCCATCGCCCGCGGTGTGCCGTGGTTCGCCTCCAACACCGACCTGACGATTCCCGGCGAGCGAGGGATCGCTCCGGGCAACGGAGCCGCTGTGGAGGTGGTGCGCATCGCCACCGGCGCCGAGCCGACCGTGGCGGGCAAGCCACTTCCGCCGATGCACCGGGAGACCGTGTTGCGGACGGGGGCCCGACGGCCGCTCGTCGTGGGGGACCGACTCGACACCGACATCGAGGGCGCCGTGAACGGTGGTGTCGACTCCCTGCTCGTCCTGACCGGCGTGACCGACCCCGCGGGTCTCCTGGCGGCGTCGCCACGGCACCGGCCCACGTATGTCGACGCGGACCTGCGGGGGTTGCTGCGGGCGCAGACCGGCGTCGCCGCCGAGGGCGGGCGGTTCCGGTGCGGCGGTTGGGAGGCGTCGGCGACGGTGGGAGAGCTGGAGCTGGCGGGGGGCGGGGAGCCGCTGGACGGCCTGCGCGCCCTGTGCGCCGCGGCCTGGACGGCCGCCGGTGCGGAGGTGTGCGCGCTGGACCCGCGGAGGGCCTTGGCACGGTTGGGCTGGTGAACGAGGTCGGGAGGCCGTCGTGCCCCGTGCGGGCACGCGGGGTGCGGCGGCCCACCGGCCGCCGTCGGGCGCCGCGGTGCGTGTCAGCGCAGGAGCTTGCGGAGTCGGAACAGGTCGAGGATGCTCGCCTCCAGCCGTACCCGACCGGCGGCCCACGCCTTCGCGAAATGCAGGTCGCCGTTCACCAGCGCGACCAGGTCGTCGCCGGAGAGGGCGAGGCGGATCTCGGCGCGTGACCGGGGCGGGCCGTTCAGTGTCTCCCGTACCTCGACGGCACCGGCGCGCACGCGGCCCACGAAGGTCGTGTCCAGGTCCGTGAGGTGGCAGGTCACCGAACGGTCCAGGGCCGCGGCTTCGCGTACGTCCCCGTCCGCGGACGCCAGGGCGTCCGAGAACCTGGCGAGCGCGGCGTGGCATTCCTCGATCGTGGCCATCGCGACCGACGGTATCGCAGCGGTTCGCGGTAGCGTCGAGGCATGACCGAAGCCCTTCCGGTCGAGCGACACGAGACCGGCCCGAAACCCCCGTACGACACCCCGGCCCGCGCCTTTCCGGACGTTACCTCCGACCCGACCGGCCATGCCGGGGTGGACCGCCTCCTGGGACGGCTGACCGCCGTGGACGGCCTCCCCACCGGCGATCACCTCCCCGTGTACGAGGATGTCCACGGGGGACTGCGCGAGGTGCTCGCCGAGCTGGACGCCCGCCGGGAGCCGTCGGGGCGCCCGACCCCGTACGCACAAGGGAGCTGAACCGAACGTGGCAGGAGCCGCACGCCGACGTCTGGACGCCGAACTGGTCCGCCGGAAGCTCGCCCGCTCGCGCGAGCACGCCGGCCGTCTGATCGCCGCCGGGCGGGTCACCGTCGGCAGGAGCGTCGCGGCGAAGCCCGCCACGCAGGTGGAGACATCGGCCGCGATCGTCGTCGCCGAGGAGGGTGACGAACCCGACTACGTGTCCCGGGGGGGACACAAGCTCGCCGGAGCCCTCGCGGCGTTCGTGCCGCGAGGGCTTGTCGTCGAGGGGCGGCGCGCCTTGGACGCCGGCGCGTCCACCGGCGGCTTCACCGACGTCCTGCTGCGTGCGGGGGCCGCGCACGTGGTCGCCGTCGACGTGGGATACGGGCAACTCGCCTGGTCCTTGCGGCAGGATGAACGCGTCACCGTCAAGGACCGTACGAATGTACGAGAGTTGACGGTCGAAGTGATCGACGGAAGGCCGGTGGATCTTGTCGTGGGGGACCTGTCCTTCATTCCGCTCGGTCTGGTGCTGCCCGCGTTGGTGCGGTGTGCCAGACCGGACGCGGATCTGGTGATGATGGTGAAACCGCAGTTCGAGGTGGGTCGTGAGCGCCTCGGCAGCGGGGGAGTGGTGCGCAGCGCCGAGCTGCGGGCGGAGGCCGTTCGCGCGGTGGCCGCCAGGGCGTGGGACTTGGGCTACGGGACGAGGGGCGTCGTCGCCAGCCCGCTGCCGGGCCCGTCCGGCAACGTCGAGTACTTCCTGTGGTTGCGAGCCGGGGCCGAGGCGTTGGACCCGAGCGACGCGGATCGCGCAGTGGCGGAGGGGCCGCGGTGAGAGAGAACCGAACACGTACCGTCTTCCTGTTGGCCCACACCGGTCGGCCCGCGGCGGTCCGCAGCGCCGAACTCGTGGTCAAGGGACTGCTCCACGCCGGCCTGGGGGTCCGGGTGTTGGAGGCCGAGGCCCGCGACCTGCCGCTGTCCGACGAGGTGGAGCTGGTCAGGGAGGCCACCCCGGAGTGTCTCGACGGCTGCGAGTTGCTCATCGTCCTCGGCGGAGACGGGACGCTGTTGCGCGGTGCGGAGTTCGCCCGTGCCTCCGGCGTTCCGATGCTCGGCGTCAACCTCGGTCGGGTGGGGTTCCTCGCCGAGGCCGAGCGCGACGACCTCGACAAGGTCGTCGACCGGGTGGTCGGCCGGGCCTACGAGGTGGAAGAGCGCATGACGATCGACGTGGTGGTGCACCGCGACGGAGACATCGTGCACACCGACTGGGCCCTGAACGAGGCCGCCGTCCAGAAGGTTTCGGCCGAAAGGATGCTGGAGGTGGTGCTGGCCGTGGACGGGCGCCCGGTCACCGGGTTCGGCTGCGACGGCATCGTGCTGTCGACCCCCACCGGCTCCACGGCCTACGCGTTCTCCTCCGGCGGGCCCGTGGTGTGGCCGGAGGTCGAGGCACTGCTCATGGTGCCCATCAGCGCCCACGCGCTGTTCGCGAAACCTCTGGTCACGTCCCCGGACTCGGTGCTGGCGGTGGAGATCCCGCCACATGTCCCACCCGGGGTCCTCTGGTGTGACGGGCGGCGGACCGCCGACCTGCCACCGGGGGCGAGGGTGGAGGTGCGCCGGGGGGCCGTGCCGGTGCGGTTGGCCCGGCTGCACCACTCCTCGTTCACCGAACGCCTCGTCGCGAAGTTCGCGCTGCCGGTGTCCGGCTGGCGCGGAGCGCTTCGCTAGGGGGTGTCCCGCGAGCGGTGGATCGCCCCGCGGTCTGCCTGCGGGGACGCCTCGCGGGCGCAGGGGTCTCGGCCCGGCCCCCTCGCGCGCGGGAGCCCGGCGTCGCGAGGGGCGCCGAGGAGGCGGGAGGCACGCGATGCGGCGTCGGGCGGCGGCAGGCCCAGCCCTCGAAGGGGTGGTTCCCGGAAGCGGGCCGTGCCGGGGTGATCGCCCTTCGTACGGGACCGATCCGCGGCCGGGGTGCCCCTGCCTCTTCTGTCGCCCGGGTGGGGCGGTCGCACTCCTCCGTTCGGACCTCGTATGGTCGTGACCGTGCTTGAGGAGATGCGGATACGGTCGCTCGGCGTGATCGACGACGCCGTGGTCGAGTTGTCCCCCGGCTTCACCGCGGTGACGGGGGAGACCGGCGCGGGCAAGACCATGGTGGTCACCAGCCTGGGGCTGCTGTTGGGAGGGCGTGCCGACCCGGCGTTGGTGCGGCTCGGTGCCAGGAGCGCCGTCGTGGAGGGGCGACTCGCGGTGCCGCGGGACGCCTCCGCCATTGCGCGGGCGGAGGAGGCCGGCGCCCAGCTGGACGACGGCGCGTTGTTGGTCAGCCGTACCGTCTCCGCCGAGGGCCGGTCGCGCGCCCACCTGGGCGGGCGGGCCGTCCCCGTAGGGGTGCTTGCCGAGATCGCCGACGAACTGGTCGCCGTGCACGGCCAGTCCGCCCAGCAGGGACTCCTCAAGCCGGCGCGGCAGCGGCAGGCGCTCGACCGGTACGCGGGGGACGCGTTGGTCGGGCCGCTCTCCGCGTACGACCGGGCCTACCGGCGGTTGCGCGTGGTCTCCGCCGAACTCGGGGAGATCACCACCCGCGCCCGTGAACGGGCACAGGAGGCGGACCTGCTCCGTCACGGACTGTCGGAGATCGAGGCCGTGGCACCGACGCCGGGTGAGGACGAGCGCCTCGCCGAGGAGGCCGAGCGCCTTCGGCACGCCGAGGTACTGGCCTCGGCCGCCTCGGCCGCGCACGGCGCGCTGGCGGGCGACCCCGAGGATCTTGAGGCGGTGGACGCCGCCACCCTGGTCGCCGGTGCCCAGCGTGCCCTGGACGGCGCGTGTGCGCACGATCCGGCGCTGGCGGGCCTGGCCGACCGCGTCCGGGAGATCGGCATCCTGCTCCACGACGCGGCGGGGGAGCTGGCCGGGTACGCGGGTGACCTGGAGGCCGACCCGCCGCGGCTGGCGGCGGTCGAGGCGCGGCGGGCCGACCTCACGGCACTGACCCGCAAGTACGGAGAGGACGTCACCGCCGTTCTGGCGTGGGCCGAGCGGTCCGCCGGGCGCCTGGCCACCCTCGACGGCGACGACGAGCGGATCGAGGAGCTGACGGCCGAGCGGGACGCTCTGCGGGCGGAACTGGCTCGATCGGCACGGCTTCTGACGGACGTGCGGACCCGGGCGGCCGAGCGCTTCGCCGCCGCGGTCACAGCGGAACTGGGTTCGCTGGCGATGCCGCACGCCAGGGTGACCTTCGCGGTCCGACAGACCGAGGATCCCGGGGGCGTGGTCGTCGACGGGCGGGCGCTCGCCTACGGACCCTTCGGTGTCGACGAGGTCGAGCTGTTGCTGACTCCGCATCCGGGGGCGCCGGCCAGACCCGTCTCCCGGGGCGCGTCGGGCGGCGAGCTGTCCCGTGTGATGCTGGCGGTCGAAGTGGCCTTCGCCGGCACGGACCCGGTGCCGACCTATCTGTTCGACGAGGTGGACGCGGGCGTGGGGGGGAGGGCGGCGGTGGAGATCGGCCGACGCCTGGCCCGGCTGGCCAGGACCGCGCAGGTGGTCGTCGTCACGCATCTGCCGCAGGTCGCCGCCTTCGCGGATCGACAGTTGTTGGTCGAGAAGACCGACGACGGGTCGGTGACCCGGTCGGGGGTGAAGGTGCTGGAGGGGGAGGAGCGGGTCCGGGAGTTGTCCAGGATGCTCGCCGGGCAGGAGAATTCCCGGACGGCGCGAGCCCATGCGGAGGAACTGCTGGAGACGGCTCGGGCGGACGCGCCGCGATAGCGGGGCCGGTGGGGCGCCGGGGGAAGGGCCGTCGCGTCGACGTGGGTCGCCGCCCGCCTGTCACTCGGCCCGGTGAACGCCGTCGCCCCGTTGCGGTGTGTCGCTCCGTCATGGGTGGGGAGGCCGGTCCCGGGAGTCGGTGGAGGCCGGCATTCTGGGGCCGTGTGGGGCCGACCGGCGCGGTTCGCCCCGCCGGCGATTCTGTACGTTCTCCGTGTCCCGAACGACGGCGTGGCCCGCCCACGTCCCCTTCGTCGAACCAGGAGCCCCCGGCCACGTGACCCCCCAGAGCAGCCCCCCGCCGCACGGCCCCTCGTTTCCGCTGCGCACCGTGCAGGTACTGGGCGGGGGGCACGCCGGCAGCAGCGCCCACGTGCGCTCCTTGGCCGCCGGGCTCGTCGCGAGGGGCGTGAAGGTCACCGTGTGCGCCCCCGTGGAGGCCGAGCGCACCCACGACTTCTCCGGGACCGGTGCCCACCACGTGCACGTCCCCCGGAGTGGCGACCCGGTCTCCGTGGCGGCTCTGCGGGCGCTCTGCGCCGATGCCGATCTGGTGCACGCGCACGGGCTCCACGCGTCGATCCGTTCCGTCCTGGCGCTGGGCGGGTGGCGGGAGCGGATCCCCTTGGTCGTCACCCGGCACGGCCGGTCACGGGCCGAGGGCCCCCGCGCGCGTCTGCTGCGGGGGCTGGAACACGGGGTGCTGAGGGCGGCCACCGTGGTCCTCGGCACCACCTCGGAATCGGTCGAGGAGGCACGTGCCGGCGGGGCCCGCGACGCCCGTCTCTCCGCCGTGGCGCAGCCCTGGCCGGAGAATCGGTCGTCGTCGGGCTCGCGGCCCCGCCCGAAGGTCCGCGCCGACGTCGGCGCGGTGGGGCGTCCCCTGCTGGTCACGGTCGGAGGGACGGACCGGCACGACGGCTGCCGTGACGTCCTCCTCGACGCCGCGCTCGCGTGGCGCGACCTGACCCCTCCTCCGCTGGTGGTTCTGGCGGGCCCGCTCCCGGAGCAGTCGCGCGGTCGTGTCGTGGACGACTCGTTGCCGGTGGCCTTCGTCGGCGACGAGGACCTGTCCGAGTTGCTCGCCGCCGCCGATCTCGCTCTGCTGCCCGGCCCGGGCGAGGACCGCGCGGGCTTCGCCCAACGGGCCCTGCGCGCACGGGTCCCGCTCGTGGCCGCGGATGTCGGCGCCGTCCGCGACCTGGTCGGCGACGCGGCCGAGGTCGTGCCGAGGGATGACGCGGTCGCCCTGGCCCGAGCCGTCGTGGAGCTGCTCGACGACCCCGCGCGCCGGGAGGCGCTCCGCGAGGCGGCGGCGCGACGGGTCGCCACGTGGCCCACCGAGGAGGAGACGGTGACCCGGGTGCTCAGCGTCTACGACGAGTTGACCAGACCAGGGCCCCTGCTCTGACGTCGCGCGCCGCGTCCACGCGCGCCGTGCGGACGCTTCGGACCCGCGGACCGACTCCGGACGGCACCGGGGAGTCCGAGGCCGGGTCCGCTTCCCGCGCGGTGGCCGGTCCCGACACGTCACGCCAGGGCCGGTGCCGTCCGGGGGCGGCGCCCGGGGTGGTCCCCGCCGTCGAGGCGCCCCTCACACCTTGTGCGAGAGCGTCGGCGCGGTCCCCGGGCACCTCGCCCCCGGCAGGGCGTCAACCCCCGTACGCACCCGACGCCGTCAGGCGGAGGGCGGTGTCGATCAGGGGTACGTGACTGAAGGCCTGGGGGAAGTTCCCGACCTGGCGCTTGCGCACGGGGTCCCACTCCTCGGCGAGCAGTCCGAGATCGTTGCGAAGCGCCAGCAGCCGCTCGAAGAGCCTCCTCGCCTCGTCCACTCGGCCGATCATGGCCAGGTCGTCGGCCATCCAGAAGGAACAGGCCAGGAAGGCGCCCTCGTCGCCCGGGAGGCCGTCGACGCCGGCGTGCTCGCCCTCCGTCGGGTAGCGCAGGATGAACCCGTCCGGGGTCGACAGCTCCCGTTGGATCGCCTCGATCGTGCCGATGACCCTCTTGTCGTCGGGGGGCAGGAAGCCCATCTGAGGGATGAGCAGCAGCGAGGCGTCCAGCTCACGGGACCCGTAGGACTGGGTGAAGGTGTTGCGCTCCTTGTCGTAGCCCTTCTCGCACACGTCGCGGTGGATGTCGTCGCGCAGCCGCCTCCACCGCTCCAGCGGCCCGTCGGCGTCGCCGGACTCGATGAGCTTGATGGTGCGGTCGACGGCGACCCAGGCCATGACCTTGGAGTGCACGAAGTGGCGCCGAGGCCCGCGCACCTCCCAGATGCCCTCGTCCGGCTCCTGCCAGTGGTCCTCCAGGTAGTGGATCAGCTTCAGCTGGAGGAGCGCCGCGTAGTCGTTGCGGGAGAGGCCGGTCATGTGGGCCAGGTGCAGCGCCTCGGTGACCTCCCCGTACACGTCGAGCTGGAGCTGGTGGGCGGCGCCGTTGCCCACCCGCACCGGCGCGGACCCCTCGTAGCCGGGAAGCCAGTCAAGCTCCGCCTCGCCCAGTTCGCGCTCGCCCGCGATGCCGTACATGATCTGGAGGTTCTCCGGGTCGCCGGCGACGGCCCGCAGCAGCCATTCCCGCCAGGCGCGGGCCTCTTCCCTGTAGCCGGTGCGCAGCAGGGAGGAGAGGGTGATCGCCGCGTCCCGCAGCCAGGTGTACCGGTAGTCCCAGTTTCGGACGCCGCCGATCTCCTCCGGCAGGGAGGTGGTCGGAGCGGCGACGATGCCGCCGGTCGGGGCGTACGTCAGGGCCTTGAGAGTGATCAGGGAACGGATCACCGCCTCCCGGTACGGGCCGTGGTAGGTGCAGTGGTCGACCCACTCCCGCCAGAACTCCTCCGTCGCCTCCAGGGACTGCTCCGGTTCGGGCAGCGCCGGCGGTTCCTTGTGCGAAGGCTGCCAGGACACGGTGAAGGCGATCCGGTCGCCGGGCGCGACCGTGAAGTCCGCGTAGGTGGTCAGGTCCTTGCCGTAGGTCTCCGTCGGCGTGTCGAACCACACGGAGTCGGGGCCGGCGACGGCCACGGTGCGGCCCTCGTGCTTGTGCACCCACGGCACCACCCGGCCGTAGCTGAACCGCATCCGCAGCTCCGAGCGCATCGGCACCCGTCCGGAGACACCCTCCACGACGCGGACCAGCTGGGGGGCGCCGTCGCGCGGCGGCATGAAGTCCGTCACCCGGACCGTGCCGCGCGAGGTCTCCCACTCCGACTCCAGGATGAGGGAGTCTCCTCGGTAGCCGCGACGGGTGGCCGCCGGTGGCTCGTCCCCGTTCCCGAACGAGGGGCCCAACCGCCAGAACCCGTGTTCCTCGGTGCCCAGCAGACCGGCGAAGATGGCGTGCGAGTCGAAGCGGGGCAGGCACAGCCAGTCGACTGTGCCGTCCCGGCAGACCAGCGCGGCCGTCTGCATGTCTCCGATGAGTGCGTAGTCTTCGATGCGCCCGGCCACGTGCAACTCCAGTCGAACGGCCACGTCACCCCGCTGGGGGGCGGTCGCTGGTGCGGTCAAGGGGTGTGGTGTGTGCTGTGCCGCGTCGTCGGTCGACCCGGCACAGCGGTCGCTCTGCCGTCCCGCCGAATCCGGCGACACGGAACGACAATTGTCGCTCAGCGAGCCGATGGACTCTCGTCGTTCCGGTGCGTTCGGGCAAGGGGTGGTGCCGTGCGGCCGGTGGGCTCGGCAGTGAGCGTCCGAGCAGGATACGACGCACGTAGATGATCTGTGTGCCGCTCTGGGCAACATCACGCGGCCGAACGAGTGAGCGCTTCCCGAGGAATGATCCGCCCGCCCCCCTCCGTGCCCGCGCGTGCGCGAAGCGTGGCCGGGTCCCACCCCGCTCGGGCGCTGATACGCTGGTAGCCCGTGGACCGGTGGCCCCCCTCCCCACAAGGGGAAGAGCGTACGGGGCGCCCCCGAACCGCAGCGGCGGCACCGCTCCGGACCCCTCCGGCAGGCTGCCCGACCGCACCTCACAACGCGACCACGGGAGCCCCCTCTTGGCCATGCCGCCCACTGCATCGACGACCAAGCACATCTTCGTCACCGGGGGTGTCGCCTCCTCTCTCGGCAAGGGGCTGACCGCCTCCAGCCTCGGCATGCTGCTCAAGGCGCGGGGTCTGCGCGTCGTGATGCAGAAGCTCGACCCCTACCTCAATGTCGACCCTGGCACGATGAACCCGTTCCAGCACGGTGAGGTATTCGTCACGAACGACGGCGCCGAGACCGACCTGGACATCGGCCACTACGAACGGTTCCTCGACCGCGACCTGGACGGCTCGGCCAACGTCACCACGGGCCAGGTGTACTCCACCGTGATCGCCAAGGAGCGGCGGGGAGAATACCTCGGCGACACGGTGCAGGTGATCCCGCACATCACCAACGAGATCAGGCACCGGATCCGCCGGATGGCGACGGACGAGGTGGACGTCGTCATCACCGAGGTCGGCGGCACGGTCGGCGACATCGAGTCGCTGCCGTTCCTGGAGACCGTCCGTCAGGTGCGACACGAGGTCGGACGCGACAACGTCTTCGTGGTGCACATCTCCCTGCTGCCCTACATCGGCCCCTCCGGCGAACTGAAGACCAAGCCCACCCAGCACTCGGTCGCCGCCCTGCGCAACATCGGCATCCAGCCGGACGCCATCGTGCTCCGCTGCGACCGTGAGGTGCCCGCCGCGATCAAGCGCAAGATCTCGCTGATGTGCGACGTCGACGAGGCCGCCGTCGTGGCCTGCCCGGACGCCCGGTCGATCTACGACATCCCCAAGACGGTCCACGGCGAGGGGCTGGACGCCTACGTCGTGCGCAAGCTCGACCTGCCCTTCCGGGACGTCGACTGGACCACCTGGGACGACCTCCTGGACCGGGTCCACCGGCCCGAGCACGAGATCGTCATGGCCCTCGTCGGCAAGTACGTCGACCTGCCCGACGCCTACCTCTCGGTCACCGAGGCGTTGCGCGCGGGCGGCTTCGCCAACCGGGCCCGAGTCAAGATCAAGTGGGTCGCCTCCGACGACTGCAAGACCCCGACGGGGGCCGAGGCACAGCTCGGCGACGTCGACGCGATCTGTGTCCCCGGCGGCTTCGGCGACAGAGGAGTGCAGGGCAAGGTCGGCGCCATCCGGTTCGCGCGGGAGAACCGGGTCCCGTTGCTCGGGCTCTGCCTCGGCCTTCAGTGCGTCGTCATCGAGGCCGCGCGGAACCTGGTCGGCATCCCGGACGCCAACTCCACCGAGTTCGACCCGGCGACCGGCCATCCGGTGATCTCCACGATGGCCGAGCAGTTGGACATCGTCGCCGGCGACGGCGACCTCGGCGGCACCATGCGACTCGGGATGTACCCGGCGAAGCTCGCCGAGGGGTCGATCGTGCGCGAGGTGTACGACGACAAGGAGTACGTCGAGGAGCGCCACCGCCACCGCTACGAGGTGAACAACTCCTACCGCGCGGAGCTGGAGAAGAAGGCCGGACTCGTCTTCTCCGGCACCTCCCCCGACGGCAAGCTGGTCGAGTACCTGGAGTACCCGCGAGAGGTGCACCCCTACCTCGTCGCCACGCAGGCCCACCCCGAGCTCCGCTCCCGCCCGACCCGACCGCACCCGCTGTTCGCCGGGCTGGTGCGCGCGGCGGTGGAGCGGAAGCGGAACCACTGACGCCGACGGGTGACTGTACGGTGGCCGGGGCGCGCGCCCGCGGACGGCGCGCGCCTCGGCCACGGGGGCGCGGCGACGCGAGGGGCGCCGCACCACGCACACACGTCCGCGTACTCGCGGGTGGGGAAGGACGGGCATGACCATCAGGGACACGGCGGAGGAGTGGGAGATCCGGGCGACGGACACCCCCTTCGTCGGAAACAAGACCGCGGTGCGCACCGACGACGTCGTCATGCCGGACGGCAGTGTCGTGACTCGCGACTACCAGGTGCACCCGGGCTCCGTGGCGGTCCTCGCCCTCGACGAGGCCGACCGGATCCTGGTCATCCGCCAGTACCGGCACCCGGTTCGCCGGAGGCTCTGGGAGATCCCGGCCGGCCTGCTCGACGTCCCGGGTGAGAACCCCCTGAACGCGGCGCGGCGGGAGCTCTACGAGGAAGCGCACGTCAGGGCCGCGGATTGGCGGGTGCTCACCGACGTCTACACCACGCCCGGTGGTTGCGACGAGTCGGTGCGGATCTTCCTGGCCCGGGGGCTTTCCGAGGCCGAGGGCGAGCGATTCGAGGTAGAGGACGAGGAGGCGGACATGGAACGCGAGCGGATTCCGTCGCGGGATCTGGTCCGGGGGGTCCTGGCCGGTGAACTCCACAACAACTGCCTGGTCGTGGGGGTGCTGTCGCTGGTCGCCGCCCGACAGGACGGGGGTCTCGACGCGCTGCGTCCCGCGGACGCCCCCTGGCCGGCCCGGCCGTTCGAGGCCTGACCGGCGCGCCCCCTCCGCCATGTGACGATCAGTTGATCCGATCGGGCGATGTACCCGACGCGCTCCCCACGGCCGTCGCCACCGCGTGAACTAGGCTCGGGAAACGCCCGAGCCGGGGTTCCGGCGGGCACCGGTGCGCGGTGGGATCGGGAGTGTGGCCCGTGACGGATCAGGCGGTGGACACGGAGGGCAGGCGGCTGTCGGAGCCGCGGAGCGCGACCCCCGGCTTTCTCGGGCGCACCAGGGAACTCAGGGAACTGCGCGCGGACGTCGAGCGGGCCGGACTCGACACCATCGCCGGCCGCAAGGCTCCCCGCGCCCGGGTCCTGCTCGTCGCCGGTGGTCCGGGATCGGGCCGCACCGCGCTCGCCGAGGAGTTCGCGGCCGGGATCGCGGACCGCTACCCCGACGGCCTGCTGCGGGCACGCCTCCGCGAACCCGACGGCACCCGCGTGCCCGCGGCCGACATCGCCCGCGAGTTCCTTGGCGCGCTCGGCGCCCCGCCCCCGCCGGGCGCCGACGAGGACGACCTCTGCGAGCGGCTCCGCGTCGCGCTGGCGGATCGGCGCGCCCTCCTCCTGCTCGACGACGCCGTGGACGCCGAGCAGGTGGACGCGCTGCTGCCGGACACCCCGGACTGCCTGGCCGTCGTCGTCTCCGGGGGACCGCTCACCGGAATCGTCGACGTCCGCCCCTGCACGTTGGGCGGGCTGGACACCAAGTCCGCCGTCGAACTGCTCTCCCGCCGCATCGGCTCGGTGCGTGTCACCGTCGATCCCCGAGCCGCCGAGCACCTGGCCGAGGAGTGCCGGGGCCGTCCCGCCACGCTGGCCCTGGCCGCCGGCTGGCTGATCGCCCGACCCCAGGCGGGCG
This sequence comes from Streptomyces sp. HSG2, assembly GCF_016598575.1. Classification (NCBI taxonomy): domain Bacteria; kingdom Bacillati; phylum Actinomycetota; class Actinomycetes; order Kitasatosporales; family Streptomycetaceae; genus Streptomyces; species Streptomyces sp. HSG2. Next base: position 4,401,841 of record NZ_CP066801.1, read on the forward strand.
TCGCGGACCTCGCCCGACAGCTGCACACGGAATCCGTGGTCGACGACTGCGGCACCCCGCTCTCCCGGGTCCTGCGCCTGCTCCACGACGCGTTGCCGGGCGACGCGGCCCGCATGCTGCGTCTGCTGTCGCTGGCCCCGGCGGGTCTGGTCGATCCGCACACCGCCGCCGCACTCGCCGGAACGTCCGTGGACCGTGCCCGGACCACGCTGGACGGCTTCGTCACCCTCGGCCTGATGCGCTCCCGGGACACCGACCCTCGCGAGTACGAGGTCCCCGGGTGCCTGCGACCGCTGCTGACGGACCTGACCGAGGGGCGCGACCGGCCCGCCGAGCTGAGGCTCGCCAGGGCCCGGATGCTGGAGCGGCAGGTCCGTCTCCTGCAATCCTGTCGCGCAGCCGTGGAACCCGACCGGCCGGCCGCGGACGCGCCGCCCGGCGTGCCGGAAGGGGTGCGCTTCCCCAGTGCCGAGGCCGCGGCGGACTGGCTGCGGGTCCGGCGTCCCGCCCTGCTGGCAGCGGCGCGGCTGGCGGTGGCCGACGGGGGGCTGGACACTCTCGCGCGCAGACTCCTCGCACAACTGGTCCGCGCCTTGGTCGCGCATCTCGGCACCCGGGGAGCGGCGGCCGACCTCTACGGTGTCCACCGACTCGTGCTCGACGTGGCCGAGCGGCGCGATCTGCCCCGCGAAGCGGCGGCGGCCCTGCTGAACCTCGCCGACCTGGATGCCCGGACCGGTCGTACCGAGCAGGCCCTGACCCGCTACCGGGCCGCCCTGGACGCCGGGCGCCGGGCCGGCGACCCCTACGCGACCGGCAGGGCGACCGAGTCCGTCGGCGGGGCGCACCTGGAGCTCGGCGACTGGGACCGCGCCGTCGACTGGTTCGGGCGGGCACTGGCCCAGCGGCTGGCGCGCGACGAGCGCGCCGAGGCCGCGCGCTTGTACGGCCGGATCGCCGCCGCCCACACCTACGCAGGGCGCTACGGCGAGGCCGCGCGCGCCTGGCGGGCCTCGGTCGCGGGCTACCGTCGGGCCGGGGACGCCGCAGGGCACGCCCGTGCCCTGAGCGAGCTCGCCCGGGTGCAGGAGTACGCGGGCCGCCTCGAGGAGTCGCTGCGCACCTGCCGGGAGGCGGTGGAGCGGGCGCGGTGCGCGCGGGACGGGCGACTCCAGGCCGCCCTGCATCTGCGGCTCGCCGACACCCTCGACCGGCTCGGTGATCCCGTCGGCGCCGCGCCGCACCGCGGTCTCGCGGCGCGGATGCTCGAGGAAGATCGACGTAACGCCTGTGAAACCCCTAGTGCATCTGGCCAAGATTAATGCTTTGAAAGGCTAGACACTGCGAACGCCTTCATTAGACTGGCTCTACCGCACCTTCTTCTGCGGTATGCGTCGGTATGCCGAAAACACCAGGGTATGCCGTGTATCCCCCCCGACGTCTGAGCCAAGGACCGTGATCGACGTGAAGGTCGGCATCCCCCGTGAGGTAAAGAACAACGAGTTCCGGGTCGCCATCACCCCGGCCGGAGTCCACGAGCTGGTGCGCCACGGCCACCAGGTCGTCATCGAGAGCGGAGCGGGTGTCGGTTCCTCGATCGCGGACTCCGACTACGTCGCCGCCGGCGCGGAGCCGCTGGGCACGGCCGACGAGGTGTGGGCCGCCGCGGATCTGCTGCTGAAGGTCAAGGAGCCGGTGGCGGAGGAGTACCACCGCCTCCGCAAGGGCCAGATCCTGTTCACCTACCTGCACCTCGCCGCGTCCAGGGCGTGCACGGACGCGCTGCTGGACTCCGGGACGACCGCCTTCGCCTACGAGACCGTCGAACTGCCCAGCCGGGCACTGCCGTTGCTGGCCCCCATGTCCGAGGTCGCCGGTCGGCTCGCACCTCAGGTGGGCGCTTGTCACCTGCTGCGCGCGGCGGGCGGTCGTGGCGTCCTCCCGGGCGGCGTGCCCGGCGTGACCCCGGCCAAGGCCGTGGTCATCGGTGGAGGCGTCTCGGGCTGGAACGCCACGCAGATCGCGGTCGGCATGGGCTTCGAGGTGACGCTGCTCGACCGGGACATCGACAAGCTGCGCGAGGCCGACCGGATCTTCGGAACCAAGGTCAAGGCGATCATGTCCAACGCCTTCGAGTTGGAGAAGGCCGTCACGGAGGCCGACCTGGTGGTCGGCGCGGTGCTCATCCCCGGCGCCAAGGCCCCGAAGCTGGTCACCAACGAGTTGGTCTCCCGGATGAAGTCCGGAAGTGTCCTTGTCGACATCGCGATCGACCAGGGCGGTTGCTTCGAGGACTCGCGGCCGACCACCCACGCCGACCCCACCTTCCGGGTGCACGACTCGGTCTTCTACTGCGTCGCCAACATGCCCGGAGCGGTTCCGAACACCTCGACGAACGCGCTCACCAACGCGACGCTGCCCTACGTGGTGGAGTTGGCGGACCGGGGCTGGGTCGAGGCGGCCCATCGCGACCCGGCACTGGCCAAGGGCCTGCAGACGCACGAGGGCAAGGTCGTCTACCGAGAGGTCGCCGAGGCGCACGGCCTCGACTACGTGGACCCCGCCGTCCTCCTGGGTTGACCACCGCGGCCGTCGGTCCCGTCCCCGCACGTCGGTGGGGGTGCGGCGGGCCGCCCCGACGAACGGTCACCATGTGACGACACGCTTCCCCCGGGAGCGTGCCCGGCCGGACCTCGCACGAGAGGTCCGGCCGTCGCGTGTGCGAGGCTCCACCGTCCCGGGCGTCGGGACCCCGTCGCGCCACGCACCCGACGGCGCGCGGTGCGACGCTCGTACGCCCTTGACAGGCGGGTGCTTCCGTACCGACACATCGGGTCGCGTCCGGTGGATCGTGTTGCTGCGGACGGCCGACACGCCATAGAGTCGCAGACCGTCGGCATGGTGCCAGACCGACCTGTCTCGAAGTTTCCTGGTCCCCAAGGAGGTAGGACGACTTGTGAACGAGTCGACATTTGCTCCCGGGGGTTATCGACCAGGACCAGAAGGGCCCGCCCGGGACCTGACTCCCGGTCGTCGCGGGGCTGTCGGCTCTGTCGCGGTACGGACCTTCGCAGCCCACCAGAGTCCGCAGGACTCCCCGTCAGCACACCAGAGCATGGATGGCCAACACGTGAACGCCATGGCCGGCGACGGAAGTGGCGCGCCCCGCAACCACTTCGCCGATGACGACGAACTGCCCGAGGGGCACTTCTACGACCCCGACGCGGAGTACGAGCCCGACCCCGAGTACGCCGCCACTCTGGCTCCCGACGCGGCCCGGCAGCGCCGCGAGCGGATCGGCCCGACAGGACGTCCGCTCCCGTACTTCCCGATCCCCGGACCGTTGGCCGATCACGGCCCCGCGAAGATCATCGCCATGTGCAACCAGAAGGGCGGCGTCGGCAAGACCACGTCGGCCATCAACCTGGGCGCCGCGCTGGCGGAGTACGGACGCCGGGTGCTGCTCGTGGACTTCGACCCTCAGGGCGCCCTCTCGGTGGGGCTCGGCGTCAACCCGATGGAGCTGGACCTCACCGTCTACAACCTGCTCATGGAGCGGGGAATGGCGGCCGACGAGGTGCTGCTGAAGACCGCCGTCCCCAACATGGACCTGCTGCCCAGCAACATCGACCTGTCCGCCGCCGAGGTCCAACTGGTCAGCGAGGTCGCCCGGGAGTCCTCGCTTCAGCGTGCGCTGAAACCGTTGCTCCCCGACTACGACTACGTCGTGATCGACTGTCAGCCCTCGCTCGGTCTGCTCACGGTGAACGCGCTCACGGCGGCGCACAAGGTGATCGTCCCCCTGGAGTGCGAGTTCTTCGCCCTGCGCGGAGTGGCCCTGCTCACCGAGACGATCGAGAAGGTCCAGGAGCGGCTCAACCCGGAGCTGCGACTCGACGGAATCCTCGCCACGATGTACGACTCCCGGACCGTACACAGTCGCGAGGTGCTGGCCAGGGTCGTCGAGGCGTTCGACGACCACGTCTACCACACCGTCATCGGGCGTACGGTGCGCTTCCCGGAGACCACCGTCGCGGGCGAGCCGATCACCACGTACGCCTCCAACTCCGTCGGCGCCGCCGCCTATCGTCAGCTCGCCAGGGAGGTGCTCGCCCGGTGTCACGCCGAGTGAGTCTGCCGGGAGCCGACGAACTCTTCCGCACGACCGGTGGGTCGGCCCTCCAGCCGTCCACCCCACGACGCGGGCCCGGCGAGGCTCGGGTGCCCGCTCCGGCGGGGGAGAGCGGTGGCGTCGCCGAGGGCGACACCCTCCCCTCCGTGCCCGCGCAGAGCGGCGACCTCGAGCGCGCCGAGCACGCCGCGACGGCGGACGTCGAACCGGCCGAGAGCCGGGAGACGCGAGGCCGCGACACCGAGCGCGCCGGAAGGCGGCGATCCCCCGACGCGGGCGCGCCGGAGGACACCGCCCCCGGCACCGGTGGCGCCCGCAGGCGGGGGCGCGCCGCCGGAAGGCGGCCCAGCGGTCGCGAGCGCCACGACGAGAAGATCACCGTATACGTCTCCGCCGAGGAGCTCATGGACTTGGAGCATGCCCGGCTGGTCCTTCGGGGTGAGCACGGCCTCGCCGTCGATCGCGGCCGGATCGTCCGCGAGGCGGTCGCGGTGGTCCTCGCGGATCTGGAGACCCGAGGCGACGCCAGCATCCTCGTACGCCGTCTCCGAGGCCGTCAGCGATAGCCTTCGGGGGTCATGACCTCGCACGACGCTGTCCATCCCGGCTCGCCTCGGCGCCCCTCGCGCGGTGGAGAGGGGGCCGAGCCCTTGTCGCCCGCCCCGACGACGCCCACGTCCGAGCCCTTGGGCGTCCGTCCGACGCCAGAGGCGAGCGGCGCCCCGCACCGGACGCCCGTCCCGCCGTCGGGAGCGGACCGGCCCGAGCCCGGTACCTCGGACCTCGCCGACACCGGAGAGTCGCCGCCGCGGTCCGGCGAGGGGCGCTTCACGGTCCGGCTGGCCAACTTCGAGGGGCCCTTCGACCTGTTGCTGCACCTCATCGCCCGGCACCGGCTCGACGTCACCGAGGTGGCGCTGTCCCGCGTCACCGACGAGTTCATCGCGTACATCCGCGCTCACGGACCGGACTGGGACCTGGACGAGACGACCGAGTTCCTGGTGGTGGCCGCGACCCTGCTCGATCTGAAGGCCGCCCGGTTGCTGCCGGCCGCGGAGGTCGAGGACGAGGAGGACCTCGCCCTGCTGGAGGCCCGCGACCTGCTGTTCGCGCGGCTGCTGCAGTATCGCGCCTACAAGCGGATCGCGGAGATCCTCGGCGGGCGCCTCGACGCGGAGACCCTGCGCCACCCCCGCACCGTGGGACTCGAACCCCACCACGCGGCACTCCTGCCGGAGGTCGTCATCGGCCTCGGTCCGGAGGGCCTCGCCCGGCTCGCCGCGCGGGCCTCGCGACCGAGGCCGGAGCCGCGGGTGCTCGTGGAGCACGTCCACGCTCCCCTCGTCGGGGTACGCGAGCAGGCCGCCGTACTGGTCGCCCGGCTCAGGGACGCGGGAGAGGCGCTCTTCGGCGACCTGGTCGCGGACGCGGGGGACGCGCCGACCGTCGTCGCCCGCTTTCTCGCGCTGCTGGAGCTGTACAGGGAAAGGGCCGTGGCCTTGGAGCAGGAGTCCCCGCTCGGCGACCTGCGGGTGCGCTGGACCGGCGGCACCACCGACCCGATTCCCCTGGTCGTCGACCAGGCCGACGACCGGCCCGAGCCGCCGGAGAGGGAGACCGGAGCATGAGTGGCGAGTCGGTGGCCGACACCGCGACGATCCCCTCGGGCATCGCGGACCTCGCGCTGAGGCCCGCCTTGGAGGCGGTGCTCATGGTGGTGGACGAACCGGTGACCGAGCGGACGCTCGCCGCGGTCCTGGGGCGTTCCGTCGAACGGATCGGGGACGCCCTGCGGGCGCTTGCCGACGACTACACGTCCCAGGGGCGGGGCTTCGAGCTGAGGCACGTCGCCGGCGGATGGCGCTTCTCCACGCGTGCGGAGTACTCCGCCGCCGTCGAGCGGTTCGTCCTCGACGGTCGGCGGGCCCGCCTCACCCAGGCCGCTTTGGAGACGCTGGCCGTGGTGGCCTATCGTCAGCCGGTCAGCCGCGGCGCGGTCGCCGCGGTGCGAGGGGTGAACTGCGACGGTGTGATGCGGACCCTCCTGCAACGGGGTCTCGTCCGGGAGGCGGGCACGGAAGCCGGCACAGGTGCGATCCTGTACGGGACGACGAATCACTTCCTGGAGCGGATGGGCCTGCGCGACCTGGACGAGCTTCCGGAGCTCGCGCCCTTCCTCCCCGAGGCCGAGGCGGTCGAGGCGGAGGCCGGGGAGGCCGGGTCGCCCTTCGACCCGGACGCCCTCGACCAGGACGACGGAGCCGGGGTCACCACCCCGACAACAACGACGACGACGGAAATCTGATGCGAAGCAGCGGTAGCGGCAGCGGCAGGAGCGGTCGGCGCGGTGACCACCGCGGTACCGGCGACAGCAGGGACCAGAAGCGGGGCGACCAGGGTCGGCCGAGCAAGCCCAGGCCGGAGGAGCGCCGCTACGATGTCGGCCCCGGGGCCTCCAAAGACGGCCCCAAGTCCGGTCGTGGCGCGGCGGCCCGGGGCGCCTCCGCCCGCGGCGGCGCCAAGGGCGGCCCCAAGCAGCCCGGACAGCGTGGCGCCCGTACGTCCCCGGCCCGGTCCCGCGAGTACGACGCGCGCGCCGAGGAACGCAACCGCGAGCGCTACGCGGGTCGGAAGGAGGTCCGGACCCCTCGGACCTTCCCCGGCGCCGAGCAGGAAGGCGAGCGTCTCCAGAAGGTGTTGGCCAGGGCGGGCTACGGGTCCCGGAGGGCCTGTGAGGACCTGATCGAGCAGGCTCGTGTCGAGGTGAACGGCGCCATCGTCACCGAGCAGGGCAAGCGGGTCGATCCGGAGCGCGACGAGGTCAAGGTCGACGGCCTGACCGTGGCCACGCAGTCGTACCAGTTCTTCTCGCTGAACAAGCCCGCCGGCGTCGTCTCCACCATGGAGGACCCCGAGGGGCGGCAGTGTCTGGGCGACTACGTCACCAACCGGGAGACGCGCCTCTTCCACGTCGGCCGACTCGACACCGAGACCGAGGGCGTCATCCTGCTCACCAATCACGGGGAGCTGGCCCACCGACTCACCCACCCGAAGTACGGGGTCGAGAAGACCTACCTCGCCCACATCGTGGGCCCGATCCCCCGGGACCTCGGCAAGCGGCTGAAGGACGGCGTCCGGCTGGACGACGGATACGCGCGCGCCGACCACTTCCGGGTCGTGGAGCAGACCGGCAAGAACTACCTCGTCGAGGTCACGCTGCACGAGGGGCGCAAGCACATCGTGCGCCGGATGCTCGCCGAAGCCGGTTTCCCCGTGGACAGGCTGGTGCGGACGGCCTTCGGCCCGATCACGCTCGGCGACCAGAAGTCCGGGTGGCTGCGCCGCCTCTCCAACACCGAGGTCGGCACGTTGATGCGGGAGGTCGACCTGTAGAACCCGGCCCGCCCGGCCCTCCCGCCCGTCGCCGGGGCCGGCACGGAGGGTCGAGGAGCGGTCAGGCCAGATGCACGGAGTCGCCCTCCACCGTGACGGGGGCCGAGGGCAGGGGGCGCGTGGCCGGGCCGCGCTCCACCGAGCCATCGTCCACGCGGAACCGGCTGTCGTGGCACGCGCAGTTGATCGTGCCGCCGGAGACATCCGTGACCAGGCAGTTCTGGTGGGTGCAGAGTGCGGAGAAGGCTCGGAAGTCCCCTTCCTCCGGCTGGGTCACGACCACCCTGTCATCGGGGAACACGACGCCACCGCCGACCGGGATGTCCTCGGTGCGCGCGAGCGGCCGGGAGAGGTCGGGGGCCGAGGCGGACGTCTCCGTCTCCGCCGCGCCGCAGCCCGCGGTGACCGCCGCCGCGCCGGTCGCGAGCAGAATGGTGCGGCGCGTCGCGTGGTGGGGCATGTGCCACTCCTGAGGGAAGAGGGAACCGGGGAGCCGATGTCCGGCATCCTGGCACTTCGCCGACGCCCGAGGAAGCGAAACGGGCGAAGAATCACGAAAGGGACCAAGTCGCCCCGGGTCGGGACCCGCGCGGTGGGGTCGTCGTCCGGCGGCGGGTGGCTCTGGCTACCCTGGACCCGGCGAGACCGGGGCGCAGAGCAGCGAGGAGCGACACCGTGACGGTGCGAGCGGCGCGGGGGACCCATCCCTCGGGTGACCGCGTGGCCCGGACGACGTCTCGGAGGCGAAGCGCGGGCCCTCGGCGTGCCGTGTCCCCTCGTCCCCGGAGACGGCCGGCGGGCTTGAGGCTCTCCCGAGCGCCGTCGGCCCGCCTCTGCCCACCGTCGACGACGGGACATCCGCCACGTCTTCCTCGGCGTCGCCGAGGCCCTGAGCAAGGACATCGCCCAATGAGAACCGCACTGGTCGTCGGCACCGGCCTCATCGGCACCTCCGCCGCCCTGGCCCTGGCGGGGCGGGGCGTCACGGTCCACCTCAGCGACCCGGACCCGGGACAGGCCCGCACCGCCGCCGCCCTGGGCGCCGGCACGGAGGACCCCCCCGAGGGACCGGTCGACCTCGCGATCGTGGCCGCCCCTCCCGCGCACGTCGCCGACGTGCTCGCCGACGCCCTGCGGCGGGGACTCGCCCGCGGCTACGTGGACGTCGCCAGCGTCAAGGGCGGCCCGCGTCGCGACCTGCTCGCCCGCGGGATCGACCTCGGCGCCTACCTCGGCACCCATCCCATGTCCGGCCGGGAGAAGTCCGGCCCGCTCGCCGCCACGGCCGATCTCTTCGAAGGTCGCCCGTGGGTGCTGACGCCGACCCGGGACACCGACACCGAGGTCCTGAACCTGGCGCTGGAACTCGTCTCCCACTGTCGTGCCGTGCCCGTCGTCATGGACGCGGAAGCCCACGACCGGGCCGTCGCCCTCGTCTCCCACATGCCGCACCTCGTCTCCAGCACGGTCGCCGCGCGACTGGAGCACGCCGACGAGGCCGCCGTCAGGTTGTGCGGGCAGGGGATGCGCGACGTGACCCGGATCGCCGCCTCCGACCCTCGGATGTGGATCGACATCCTGTCCGCGAACCCGGGTCCGGTGGCCGACCTGCTGACCGATGTCGCCGCCGATCTGGAGGAGACCGTACGCGCCCTGCGCGCGCTGGAGTCCGCGGACGACGAAGCCCGGAGCAGGGGCGTGGCCGGAGTGGAGGGCCTGCTGCGGCGCGGCAACGCCGGGCAGGTCAGGGTGCCCGGCAAACACGGCAGCGCCCCTCGGGTCTACGAGACCGTCGCCGTGCTCATCGACGACCAGCCGGGGCAGCTCGCGCGGATCTTCGCGGACGCCGATCGGGCCGCCGTCAACGTCGAGGACGTGCGGATCGAGCACGCGACGGGCCGACAGGCCGGTCTGGTGCAGCTGATGGTCGAGCCGAAGGCCGCGCCCGTGCTCAGGGAGGCCCTTCGGGAGCGGGGTTGGGCGCTTCGCGGCTGACCGCCGGTCCGCCCGCGGCCGACGAGCCAGTAACCTGGTGCGGGGCGCCTCGGTGCCCGCACCTCACTCACCCCAGCGCACATGGAAGGTGGCCCCGTGGAGATTGGCGCCGCCCGGACCGGCCCGGCAGTGATCGTCGCCATCGACGGACCCTCCGGCACCGGAAAGTCGAGCACGTCGAAGGCCGTGGCCGCCCGGCTGGGACTGAGCTATCTCGACACCGGTGCCCAGTACCGGGCGATAACGTGGTGGATGGTCTCCAACGGCGTCGACACCGACGACCCCGCCGCCGTCGCCGGGGCGGCCGACAAGCCCGAGATCGTCTCCGGTACCGAACCGTCCAGCCCCACGATCAGCGTGGACGGGGTCGACGTGTCGGGGCCGATCCGCACCGAGGAGGTCACCTCCCGGGTCAGCGCCGTCAGCGCGGTGCCCGAGATCCGTGCCCGGGTCACCGGGCTCCAGCGGTCCATCGCCGCCTCGGCCCGGGGCGGCATCGTGGTCGAGGGCCGTGACATCGGTACCACCGTGCTGCCCGACGCCGATCTCAAGGTCTTCCTCACGGCCTCGCCGGAGGCGCGTGCGGCGCGCCGCAGCGGAGAGCTGCCGGGAGCCGACGTCCGCGCCACGCGTGAGGCGCTGATCAGGCGGGACACGGCCGACTCCAGCCGACCCACCTCGCCGCTCGCCAGGGCGGACGACGCGATCGAGGTGGACACCACCGAGCTGGCCCTGGACCAGGTCGTCGCCCGCGTCGTCGACCTGGTCGAGGAGAGGCGAGCCCGGAAGTGAGCCCCGAGCTGAGCCTTCCCTCCGCGCGCGGCGCCGAAGTCGGGCGACGGATCGGCGTCGGCCTCATGTACGGCCTCTGGAACCCGCGTGTGCTCGGTGCGTGGAAGGTCCCGGCGAGCGGTCCCGTGATCTTCGCGGTCAACCATTCCCACAACATCGACGGCCCGATGGTGATGGGGGTGGCGCCTCGGCCGACTCACTTCCTGATCAAGAAGGAGGCGTTCGTCGGCCCGCTCGGTGGCTTCCTGACCGGTATCGGGCAGCTTCAGGTCGACCGGGAGACCGTCGATCGCGGCGCGGTCACCCGGGCGCTCGGGGTGCTCGCCGCCGGGGGCGCGCTCGGCATCTTCCCCGAGGGAACCCGAGGGGAAGGCGACTTCGCCGCGCTCCGCGGCGGGTTGGCGTACTTCGCCGTCCGGAGCGGCGCGCCGATCGTCCCCGTGGCCGTCCTGGGCAGCACCGAACGCCGCGGCCGGCTGATCGGGTCCCTGCCGCCGCTGCGTTCCCGTGTCGACGTCGTCTTCGGCGCTCCCTTCTGGGCGGGTGACGGAAGCGGTCGCCGCACCCGCCGGGTCCTGGACGAGGCGACCGAGCGCGTGCGCGGGCGGCTCGCCGCCCACCTGGAGGACGCCGGGCGGCTCACCGGCCGCCGGGCCACACACGAGTAGTGGATCACCCAGCGAAGCGGTGAACCACCGATCACCACGATGAACGAGGTACGGACTTCATGAACGACGACATCCACTCCGGCGGTTCGGGCGACGAGCACGAGCACGGGGCGCTTGGCGACGCCGAGTACGCGGAGTTCATGGAGCTCGCCGCGGAGGAGGGCTTCGACCCTGAGGAGATCGAAGGGGCGATCGACGCGGCGGGACACGGTCCACTGCCGGTGCTCGCGGTCGTCGGTCGGCCGAACGTCGGCAAGTCGACCCTGGTGAACCGGATCATCGGGCGCCGGGAGGCCGTCGTCGAGGACCGTCCGGGCGTCACTCGGGACCGGGTGACCTACGAGGCGGAGTGGGCCGGTCGGCGCTTCAAACTGGTCGACACCGGCGGGTGGGAGCAGGATGTCCTGGGCATCGACGCGTCCGTGGCCGCGCAGGCCGAGTACGCGATCGAGGCGGCCGACGCGGTCGTCTTCGTGGTCGACGCCAAGGTCGGCGCCACCGACACCGACGAGGCGGTGGTGCGGCTGCTCCGCAAGGCCGGCAAGCCGGTCGTGCTGTGTGCCAACAAGGTCGACGGCCCCAGCGGCGAGGCCGACGCGACGTACCTGTGGTCGCTCGGCCTGGGCGAGCCGTATCCGGTCTCGGCGCTGCACGGTCGCGGCACGGGCGACATGCTCGACCAGGTCCTGGCCGTGCTGCCCGAGGCCCCCCGCGCGACCTTCGGGGCCGGCGTCGGCGGAGGGCCTCGGCGGATCGCGCTGATCGGGCGCCCCAACGTCGGCAAGTCCTCCCTGCTGAACAAGGTCGCCGGGGAGGAACGGGTCGTCGTCGACGAACTCGCCGGCACCACCCGGGACCCTGTCGACGAACTGATCGAGCTGGCCGGGATCACCTGGAAGTTCGTGGACACCGCGGGCATCCGCAAGCGCGTCCACCTCCAGCAGGGCGCCGACTACTACGCCTCGCTGCGCACCGCCGCCGCCGTGGAGAAGGCCGAGGTCGCCGTCGTACTCATCGACGCGGCCGAGTCGATCTCGGTACAGGATCAACGGATCATCACGCTGGCCGTGGAGGCGGGACGCGCCCTGGTGATCGCCTACAACAAGTGGGACACCCTGGACGAGGAGCGCCGCTATTACCTGGAGCGGGAGATCGAGACCGAACTCGGTCAGGTCGCCTGGGCTCCCCGGGTGAACGTCTCCGCGCTCACCGGCCGCCACATGGAGAAACTGGTACCGGCGATCGAGACCGCCTTGGCGGGATGGGAGACGCGCGTGCCGACCGGACGGCTCAACGCGTTCCTCGGCGAACTGGTCTCCGCCCACCCGCACCCGGTGCGGGGAGGCAAGCAGCCCCGCATTCTCTTCGGCACCCAGGCGGGCACTCGCCCCCCGCGGTTCGTGCTCTTCGCGTCGGGATTCATCGAGGCGGGCTACCGGCGTTTCGTCGAGCGCAGGCTCCGGGAGGAGTTCGGCTTCGCGGGCACGCCGATCCACATCTCCGTGCGGGTCAGGGAGAAGCGCGGCACGAAGCGGAAGTAGTGGTCGGGCCCCGTGGCGCCGCCGGGGCCCGACGGAGTACCGGAGGGAGGAGGCCGCGACGGCTCCGACGCCCGCGGTCCTGAGCGTCCGCCCGCCTCCTCAGGCTCCCCTGCGAGGTCCGGGCGGCAACCCCGCGGGGACGTGCAGCATGTCCCGGCGCGCGCCGTACGGGTCCATCGTCGTGGGGGAGATGCTCCGGAACGCGGTGAACCCCAACTGCTCCTCGCCGCTCCGATCGCCGGGCAGCGAGCGGAACGACTTGACGTACTCGGCGTAGAGCGCGTCGTAGATCGGCGTGGCCGACGGACCGTTCTGGCGGTGGAAGGCGTCGTATGCGTGCACGTATGTCAAACGACACCGCCCGGGAAGGGATGCGGCCGGGCCTTGCCACGCCCGGCCGCGAGGTCGCCGCGGGTCGCGGCGACGGGCCGGCTCACGTCCCGGCGAGCGGAAGCGTCGCCTCGACCAGCCGCCCACCGGCCGCCGCCTTGTCCAGGGCCTCCCTCAGCAGGTCCTCCCGGGGCTGACGGCCGATCGTCCCGACCGACGCGGCGTACAGCAGAACCTGCTGGTGCTTGTTGGCCGCGGTGCGCCACCCTTCGGTGACCTGGAGCGGCTCGTGCGCCTGCCACCAGGCCACCGGCCGTCCGTCGCTCTGGCCGGGTTGCAGCACCGCGTGCAGCTTCCCCATGGCGAGCAGCACGGACCAGCCGTGCAGCACCCGCGGCGGGGCGGAGAGGTCGCCGGCCGGCGCGAAACCGTGTTCCATCAGCAGCGACAGGAACTCGTCCCCCGCCCCCGCGGGGGCGCCGGGGCGGGCGATGGGGGCCGTCGGCTCCACGACCAGGGCCGGGTGCAACTCCCCGGAGATCTGGACGAGCCCGCTCGTGACGCCCAGGACGGCCTGCTCGGTCCGGTCGGCCTCGGGGGCGGGCGCGGCGGTCTCGGAGCCGATGGAGCGCACGGCGCCCCGCAGTTGCTCCTCCGTCACCCTGACCACCTGCGAGGGCAGGCAGCCGGCGTGGGCGAAGGCGAGGACGGCCGTCTCGTCCCCGATGAACAGGACGGTGCTGGTGCGCTCCTGGCCGGAGTCGCCGGGGGTGCGGCACGAGGTGCAGTCGTAGCTCCCCGGGGCGGACTCTCCGGCGAGCAGGCGGCGGGCTTCTTCGTCGCCGATCTCGGCGCGTACCTCGTCGCTGACGTCGAGCATGCGCGGCACGGGTGGCTCCCTGGTCTGCGGTGCGTGGCGAGGCCGGGTGGAGCCCGGCCTGCGCTCCGGGGCGGTCCCCCGGTCTTCGAAGGGACAACGGACGACCCGGGGCGGGAGTCACGCCCCGCGGGCGACGAAGTCGTAGGACCGAACCATCCCGGACCGCGGCGACGCGGGTGCCGACGCCTTGGTCAAGTAAGCCCGGAAGAATGGTGGTTGGGCTGCCGGTGATCCTTCCCCGGAGCCCGGGGCGGGCCGGAATTCCCGTTCCCGACGAAGGCGCGCCGCAGGGTTCCGCATGTCGACGGACGCACCGTTCTCCCCTCGGCCGGGGGGCGCGTCCTTCTTCCCGGGCGAATGTTTCGAGGCGGTTCGAGGACGGCGGGAAACGAGGGCCGGCGAGCCGGACGAACCCTTGGAATTTCCTGGGGCGGGGCGAGCGGAAGTGCTCGTCCGAGTGGGTGTGCGCGACCGAAATCGCGCGCCGCTTTCTGTGACAGAAGTGTGACGAGCACCGGTTTCGCGACGCTCCCCGGGCAGGCCTTCCGCGCCGCCGGGACAGGGCATAGCGTGACCCCATGGCAACTGAGGCGACGGAACCCGAGGACAGTCCGGACGCGTACGTGGGCCTCCCCTCGGACGAGGCGGAGGGGCGTGCCCGGGAGCGCGGTTGGTCGACGGTGCGGTCGCTGCCACCGGGAGCGATCATCACCTTGGAGTACCGCGTCGGGCGCTTGAATTTCGAGGTGGAGGCGGGGCGGGTGACGCGCGCCTGGAAGGGCTGAGCGGCGCCGTCCGGGCGCCGGATCGCTCCGGTGGACCCACGTCGACGCCCGGACGACCGGGGGTGCGGGTCGACGGCTCCCTCCCGACCGACGAGCGGCTCCGCGCGGCGGGTCAGCCCCGGGTGCCCGGCCGGCCGGCCCCGGCTGGATCCCGTGGATGGCGCTCGGGGTGCGTCGGGCGGTGGACGCCGCCGCTCGCGCGCTCCGGGCGGCCCGCGTGGGCCGTGTGAGGTGCCTGGCCGCGATGGACGGCACCGGTCGCGACGCGGGTCCGCCCCGTCGGAGGGGCGGGTTCGCGGGTCGGGCGCTCCCGCGTGGCGGCCCCCCCAGGGGCCGCCAGGATGCCCGGGGCCCCGACGACGCGGGGCGGCGCCGGGCGGTCCAACGGGGCGAGGAGGCGGTCGCGCAGGGCCAGGATCCGGGTCTCGGAGCGGGCGATCAGCGGCTCGAACCACGGCAGGGCCAGCAGGATGAGCAGCCCCGCCGCCCACCCCAGGAGGACGTCGCTCAACCAGTGCGTGCCGATGTAGACGGTGGAGAGGCCGACGCCGAGCGACACCACGGCGGACAGCGCCGACAACCAACGCCGCGCCCGGGGCGTGGAAGCCAGATAGGCCAGGATCCCCCAGGTCACGACGGCGTTCGCGGTGTGACCGCTCGGAAATATATCGCCGCCCCGCCACATCTCGTTCGAGCCGATCTCGGTGGCGTAATGGGGTCCCAGCCGTCCCATGCCGAGTTTCGCCGCGCCCACCGTGACGTTGAGCAGGAGCAGCGCCACCGCCAGTGCGAGCAGTGGTCGGATCGTGTGCTGACGCCAGGAGCGCCACCCCAGCCAGGCGGTCACCATCACCGCGGTCGGGCCGCGCTGCCCGAGGACCACGTAGTAGTCGACGAAGGCGTGGACCTCGGGCCACTGCTGGTAGGGGCGGAAGAACATGACCTGCCAGTCGAGCCGGACCAGCCGAGACGTGACCAGCACGGCCCACACGATGGCGGCGTAGAAGGTCAGGGCGCCGGCGAACAACGCGATCCGGTGCCGGCTCATCGTCGGCACGTCGAGGAGGACCGGCCGTTCCGGCTCGCGGTCCAGTCTCGCGAACACCCGATCCAGCCGGGTGGGCTTTCGTTCGGTACGCACCCGATCGACGTTACAGCGAGTGAGGACCCGTCTCCGCCGAATCAGCCGCTTTGTGATGGCGATGTGATGTGGTGTTCCTCTCGGGTTTCGGAAATTCCCCGGGACTCGAAAAGCGGCAGTTCGGATTCTCTGAATTCTTCAGATCATTCCGGATGGCTGTTTTATCAAAGATTCTTCATTTGTTCGGCGCGCGTCGCGGAACGGTCGCGAACGACCCCGAGTCCGCCTCGACCCCGAGTCCGCCTCGACCCGGATTGCTCCGACGCCCCGGAATCCCGGTGCCGTCAGGGAGGGCCCGAACCGTTCAGCCAGAACGCTCCGTACAGCGCGGAGACGACCGCGGACAACGCCACGACGGTCGTCGCCGCGCGCCGGCCTCGTCTCGCCAGCGCCAACGCCGGCGGCAGCAGGAGAGGGAAGGCCGGCAACAGCAGGCGGGGCTTGGAGCCGAAGTAGCCGGAGGCGCACAGGGCAAGCCCCACCACCGCCCCCGTGTAGACCACCAGGGCGATCGGCTGCCGTTGCCGCAGACACGCGGCGTAGAGCCACAGGACCAGCAGAACGCCGACGACGAGCGCCAGGCCCGCGGCGGCGGTCGGGGCCGAGGCGAGCTTCCCCGCGACGAAACGCGCGAACGCGTACCCGCCGTCGAACCCGTTCCCCCAGCCGTGCTGGACGTCCAGGTAGCCGAGCGGGCCGGTGCCGGTGTGCCGCCCCACCCACAGGACGTAGCCCAGGGAACCCAGCGGTGCGAGCGCCAGGCCCGTCAGGCGGTGGGCCCACGCGGCGCGTTCGGTGGCGTCCCGACCTCGCGGGAAGGCCACCAGGGCCCCCGCCCACACGGCCGCCACCACCGCGACCCCCACCGGGCGGGTCAGCCCCGCGAGGGAGGCGAGCGCCCCGGCCACGATCCAGCGCCCGGTCGACACGGCGTGGAGCGACCACGCGGCCAGCGCGGTGAACAGCGACTCGCTGTAGGCCATGGACTGCACCACACCCACCGGCAGAACCGCCCACAGCAGCACGGCGTACAGACCGACGCGATCTCCGTACAGCCGCTCCGCGACGGCGTAGATCCCCCAGGCGGCGGCGAACGACGCGGCGACCGAGACCACGAAGCCCACCTCGCCGTGCGACAGCGGGGAGACGGCGGCACCCAGCCGCTCCAGCCAGGGAAGCAGCGGGAAGAAGGCGAGATCGGAGTGGACACCCCCGTCGGGTGTCCGCACCTCGTGTCCGTAGCCGGACTCGGCGATCCGCGCGTACCAGATCGCGTCCCAGCGGGCCGTGAGCAGCGTCCGGGCACTCGTGTCGCGCGCGGCGCTCCACAGGGCGAGGACCGCCAGGCCGAGGGTCCGGACCGCCGCGAAGCCGAGCAACGCGGGCGCGGCTCGGCGGACGGCGGAGGGGCGGTGGGTGGACGGGCGTGCGGGGGTCACGCGGGGGGAGTCGATATCGGGCACGGGGCAGACTATCCGCCGGCCGGGGGCCCGTGAGGCCGGGTCATCTCCACTGGTGCCGGGGGGCCTCGTGGCGTACGCCACATCCTTCCGCCGGGGTGGGTGAGAGGTCCGACACGCGGGTGCCGAGGGGACTCGCGTACGCTGACGAGCCACTCGCGTTGCGCCGCGCGCCCCGGAAACCTCCGCTCGGTTCCGGGTGAGCCGCGGGGAGTCCCCGCCCCCGCACGGCCCCGGCGGACGCGGAGGACTTCTGGGAGGTTGCGAGAGATGTCCGGGACGACCACGGCCGCCGCCGGGCCGCGCGGCCGGCGGACCGGGGCCGGCGCGCACCGCTGGGCGGTGCTCGTCGTCCTCTGCGCGAGCCTGCTGGTGGTCGCCGTCGACGCCACCGTGCTGCACGTCGCCGTCCCCGCCGTGACCGAGGACCTCAGGCCCAGTGCGATCGAGCTGCTCTGGATCGTCGACGTCTACCCGCTCGTCTGTGCCTCGCTGTTGATCCTGTTCGGGTCGCTGGGAGACCGGGTGGGCCGCAGACGGGTCCTGCTCCTCGGCTACGCCCTGTTCGGGGTCGCCTCCGCGGCGGCGGCCGTCGCCGACCATCCGGCGGTTCTGATCGCCGCCCGGGCGACGCTGGGCGTGGGCGGAGCGATGATCATGCCGGCGACGTTGTCCATCCTCCGGCAGGTCTTTCCCGATCGGCGGGAGCGGGCCTTCGCCATCGGCGTATGGAGCGCCGTGGCCGCCGTGGGCGCCGCCGTGGGGCCGCTGCTCGGGGGTTTCCTGCTGGAGCACTTCTGGTGGGGCTCGGTGTTCCTGGTCAACGTCCCGCTCATGGTGGTCAGCCTGCCCGTGGCGCGGTTGGTGCTGCCGGAGTCCCGGGGGGCGGCCCGCGGCCCCTGGGACGTGGGGGGCGCCCTCGCCGCGGCGGCCGGACTGTTCGGTGTGGTCCTGGGAGTCAAGCGGTTGGGCGGCGGCGAGGCGTTCGACCCGCTCACCGCGGCCTCCTTGCTCGCCGGGGTGGGGCTGCTCGTCGTCTTCGTCCGGAGACAGCGCGGACGGACCGACCCCCTGGTGGACCTGGAGATGTTCCGTCGCCCGGCCTTCAGCACGTCCGTGGGCTGCATCGTGGTGGCGATGCTCGCCCTGGTGGGGCTCGAACTCATCGCGGCCCAGTACCTGCAACTGGTGCTCGGGCTGTCGCCGCTGCAGACCGGGCTGCGGCTGCTCCCCCTGACCGTCGCGGCGATGGCCGCGGGTCTGGCGGGCGCGCGGATGCTCCGGAGGTTCGGGCCGCGAGCCATGGTGTGCGCGGGGTTCTGCCTGACCGCCGCGGCGGTGCTGCTCCTGACGACGATGGGAACGCAGGACCGCGGCGCGGTGCTGTTGACCGGCTTCGTCCTGCTCGGCTTCGGTCTGGAGACGACGCTGTTCGGGGCGTACGAGTCGATGCTGAGCGAGGCGCCGGCGGAACGCGCCGGAGGCGCGGCGGCGATCGGGGAGACCTCGTACCAACTGGGCGCGGGGATCGGGATCGCCCTGCTGGGAAGTGTCATGAACGCGGTCTACCTGTCGGGTCTCGACCGGCTGGCCGGCGTCCCCCATCCCGCCGCGCGGGCGGCCTCGCACTCGCTGGGGGAGGCTTATCAGGTCGCCGATCGGCTCGGCGGGCCCACGGGGGCACTGCTGCGTCACACCGCGCGCGACTCCTTCGTCCACGGGCTGCACGCGACGCTGCTGGTGAGCGCGGGGTTGCTGCTGGCGGGCGCGGCGATGGCGCTGCGGTTGCCGAGGGTCGCCCAAGAGGACGGCCCCGACGCGGCCGAGATGCCGGCCCCACGCGACGCGGCGGAGTCCCCCGCCTCGGTGTGAGGCGCGGGGAGCGGCCTCGCCGCGGCATGACCGCCTCGGCGTGCCGCCGCCCCGGGAGGTGATTCCACGTGCGGGCGCGCTTCGCGCGTCCGGGCGGGATGGGCCGGCGCTGCCGCGCGGGGCGGTTGTCGGCGCGGCGCGGAAGGCTGGACGCCGCCGCCGGGGTCCCGTTAACGTCGGCCGGGTCGTCGTGGCCGGTGGGACCGGTCGAGTTCTCCCGGAGGTATCACATGGCCGCGCCCGTCGAGCTTCCCGCCTTCGACCCCGCCGATCCGTTGGGCCTGGACGATCTTCTCGCACCGGAGGACCGCGCCATGCGGGACACCGTTCGCTCTTGGGCAGCCGACCGGGTGTCGCCGCACATCGCCGACTGGTACGAGCGGGGCGAGTTGCCCGACGTCCGCGAGCTGGCCCGTGAGCTCGGCCGGATCGGTGCGCTCGGCATGCAGCTCACCGGCCACGGATGCGCCGGCGCCGGAGCCGTCCCGTACGGCCTGACCTGCCTGGAGCTGGAGGCCGTCGACTCCGGGATCCGCTCGATGGTCTCCGTCCAGGGCTCCCTCGCCATGTACGCCGTCCACCGTTTCGGCACCGAGGAGCAGAAGCGGCACTGGTTGCCCCGGATGGCGTCGGGAGAGGTGATCGGCTGTTTCGGCCTGACCGAGCCCGACCACGGCTCCGACCCGGCCTCCATGCGCACCCGCGCCCGGCGGGACGGCTCGGACTGGGTGCTCGACGGGCGGAAGATGTGGATCACCAACGGTTCGGTCGCCGGGGTGGCCGTCGTCTGGGCGCGGACCGACGAGGGCGTTCGCGGCTTCCTCGTGCCGACCGACGTCCCCGGCTTCTCCGCTCCCGAGATCCGACACAAGTGGTCCCTGCGCGCCAGTGTCACGAGCGAACTCGTCCTCGACGGCGTGCGGCTGCCCGCCGACGCGATCCTGCCTGGGGCGACCGGCCTGCGCGGACCGCTCGGCTGCCTGTCCCACGCCCGCTACGGCATCGTGTGGGGGGCCATGGGCGCGGCGCGCAGTTGCTTCGAGACGGCCCTGGAGTACGCGACGTCGCGGGAGCAGTTCGGCAGGCCCATCGGGGGGTTCCAACTGACCCAGGCCAAGCTCGCCGACATGGCCGTCGAACTGCACAAGGGGGTCCTGCTCGCCTACCACCTGGGGCGCCGCATGGACGCCGGACGGCTGCTCCCCGAGCAGGTCAGCTTCGGCAAGCTCAACAACGTCCGGGAGGCGATCGGGATCTGCCGGACCGCCCGGACGATCCTCGGGGCCAACGGCATCTCCCTGGAATACCCGGTGATGCGGCACGCGACGAACCTGGAGTCGGTCCTCACCTACGAGGGCACCTCGGAGATGCACCAACTGGTGCTGGGCAAGGCGCTGACCGGCCTGGACGCCTTCCGCTAGCCCACCCCGTCCGGGCGGCGCCCGGCGGTGCGAGGCCCGGCCTCAGCTCTGGTTGAAGAAGCCGTCGGAGCGGTGGGCGGCTGGCTCCCCGGTGACGATCTCGGTGTTCGAGGGGCTCAGCAGGAAGACGCGTGTGGAGACCCGCTCGATCGAGCCGCGCAGACCGAAGATCAGGCCGGCGGCGAAATCGACCACGCGCTTGGCGTCGGCGGGCTCCATGGCGGTGAGATTGACGATGACCGGGACGCCCTCCCGGAACAGCTCGCCGATCGCCCGTGCGTCCCGGAAGCTGTCCGGGGTGACGGTGCCGATCCGGCGCCCGCGCTCCGCCGCCGAGTCCTCGGCCACCCGCACCCGGGGGTCGGTGACCCAGGCGTCCCCGGGGTCGGCGGCCTCCTCCGGGCCGTCGTCGTAGTAGCGCTCGTCATCGTTGTCGTCGACGAGGCCGAGCCACGCACTCGCCTTGCGTACCGATCCCATGGACGCCTCCTCTCACCGTGGTCTTCCCTGTTCTCGCTTCCCTATGGTCCTCCATGACGCGGACGTGGCGCCAAGCGGAAAGACGCCGCGCGGGGGCTTTGTGACGCTACTGGTGCACGGCGAACCCGTCGAGAAGCCAGGTACCCCAAGGGTCTCGTCACGAACGGACGCTGACTGTGAGTGAAATATGATCCCCACGGCGTACGGGTGACGGCCGGGGCGTACGAGTGATCTCGGGACCGGCGAGTTCCGGACGGAACGGCCGTGGGACCGCCGCTTCCCGCATCGCCGTGCGGCATCGAGGTCGAAGCCCCGCGTAGTCGGAGGCGTCGCTGTCGAGGCGTCAGAATCGCGCCATACGCGCGTCGATGCGCCGCCGCGAGGCAACACGCCTCCGAGCGCCCCCGCCGACGGCGCGCGCCGGGATGCTCGCGCCGCTCGCGTGCGCGTCTGTCCGGGCCGGTGCTTGACGGCACGTCGGGGGCCACCGAGGCCCGATCGTGCGTGTCGAATGGCACCCGGGGCGCCCAATTCACTTGAGGGTGGAGAAGTTGACGGCTTGAAGGCACCCTTGCGCCGCCCACCCGTTCGGCCGAATACTCGCCCCAGTGCTTGTCAGGTGCACGGCGATCCCGTCCGTGCCGCCTGGCTGCGCCTCACGGGCCCACAACCCCACGACAGGGCCCCCTACTTCCCCAGTGGAGGACGAGAAGTGAGGATCAAGCGCACAACTCCCCGTAGCCGTATCACGAGGCGGACCCGGCTGACCGCGGTGGCCACCGGCATCGTGGCCGCCGCCGCGGTCGCGGTCCCCAGCGCGAACGCCGCCGAGACGGCCGCCTTCAGCGCCGCCGAACTCGAGAGCGCCGGCGCCGCGGTGCTCAAGGCCGATGTTCCGGGCACGGCCTGGGCCGTCGACGAAGAGACCGGGCGACTCCTCGTCACGGTCGACAGCACCGTCTCCCGCGCCGAGATCGCGCAGATCAAGAAGTTGGCGGGCGACAACGCCGACGCGCTCACCATCGAGCGGACCCCGGGGCAGTTCTCCAAGCTGCTCCAGGGCGGCGACGCCGTGTACACGAGCGCCTGGCGTTGCTCTCTCGGCTTCAACGTCCGCAGCAGCACCGGCGCGGAGTACTTCCTGACCGCCGGTCACTGCACCGATGGGGCGAGTACCTGGTACGCCGACTCCTCGGGGAGCACGGTCGTCGGTCCGACGGTCGGGTCCAGCTTCCCGGTCAACGACTACGGCATCGTCCAGTACACGAACTCGTCCGTCAGCAGGCCGGGCACCGCCGGTGGCGTGGACATCACCAGCGCGGCCACGCCCGCCGTCGGCACCAGCGTCATCCGTGACGGGTCCACCACGGGCACTCACACCGGGCGGGTGACCGCTCTCAACGCCACGGTCAACTACGGTGGCGGCGACATCGTCTACGGCATGATCCAGACCAATGTCTGTGCCGAGCGGGGCGACTCCGGCGGGGCGCTCTACGGCAGCAACGGTGTCGCCTACGGCCTGACCTCCGGCGGCAGCGGCAACTGCACCTGGGGCGGCACGACCTTCTTCCAGCCGGTCGTGGAGGCGCTGAACGCCTACGGCGTGAGCGTCTACTAGGCCCACCCCTTCCGCCGGGGCCCGTCGGCCCCATCGGCGGGCCCCTCGGTGACTCAGGGCCCCCGCGTGATCGTCGCGCGGGGGCCCTTCCGTCGGTCGACACCCCGGTGGCGTTGTCATGTCCCGCGCGGCCTGTGGAGCGGTGTCGTCGCAGGTGGGGAGGGGTGGGACAGCTATCGCACACGCATTCGAAAATTGGTCTATGGTGGGGGTGAGGCAGCAGGGAACAGGTGTTCGATGTGGTGATTCGCCCTCGGAGAGCCCACGAGTGCGGGAGGCGCGTGTGTCGGACTTCACGCATCTGCGCGCCGCCTCCGGGTTCTCCCTCCGCTACGGGGCCTCCCATCCGGAGCGGCTGGCCGAGCGGGCCTCCGAGCGCGGCATGGACGCCGTCGCCCTCACCGACCGTGACACCCTCGCCGGTGCGGTGCGCTTCGCCAAGGCCTGTTCCCGGGTGGGTGTCCGTCCCCTGTTCGGCGTGGAGCTGGCGGTGGCGCCCGCCGTCCTCGACGCCGGCGTGTCGGAGACGGTCGCGCGCCGCGCCGGCCGCCGTGCCCCGGTGCGCGGCGGCGCCTTCGTGGACGAGTCCGCCCAGCGCGTCACCTTCCTCGCCCGTGACGGCGCTCGCGGCTGGGCCGAGCTGTGTCGCCTGGTGTCCACCGCGCACGCGGACGCCGGAGGAGGGACGGAGAGGCCCCTGCTGCCCTGGAACGCCCAGCGCGCCGATGGGCTGACGGTCCTGCTCGGGCCCGCGTCCGATGTCGGACGAGCCTTGGCCGAGGGTCGCCCCGATCGCGCCGCCAAGGCGCTCGCCCCCTGGCGGGAGGTACACGGGGACGCCCTGCGCCTGGAAGTCCTGTGGCACGGCCGCCAGGGAACCGGTCCCGGCTCGCTGCGGCTGGCGGCCCGCACCGTCGGCTTCGCGGCGGAACAGGGCGTACGGCCTGTGCTCAGCAACGCCGTCCGGTACGCCGACCGAGGGCAGGGGCCGGTCGCCGACGTCCTGGACGCCGCCCGCCGACTGGTGCCCGTCGACGCCATCGGGCAACGCGACTCCGGCGAGGCATGGCTGAAGGGGGCCGACGCGATGCGGGAGGTCGCCGAACGGATCGCCGAGGCCGCGGGCCTCCGGCGGGACGCCGCCCGCCGGCTGGTGGAGCTGACGCGGGCCACCGCCGCCGAATGTCTGGTCGACCCCGAGGACGACCTCGGCATCGGGACCGTTCACTTCCCCGAGCCGCACCTGGTGGGCGCCGGGCGCCGCACCGCGCAGCGGGCGCTCGCCTCCCGGGTGGCGGCGGGCATGGTGCGGCACGGTCACCACCGGCGTCGCGCGTACTGGGAGCGGGTCCACCACGAGTTGGACATCATCGCCCACCACGGTTTCGCCTCGTACTTCCTCACGGTCGCCCAGGTGGTGGACGACGTCCGGGGGATGGGCGTCAGAGTCGCCGCCCGCGGCTCCGGCGCGGGGTCCCTCGTCAACCACCTCCTCGGCATCGCGCACGCCGACCCGGTCGAACACGGACTGCTGATGGAACGCTTCCTGTCCCGGGAGCGCGTGGTGCTGCCCGACATCGACATCGACGTGGAGTCCGCCCGGCGACTGGAGGTCTACCACGCGATCATCGATCGGTTCGGCACCGAGCGGGTGGCGACGGTGGCGATGCCGGAGACGTATCGGGTGCGCCACGCGATCCGGGACGTAGGCGCCGCCTTGTCGATGGATCCGGCCGAGATCGACCGGATCGCCAAGTCGTTCCCGCACATCCTCGCCCGCGACGCCCGCGCGGCCCTCGACGAACTCCCCGAGCTGCGGGGACTGGCGGAGGAGCGGGAGCGCCACGGAAGGCTGTGGGAGCTGGTGGAGGCCCTCGACGCCCTGCCGCGCGGCACCGCCATGCACCCCTGCGGCGTGCTTCTCTCCGACGCCTCCCTGACGCGTCGGACACCGGTCGTGCCGACCAGCGGCGAGGGCTTTCCCATGGCCCAGTTCGACAAGGACGACGTCGAGGATCTCGGGCTGCTCAAGCTGGACGTGCTGGGGGTGCGGATGCAGTCGGCGATGGCCCACGCGGTCGCCGAGGTGCGTCGGGTCACGGGGCGGAGGATCGACCTGGACGCGGTGCCCGAGGGGGATCCGGCGACCTACGGGCTGATCCGGAGCGCCGAGACGCTGGGCTGCTTCCAGATCGAGTCGCCGGGCCAGCGGGACCTGGTGGGGCGGCTCCAACCGAGTACCTTCCACGACCTCGTGGTCGACATCTCGCTGTTCCGGCCGGGGCCGGTCGCCGCCGACATGGTGCGTCCCTTCATCGAGGCCCGACACGGGCGGGCGCCGATCCGGTACCCGCATCCGGACCTGGAGGAGCCGCTGCGGGACACCTACGGGGTCGTCGTCTTCCACGAGCAGGTCATCGACATCGTCGACATCATGACCGGCTGCGGGCGAGGGGAGGCCGATCGGGTGCGACGCGGGCTGTCGGACCCCGAGTCGCAGGGGCGGATCAAGGCGTGGTTCGCCCGGCGCGCCGCGGCGAACGGCTACGACGCGGAAACGATTCGGCGCACCTGGGAGACGGTCGAGGCCTTCGGCTCCTACGGCTTCTGCAAGGCCCACGCGGTCGCCTTCGCCGTGCCCACCTACCAGTCGGCCTGGTTGAAGGCCCACCACCCGGCCGCCTTCTACGCCGGGTTGCTCACCCACGACCCCGGTATGTACCCCAAGCGGTTGCTGCTCGCGGACGCGCGGCGACGCGGCGTGCCGATCCTGCCGTTGGACGTGAACAGGTCGGGGATCGACCACCGGATCGAATCGGTGACGGACTCCGCCGAAGGGCGGCCCCCGACCTGGGGCCTTCGCTTGGCCCTCCGCGACGTGCACGGAATCTCCGAGGTCGAGGCCGCGCGGATCGCCGAGGGGCAGCCGTACGCCTCGCTGCTCGATTTCTGGGAGCGGGCCCGGCCCAGCCGCCCGTCGGCGGGTCGACTGGCCCAGGTCGGCGCCCTGGACGCGTTCGGCGCCAACCGGCGCGACCTGCGACTGCACCTGGCCGAACTGCACCGTGGCGCCCGGGGCGGACGAGGGGATCAACTCCCTCTCGCGGACGGGCGGAAGACGGCCTCGGCCGGGCTGCCCGACCTCACCGAGGCCGAGCGGCTCAGTGCCGAACTGGGCGTGCTGTCCATGGACGTCTCCCGCCACCTGATCGACGACCACCAGGAGTTCCTCGACGAGCTGGGCGTGGTCCCGGCACGGCGGCTGCGCTCGGTGGCACACGGAGAGACGGTACTGGTCGTGGGCGCCAAGGCGGCCACCCAGACGCCACCGGTGCTTCACCGCACCAAGTCGAGCCCGTACGGGGAAGCGAACGCGCGGGAGCCTCAGCGGATCATCTTCGTCACCCTCGACGACTCGACCGGCCTGATAGACCTGGCTTTCTTCAGCGACAGTCAGGACGATTGCGCGCACACGATCTTTCACAGCTGGCTGCTGCTGGTACGCGGGAAAGTCCAACGCCGTGGGCCGCGTTCGCTCAGTGTTGTCGGCTCTGCCGCATGGGATCTGGCGGAACTCGCGGAGTTGCGCCGGTCCGGAGGCCTCGATGCTGTGGCGGACCGTTTGGCGGAGCCTCGCGAGCGCCCTGACCTTGACTCTGTCCCTGAGCCGAGAGGGCGTGGCCGAACGATTCAAGTGGCCAACGGCGTCGAAATGGACCCGTGGGCGGATCTCAGGCCCGCAGGCGGTGACTCTGTGGAAGGCCGCAAGCTCTGGCATTCCAGTCCCGGAAGTGCGGGGTGATCGAGATGGCCATTATCTACATCGAGGCGCCAGGACCGCCTCGGGAGACGTGGGAGACACTCCTTCAGGTCCTGGGTGACATCACCCCGGTTGCCGAGGCCATTCCTCCCGACGCCGCATTGGCGGATGTGAGCGGGAGTGTTCGCTATTTCGACTGCGACGCTGTTGAGATTGCGAGACTCGTGCGTGTGCGCATGTTGGCGTTGCACGGCCTTGACTGTGCTGTCGGCGTGGCCCCCAATCCCATGCTCGCCAGGATGGCCGGGCAGCACGGACAGCCTGGTACCGTTCGCTGTGTCACGGATACCTCACAGGGAGTGTCGAGCTTCCTGAATCCAAAGCCGGTAGCGGCCCTGCACGGAGTGGGGCCGAAGACGGCCCGCACGCTCTGTGCGTACGGATTGGACAGCATCGGCAGGGTTGCGAAAATGCCTGAGGCCACACTGCAGCGAATGCTGGGCGCGAAGATGGGGCATCTTGTGCACGAACGGGCCCATGGCATCGACCGGACACGCGTGGTACCGCAGGCCCCGCCCAAGTCGACCAGTGCTGAATTTCGATTCGGCAGGCATGAGGTCGATGGATCCGTACGTCGCGGCGTACTGCTTGGACTTTCCGTCGACATCGGCAGGCAATTGAGAACGGACGGCCAGGTGGCCCGCGCGCTCGCGCTCACGGTTCATTACGCGGACCGGTCCACGACCACCCGGACGCGAGTACTTCCAGAACCCACGGCCCACACACCGGTATTGGTGGGCACCGCACAAGCGCTGCACGATGCCTTGGGACTACAGCGGGCCCGGGTGACAGCCCTTTCCCTGAGAGCCGAGGATCTGACCCCCGTTCGGCTCTCCGGCCGGCAGCTCACCTTCGACCGGCAGACGGAAAGCGCCCGTCGGCTTGAACCGGTCCTCGACCGTATTGCCGCGAGATGGCCCGGCTCGGTGGGGCCGGCGGCCCTCGGTGCCGGCTTTCGGCACGGGCTTCGGCCCTGAGCCGTGTTCACAGTGCCGCGCCCGCCTCGTACACCACGAGGGCCATCTGCACGCGGTTGCCGAGGGCCAGTTTGGCCAGGATGCGCGAGACATGGGTCTTGACGGTTGGCACCGACATGTACAACTCCGTCGCGATTTCCGCGTTGGTCTTGCCCTGCCCCACTGCGACCGCCACTTCCCGCTCCCGGTCGCCGAGAAGCGCCAGTTGCGCCCGAGCCCGCTCGGCTCGGGTCTCGCGCCCCCCGCCCGTTCCCTCCGATACCTGTGCGATCAGCTGCTGTGTCACCGCGGGCGAGAGCACCGGCTCGCCCGCCGCCACCTTCCGCACCGCCGCCACGATCTCCTGGGGCGGGGTGTCCTTCAACACGAAGCCGGAGGCGCCCGCGCGCAAGGCTCGCAACACGTGCTCGTCGGTGTTGAACGTGGTCAGCACCAGCACCTCAGGGGGGGCAGGGCGAGCGCGCAACGCCTCGGTGGCGGCGAGGCCGCTCATGCCACGCATCCGGATGTCCATGAGCACGATGTCAGGGGAGTGGTCTGTCACCAGCGCCGCCACTTCAGCCCCGTCTGCGGCTTCGGCGACCACCTTCACATCCGGAGCGCCCTTGAGTATCAGCCGCAACCCGGAGCGTACCAGCGGATCGTCGTCGACGAGGAGCACTCGGATCATGTCGGTCACGTCAGCGGCCCATCGCCTTGGTGCAGCCCCAGGGCAGCCGGGCACGCAGCACGAACGAGCCGTCCCGAGGGCCGTGTTCCAGTCGCCCACCGGCCAGCTGGGCGCGTTCGCCGAGCCCGATCAGGCCCTGCCCGGCACTCGGGATGATCGTTCCTCGGCTGCCTGTCCGGCTGCCCGGGAGCGGGTTCATCACGGTCACCGTCACTCCTTCTCCGGGGCGGCCCGACACGGTGACCGTGATCTCGCTCTCGGGCGCGTGCTTGTGGGCGTTCGTCAGGCCCTCCTGTGCGATGCGGTACGCGGTTCGACCGGTGACGGCGGGGAGCGTGTCCGCGTCCACGGCCTCCTGTTGGTATGTGACGCGCATCCCGGCTTCGCGGGACTCCGCCACCAGCCGCCCCACGTCCGCCAGCGTCGGCTGCGGCCCCCCTTCGCCCCCATCCGGGCCCGCCGTCGGCGCCCGCAGGACACCGATCACATCGCGCAGGTCCTGTAGCGCCTGGTGCGCGCTGTCGCGGATCACCTCGGCCGCGTGCTGGATGTCTCGCGCGGGGGCATTCGGGTTGAACTCCAACGCCCCCGCATGCAGGCTCAGCAGCGACAGTCGGTGGGCGAGGACGTCGTGCATCTCCCGGGCGATCTCCTCCCGTGCCTGTCGTCGGGCCATGTCGGCGGCCCGGGCCGCGCGTTCCTTCAGCGACGCGACCAGTGCCCGCCGGGAACGCACGTACAGCCCCCAGCCGATAGCGCCCGCCACCAGTGCGAAGTAGGTGAGGGCCGAACTGGTCGCCTTGGAGCCCGTGTCCGGCCCCCGCGCCAGAAACACGAGGAACTGCACCAGGGCCACAGCCGCCAGCCAGGCGGTGACCCGCCGTTGCCGATGCACCGCCACGGTGAACAGAGTCACAAGCGTGGCCCCGGTCAGATAGTGGAAATAGGTGCCGGCCAGCATCAGCACCACGGCCAGCTGCGCCGGCCACCGCCGCCGCAGGAAGACCAATGCGCAGGCCAGCCCGCATGCCACCTGGTCGGCGATCTGCTCGCCGCCGGACATGTTCTCGTCCGGGCGAACCGAGTCTGCCGTGACCACGGAGAAGACCACGGCGAAGAGGAATAAGGCGATGTCGACGAACCAGTCGCGGCGGTTGCGCATACCGCCGAATCTACGTCTGCAGCGCTGCCGCCGGATCGTGTGCGCCGCGGGTCGATACCTTCGGACGACAAGGCCGCCTCCCCTGTGTACCAATGACCGATACCGGCCCTGAGAAGGGGTTTCTACTGTTTGGGCCATGAAGGGCATACTCGGTTTGATCGGCTTCACGTTCATCGTCGGCGGCCTGCAGGGCATCGTCCACGAAGCCTTCGGCAAGTGGATTCCGATCATGGGCTTCATGAAGCACCTGTACATCGACGGCTACGAGATCTACATCAGCATCGCGCTCATCGTTCTGGGCATCGCGGTGTGCACCGCCGCGCAGCAGGCCCCGAAGGAGTAGAGGCCGATCAGACGGTCGGTGTCGAGCGGACGTGCGGCAGAGACCCGATCAGTCGAGGGGGCCGCGGCCCGCGAGCGGTGATGCCCGGCGCCCTGGCGTGGTGACGGCTCCGGCCGGGTGGATCTTCGGGAACACCTGCGCAGGAGGTCCCCGAGGCTCCCTCGCCGAGTGCTCGTCAGGAACCGGCTCCGTCAGAGGTGTTACCGGCGGTATTTTTTACCGACGCGTAACTTCACATTTGGACTACCCGCCCGTAACTTTACGGGTGAACAGCATCCTCGTGATCCGGATCACAGGCGCAGCGCTGTCCCCACTCCCCTGAGCCGCAAGGAGATCACGCGATGCTGCCCTGGAGACGAGCGATCAGAGCCCTGACCGCGGTCCTGCTGACCGCCGCGGTCACCCTGATCCCCACCGCCGCCGCCCAGGCCGCCACGGCCGCTCCCAGCAGCGGTTGGAACAACTACGGCTGCAAGCCCTCCGCCGCCCACCCCCGCCCCGTCGTCCTCGTCCACGGGACGTTCGGCAACTCCGTCGACAACTGGCTGGGTCTGGCGCCCTACCTGAAGAACCGCGGGTACTGCGTCTTCTCGCTCGACTACGGCCAACTCCCCGGCGTGCCCTTCTTCTACGGTCTCGGTCCCGTCGACGAGTCGGCGGAGCAGCTCTCCGACTTCGTCGACAAGGTGCTCGCCGCCACCGGAGCCGAAGAGGCCGACATCGTGGGCCACTCGCAGGGCGGCATGATGCCCCGCTACTACCTGAAGTTCCTCGGTGGGGCGGAGAAGGTGAACGCGCTGGTCGGCATAGCCCCCAGCAACCACGGCACCACTCTGGTCGGACTCGCCCGGCTGCTGCCCTACTTCCCCGGCATCGAGAACCTCCTGACCGAACACACCCCGGCCCTCGCCGACCAGATCGCCGGCTCGGACTTCCTCACCAAGCTCAACGAGGGCGGCGACACCGTGCCGGGCGTCCGCTACACCGTCCTCGCCACCAAGTACGACCAGGTGGTCACCCCCTACCGGAGCCAGTACCTCAGCGGACCCGACGTCCGCAACATCCTGCTCCAGGACCTCTGCCCGCTCGACCTGTCCGAGCACGCCTCGATCGGACTGTTCGACCGGATCGCCTTCCACGCGGTGGAGGGGGCGCTCGACCCCGCCAATGCCAAGCGCACCACCTGCGCGTCCGTCTTCTGGTGAGTCGCACCCCGGTGGGGTCGACCGACACCGGGTGACACCGCGGGGTCCGTCCGGCGCGAGCCGCGGCGGACCCCGCGGTGTCGCGGGGCCGTCGGCGCGAGGCGGGTCAGGCGTCCGGCCACCAGACGCGGGCGACGTCACGCCGAATCTCCGGCCGTGCCGCGGGGGGTTCCTCGACCTCCTCGCGAAGGCGGCGCGCGTCGGTCTTCTTCAGTGGCTTCCGCACGGTCACACGGCGCATGGCTGCCTCCTCGGGGTCCACCGATTCCGCGTACTCCACGGAGCCAGACCCCTTTCCCGAGAGTCCCCCTTCGACACATTCCTGTCTGTGACGGTCGTCACCTCGCCCTGCGGTGTGGGACGGGCCTCGAACCGACGGAAGGCGCCTGCCCGTGCCGGACGTGAAGGGCGGCTCGGTCAGGCGAGCAGAGCCTCGAAGTCACCGCCGTGTGCCCGCCTCTCCAACTCGTGCAGCGCGGCGGCGGCCTCGGCGGCGGCCTCCGGGTCGCGGTCTGCCAGGCCGCTCGCGGCGAACTCGTCCTCGTCCAGCCGTCGTACGTCCGTCCCGTCGGCGGAACGCCACAGGTCGAGGTCCAGGTCCTCCACGACCAACTCGGTGCCGAGCAGCACGGCCGGCCGGGTGACATCGCAGTACCAGCCCTTCAACCTGCCCGTGTCGGAGCGGACCTCCTTCACCGAGTACCAGCGCTCGCGCCAGTAGTACTCCGTGAAGACGTCACCCGGCTCGAACCGGACGAACCCGAAGTCCCGGACCGTCCCGCCGGCCCATCCCGCGCGGACGGTGATCCGCGAGCCGTCGTCGGCCACCGGCACCGCCGGATAACGGATCTTCGTGCGGCCGGCCTTGACCAGGCGGATCCACACTCGGTCCACCGACCCCGCGCGGCTCACCACCGCGCCGCCCACGGGCCGCGCGGGTGGGTATCGGCCTCCATGGGCGGCCGATATCGGGTGGCGGCGGTCAAGGGGCCTCCCTGAGGTCGGCCTCGTCCCTGCCGGGGGCGAGGCGGATGGTCCGCACCGTACGGGGGCCACGGTCGCGGCGCCACGCGTTTTCCACGCCGCGGGGGAGAATCGCCCGGTGAACTTGACGATCAGCATCGACGACGGAGAGCCCCCCTACGAGCAGGTGCGTGCCCAGATCTCCGAGCAGGTCCGTTCCGGTGCCCTGCCGATCGGCCACCGGTTGCCGACCGTGCGCGGCCTCGCCGGCTCCCTCGGGTTGGCGGCCAACACGGTCGCCAAGGCGTACCGCGCCCTGGAAGCCGACGGGGTCGTGGAGACCCGGGGGCGCAACGGCACGTTCGTCGCCGCCGCGGGCGACGCGGCGGCACGAGAGGCAGCGACGGCGGCGCGGGGCTACGCGGAGCGCGTTCATCGGCTCGGGCTCAGCGAGTCCGAGGCGATGGCGGCGGTACGGGAAGCGCTGCGCGGCCGGTACCACGCGTAGTCGGGGCACGTCGCGGGAGAGAAGCGGGGCCGATTGAACCGAGACGGCTTTTCGACGCCCCGCCCCCCGTACGGCCGAGCCGTCGTCGGATCGGGCGGTGGGCCTCGGCCTGGCCGCGCGGGGTGGCGGCGCGACCGAGGAACACGGAGCTCGACGACGGTTCGGCGCGCGTCCCGGACAGGTCGCGGGAGGCGGGGCCTTCCAACCGCTCGACGCGCCGCGGCGCGTAGTGGCGCGACCACGGAGTCACCGACAGGATCGCCCACCGATCAGGCGCCCGCGAACCAGGCCGCCAACGACGACATGTCGGCCACTCGGCCGGTCGGGTACCGGACCGGTGCGGCCCACTCGGCCGTCACTCGCCATCCGCGTGACACCAGGGCCAGGATCGATGTCGCGCAGCCGCAGTACCGGGTGCTCGACCGTGTGAGCGGTGGCCCCGCGGCGCCCAGCCGCGAGGAGGTGGTCGCCCAGTCGGCGCACCTCGCCGACGCTCCGCACGAGATCGCCAGGGACGTCGACCAGTTGCTCCACCGCGCATGGCTCCGACACGACGACGGCGGACACCTTCACCTCACGGACACCGGGGAGGCCGCGAGAGTGCGGCTTCCAGAGCTCGCGACCGAGGTACGGGCCGTGGTCCATCAGGGCATCGGCGACGAGGAGTACGTGGCCGCGCTCAAGGTGCTGCGCCGGATGGTGGCCGATGTCGAGGCCAACGGGGCATCCGGGGAACCGTCCTGAGTCCGTGACGCCGTGGCGGCGACGACGGGCGAGCACTCGCGCCCGCCGCTTCGGGCCGTCGTCGTGGGCGGAACGGTGGAACCGGACAGGCCGACCGAGTTCGGTCAGGGTCGACGCGGCGTCTGCCGCGCCACGTCCACCGGGGGCGCCGACGTCGCCCGAGGCGGTGTCCGCGCCCGGTTCACCCGCCCGGCTCGTGCCGAGGCTCGGGCGGGCGGCGCTTGTCGAAGTTGTTGACATGGACACTTCCTTGCAACACGTATGCCTGGTACCACGGTTGTGGCCCCATTTCCTGCTAAGGGAGGTTCCATGAGACGTTCCCGAATCGTCGGCTTCCTGTCGTCCCTGCTCCTCGCCGCCGGTGCCACCCTCACCGGTGCGGCTGCCGCGCAGGCGGCCCAACCAGCGGTGGCGGACGGCTATGTGGCCCTCGGCGACTCCTACTCCTCCGGCCTGGGGGCCGGTTCCTACCTCTCCTCCAGCGGTGACTGCAAGCGCAGCACCCGCGCCTACCCCGCCCTGTGGGAGGCCGCCCACGCGCCGTCCACCTTCCACTTCACCGCCTGTGCGGGCGCCCGAACGGGTGATGTCGTCTCGGGTCAGCTCGGCCCGCTCGACAGCTCCACGGGGCTGGTGTCGGTCACCGTCGGGGGCAACGACGCAGGGTTCGCCGATGTCATGACAACGTGTGTGTTCCAGTCCGACAGTGCCTGCCTCTCGCGGATCGACACCGCCCGCGCCTACGTCGACACCTCGCTCCCCGGCAGACTCGACACCGTCTACACGGCGATTCGGGACAAGGCCCCCCACGCTCGGGTCGTCGTGCTCGGCTACCCGCGCTTCTACCGTCTCGGCACGTTCTGCGTGGGGCTCTCCGAGACCAAGAGGCAGGCGATCAACGACGCCTCGGACCACCTCAACGCGGCCTTGGCCAAGCGCGCCGCCGACCACGGCTTCACCTTCGGCGACGTGCGGTCCACCTTCGCCGGGCACGAGATCTGTTCCGGCGACTCGTGGCTGCACAGCGTGAAGTGGTCGAACATCGGCGAGTCCTACCACCCCAACGCGGCCGGACAGTCCGGTGGCTATCTGCCCGCGCTGACCTCCGCGGCGTGAACCACCCGTGCGGCCGGCCCGGCGCCGACGGGGGGCCGTGAGGGTGGTGTAGCGGACGCGTGGGCGTCCGGGTGCGGTCGGTCGTGTCGCTCGACGTGACACGCCGTGAGCGTCGGTCGTCCCGTCGGGTCACCGCGCCAGTGGCCCGACTGGCGCCGGCGTCACGGGACTTCCGTGGGACGGGGAAGGGAGACCCACGCTCGCGCGGGCGTGGGAATCGTCACGCCGTGATGCGCGGGTTTCGTCGGAGGGCGATAGGGTTAGCCTGCCCGGGCCGGGTGGACTCGTACGGGTGGGGAGAGACATGGATCGGATAACGGTGCGCAACAGGGCGAGGGTCCCAGCCATCACCTGCGGTAGTGGCGCGACGAGTTCGCGCCTGGACCGCCACCTGTCCGTGCTGGGCGGGCCGGCCGTGCCCCAACGGGAGACGCTTGAAGCGACCACGCTGATGCGTGAGCTGACCACGCGGGACGCGGGCCGCCGGCACCCATCCGGCGACGACCGGATCCGTCGCGTCGCGCTCTTCGCGCCGCTGCGTCGGCTCCGTCGCTCCCTCTTCGGTGGCTGAGTGCCCGCCTCGCGGCGGCGGGTGGTGCCGGCTGTCGGCGACTTCAACACGAGCCTCCGCCAGGGGCCCTGCCGGTCGGCCCCGTAGGTCCACGCCGTGCCCCGTCGCGCTGTCCACCTTCGGGGTCCGCGTCCGGCGGAGCACCACACGCCTCGTCCTCTGCGGTGACGGCGCCGTCAGGGCGCGTCGAGGGAGACCGTGAAGGAGAAGCGATCCCCCCGGTAGTGGATCACGGCCACGTCCAGGACGCGGCCGGTCGGGTCGTGGGTGACGCCGGTGTAGTGCAGGATCGGGCTCAGCAAGGGCACGTTCAGGAGCGCCGCGCTCTCCGGGTCGGCCAGTCGCGCCTCCACCGTGTCCGTGATACGGCCGATGTCCACACCCGCGGTGTCGCGTAGCACCCTGGTCATGGGTCGCAGGGACAGCTCCCGGGGGTCGATGAGGTCCGCCACCTCGGGCCGGACGTAGTTGCGTGCATGGTTGGTCGGCTCGCCCGTCTCGCCGTCCCCGCGCAGCCGATGGTAGATCGCCACCTCGGCCAGGTCGGGGAAGTGCTCGGCCAGCCCGGAAGGCACAGGACCGGTGCCCCGCTCCAGCAACCGGGTCCGCATTCCGGACTGTTGGGCGACGATCGCGTCGACGGAACCCAGCAGCCGTACCGGCGAGCCTCGGCGGGCGCCCGGATCGATGAACGTGCCCCGCCGCCGGTGACGGGTGACCAGGCCTTCCTCCTCCAACTCCTTGAGCGCCTGCCGCATGGTCAGGACGCTCACACCGTAGTGTGCGGCCAGCCGCGCCTCGGTCGGCAGCCGCAGGGGGTCCCGGGGCGAACGGCCGAGTATCGAGGCGCGCAGGGACTGCGACACCTGGTACCAGAGCGGCAGCTTGCGGTTCAGGGCGACGGAGTCCGGGGCGAAGAAGTTCACCGGGTCATCCGTACCGTGCCGCACGCCCTCAGGGCAACGGGCGGAAGCGGCGCTCCAGACCGTGCCACACGTCGTCGTACCCCTGTTGCAGGTGTGCCGCGCCGGCCGCCTGCCGGGTGACGACGAGGGGCCAGCGCGTCTCGAACATGAAGGCCAGACCGTCGTCGACCCTGTGCGGCTTCAGCTCGGCGGCCACGGCCCGGTCGAAAGTCTCCCGGTCGGGCCCGTGCGCGGACATCATGTTGTGCAGGGAGCCGCCGCCCGGGACGAACCCCTCCGCCTTGGCGTCGTAGGCGCCCTCGATCAGCCCCATGTACTCGCTCATCACGTTCCGGTGGAAGTAGGGCGGACGGAAGGTGTCCTCGCCCACCAGCCACCGCGGCGCGAACACCACGAAGTCGACCGAGGCCTGGCCGAGGATCTCGGAGGGCGAGGTGAGTACGGTGAACACCGAGGGATCGGGATGGTCGTACGAGATCGACCCGATGACGTTGAAGCGCCTCAGGTCGTAGACGTACGGCACATGGTTGCCGTGCCAGGCGACCACGTCGAGCGGCGAGTGGTCGTAGGTCGCACGCCACAGGCCTCCGCAGTACTTGTTCACCACCTCGACGGGGCCCTCGACGTCCTCGTACGCGGCCACGGGTGCCAGGAAGTCCCTCGCGTTGGCCAGACCGTTGGCACCGATGGGGCCCAGCTCGGGCAGGCGGAAGGGAGCCCCGTAGTTCTCGCAGACGTAGCCGCGCGCGGAGGCTCCGAGCAGATCCACGCGGAAGCGCACCCCGCGCGGGATCAGCGCGATGTGACCGGGCTCGGCCGCCAGGAGCCCGAACTCCGTGCGCAGCAGGAGTCCACCCCGCTCGGGAACGATCAGGAGCTCCCCGTCGGAGTCGCCGAAGACGCGGTCCATGTCGGCGTTGGCGTGGTAGAGGTGCACGGCCATGCCGGATCGCCGACCGGCGTCGCCGTTCCCCCCGAGGGTCCACAGCCCGGCGAGGAAGTCGGTGCCCGGGGGCGGGGCGGGGAGAGGGTTCCACCGCAGCCGGTTGGGATCCGGCTCGGCGGCGTCGAAGGGAGCGGTGCGCAGGGCCGTGTCCTCCGCGCGGACGAAGGCCGGATGCGCCGCGGAGGGGCGGATGCGGTACAGCCAGGAACGCCGGTTGTCGGCCCGGGGTTCGGTGAAGGCCGAGCCGCTCAACTGCTCCGCGTAGAGCCCGAAGGGAACCCGCTGCGGGGAGTTGCGGCCCTGGGGGAGGGCGCCTGGGACGGCCTCCGAACAGTGCTCGTTGCCGAAGCCGGACAGATGGGCCGGCTTCTCCGAGGTGTCTCGCGCTTCCGCGCCCATCGTCGCTCCCTCACCCGCCACTTCGGCCGGTGCCCGACCGATTCCTATGGGATACCGTAGGATTGCCTATCGCGCCGCGCAAGGGTTTCGCCGAGCGGGCCGGAAACCACCCCCTCGGAGCGGACCTCGGACGCTCGGTGTGGGGGTCGGCGAGGTCGCCGACGCGGGCGATCCGTCGCGTCCCGAGGATCTCCCGCACCGCGCGGGTGTTCTACTCTTCCCGGCATGTCGTGGACGCGCAGACTTCGCAGGTTGCCGGCGGTGCGCCCGGCCGACCGCCCGGCGGGTGCCCCATCGGGCCGGCGCTCCGTCACCCGAGGGGCCGTGGCACTCTCGCACGGAAGGGCGGGCCCCGGGCCCCGCCGCCCCGGGAGGCGGTCGGACCGGGTGGACGCGCGTCCGGCAGCTCCCTCGGTCGGCCGCCTCCGGGCGGTCGGGCACCGGCGGGCCGCCCGGTGAGGGCCGTGCCGCGCGCGGCCTCGCTCCGTCGAGCCCCGGTGCAGCGCCGCAGCGCCGAGCGGTTGGAGAAGATCCTCGACGCCTGTGCCGACCTGCTGGACGAGGTCGGCTACGACGCCCTGACCACCCGGAGCGTCGCCCAACGAGCCGGAGTCCCCATCGGCTCGGTGTACCGGTTCTTCGTCGACAAGCGCCAACTCGCCGACGCCCTGGCCCAGCGGAACCTGGAGCGCTACGCCGAACGGGTCGCCGGGCGGCTGGCCCCCATCCGGGGCGAGGACTGGCGCGCGGGTCTGGACGTCATGCTGGACGAGTACCTCGCGATGAGGAGATCCGCGCCCGGCTTCTCCCTGGTCGACTTCGGCAACCGGATCCCGGTCGGCGACCGCGTCG
Source organism: Streptomyces sp. HSG2 (assembly GCF_016598575.1). Classification (NCBI taxonomy): domain Bacteria; kingdom Bacillati; phylum Actinomycetota; class Actinomycetes; order Kitasatosporales; family Streptomycetaceae; genus Streptomyces; species Streptomyces sp. HSG2. The sequence continues at coordinate 4,439,551 of NZ_CP066801.1, forward strand.
GAGGCCCGAACCTGCGTGTCGCCGACCTCCTGACCGAACTCCTCTCCGGTCACCTCGGCCGCTCCGCCGACGCCGGACTGCGCCGCGCCGTCCTCGTCTCCGTCGAGACCGCCGACGCCTTGGTGCAACTCGCCTTCCGGGTCGAGCCCGAAGGGGACGCCAGGATCATCGAGGAGGCGAGGCGGATGCTGCGGGGCTACCTGGCCCGGGTGCTCGACTGAGGGGCCGCGGCGGCCTCGGCGCCCGCGCCCTCCGGGCGCCGTGAGGCCCCCTCCCGGGGCACGGGGGCTCCCGCCCGTGCCTACCGGTCGGTATCGTCCGTCGCGACCGCGCGCCACCGCCCCTCGGGAGGACCCGTGACCCGCACCGCCCCCCGCATCTGTCCCCTGTGCGAGGCCACCTGCGGCCTCACGCTGACGATCGACGGCACCCGGGTCACCGGCGCTCGCGGAGACCGTGAGGACGTCTTCAGCAAGGGTTTCCTCTGTCCCAAGGGCGCCGCCTTCGGACAACTCGACGGTGATCCGAACCGGTTGCGCGCCCCCTTGGTCCGCCGCGACGGCGTGCTCCGGGAGGCGTCCTGGGAGGAGGCGTTCGACGCCGTCGCCGCCGGGCTCTCGCCGATCGTCGAACGCCGCGGCCCGCACGCGGTCGGTCTCGTACTCGGCAACCCCAACGCGCACACCGTGGCCGGGGCGCTCTACCCGCCCCTCCTGCTCCGCGCTCTCGGCACTCGCGGGCTGTTCACCGCGTCCACGGTCGACCAGATGCCCAAGCACGTCTCCAGCGGACTGCTGTTCGGAGATCCCCAGGCCATCGCGGTTCCCGACCTGGACCGCACCGACCACCTCCTGCTGATCGGCGCCAACCCACTGGATTCCAACGGCAGTCTGTGCACCGCTCCCGATTTCCCCGGGCGGTTGCGGGCACTCAAGGCCCGGGGCGGGACCCTGACGGTGATCGACCCCCGGCGGACCCGGACCGCGCGACTGGCCGACCGGCACGTGTCCGTCCGGCCGGGCACCGACGCACTGCTGCTCGCCGCCATGGCACACGTCCTCTTCCGGGAACGACGGGTGACCCTGGGCGCGCTCGCCCAACACGTCCAGGGCATCGACGAACTCCGCCACGCACTGACGGACTTCGCCCCCGAAGCCGTCGCCGACGCCTGCGAGGTGGCGGCCGACACGATCCGGGGGCTCGCCCGCGACCTCGCCGCCGCGCCCACCGCCGCCGTCTACGGGCGCATCGGCAGCAGCACGGTGGCCCACGGAACCCTCGCGAGCTGGCTCGTCGACATCCTCAACATCCTCACCGGCAACCTCGACCGACCCGGTGGTGCCCTCTTCCCGCAGGCCGCCACCGATCCGACCCCGCGTCCTGCCGGCCCCGGGCGGGGTTTCTCCCTCGGCCGCTGGCACTCCCGAGTCTCCCGACACCCCGAGGCCAAGGGCGAACTCCCGCTGGCCGCGTTGGCGGAGGAGATCGACACCCCCACCGGCGACGCCGAGCCCATCGGCGCCCTGATCTCCGTGGCCGCCAACCCCGTCCTCTCCGCTCCCGACGGCGACCGGCTCGACAAGGCGCTCGCCTCCCTCGCCTTCATGGTCGCGGTCGACCCCTATCTCAACGAGACCGCGCGCCACGCCCACGTGGTGCTGCCTCCTCCGCCGCCCGCGCAGAGCCCCCACCACGACTTCGCCTTCAACCGCTTCGCGGTGCGCCAACAGGTCCGCTACACACGTCCCGCCGTGCCCCTGTCGCCGGGGGCCATGGCGGAGAGCGAGATCCTGGCACGGCTCGTACTCGTCGCGAGCGGGAGGCACGGCGCCGACCCCGCCGCCGTGGACGACGAGGTGATCGCGTCGACCCTCGCCAAGGCCGTGGGCGACGCCCACTCGCCGGTGTACGGGCGCGACCCGGAACGACTCGCCGCGCGGCTCGGCGGCGCCGACGGACCCGAGCGGAGACTGGACATGATGCTGCGCCTCGGCCCCTGGGGCGACGGGTTCGGCGCGCGAGACGACGGACTGAACCTCGGCGTCCTCCTCGCCCACCCCCATGGCATCGACCTCGGCCCCCTCCACCCGCGACTGCCCCGCCCACTGAGGACACGCGGCGGCCGAGTGGAGCTGCTGCCGGGCCCGATCGCCGACGACCTGCCGCGGCTGCGCCAGGCGCTCGCCGGCCGGGAGGCGGGGTTGGTGTTGGTCGGCCGACGACACCTGCGCTCCAACAACAGTTGGATGCACAACGTCCCGGCCCTGACGGGAGGAAGCAACCGCTGCACCCTGCAGATCCACCCGGCCGACGCCGAGCGCCTGGGAGTGCGGGACGGCGCGCCGGTCAGGGTCGGCGCGGCGGGGGGCACCGTGACGCTGCCCGCCGAGATCACCCGGGACATTCGGCCCGGTGTCATCAGCGCGCCCCACGGCTGGGGCCACGACCGGCCGGGTACGCGGCTGGACCACGCGGCCGACGATCCGGGTGTCAACGTCAACCAGCTTCTCGACGGCACCTTGCTCGATCCGCTGTCGGGCACCGCCGTCCTCAACGGCGTGCCGGTGTGGGTGGCCCCCGCGGCGGAGCTCGTGGCGGGCGACGCCGCCCCGGACGGGGGCGGCGAGGCGACGGGCGTCCCGGGCGGCTGACGACCCCCTGGAGAGTCGGAGCCGAGGCCGGTGCGGAAACGCCTTCGGTGGGGGCCAGGGGCCCCGGCCGGAGCGGTCGACTAAGCGAGCGCTCAGTGGCGGCGGTATGGTGGAGCCTCTGTCTTCGAGAGGGGCGAGAGCGGGATGAGTGCGGCGCAGGAGACGGCCGACGAGGCCGACCCGTGGGGCGAGGTCACCCCGGACGCCGCCCGACGGCTGCTCGTCGCGGCGGTGGAGGCCTTCGCCGAGCGCGGCTACCACGCGACGACCACCCGCGACATCGCGGGCCGCGCGGGGATGAGCCCGGCGGCGCTCTACATCCACTACAAGACCAAGGAAGAGCTGCTCCACCGTATCAGTCGGATCGGCCACGACCGGGCGCTGGAGATCCTGCGGGCGGCGGCCGGGCGTGAGGGAGCGGCGAGCGAGCGACTGGCGGACGCCGTCGGCTCCTTCGTCCGCTGGCACGCCCTGCGGCGGACCACCGCCCGCGTCGTGCAGTACGAACTGGACGCCTTGGGGTCCGAGGCGCGCGCCGAGATCGTCGCGCTCCGACGGCGGTGCGACGCCGAGATCCTCGGCATCATCGAGGACGGCGTGGCCGCCGGGGAGTTCGCGGTGGCCGACCCGCGTGGCACCACCCTGGCCGTACTCTCGCTCTGTGTCGACGTGGCGCGTTGGTTCAACCCTGAAGGTCCCCGCAGCCCGGACGAGGTCGGCGCGCTCTACGCCGACCTCGTGCTGCGCATGGTGCGGGCCGAGTCCCCGGTGGCTGTCGGAGGCAGGGGGGTTCAGTAGTAGTAGCGGGACACCGACTCCGCGACGCACACCGGCTTGTCGCTCCCCTCGCGCTCCACCCGGAAGGCGAGGGTCACCTGGACCCCGCCGGGCACCTCCTCCACCGCCGAGAGCGTCCCCGTGGCGCGGAGTCGGGATCCGACCGGGACGGGGGAGGGGAAACGCACCTTGTTCGTGCCGTAGTTGACGCCCATCCGCACCCCCTCGACCGTGATCAGTTGCGGCCCGAACAGGGGCAACAGGGACAGGGTCAGATAGCCGTGCGCGATGGTGGTTCCGAAGGGGCCGTCGGCCGCCCGCTCCGGGTCCACGTGGATCCACTGGTGGTCACCCGTGGCGTCGGCGAACAGGTCGACGCGCTTCTGGTCGATCTCCAGCCAGTCGGTGTGGCCCAGTTGTTCTCCGACCGCCGCTCTCAGGGCTTCGGCGGACGTGAAGATCCTCGGCTCTGCCATCAGGGCCTAGCCAGGGGACGCCCCGCTTTGGCGGGGTGGGGAATGGTTTCCGAGCCCTGTTCTGACCTCGACTGTGCGCACGGATCTGCGCTGTTCACCTGAGCCCACCAATCTGCCGCACTAGACCTGCGGCGTGTGTATAGCGATCGCGTGACCATGACCAGGAAGGTTCGCCGATTCTCCGGCGGCGTGTACGACCTCGGGCTCCACATCGTGTGGTGCCCGAAGTACCGCCGTCCGGTTCTCGGTGGCCGGGTCGCGGAACGGCTGGACGAACTGATCCGGCAGAAGGCCACCGAGCGCGGGTGGGAGGTCATCGCCCTTGAGGTGATGCCCGACCACGTGCACCTGTTCGTGAAGCACGGCCCGAAGTCGTCGGCCTCATACGTGGCGAACCAGTTCAAGGGCTTCACGTCCCGCGTGCTGCGCGAGGAGTTCCCACACCTGAAGTCGCGGATGCCCACGCTGTGGTCGTCGTCGTACTTCACGGCCTCGGTCGGAGCGGTATCGGCGGCCACGGTCGAGAAGTACATCGACACCCAGTGGGAACGCCCGTGGAAGAAGGGGGACGGCTCGTGATCCGCGCGTACGAGTTCCTCCTGCGCCCCACGGCCCGTCAGACGGCCGCGCTCGGCGAGATGCTGCGCGACCACTGCTCCCCCTACAACGGCACCCTCCAGGAACGCCGGGACGCCTACAGGCACACCTCGAAGACGAGCATCGAGTACGGCGACCAGTCCGCCCAGCTCAAGGAGATCCGGGCATTCGACCCCGAGCGTCAGGGCCGCTGGTCGTTCTCCTCCCAGCAAGCCACCCTGTGCCGCCTCGACAAGGCATTCGCCGCGTTCCAGAGTGCCGGTCGCCTGGTGGTCGCAGTGAACGCGCGCAACACCTCCCGCACGTGCCCCGACTGCGGGCACGTCGCGAAGGAGAACCGCGCCACCCAAGCAAGGTTCCGGTGCACGGCGTGCGGGTTCGCGGCCAAAGCGGACCACGTCGGCGCGACAAACGTCCTCAACAGGGCCGGGCCGGCCCTCTGCGCGGCGGCCTAGCCACCGACACAGGAAGCCCGCGCGTCTACGCGTGGGTGGAGTCACGTACCGTTCTCCAATCCGAGCGGCTGTTCAGCATGGTCCTTCGGAATGCCGCTGTCAACGGTCGCACCCGGGTGGCGCACCCCGTCCCGGCGGGGCGCCGACCTCCGGGGCCCGAAGCGCGGGGCCCGGAGTCGATCGCGCCAGCCTGGGCAGAGGGCGGGTCGATCCGCCCGGCTCAGGCCGACAGCAGCACCGGTGCCCCGCGTCGGCCCGCCGTCGACGCCTCCGGGGTCAGCACCGGCCGCGGCACGAGGATCCCGCAACCCGTGCAGACCGGGCCCGACGAGGGTTCGTGGTCGAGGCCGTACCGCCACTCCAGTCGCTCGCTCCCGCATACCGGACACGCCGATCCCGGCTCGCGCTCCAGGGCGGTGATCAGCCGGCGCAGCACCTCGGCGAGGGGGTCGCGGGGGTGGTGAGCGGGGTCGTCGCACCAGGCCACGCCGAAACCGCCCCAGGTCAGCCGGTGCCAGTCCGCCGTACTCCCCGGCCTGCGCAGACCGTCGCGCTTCTCCTCGCGGCGCCGCGCGGCGAAGGCCGTCTCGTAGGCCAGCCACACCGAACGCGCCTGCTCCAACTCGTCCAGCGCGGCCACGAGCCGCGCCGGCTCCGGCGACCTGTCCTCCGGTCCGAACCCCCACCGGGAACTGAGGTGATCCCACGTCGCCCGGTGCCCGTAGGGGGCGAACCTCTCCAGGCACTTGCGCAGCGAGTACCGTCGCAGCGCCAGGTCGCACCGCGGATCGCGGACCTGTCTCGCCAGACTCCGGAAACCGGCCATCACCCTGCACCTCCGTCACACCTGCACCTGTAGTCCGGTCACTTCGGCGTCGCTGTACGGGTGGCGTACGGACGTCGCCGAGTAGACGTACGACCATGGAAATCGGCTCCACCCGATCTCCGACTGCCCCTCCCTCCGTCGCACAGGCCCCGAGAAGGCCGCGTCCCGCCCTTCCCACCCCGGCGTACCGGCGGTAACCTCCGGGCCCACCCACGTCTGGAGGAGCCGCTATGCCTCGGCGCACCCCACGCACCGCGCTCGACAGACTGAGAACTCCCCGCTTGTTCCCCGGGTTCCTGAAGGTCGCCTCGGCGGGCGCGTTATTGGCCGGCCTGCTGTCGCCGTTCGCCCCCGCGGCGGCGGCCGAGCCAGAGTCACCGAAGTCCGCCGCCGCGGCCGTCGTCGATCACTGCGGCGACCAGTGCCACGACATCCTGCCGCCGGGTCAGAACGGCAACGCCACCCTGGTGCAGATCCTGCTGCACCAGGCGTTCGGCACCCGGCCTTCGCACTCCGACGACCAACTGGGCCCCTACGCCGACCTGGCCACCCGATACGGGTCGCTCACCGACGACGCGATCGACGACTTCTTCCGCGACGCCTCCTTCGGCGTCCCCGCCGACCAGGTGGCCTCCACCATCCGGCCCGCCGGCCGGAGCGACGTGACCATCGTCCGGGACAAGGCGACCGGCGTCCCCCACATCACCGGGACCACCCGCTACGGGACCGAGTTCGGCGCCGGCTACGCCGCCGCCCAGGATCGCCTGTGGCTGATGGACCTCTTCCGCAGGGTGGGGCGCGGCCAGTTGACGCCGTTCGCCGGAGGCGCCTCCGGGAACCAGGCGATGGAACAGCAGTTCTGGCGCCAGGCGCCCTACACGGAGCGGGAACTCCAGGAACAGATCGACAACGCCCTGGCCCGCGCCGGTTCCCGGGGCGAGCAGGCCCTCGCCGACGTCGAGGCCTACCTCGACGGCATCAACTCCTACATCGACACCGCCGACCGGTGGCGCTTCTTCCCCGGGGAGTACGTGCTCACCGGGCACAAGAACGCCCTGACCAACTCCGGCACCATCGAGCACTTCGACTCCACCGACCTGGTCGCGCTGGCCTCGGTGGTCGGCGCCCTCTTCGGCGCGGGCGGCGGCGGCGAGGTCTCCAACGCCCTCTCGCTCCTGGCGGCGCAGGAGAAGTACGGCGTCACCGAGGGCACCCGGGTGTGGGAGTCCTTCCGGCAGCGCAACGACCCGGAGGCCGTGCTCACCCAGCGGAACGGCAGCTTCCCCTACTTGCCGCGACCCGACGACCCGCGGGGCACCGCCCTGCCCGACCCGGGGTCGGTGGTCGGCGAACCGCTGGTCCACGACCGCACCGGCAGTGCCGCCACGGCCGCCGCCACCAAGGCCTCCGAGGAGGCGACCGAGGCCGCGCTCACTTCCGCACGGACCGGCATGTCCAACGCCCTGGTGGTCGGTGGCGACCACACCGCCGGCGGCCATCCCATCGCGGTCTTCGGTCCGCAGACCGGCTACTTCGCCCCGCAGCTGCTCATGCTCCAGGAGATCCAGGGGCCCGGTATCAGCGCCCGGGGCGCCTCCTTCGCCGGGCTGAGCATGTACGTGCAACTCGGCCGCGGGCAGGACTACGCCTGGAGCGCCACCACCTCCGGCCAGGACGTCATCGACACCTACGCCGTGGAACTCTGCCAGGACGACTACCACTACCTGTACCGCGGCACCTGCACGCCCATGGAGAAGGTCGAGCGTCGGAACTCCTGGAAGCCGACCGTCGCCGACGGCACGAAGGCCGGCTCCTACACGATGCGGGTCTGGCGCACCGCCTACGGCCCCGTCCAGTACCGCGCCACTGTCGACGGCAAGAAGGTCGCCTACACCACGCTGCGCTCCTCCTTCCTCCACGAGGCCGACTCCATCATCGGTTTCCAGATGCTGAACGACCCGGACCACGTCACCGGTCCCGAGAGCTTCCAGAGTGCCACCCAGCACATCAACTACACCTTCAACTGGCTCTACGCCGACTCCGCGCACACCGCGTACTACAACAGCGGCGACAACCCGGTACGCGCCGAGGACGTCGACGCCGAGTTTCCGGTGTGGGCCGGTCCGGAGTTCGAGTGGAGGGGTTGGGACCCGGCGGACAACACGGCCGAGTACACCGCCCCCGACGCCCACCCGCAGTCGATCGACCAGGACTACTACATCTCCTGGAACAACAAGCAGGCGCGCGACTACACGACGGCGCCCTGGGGCAACGGCTCGGTGCACCGCGGCGATCTCCTGGACGACCGCGTCGCCGCGCTCGTCGAGGAGGGCGGCGTCACCCGGGCCGACCTGGTGAAGGCGATGGCCGAGGCCGGCGTGACCGACCTGCGTGCCGAGGCCGTCCTCCCGGGGCTGTTGGACGTGTTGGACGGAGCGGCGGACGCCGACCCGGTGGTCCGGGACGCCGTGGACAAGCTCACCGCCTGGGCCGCCTCCGGCGGCAAGCGAGCCGAGACGTCGCCCGGTTCGCGGACCTACGCGCACGCCGACGCCGTGCGTGTCATGGACGCCTGGTGGCCGACCCTGGTACGCGCCGTGTTCGAGCCCGGCCTCGGATCCGACCTCTACACCGCGTTCACCCGCAATCTCCGTGTCGACGAGTCCCCGGCGGGCAGCCACGACGGCAGCGCCTTCCAACACGGCTGGTGGAGCTACGTCGACAAGGACCTGCGGGCAGTGCGCGGCGAGTCGGTCGAAGGTCCTCTCGCCCGCCCCTTCTGCGGCGACGGAGACCTGGCGGCCTGCCGCGACGTACTGATCACCACCCTGGCCGAGGCCGCCGGCAGGACGGCCGCACAGGTCTACCCCGGCGACGGAACCTGCCAGGCGGGTGACCAGTGGTGCGCCGACTCGATCCGCCATCAGGGACTGGGCGGTATCGGGCACGACGGGATCAGCTGGCAGAACCGCCCGACCTACCAGCAGGTGGTCGAATTCACCTCGCACCGATGACGCGCTCCCTCGGCTGACGAGAAGGGCACGCCCGCACGATCAGGGGTAGAGCAGGTACTGGCGGCGGACCTCGCGGAACGCCGCCAGTTCCGCCCGCCAGCCCGCCACCACCTCGTCGATCCCCGCTCCCGCGTCGATCGCCGTGCGCACCCACGTCGACCCGGTCAGCCTGTCGATCCAGTGGTCCGGACGCCAGGCGAAGTCGCCCCACACCCGCCGCGCGGTGACCAGCAGGCCGACGCCCGTGCGCACCGGGTCGAAGCGCTCCCGGTCGTGGACGTGGAGTTGCAACCCGCCCGCGGTCCGGTCGCGGTACTTGGAGAAGGCGGGCGTGAAGTACGCCTCCCGGAAACGCACGCCGGGCAACTCCAGGGCGTTGGCCGCCGTCGCCCAGCGCCCGTCGACGCCCTCGGCCCCCAGGAGTTCGAAGGGGCGGGTCGTGCCGCGTCCCTCGGACAGGTTCGTGCCCTCGAACAGGCAGGTTCCGGCGTACGCGAGGGCGGTCGCGGGGGTCGGCATGTTCGGGCTCGGCGGCACCCAGGGGAGCCCGGTGTCCGAGGGGAAGTCCCTCCGGCGCCAGCCGGACATCGGGACCGTCCGCAGCTCCGGCGGCTCGCCCAGGAACTCGCCCGCGAAGAGCAGCGCCAGTTCCGCGACGGTCATGCCGTGGACCTGGGGGATCGGTCGCCGTCCCACGAAGCTCGCGAACTGCGGGCGCAGGACCGGCCCGAGGGCGGCCCGCCCGGAGATCGGGTTGGGCCGGTCCAATACCACGAACCGTTTTCCGGCGAGCCCGGCGGCCTCCATGCAGTCGTACAGGGTCCAGATGTAGGTGTAGAAGCGCGCTCCGACGTCCTGGATGTCGAAGACGACGGTGTCGACGCCCGAGGCGGTGAAGATCTCGGCGAGGGCCGGCCCGCTCCGGCGGTAGGTGTCGTAGACCGGAAGCCCGGTCGCCGGATCCTCGAAGCGGCCCTCGGAGTCACCCGCCTGGGCGGTGCCGCGGAAGCCGTGCTCCGGACCGAACACCGCGACGAGGTCGGCCCGCTCGTCCGCGTTCAGGACGTCCACGATGTGGCGCAGCCGCGAGGTGACCCCGGTGTGGTTGGTGACCAGCCCGAACCGCTGCCCGTCGAGCAGGCGGTAGCCGTCGGCCGCCAGGAGGTCGAAACCGGTGCGCGCCCCCCCTCCGCTCGTGGTGCCCGCCGCCTCGCCCGCCGCGGCCACGGTCGCGGTGCCCGCCACGGCGGCCGTCGAGGCGGCGAGCAGGGTCCGTCGGGACGGCGTCAAGAGGTGACCTCCGGGATCGCGGTGCTGCCGGGAGCCCCCCGCCGCACGCTAGCGCCCCGCTGCCCGACATGGAACGAGGCGTGCCGCGGCCGACCCCTTCCACGGCACATACCGACTGGTTAGCCTGACCACCGCGGGGGAGAGCAGCGCCGGATCCGTGTCGAGGGAGACCGATGGTGACAAGCGTGCAGGACACCCGAGTCGTCGTCACCGGTGCGGGAGGAGGTATCGGAGCCGCGCTTGCCGGACGGTTCGCCGCGGGCGGCGCGCGTGTCGTGGTCAACGACGTGGACGCCGACCGTGCCGCGTCCGTGGCCGAGAAGATCGGCGGCGTGGCCGTTCCCGGCGACGCCGCCTCGATCGTGGAGGAGGCGCGTGCCGCGCTCGGCGGCGTGGTCGACGTCTACTGCGCCAACGCGGGCGTCGCGGAGAGCGGGTCCGAGGCGGCGGGCGAGGACGTCTGGGCCCGCTCCTGGGAAGTCAACGTCATGGCCCACGTCAGGGCGGCCGAGGCGCTGCTGCCGCAGTGGCTGGAGCGTGGTGCCGGGCGGTTCGTGTCCACCGTCTCCGCCGCCGGGCTGCTCGCCATGATCGGGGCCGCACCCTACAGCGTGACCAAGCACGGCGCCCTCGCCTTCGCCGAGTGGCTCTCCCTGACGTACCGACACCGGGGCGTGAAGGTCCACGCGGTCTGCCCGCAGGGCGTGCGCACCGACATGCTCGCCGCCACCGGAAGCGCCGGGGAACTCGTGCTGGGACCCACCGCGATCGAGCCCGAGGAGGTGGTGGACGCCGTCTTCGACGGCATCGCGGCGGATCGCTTCCTGATCCTGCCGCACCCCGAGGTCGCCGGCTACTATCAGGCACGAGCCGCCGATCCCGAACGCTGGCTCACCGGCATGAATCGCCTCCAACGGGAATGGGAGGCGACCCGATGAACGCCGTCGGATATGCCGACCGTCCCTGGCGGCACCTGCTGACCGAGGCCCAGAAGGCGCCGGTCCGGCCCCGGGACTCCCTGGTGCACGCCCTGCGCGGGGCCGTCGTCGAGGCCCCCGACCGCCCCTTCCTCGCCTACTTCGACGGTCGACTCACCTACCGGCAGGTGGACGAGCTCAGCGACGGCGTCGCCGGCCACCTCGCCGGGCGGGGGCTGGAGCCGGGCGACCGGATAGCGGTGCTCCTCCAGAACTCGCCCCACTTCGTGCTGGCGGTGCTCGGAGCCTGGAAGGCCGGAGCCGTCGTGGTGCCGGTCAACCCGATGTACAAGTCCGGCGAGGTGGGGCACGTCCTCCGGGACTCCGGGGCCGTCGCGCTGATCTGCTCCGACCGGGCCTGGGACCCCTCCCTGCGGCGTACGGCCGCCGAATCGTCGGTACGGATCGTGCTCACCGCCTGCGAGCTGGACTTCCAGTCCCGAGGCGACACCCGGGTGCTGACCTTCCGACGAACGCCCCCGGCCGAGGACGCCGAGGACCTCGTCGCCGCGGCGCGCACCGGGCACCGCCCCTCCCCGCACGCCGCGCCGTCCCCCGACGACATCGCGCTCATCAGCTACACCTCGGGCACCAGCGGGACCCCCAAGGGCGCCACCAACACCCACCGCAACGTCATGTACAACGTCGAACGCCAGCGCGTCGGTCTCGCCCTGCCCCCGGGGCCGGTCTACTACGCGCTCGCCCCCCTCTTCCACATCACCGGTCTCGTCGCCCAGATGGGGGGCTGTCTGAACAGTGTCGGCACGCTCGTGCTCACCTACCGCTTCGAGACCGGCGTGGTGCTCGACGCCTTCGTCGAGCACCGTCCGCACTTCACGGTCGGCCCTTCCACCGCGTACATGGCGCTGGCCGCCCACCCGGCGGTGACCCGGGACCACTTCGACTCCTTCGTCGTGGTCTCCTCCGGAGGCGCGCCGCTGCCGCCCACCCTCGTGGACGGGTTCCGTGAGCGCTTCGGTCCCTACATCCACAACGGCTACGGGCTCACCGAGTCCACCGCGCCCATCGCTTCCGTCCCACCCCACCTCCGTGCCCCGGTGGACCCGGTCTCCGGGACGCTCGCGGTCGGCATACCCGGGCCGGACACCCTGGTGCGGATCCTCGACGAGGAAGGCGCCGAGGTGCCGTTCGGAGAGCGAGGGGAGATCGTCGCGAGCGGGCCCCAGGTGGTCCCCGGATACTGGAGGTGCCCGGAGGCGACCGAGCGGACCTTCCCCGGCGGCGAACTGCGCACCGGGGACATCGGCTTCATGGACCCGGAGGGCTGGCTCTACGTCGTCGACCGCAAGAAGGACATGATCAACGCTTCCGGGTTCAAGGTCTGGCCCAGAGAGGTCGAGGACGTCCTCTACACCCACCCGGCGGTGCGTGAGGCAGCCGTGGTGGGCGTACCCGACCCGTACCGGGGGGAGACCGTGAAGGCCTGCGTCAGTCTCCGGCCCGGAGCGGTCGTCGCCCCCGAGGAACTGGTCCGCCACTGCGAGGAGCGGTTGGCCGCGTACAAGTACCCGCGCCAGGTGGAGATCCTGCCCGAGTTGCCGAAGACGGCGAGTGGGAAGATTCTCCGTCGGGAACTGCGCTCGGCCTCCCGGCACGAGTAGGCGAGCGTGGGCCCGCCCGTGGCGCGCGCCCGGGGAGACCCGCGGCGCCCCGGCGGGGGCCGGGTCCGGGGTGTCACGGGCGACGGCGAGACCGAGCGAGACGAGAGGCAGGTGGCGACAGTGCCCCGGAACAGGGAAGGGGACGGCGCGCCGGTGCCGCGACGGCTGCTCGCCGCCGCCACCCGGCTCTTCGCCGAACAGGGCTACGACAGGACGTCGGTCCAGGAGATCGTCGAGGCGGCGGGGGTCACGAAGGGCGCGCTGTACCACTACTTCGGTTCCAAGGACGATCTGCTGCACGAGATCTACGCGCGAGTGCTGCGGGTCCAGCAGGAGCGCCTGGACGCCTTCGCGGACGCGGACGGCCCGATCGAGGACCGGCTCCGCGCGGCGGCGGCGGACGTCGTCGTCACGACGATCGAGAACCTCGACGACGCGTCGATCTTCTTCCGCTCCATGCACCACCTGAGCCCGGAGAAGAACAAGCAGGTACGGGTCGAGCGCCGGCGCTACCACGAGCGGTTCCGCGCCCTCGTGGAGGAGGGCCGGCGGGCCGGCGTCTTCTCCGGCGACACCCCGGCCGACTTGGTCGTGGACTACCACTTCGGGTCGGTCCACCACCTGTCCACCTGGTACCGCCCCGACGGCCCGCTCGGGCCGGAGCAGGTCGCGGCCCACCTCGCGGATCTGCTGATGCGGGCCCTGCGACCGTGACGCACCGGTCGCCGGCCGGGCTACCGGCCTGCGACCGGCGACGGGTCATCGGTACCGACGCAGCTCGCGCCGGGCCAGCGACCGCTGGTGCACCTCGTCGGGCCCATCGGCGATCATCAGGGTCCGCGCCCCCGCGTAGAGCTCGGCCAACGGCAGGTCCTGGCCGACACCGGCCGCGCCGTGGAGCTGGATGGCCCGGTCCAGGATGTCGACGACCGCGCGGGGCGTCGCGATCTTGATCGCCTGGATCTCGGTGTGGGCTCCCTTGTTGCCGACCGTGTCCATCAACCAGGCGGTCTTCAACACCAACAGGCGGAGCTGTTCCACCGTCACGCGGGCGTCCGCGATCCAGTTGTGGACGACACCCTGGCGGGCGAGTTCCTTGCCGAAGGCGGTCCGTGACACCGCCCGCTCGCACATCGCCTCGATCGCCCGCTCGGCCATGCCGATCAACCGCATGCAGTGGTGGATCCGCCCCGGACCGAGCCGCGCCTGGGCGATGCCGAAACCGCCGCCCTCCTCGCCGACGAGGTGCGACACCGGCACCCGGACGCGGTCGAACAGGACTTCCGCGTGCCCACCGTGCCAGTGGTCCTCGTAGCCGAAAACCCGCATCGCCCGACGGATGGTGACCCCGGGCGTGTCCCTGGGCACCAGGACCATCGACTGCTGACGGCGCGGGTCCGGAGCGTCGGGATCGGTCTTGCCCATCACCACGAAGACCTGGCAGTCCGGGCTCATCGCCCCGGAGATGTACCACTTGCGGCCGGTGAGGACGTACTCGTCCCCGTCCCGCTCGATCCGCGTGGTGATGTTCGTGGCGTCCGACGAGGCGACATCCGGTTCGGTCATCGCGAACGCCGAGCGGATCTCGCCCGCCAACAACGGCTCCAGCCACCGCTGCCGCTGCGTCTCGTCGCCGAACTGCGCCAAGAGCTCCATGTTGCCGGTGTCCGGTGCGGCGCAGTTCGTCGCCGTGGGCGCGAGCTGGGGGCTGCGCCCCATGATCTCGGCGAGCGGTGCGTACTGGAGGTTGGTCAGTCCGGCTCCGTGCTCGGCGTCGGGCAGGAAGAGGTTCCACAACCCCCGGCGGCGGGCCTCGGCCTTCAACTCCTCGACCACGGGCGGGTTTTCCCACGGCGAAGCGAGTGTCGCGCGCTGCTCGTGGGCCACCCGCTCGGCCGGGTGGACGTGCTCCGTCATGAAGTCCGTCAGCCTGCGGCGGAGTTCCTCGGTGCGCGCGTCGTATGCGAAGTCCATGCCGATCAGCCCTCCCGAAGGCCCGTGTGCAGCGTGGTCCGTCCCCGCTCGATGAAGAGCGGGACCAGACCGCCGATGTGCTCGAATCCGGCGCCGACCGTGCGCCCCAGCGTGTAGCGGTAGTGGATGCCCTCCAGGATCACCGCGAGCTTGAACCACGCGAAGGCCGTGTACCAGGCGACGCCCGAGACGTCGCGGCCCGAACGGGCCGCGTACCTCTCGATCAGCTCCCGTGGTGTGGGGTGGCCGGCGGCCCGTGCGGTGGTGGAGACGGGCGATCCGGGAACGTCCAGCGGCTCGCTGTACATGGCCAGCAGGCCGAGGTCGGTCAGCGGGTCGCCGAGGGTGGACATCTCCCAGTCCAACACCGCCGTGATCCGGTCGTTCCCGTCGATCAGCACGTTGTCGAGCCGATAGTCGCCGTGCACCACCGTCGGGGCGGGGGAGCGAGGCAGATCCCGGGCGAGTTCGGCGCGCAGCGCGTCGATCCCGGGCAGGTCGCGGTCGCCGGACGCCTCCAACTGCCGCCCCCAGCGGCGCAGCTGCCGATCCAGGAACCCCTCGGGGCGCCCGAAGTCGGCCAGGCCCGCACCGACCGGGTCCACCGAGTGCAGCTCGACGAGGGTGTCCACCAGTCGGAGCACGGCCTCCCTGGTGCGCTCGGGGCCCAGGGCGGCCAGCTGGTCGGCGCCGCGGAAGGGCGTGCCCTCGACGAACTCCATCACGTAGAAGGGGGCGCCGAGGACGCCCTCGTCCTCGCACAGCAGTACCGTGTCCGGGACCGGGACACCGGTGGGGCCCAGGGCGCTGATCACCCGGTGCTCGCGCCGCATGTCGTGGGCGGTGGCCAGCACATGGCCCAGTGGCGGCCGTCTGACGACCCATCGTGAACGCCCGTCGGTCACCGCGTAGGTGAGGTTCGACCGACCTCCCTCGATCAGGCGGGCGGACAGCGGCCCCCTCACGAGGCCGGGGCGTTCACGGTCGAGCAGACCGCGGAGCCGGTCGACGTCGAGTCCGGGCGGGTGGTCGGGGCTCATCGGCGCTCCCGCGGGCAGGGTGAGGACACGCGCTCATGATGCCGACCGGTCGGTACGTCGTCCAGTGGTGGAGCCCAACGTGATCCGCGCCACGCGTGTCGACGGGCCCCCGCGGCGCCTCGTCGTTCGATCCGACCCCGGGGGAGGGAACGACGGGCCGGCTCGCTTGGCGCCTCGCCCCGCGTCCGCTCGTCCACCGGCCCCGGGCGGGCCTCCCCATCCACGTGTCAGAGCAGTACCAGAAGGGCGCCGAAGAAGCCGAGCGACACCACGCACCACACCGCCGTCGAGGCCGCCGCGGGAGCCAGGGCGGAAGGACGCTCGCCGGCCGACAGGTCCCGGGTCCTGCCATGGGCCACGAGCAGAAGGGCCGAGCACGGCAAGGCGCAGAGCGCGAGGGCGACCAGGCCCGCCGCGGTGGCGCCGTCACGGACGGAGGCGCGGGCCGCCAGGACGCAGACCACGGCACAGGAGAGCGTGGTCCGCCGCCAGGCGAGACGGGTGCGTTCGGGCTGAAGACCCGGATCGCGGGTCCCCCGGGATCCGGGTCCGTCCTCGGCGGGCAGCCCGATCACCCGGCCCAACCGGCGACGACCACCAGTGCCATCGCCACCGCCAGCAAGGTGACGACGACGCCGAGCAGTGCGGGGAAGCGGGAAGCGGGAAGGTCCTCGCCCCGGCGCATGGCCAGTTCGCACCGGACCCAGTGGTGCACCGCGCGGAGGGAACACAGCGCCCCGGCGCCGAGCAGGGCCACGGCGAGTCCGACCCGCCAGCCGTGGCGCAGGTCCGGCAGGAACTGGTCGACGGCGAAACCGCCGCCGACGAGGGCCAGCGCCGTGCGCAGCCAGGCCAGGAAGGTGCGCTCGTTGGCCAGCGAGAACCGGTAGTCGGGTGTGGTGCCCACCCGCCGCACGTCCTCGGGGACGAACCACAGCCGAACGCTCCGGGCGAGTCGCGTCACCCGGCGGACTCCCGCACCCGCCGGTAGGCCTCCATCCCGTCCGGCACCCACTCCCGGTCCGTGATCCGGGCCTCCAACTCCTCCTCGGGCAGGAAGTCGTACCAGGCCACCTCCTCCACCTGTGGACGCACGGCGAGGTCGCACCTCACCGCGTAGACCGCCGACCACCAGGATGCCCCGGCGTCGTCCGCGTAGAGGAACGTGAACAGTCGGCGGGGCCGCGGAAGGCCGCTCACACCCAACTCCTCCTCCGCCTCGCGCAGGGCCGCGTCGTCGTAGGACTCGCCCGCCGCCACGACTCCGCCGACGAACGGGTCGTACAGGCAGGGGTAGATCGCCTTGGTCGCCGTGCGCCGGTGCACGAAGATCCGGCCCTCGGCGTCGCGGACCTGGACGAAGACGACCCGGTGGCGGAGCCCGCGCGCGTACGCCTCGCGCCGCGACGCCCGCCCCACCACCCGGTCTCGCTCGTCGACGATGTCGATGATCTCTTCAGCGCTCATGGCGGCCATTCTGCCGCTCGACCGGACGAATTCCCCGACTCCGTCGAACCGTTCCTCGGGTTGCCGGGGTCGACGCAAGGCGGGCACACAGAGCGCCGCGACCCGACTCAATCCTTACATGGAACCGAGCCTCCACTTCACCCGGGGCGGTTCAGGAGGGGGCTGCCCGAGAAGCCTGTTCAGGCCAGTACATAAAACGGCCACGCCCTTCGCTTGCCGGTGTGCGCAACGCTTGCCAACTGTCGAAGTATGCACCTCATTCATGTGCGCTTCCAGACACCGAACGGCTGCCGGCCGCCCGAGAACCTCGCCGCGCTCGTCCGCGCGCAGGCACGTCCCCCGGAGCGGGTCGAGCATGTCAGCGTCCACACCGCCGAGGACGACTCGCTGACGCTCGGCATGTTCGTGGCGGCCGATTCCGTCCTGGCCGCCGAGCCGGTCGCCATCAGCGTCGCACTCCGTGGGCTCGGGCGGGTCCCGGTGCTACGCGGTAGCCGGATCGCCGACTGTACGACCCCCCTCTCGGCGCCGTACGCGGCGATCGCCCACGACCTCCTGGACACCGCTGGCCGGTATATGCGATTGCCGGATCAGGACGTGACAGAGAGCTGACAACAACTCCTCCGAGCTGCGAGATTGTCTCTACCGGCAGGCGAGCGGCAGCGAGAGCCCGCCGACCGACCACCCAAGTGCCCTGACCTGTTCTCATCAACAAGGCCCTTTCATGTCCACTATGCGCGCTAATGTCACGACGTTCCTAGCGAGCAGCCGCAGGGTGTCCTGCCGGGGGCGCTCGACGCGGCCGTGCTCCAGGTCGCGGATGGTGCGTACGCTCAGCGCCGCGAAGTCGGCGAGCTGCTGCTGGGTGAGCCCGCCGCGTATCCGGTGGAATTGCAGGAGAGTTCCGAACGGGCCGGTCCGGGTTCCCACCCAGGTGCTGTACGGCGAGGACGACGCCGTGATCGAACCCGCGCTGGCCGAGCAGTGGGCGCGGTGCGTGACCGGAGATCTGCGGGTGGACCGGCTGCCCGGCGGTCACTTCTACACCCCCGAGAGCTGGGCCGCGCTGCCCGCACACTTCGACGCACCGAGGAAGACCCCGCGATGACGCTGGACCAGAACGTCTCCTGGGTGACGGAACCAGGCGCCCCGGTCACCGCCGTGTTCGACGGGGTATCCGACGGGGCGGCGGCGGCCGGACTCCTCGCCGCGCGCCGCGGCGACCTGCGTTCGGTACTGGACCGGCACGGTGCGCTGTTCCTGCGGGGCCTGCCGGTGCACACCGCGGAGGACTTCGCGCTCGTCCGGGACGCACTGTTCGCCGAGCGGGCCAAGTACCAGGAGAAGGCCACGCCGCGCAGCGACTTTGGTGACGATGTGTTCTCCTCCACCGACCTGCCGCCCGCGCAGTCCATCCGGATGCACAACGAGAACAGCTACACGCTGACGTTCCCCGGCACCCTGCTGTTCGGCTGCCTGACCGCGCCGGAGGAGGGCGGGGCGGTCGCGGATGTGCGCAAGGTGCTGTCGTGACTGCCGGCCGACCTGGCCGCCCGGTTCCGCGTGCACGGCTGGGCGCTGACCCGGAACTACGCGGAGCACATCTCCCTGGACTGGCGGACCGCCTTCGCGACCGACTCGTCGGCCGAGGTGGACCGGTACTGCGCAGAGAACGCCATCGAGACCGATTGGGGCGAGAGCGGCACGCTCCGCACCCGGCAGGTCCGCCCGGCGATCGTGCGGCGCCCGCGGACCGGTGAGGAGGCGTGGTTCAACCACGCGGCCTTCTGGAGCGAGTGGACGCTCGAACCCGACATCAGGGAGGTGCTGGTCGACGAGTTCGGCCGCGAGGGCCTGCCGTTCAACACGGCCCTCGGGGACGGCACCCCGCTCACCCCGCAGGAGGTGGCCCGCTCGACGACGCCTACGCCCAGGCGACGGTGCGCCGTGCCTGGCGCCCCGGTGACCTCCTGCTGGTCGACAACGTCCTCGCGGCCCATGGCCGCGATCCGTTCCGCGGAGCCCGCAAGATCGTGGTCGCCATGGGCGACCCGACCCCGCTGGCGGACTGCCGCCCCACCCCGCCGCTGCGCCTGCCAGCGACCACGTCCTGACCTCCCGAGAGGGCCGGCCGCCGAGCCCGTAGCCCGGCCACGACCGAAAGGATCCCCCCGATGCCAGCCTCGGCCGCCGCGGCTGCGGTCATACCGCCGCCGACCGAGCCCACCGGCCCCGCCCCCGACCTACTCCTGCGCTTCGAGGAGGCGGCCGCCCGCCATCCCCACCGCGAGGCGGTCGTGGCCCCGGACGGCGAGAGTCTCGACTTCGCCACCCTGGCCACCCGCGTCCGCACCCTGGCGGCGGCCCTACGCGGGGCCGGAATCCGGCCCGGCCAGCCGGTCGGTGTCGCCATCGGCCGCGGTCCCGCGCTGCTCACCGCCCTGCTGGCCGCCTGGCACGCCGGCGCCGCGTATGTCCCGCTGGACCCGGCTCAGCCGCAGGAGCGCCTGCACCACATGGTGACGGACGCCGGCATCACGGTCGTCGTCGCCGACCCCGCCGCCGGCGTCATCCCGCCCCCCGGTGTGCGCCTCCTCGACCCGGCGGCGACCGCGTCCAGCGGCGCAGACCACCGGCAGCCCTGGGTCCACGTCCCCGTCGGCGCCCCGGCCTACGTGATCTACACCTCCGGCTCCACCGGCCGCCCCAAGGGGGTCGAGCTCGGCGAGATCGAGGCCGTGCTGAGCGCCCATCCGGCGGTCGCCGCCGCAGTCGTCACGGTGCGCGCCGTGGCCGGATCGGCCGGTCACGGCAGCAGCCTGGCCGCGTACTGGGTCCCGGCGCCGGGCAGCGGGCAGGACCCCGAGCCGCTGCGGCAACACCTGGCGGCCAGCCTGCCGGACTATCTGACGCGGATGTCCCTCACCCCGCTGGACGCGCTGCCGCTGGCCGTCGGAGGCAAGGTCGACCGGGCGGCGCTGCCGGATCCAGGCGAGCAGCCCGACTCCGCCGGGGCCGCACCCGCGGGGGCCGGGCTCACCGGGACCCCCCTGCCCGGCGAGGGCCCGGAGCCCACCGGTGAAGTAGAGCCGCTGATCGCCGCGGCCTGGCAGGAGATCCTCGGCCGGGAACGCGTGCTGGCCACCGACGACTTCTTCGACCTGGGCGGGCACTCGCTGCTCGCGCTGCGCGTCGTCGCCAACCTCAAGAAGCACCTCGGCGTGGTCATTCCGACCCGTCTCGTCTACCAGCACCCCAAACTGCGCGACCTGGCCCTCACCGTCGCCGACCACGCGGGCCTGGCCCCGACCCAGGACGCTCGATGACCAGCGCCGCCCCCGTCGGCTCCGGAACCTCCCGGTCGACCCTCTACGGGCTGCTGTCCGCCTACACCCTCGCACTGTTCGGCACCCGGATCACCATGATCGCGCTGCCGTGGCTGGTGCTCACCACGTCCGGCAGCGCCACGCAGACCGGTCTGGTCGTCTTCGCCGAGGCGCTCCCGCTGGTGCTCGGCAAGGCGCTCGCCGGGCCGGTCATCGACCGGGTGGGGGCGCGCCGGTTCAGCGTCGCCGCCGATGTGCTGAGCGCGCTGGTCATCGTTCTGGTGCCGCTGTGCCACTGGCTCGACTACCTGCCGTACTGGCTGCTGTTGGTGCTCGCTGCCGGACTCGGCCTCGCACGCGGCCCCGGTGACGTGGCCAAGCGCACCCTGACGCCGCAGACCGCCGAGGCCGTCGGGATGCCGCTGGAGCGGGCCAGCGGCATGCTGGGCACGCTCGAACGGGTCGCGGGGACCGCGGGCCCTGCGGTGGGCGGCGCGTTCGTGGCGTTCGTCAACCCGGTCTGGGCGCTCGGCGTCAACGGCCTGACGTTTCTGGTGTCCGCGCTGATCATCGGCGTGACCGGCCCGCGGAAGCCGGCCCGCGCTGGCGGCGGGACCGGCCAGCGCGGGGAGCGGGGCGAGGGGCAGGGCGGGCCCGCCGCGGCGGACGGGCGCGAGGAGGCCGACGACGAGCCGTACCTCCAGCGTCTGCGCACCGGACTGCACTTCCTGCGGAAGGACCGGCTGCTGCGCTCCGTCGCCGTCATGCTCGCCGTCACCAACCTGATCGACGCCGCCTACGGCTCCCTGCTGATCCCCGTATGGGCGCGGGAGACGGGTGGCGGACCGGCCGCGATCGGCGCGCTGGGCTCCGCCTTCGGCATCGCCGCGATCGGCGGTTCGGCGCTCGCCACCGTGTTCGCGCACCGGCTGCGCCGCCGCCCCACCTACATCATCGCGTTTCTGCTGGCCGGTCCGCCCCGCTTCCTGGTCATGGCGTTCGACGTGCCGCTGTGGACGGTCCTCGCGGTGGGCGTGATCGACGGCCTGGCCATCGGCTTCGTCAACCCGATCCTGAACGCCGTGATGTTCGAGCGCGTCCCCCGGCCGCTGCTGGGCCGCGTCTTCTCCCTGACCGACTCCGCGGGTTCCGCCGGGGTCCCGCTCGGCCCGGTGCTCGCCGGTTTCCTGGTGACCTCGACCGGCCTGGCTCCGGTGCTGTTCGGCTGTGCCGCGCTCTATCTGTGTTCCACGGTCGTCCCGGCCCTGCGGCCGCACTGGAAGGCCCTGGACGAACGCCCGCCACAGCCCGACACGGCCGCGGCCGCGGCCGCCGGAAGCGATACCGGCGTGCCGGAGGCCCCGCGAACCGCCGCCGACCGGCAACCAGCCGACTGAACGGCCTACCGGCTGACGACCGTACTGACTGAACGACCGACCGAAATGAGGCATAGTATGCCCCCTCCGACCACCGTCAACCTCGCCGCGGCACGCCTGAAGGGCGACTTCGACGTCGACCGGCTGCTGAGCGAACTCGCCGTCCTGGAAGAGACCCAGTGGGAGTCCCAGCGCACCTACGGCTAGAGCCTGGAGCCCACCGAGAGCGCCGCTCTCGACTGGCGGGTGCTGCCGCTGCGCAGCCCGGAGGGCAGCGCCGAGCGCACCGATCCGGGCGGGCTCGGCCTCGTCGAGTACGGCGACACCCCGTGGCTGGCGAAGGTCCCGTACATCAAGTCGATCCTGGACAGCCTGCCGACGGAACTGCGCGCGGTCCGGCTGATGTCGCTCGGTCCGGGCGCCGAGGTGGACGAGCACCGCGACATGCCGTACGGCCTGCCGGCGGGCTGGGTGCGGCTGCACATCCCGTTCGTCACCAACCAGGACGCCGTCTGCACGCTCGACGGCGAGCCGCAGACCTGGCAGCCTGGTACCTTCTGGTTCGGCGACTTCTCCCGGCCCCACTCGGTGCGCAACGGCGGCAGCGAGCGCCGCGTCCACCTGGTCATCGACGCCTTTGTGACCCCTGAGCTGCTGGAGCTGTTCCCCGCCGAGTTCCAGGAGCGCATCCGCTGGTCCGAGGTGCTGCTGCACCGCCCGGAACTGCCGCTGGAAGCGCCGGAGCTCGCGGACTTGGAGAGCACGTTCAACATCCCGGAGGCGTTCCTGTACGGCGAGCCGGAGGAGCTCGCGCAGGCCGTCGAGCCGGACCGGGACGCCCGGCTGCGGGTGGACGGCCGACGCTTGGTGATGGACGTCGACGGCGAGCCTCGGGTAGCGCTCCAGCACGTGGGTGAGGGCGAGTTCCGCGCCCTGGGCTGGACCGCGGAGCGCACCGTCAAGGTCGAGCCGACCGGGGACGGTCTGCTCGTTCGCTTCCGGATGCGGCACGGCAGCCGGATGACGGAGGCGACGCGCGAGGCCGTACGGTCCGCCGTGGCCGCTGTGTCCGCCGTGGCCGACGCGGGCTGACCGATGCCCTGTGCCACGGCCGTGCCGCGGGGTCCCGTCCGGGCCGCCGTGTTCGACCCGGCGGCGGTCCTGGGCGAGCGTCTCGCGCCGCCCGCCGCGGGCGCTCCCGCTCACCTCTGGCTGCTGGACGCCGGGCGGCTCCGCGCGGCCACCGGCCTACTGGCAGGCGAGGTGCTCGGAGCGGAGGAACGCGGCCGGGCGGCGGCCCTGCGGTTCCCGGCCGACCGGGATGCCTATGTCGCCACGCATGTGGGGCTGCGCCTGCTGCTCGGCGCCTATCTCGGGCGGTCGGCGCGGCAGGTAGAGCTGATCCGCCTGCCGTGCCCGCTGTGCGCCGGGCCGCACGGCCGACCCGCTGTGGCGGGGGACCCGCTGCACTACTCGCTGAGCCACAGCGAGGGCCTGGGCCTGCTGGCCTTCGCCGCCGCCGCGGTGGGCGTGGACCTGGAGTCGGTGCCGTCCGCGACCGCGGTGCGGGAGGCGCTGGACGTCCTGCACCCCGCGGAACGCGCGGAGTTGGACCGGCTGCCGCCCACCGCCCGCCCGGCGGCCTTCACGCGCTCCTGGGTCAGGAAGGAGGCATACCTCAAGGGACTCGGCGTGGGCCTCGCGGGTTCTCCCGCCGACTGCTGGGTGGGCACCGGCGCGGTCCCCGCGTCCCCGGCCGCCGACTGGCTGCTTACGGACGTCGCCGTCGGCCGCGGGGCCGCCGGGGCCGTGGCCGTCGCCACCGGCGGATGACCGGTCGCTCACTTGTCGCCGGACAGCCATCCCTTCGCGACGGCTCGGCAGCCGGCCTGGAACCGGCTGCGGGCACCGAGGAGTTCCATGAGGTCGGCGGCGATGCGGCGGGCGGTGCGCGGCGAGACGCCGAGCCGCTTGGCGACGGCCTCATCGGTCAGGCCCTGGCCCAGCAGGCGGAGGACCTCGGCCTGCTGGGCGCTCAGGCCCTGTTCGTCCCGGTCGCGGGGGGATGGTGCGGCGCCGAGCGGGACGGCGTCCGTCCAGATTCCCTCAAAGAGCGCGCACAACGCGGTGAGCGGACCGCCGCCATTGAGGATCAGCGCCCCGGCCTCGCTGTTCTCCGGATCGGTCGGCACGACCGCGATCCGCCGGTCCAGGATCATCAGCCGGAGGGGCAGCGTGACGGCGGTCCGCACCTGGCCGCCCGCCTCGGTGAGCCATTCGGCGTACTGCACGGTGGCCGCGTTGTTGCGGACGCTGTCCAGATACACGGTGCACATGCGGACGCCGCGCTCCAGCAGCGCGCGGTCCTGCGGCCGGGCGGTCGCCATGTTCTCGGCGGTCTGGGCGCCGTCCGGCGCCAGCGTCATCACCTCGGTACGCACGTCCCTCACCAGCAGGCCGATGCGTTCCCGTATCTCGTCTATGCCGTCGAGCCATTGGACGTGCCGGTCCTGGCGCGGCCGGGCGAGGGTGAACTCCGCCATCAGGTGCGCCGACGCCGTACGGAGTTCCGTGACCCGCTGCTGCTCCGCAGCCAAACGTTCCTGCTGGCGGGCGATCAGGACTTGGAAGCCGATCTCCGGTGAGACGGCATGGAACCGGTGCGGCGACGCGAAGGACTCCCGGACGAGGGAGACTTCGCTGAGTCGGTCGAGCGCCTTCCGCAACTCCGCGTCCGGCAATGCCAGCATTTCCCGCAGTTCACCCAGATCAGCTTGCGGTTGTGCGAGAAGTGCGCGGTATACGGTTTCACAAGTCTCGTCAAGGCCTACCGCAGCCAACAATGTCTTATCCCCCAGGTCTGCTCACCGGGCTTCGCCACCAGCCACTCTATCCTCGATTCCTCAGCGGTGGGTTCGCGCTGATCGATCTGACAGTTCGGCGGTAATGTGGGTCTTCGAATTTAGCCGGGGAGGGGCGCTCGCTGGCCGTGCCGCTGACTGCGGAGCGTGACTGCCGCTGGGGAAGCCGGGCCTGAACGCGAACCGCCCGCAGCGCTTGTGGATGATCACTGTTGCTGAAGCAGTGGATCTACGAGCGACACGGGCGGCATGGAGCACGATACCGGCGCGACGGCGCTGTTCGATCTGGAGGTGGTCCGGGGCGAGGACGGGACGCGCACAGTCCATCTGGTGACCACGGACCCGGCGGCACGGGCCTGTCCGTCGTGCGGGACCTTCGCCACCCGGGTGAAGGAACGGGCCGTGACGCGGCCCCGTGACCTGGAGCACGGCGGGAGTCCGGTGCTGATTCGCTGGCACAAGCGGCGCTGGAAGTGCCGCGAACGGCAGTGCGAGCGCGGCTCGTTCACCGAGCAGATCGCGTAGATACCGGCCCGGATGCGGCTGACGGAGCGGCTGCGGACCGCGTGCGGGCAGGCCGGGGCCGACGGCGGGCGCACGGTCGTCCAGGCCGGCCGTGACCTGGGCCCCACCTGGCCCGTCGTGATGCGTGCCACCCGCACGTACGCGGATCAGGTGCTGCCCGGCGGACCGCCGGCCACCGAGGCGATCGGGATCGACGAGACCCGCCGCGGCCGGGCCGTCTGGAAGCAGAACGACTACGGGAAGTGGGAGCCGGTCGCGGACGCCTGGCGCATCGGCTTCGTTGACGCGGTGGGCGGACAGGGCCTGTTCGGGCAGGTCGAGGGACGCAACGCCGCCTCCGTCGCCGCTTGGCTGACAGCCCGGCCGGACTGGTGGACCACGTCGATCCGCTACGTCGCCATCGACCTGTGCGCCACGTTCCGCTCCGCCGTGCGCACCGCGCTGCCGCACGCCACCGTCGTCGTGGACGCCTTCCATGTCGTCCAGCTCGCCCAGCGCCACCTGGCCGACCTGCGCCGCCGCCTGACCTGGAAGCAGCACGGCCGCCGTGCCCGCAAAGGCGACGCGATCTATACCGTCCGCACACTCCTGCGCCGCAACAAAGAAGCCCTCACTCACGAGCAATACGACCTCCTGATCAGCGAGTTGACGTCCATGGGCACCTACGGACGGCAGATCCTGGCCGGCTGGCAGGCCAAGGAACTCCTGCGCGACCTGCTCCACCTGGCCGCCAAACACGCCCACACCTCTCCCGGCCACTCCGCGATCTCCGCCGCCCGCTACCGCTTCCAGGCCCACTGCGCCGACCACGCCCACCTGTCCGAACTGGCCACCCTGGCCGAGACCGTCGACCAGTGGTGGGACGGCATCGAGGCGTACGTCCTGACCGGGATCACGAACGCCGCCAGCGAGGGCAACAACCGTGTCATCAAGCTCGACGCGCGATGCGCCTTCGGCTACCGCAACCGCGCCAACCAGCGCCTACGGTCACTCTGCGCGACCACTCGCCGCAGCCGACGCGAAGGGGTCCCCGACTAACTTCGAAGACCCGGCAATTCCAGCCGTTCGCACCGCCCCCAGCCCGATGAACTGCACCTTCAGCCCGCAAGAGCCTCCAAGACCCTCGAATTACGTCGAACCCGGGCCGGACAACTTCCGGCTGCGCAACTGGCGGGCGTCGAAGATCACGAACGATCTCGACAATCACGAGAACCCGGTAGAGGTCTCGGCCAACGCCCGGCACCACTCGCCGGGCTACACCATGGCGCGGTACGGCAGGCGTCGCGCTGAGGGAGCGAAGAAGCTGGCAGCTTCGAGCGCCAGTCGACTTGGCCTGTCATCCCTGGTCTGACCAGGAAGTTCGCTCGGCTGTTGGTCACGTGGTTGGTCATGCCACAGCCGGAGAAACAGAAAAACCCCAGATCAACTGGGGTCTCTGCTGGTGTCCGAGGGGGGACTTGAACCCCCACGCCCGTTGAAGGGCACTAGCACCTCAAGCTAGCGCGTCTGCCATTCCGCCACCCGGACAAGGTGTCCGCCGGCCGGGAGTGCCCGGCGCGACGACGTAGACATTACCAGGCTTCGAAGGTCCCGGATCACCCCTCCCGGGCCCTCGTGCCGCCGAGGGGCGTCACGGGGGGGCTTGGGGGGCAGGGTCGGGAAGAGGGAGGATGGGTGGCGACCGGGGGCAGCCACCGAGGGAGGACTCACGTGGGCGAGACGGGAACGGCCGGGCACGTCACCGGCGAGGACGAGGTCGTCGACCTCTGTCGCGAGCTGATCCGGATCGACACCAGCAACTACGGCGACCACTCGGGACCGGGCGAGCGCGCCGCGGCGGAGTACGTCGCCGAGAAGCTCGCCGAGGTGGGGCTCGAACCGCGGATCATCGAGTCCCACCGGGGACGCGCGTCGACGGTCGCCAGGATCGAGGGCGCGGATCCCTCCCGGCCCGCGTTGCTCATCCACGGCCACACCGACGTCGTGCCGGCCGACCCGGGTGACTGGACACACCATCCGTTCTCCGGGGAGATCGCGGACGGGTGCGTGTGGGGTCGGGGCGCGGTCGACATGAAGGACATGGACGCGATGACCCTCGCCGTGGTCCGTGAGCGGCTGCGCGGCGGGCGGAAGCCGCCGCGCGACATCGTGCTGGCCTTCCTCGCGGACGAGGAGGCGGGCGGCACCTACGGTGCCAAGCACCTGGTGCGCGAGCACCCGGACCTGTTCGAGGGCGTCACCGAGGCCATCGGGGAGGTCGGTGGCTTCTCCTTCACGGTCAACGAGAAGCTCCGTCTCTACCTCGTGGAGACGGCGGAGAAGGGCATCCACTGGATGCGGCTGACCGTCGACGGGACCGCAGGCCACGGATCGATGACCGCGAGCGACAACGCCGTCACGGAGTTGTGCGAGGCCGTGGCGCGCCTCGGCCGGCACACGTGGCCGGTGCGGGTCACCAAGACCGTGCGGGCCTTCCTCGACGAACTCTCCGACGCCCTGGGGACCGAACTCGATCCCGAGAACATGGACGAGACGCTCGCCAGGCTCGGAGGCATCGCCGCCATGATCGGGGCCACGCTGCGCAACTCGGCGGCGCCCACCATGCTGGGGGCCGGATACAAGGTCAACGTCATCCCCGGCCAGGCCACCGCGCACGTGGACGGTCGTTTCCTGCCGGGCTACGAGGAAGAGTTCCTCGCCGACCTCGATCGCGTCCTCGGCCCCCGGGTCAGGCGCGAGGACGTGCACGCCGACGGGGCGCTGGAGACCGGCTTCGACGGGCGTCTGGTGGACGCGATGCAGACCGCGCTGCGTGCCGAGGACCCCATCGCGCGGGCGGTCCCCTACATGCTCTCCGGGGGGACCGACGCCAAGCACTTTGACCGACTCGGCATCCGCTGCTTCGGCTTCGCTCCGCTGCGCCTGCCTCCGGAGCTGGACTTCGCGGGGATGTTCCACGGTGTCGACGAGAGGGTGCCGGTCGACGGCCTCCGGTTCGGGGTGCGGGTGCTGGACCGCTTCATCGACGCTTCCTGAGGCCTCGCCCGGGCGGCCCAACCCTTCCGGGACCGACGCGCGGCCGTAATCGCCCACCTGTGCGTCATTCACTGGGAAGGGTGGATGCGACCATAAGCTCGTAGCCTCAATACCCCCTCTTCGTTACTCGTCATGTGATCCGCACATCGGGATCGCATGGCCAACGAGGAGGAACAATGATCAAGAGGGTCGTCGCCGCTGCGGCTGCCACCGGTGGGCTCGTCCTGGCGGGTGCGGGCATGGCCGTCGCCGACGCCGGTGCTCAGGGGGGAGCCGCGAACTCCCCCGGTGTGCTTTCGGGCAACGTCGTCCAGGCGCCCGTGCACGTGCCGGTGAACGTCTGCGGCAACACCGTCTCGGTGATCGGGCTGCTGAACCCCGCCTTCGGCAACACCTGCGTCAACCAGTGACGTCGTGCCCCGCCCCGGGGCGCCGGTCCGCTCGGACCGGGGCCCCGGGGGGCGGGGCGGGGACTCCGTCGGCCTGAGCCGCGGAGGACTCGGGCCGGCGGCCCCGGAGCGCCTCACGCGCCCGGGGCCGCCCGGCGTTCGCGGCCTTCGGTCCGCCCGCACCCTGCCCCCGCGCCCCGAGACGGCCGTGGGAATGCGGGGCCCCCGGCTGCCTGGCTCACCAAGTGGCTCGGACCTGGCGGATGATCCGCCTGCGCAACCTCACACGGCGACTGCCGTCCCGCAGCAGGCTCAGGCGGTACAACTCCCACTGTCCGTACTCGGCGTGGTCCGTGAGCAGGCGGGTGGTCTCCCTTCGGGACACCCCGCGCGGCAGGTGGACGTCGACAAACTCGTATTCCGGCATCCCATCCATTGTGCGGGCCCGGCCCCGGTACGGATAGCGTCTGAGGCATGTCTGATGCTGCGCAGCCCAGCGCTGCCGAGGTACGCGCCGCCGCTGAGGCGGTCAAGACCGCTCTCGACCGCCACCTGGCGGCGGTCGAGCGGCGGTCGGGGGAGGACGATCCCGCCCTCTACCAGGCGTTCAACGATTTCGCCGCGGCTGCCGAGTCGTACGACGAACTGCTCTACGAGCGCTACGACGAGGTCACGCCGTTCGAGATCCCCACGGCCGAGGAGACGCCACCGCCGTACTCGGGGCCGGAACCACACGCGCTGAGCGTGCTGCTCCGCCGCGACTACGCCGTGGTGGAACCCCGCCGACTGCTGGCACAGGCCCGTCTCGTCGAGACGGCGGAAGAGGAGGGCGACGAAGCCGAGGACGCCGAGACGGTGCACGGCGCGCTGGGGGTCCTGTTCGGAGAGTTCGAACCGGACGAGATCGCCTCCAGACACCGTGAGTTCGGCCTGGAAGAGGGGGATTCCACTCTCTGGGTGACCGCGGCGGACGAGCCGGCCGCACACGGCTCCTGGCTGGAGGCCCCCTTCGAGGAGGTGGACGAGGAGCGAGTGATCTGCCGATTCGACGTCAGCGCCGTGTTCGACGACGAGTTCGACGGCGAGCCCGACGCCGTGTCCCGAGACCGGGCGATCGACCGCGAGGAAGCCGGTACGGCTCTCGACGAGGACGAGCCGGATCCGTCCGACGAGGAACGCTGAGGCGCACAGGACCCGCTCCTCGTCCCCTCGGACCTCGCCGGGGCCCCGACCGCGCCACGCGCCACGTGCGGGGCCCCGGCGAACCGTGCCGAGAGCCGCGTCGCCCGCGCCCGGGGGGTGGGCGGCGGACCCCCGCACGGCAGCGCCGCGGCCTGGGTCAGTTCTCGTCCACGCCGCCCCGAACGGAAGCGTGTGCGGCGAGAAGCGCAGCCAGGCGCGTCGTGCGGCGCTCCGCCGGGACCGCGGCCACGGCCTCGGGCAGGGCCCGGCCCACTCCCTGGACGACGGAGAGATGGCGTGTGGCGCGGCCGAAGGTGGTGACCGCCCATGCGCGACTCAGGGCCGGCGCCGCGTCCCCGGGCAGGACCGCCACCACCGCCGGCCACCGGCCTCCGGCCGCCTGATGAGCGGTCAGTGCCCATCCGCGGCGCACCCGGTCGGCCACCCGCTCCCGGGGGACGACCGTCTCTCCGTCGGGGTGGGACAGACGCAGCCCTTCCGCGTCCGCCCCGGCCACGACGGCGGGCACGACCCGGCCCGCTCCGGGGGACCAGAGCACGCGGTCGCCGGGGTCGAAGCCGCCGTAGCGCCCGGGACCGGGGTTGAGACGCTCCTTCAAAGCGGCGTTGAGCGCGCGGGTGCCGGCCGGTCCGCCGTGTCCCGCCGTGACGACACGGACGTCTTCCGGTGCGAGCCCGAAGGCCCGCGGTACGGAGTCCAGGACGAGTTGCAGCGTCCGGTGGACGGCCTCCCCTCCGTCGCGCACCGGCACGACGACGACCTCCTTGCCGGGCGAGTCCACCCGGGGGAGTCCGCCCGCTCGGACGGCCGACACCAACGCGCCCAGCGGGCCGGGCTCCGGCGACGACGCGTCGATCCGGGGGCAGATCCGCGACTCCAGCAGATCGCCGAAGACCTGGCCCGGTCCTGTCGACCGCAGACCCTGGGGGTCGCCGCTGAGCACCAGGCGGACTCCGTCCGGGAGGGACTCCGCCAGCAGCGCCGCCGTCTCGACGTCCAGTCGGTCCGCGTCGACGACCGCCAGGAGGTCCAGGTCCAGGAAGCCGTCCGCGGTCCGACCGGGCCCCTGGCCGGCCAACAGACCCGCCAGGCCGATCACGGGCGGCGGGGGCTCCTCCGGCGCGTGCTCCACGAGAGCGGCGAACCTGACATGCCCCAGCGCCGCGGGGCTCGTGGCCCAGGCCTTCCGGCCGATTCGGCGGGCCGCGTCCAACAGCGCGGCCGGCTCCGCCAGGCCCGCCTCGCCCGAGACGTGCAGCACCAGTCCGTGGCCGGCCACCGCCCGTAGGAGCGGGCGGGCGGCTTCCACCACCGTCTCTTCCCATCGACCCTCGTCCGGGCCGAGGGGCCTCGGCGTGGCGGCGGCGAGTCGGGCCAAGGCGTCCGCCAGGCTCTCCTCGGCCAGCGCGTACCGCTCCAGGCCGATCAGGACGCGAACCGGGGGCGTGGACTCCGTCTCGGACTCCCTCCGCGCGCCCCCGACCGCTGAGAGTTCCCCCGGGTGATCCGCGGGGCCACCCTCGGGCGGGTCCCCCGGTCCCTCCAGCCCGTCCTGGAAGGCCAGCGCCTCGCCGACGGCCAGGGCGGCCCGCACGGCGGCGTCCGGCTCGGCGACGCCCAGGGCGCCCACCGCCGCGACGAGCCTGGGCAGTTCCATCGCGGTGTGTCCGGACGCGGCCGCCTCCGCCAGACGTGCCACGACGAGGGCGCGCCCGCGCCGTTCGTCGTCCGGCCGGTACTCGGGTCCGAGCAGGCCGGCGGCGAAGGCGTCGGCCTGCTCGGGTCGCACGCCGGACACGCGGAGCACCTGCCAGGGGTCCTCCCGGAGCGTGGCCGCCGCGTGCTCGCCGAGGGCGGTGGTGACGCTCGGCGCCAGCGACTCCGGCGCGCCGCCGTCGGCGAGCACGCGGCGGGTGGCGAGGAGGGCCTCCGGGGTGAGCGGGTCGGCGGGCACGGGGGTCGTCGGGCTCGTCGCGGGACGTTCGGCGGGTGCGGGGCGCGCGGGGGCGGCCTCCGAGGGCGGTGGCGCCTGACCGCTCTCGACGGCGCGGACGGCGGCCAGGAGGTCGGCGGCTCTGCCGCTGAGC
The DNA here is from genome assembly GCF_016598575.1 of Streptomyces sp. HSG2. Classification (NCBI taxonomy): domain Bacteria; kingdom Bacillati; phylum Actinomycetota; class Actinomycetes; order Kitasatosporales; family Streptomycetaceae; genus Streptomyces; species Streptomyces sp. HSG2. The sequence continues at coordinate 4,471,520 of NZ_CP066801.1, forward strand.
TTGCCGCCGGCATCGACCGGAGCCCCCTTCTCCGCTTGGCGGCGCCGGATCCGCTCGCGTTCGACGCGCTGGGCGGCCAACTCCGCCTCGGCCTCGGAGTCGGGTCGGGTGGCGGGGCCGTGCGAGGGCTTCGGCTCGTCCCGGTCGTCGGCCCCGGGGTGGCCGTCGTGCCCGTCGTGCCCGTCGGTCGCGGTGGGAGACGGCGCGGGTTCGGGTGTGACGACGCCTCGGGTGTCGTCCGCCGCGGTGGGGCCGCCGGTGCCGGCCGTGTCTTCCTCGGTGCCCGCCGCGCCGGTCGAGTCGTCCCGGTATCCGGCCGCTGCGCCCTCGCCGCCGTCGGCACTCCCCACGTCCGTCGGGCCCCGCCGGTTCTCCGCGTGGTCGGGGCCGTCCGTGGCGCTCTCGGCGGGGTCCGGCTCCGTGCTCACAGCGTGCTCCAGTCGTGGTCGGGGTAGCGGTGCACGGGCGCCGACACGTCGTCGAGGGCCCGGCTGATCTCGTCGGGCAGACTAAGCGCCTCCACCGACAGAGCCGCAGAGAGTTGCCCCGCGTTGCGCGCGCCGACGATCGGGGAGACCACTCCCGGGCGATCGCGGACCCAGGCCAGGGCGACCTGGAGGGGCGACACCGCGAGACCGTCCGCCGCGGTCGTCACCGCCTCCACGACGCGGCTCGCCGTTTCGTCCAGGTAGGGGCCGACGAACGGCGCCATGTGCGCGGAGGCTCCGCGGGAGTCCGGCGGCGCGGCGTCGCCCCGGTACTTGCCGGTGAGCACGCCGCGCCCCAGTGGTGACGCCGGGAGCAGACCCACACCCAGGTCCTGGGCGGCCGGCAACACCTCGCGCTCCGCGCCGCGCTGCAGGAGGGAGTACTCCAACTGCGTGCTCGCCAGACGGTTGCGGGTGCCCGGAGCGGCTATCTGCCAGGTCGCCGCCTTGGCCAGCTGCCAGCCGCAGAAGTTGGACACTCCGGCGTACCTGGCCCGACCGCTGTCGACGGCCAGGTCCAGGGCGTGCAATGTCTCCTCCAGCGGCGTGAGGGGGTCGTACGCGTGGACGTGCCACACGTCGACGTGGTCCGTTCCGAGTCGTGCGAGCGAGGCGTCCAGCGCCGAGAGCAGGTGGCCGCGCGAGCCGTCGAAGCGCCGGTCGGGGTCGGGGACGCTGCCCGCCTTGGTGGCGATCACCAGTTCGCGGCGCGGGACGAGGCCGTCCAGGAGACGTCCGAGCAGGTACTCGGCCTCCCCGCCGCCGTAGACGTCCGCCGTGTCGACGAGTGTGCCGCCCGCCTCCCAGAAGGTCTTCAGCAGACTCGCGGCGTCGGCCTCCTCGATGTCCCGCCCCCAGGTCAGGGTGCCGAGACCGATGCGCGAGACCCGCAGGCCAGTTCGGCCGAGTCGTCGCTGTTCCATCAGGACCCGGCCTGGGGGCGCCCCGCTCCCGCGGGGTGAGGCGTGGCCCTTCCGGACCGCTCCGCACTGGCGCGGTCGCACGAATCCGTGCTCTTCAACTGTGCCGCCTCTCTGCCGCCTGTCCTCGGGTCCGGGCGTCCGCGACGCGGACCGGCGCCGACCCGCCGAACCTGCCTGTTGCGCGTCGGTGGTGTCACGAACGCCGAGGTTACTGGGCCGCGAGTCGACGCGTGCGGCCTGTGGACGGAGGGCTCCCGTCGACCGTCGCCGAGTCGATTCCCCGTGTCGTCCGGCGCCTTACGCGGGGGGAGGTCGCGCGCTAGGGTCGGGGCGTCAACGGACATTACTGATCGGTAAGGGGATTCGGTCATGCAGCTCGGCATCAACCTCGGCTACTGGGGCGCCGGAATGGACGAGGACAATCTCGCCGTGGCGCGGGAGGCCGACCGCCTCGGCTACGCCGTGTGCTGGGCCGCGGAGGCCTACGGATCGGACGCCGCCACCGTGCTGTCCTGGGTCGCGGCCCGGACCGAACGCATCGACGTCGGGTCGGCGATCTTCCAGATCCCCGCGCGGCAGCCGGCCATGACCGCGATGACCGCCGCCACGCTCGACTCGCTCTCCGGGGGGCGCTTCCGGCTCGGGCTCGGCGTGTCCGGCCCACAGGTCTCGGAGGGCTGGTACGGCGTCAAGTTCGACAAGCCCCTCGCCCGCACCCGTGAGTACGTCGAGATCGTGCGCAAGGCGATGACCCGCGAGCGGCTGTCGTACGAGGGCGAGCACTGGACCCTCCCACTGCCCGGTGGACCCGGCAAGCCGATCAAGCTGACCGTGCATCCCCAGCGTGAGCACGTGCCGTTGTACATCGCCGCGATCGGGCCGAAGAATCTGGAGCAGACCGGAGAGATCGCGGACGGGGCGCTTCTCATCTTCCCCTCCGCCGATCACCTTGAGGAGACCGCGCTTCGGCACCTGCGCGCCGGCCGCGCGAAGGCCGGCCTCACGCTGGACGGCTTCGACGTCTGCCCGACCCTCCCGCTGGCCCTGGGCGACGACAAGGACATCGCCGCGCTCGCCGACACCTTCCGGCCCTACACGGCGCTCTACGTCGGGGGCATGGGGAGCCGAGAGCAGAACTTCTACAACCGACTCGCCCGACGGATGGGGTACGAGAGGGAGGCGATCGACGTCCAGGACAAGTACCTCGCGGGCGACAAGCGAGGGGCCGCCGAGGCCGTGCCCCAGGACCTGATCGATCGGACCGCCCTTCTCGGCTCCGTGGACCGGATCGCGGACCGGATGAAGGCCTACGCCGCCGCCGGCGTCACCACCCTGACGCTCGCTCCGGCCGGCTTCACCCTGGAGGAGCGGCTCGCCGCGCTGCGCGCCGGCACCGAGGCCGTGGAGCGTGCCGGCCTCGCCTGAGGCACCCGGTCCCGATCGACGCCTCCCCGGCCGTGGTGGGGGCTCGGGGCATCCCCGCCACGGCCGTCACGGGGAACAACGCACGCCGCCCCGAGGGGTTACGCCCGTGCGCGCCGTTCGCCGTCCTCCGTTCGGAGCAGCCGACCGAGCCGCCTCTTGCCCCGGGTCCCGCTCGGCACTTGACTCTCCCGCGGAGCCGGCGTGGCGGCGCGCGCGGCGGAGAGGTGCGCGGATGCTGTCGGCCAAGAGTCTGTTCCAGGAGATCCTCGACCACGACGAGGCGTTCCGGCTGTTCTGCTCCATCGCCGCGGGCGGGGAGTCCCAGGGTGGGTGGGAGAACGCCCGCATCGCCGCGCTGGTCCCGGAGGAGGAGAGTCGACTGGCGTCGAGGATCGCCCGGCACGGCGCCGACGAGGACAAGCACGGAAGGATCTTCGAGGCCCTGCTCCGGAAGCGAGGCCTCCGGCCCTGTCCGGTCCCCCCGGAGACGGACTACACCATGCTCCTGGAGCGACGCGGAATCGGTCTCGCCCACGACAGACTCCGCGAGGACCGACCGCTGACGGTCAGGGACATCGTCGTCTACCTCGCCCACAGCAGGGTCACCGAGCAACGGGCCGCCGAGCAGATGCGATTGCTGCGCCTGCACTTCGCCGCCGACCCGGACATCGGCCGTGCCGTCCGGATGATCTCCGACGACGAGGATCTGCACCTCGCCTACACCCATGAGGAACTGCTCCGTCTGGAGACCGCCGGACACGGTCCGTTCATCCGCGAGACCCTGCGGACCTGCGCGCTCGCCGAGATCCGCGTGCACCGGGACGTCGCTCTGGCCGTCATGACCCGGATGGGTCGCCTTCTGGGATGGTCCCCGGCCAAGGCGGCCTTGCTCGCCGCCGGGATCCACGCGGGCCACGTCCACGAACGGCTCGGCGGCTGGCGACGGATGGTGCGCCTGACGCCACCCGAGCGGCACGACCCTCTGGGCGGGCCCGCCCCCGCGCCCACCGAGGCCGCCTGAAGGCCGTCCCCGACCGGTCCGCGTCCGAGAGGCGGACCGCCCTCCGCCGCCGCCCTTCCCGCGCCTAGGCTGATCTCATGCCCACGCTGATCCTGGTCAGGCACGGACGTTCCACAGCCAACACCGAGGGTGTGCTCGCCGGTCGTATGCCCGGCGTCGCCCTCGACGAGCGCGGTACGGCACAGGCCGCGGCGCTCCCTGGCCGGCTGGCCGGGGTGCCGATCGCCGAGGCGGTCGTCAGCCCTCTGCCACGTTGTCGGGAGACGTTGCGCCCCCTGCTGGCCGACCGCCCGGGTCTCCGGGCGCATACGGAGGAGCGGATCAGCGAGTGCGACTACGGCGACTGGTCCGGTCGGAGACTCGCGGAACTCGCGGACGAGCCGCTGATGGAGGTGGTGCAGACACATCCGTCGTCGGCGGCGTTCCCCGGCGGGGAGTCGCTGCGCGCCATGCAGACCCGTGCCGCCGAGGCGGTCCGTGAGTGGAACGATCGAATCAGCGCCGATCACGGCGCCGCCGCGACGTATCTGATGTGTTCGCACGGGGACATCGTCAAGTCCCTGGTGGCCGACGCGCTCGGACTCCACCTCGACCTGTTCCAGCGGATCTCCGTGGAACCCGCTTCCGTCACCGTGATCCGCTACACCCGCACGAGGCCGTTCCTGGTGCGCCTCGGCGACACCGGCGACCTCGCCTCCCTGGCACCCCGCCGGGAGCCCCCCGGTGAGGCGGCCACGGTCGGAGGAGGTGCGGGCGCACCGTGATCGTCGACCGCAGTAGGGTGAAGCGGTTGCCCAGCCACCACCGACTCGCAAATGGAGACAGGACGTGTCCCGTCAGGTGTTCCTCTACGACCAACCGGACCGCTTCGTGGTCGGCACGGTCGGACTGCCCGGGCGCCGGACGTTCTTCCTGCAGGCTTCCGCCGGCACCAGGGTGACCAGCGTGGCCCTGGAGAAGACCCAGGTCGCCGCGCTCGCCGAGCGCATGGACGAACTGCTCGACGAGGTCGTTCGCCGGAGCGGCGGCGGTGCCCCGGTGCCGGCGATGGCTCCCACCGAGGTGTCGGACACCGCTCCGCTCGATTCCCCCGTGGACGAGGAGTTCCGGGTCGGGACCATGGCTCTGGCCTGGGACGGCGACGAGGAGCGCATGATCGTCGAGGCGCAGGCCCTCGTGGAACTGGACGCGGAGTCCGAGGAGGATCTGGCCGAGGCCGAGGAGCGGCTCCTGCAGGACGAGGAGAACGGGCCCCCCATGCTGCGGGTGCGGCTCACCGGCGCGCAGGCCCGGGCCTTCGCCAAGCGCGCCCTGGACGTCGTCAACGCCGGGAGGCCGCCGTGTCCGCTGTGCAGCCTTCCGCTCGATCCGGAGGGACACGTATGCCCGCGCCAGAACGGATACCGCCGGGAAGCGTGACCGCCGCCGACCTGCTCGCCCGCGGCGAGCTGACCGTGCGCGGGCGCATCCGGGAGGCGTCCAACGCGGCGTTGTACTGCACGGTGCGCCACGAGGAGCGGGAGGCCGCCTGCGTCTACAAGCCGATCGCGGGCGAGCGGCCCCTGTGGGACTTCCCCGACGGCACCCTCGCGGGACGTGAGGTCGCCGCCTACGAGGTGGGCCGCGCCCTCGGATGGGATCAGGTGCCCCCCACGGTGCTCCGCGACGGTCCCTACGGCCGGGGGATGTGCCAGCTCTGGGTGGAGCCGGCCGCCGACTCGGACCTGCTGGCGCTCGTCGACACCGAGGAGCCCGAGCCGGGCTGGAAGGCCGTCGCACGCGCGGACGTGGGCGGGGGGCGCACGGCACTGCTGGTACACGCCGACGACGAGCGGTTGCGGCGGCTCGCCGTCCTGGACGTGGTGATCAACAACGCCGACCGCAAGGGGGGACATCTACTGCCCACCGGTGGGGGAGCCCTCTACGGCATCGACCACGGCGTCACGTTTCACGTCGAACACAAGCTGCGCACCCTCCTCTGGGGGTGGGCGGGCGAACCGCTGACCGCCGAGGCGGTCACCGCGCTGGCCGCGCTGCGGGACCGGCTCGCCGGCGGCGGCGACCTGCGCCCACGACTGACCGCCCTGATCACGCACAGCGAGATCGAGGCGACGCGGGCACGCGTGGACACCTTGCTGGAATCGGGTGTCCACCCCCGCCCCGACGGCCGGTGGCCGACCATCCCCTGGCCCCCGATGTAGAGACCCCGGGGAACATGTCAAGAACGCCCGACCGGCCGTCCGCGCCGATCCGGTTCGTGTAGGGGACAGCCGTCCGGTTAGGCTCGACCCATGCATGCCTGGCCCGCTTCCGAGGTCCCCGCCCTGCCAGGTCAGGGTCGCGCCCTCCGGATCCACGACACCGCGACCGGCGACCTCGTCACCCTCGACCCCGGTCCCGTCGCCCGCATCTACGTCTGCGGCATCACCCCCTACGACGCCACCCACATCGGTCACGCGGCCACCTACCACGCGTTCGACCTCGTGCAGCGCGTCTGGCTCGACACCGGGCGGCAGGTCCACTACGTCCAGAACGTCACGGACGTCGACGATCCGCTCCTGGAGCGGGCCCGCCGCGACGGCGTGGAGTGGGGCGCCCTCGCGGAGCGGGAGACGGCGCTCTTCCGCGAGGACATGACGGCCCTTCGCATGCTCCCGCCCCGGCACTACATCGGCGCCGTCGAGGCGATACCCGGCATCGTCCCGCTCGTGGAGCGGCTGCGGGACAGCGGCGCCGCGTACGAACTCGACGGCGACGTCTACTTCTCCGTCGAGTGCGACCCCCACTTCGGACAGGTCTCCGGGCTCGACGCGACGGCCATGCGGCTGCTCTCGGCCGAGCGCGGCGGCGACCCGGACCGTCCGGGCAAGAAGAACCCGCTCGATCCGATGCTCTGGACGGCGGCCCGCGAGGGAGAGCCCAGCTGGGACGGTGGCTCGCTCGGGCCCGGGCGCCCGGGTTGGCACATCGAGTGCGTCGCCATCGCCCTGGACCACCTCGGCATGGGCTTCGACATCCAGGGAGGGGGGAGCGATCTCGCCTTCCCTCACCACGAGATGGGTGCCTCGCACGCCCAGGTGCTCACCGGTGAGTTCCCGATGGCCAAGGCTTACGTCCACGCGGGGATGGTCTCCCTCGGCGGTCGCAAGATGTCGAAGTCGCTCGGGAACCTCGTCTTCGTCTCCGCCCTGCGCCGCGACGGAGTGGACCCAGCCGCCATCCGGCTGACGCTGCTGGCCCACCACTACCGGGCGGACTGGGAGTGGACCGACCAGGTGCTGCGGGAGGCCGTCGCCCGACTCGCCCGCTGGCGCGCGGCGGTCTCGCGTCCCGACGGGCCCCCGGCCGACGATCTCGTCGAGCGTCTGCGCGAGGCTCTGGCCCACGACCTGGACACGCCTGCGGCGCTCGAGGCCGTCGACCGCTGGGTGAATCGGCAGGAGCGGGACGGGGGAGACGACATCGGGGCACCCGGGGTCGTCTCCCGCGCCGTCGACGCGTTGCTGGGCGTGGCCCTCTAGGAAGGCCGGGGCGGGTGACCGCCGCCCCGGCGATCGTCGTCCCCCGGCCCGTCGAATCGAGGGCGGCCGGACCGCGCTCCGATGTGCCGACGGCGCGCCCGGGCCGCGGGTCAGTCCTCCTGCGGATCCCCGTCGTCCCCCTCCGGGACGGGCGGCGCCTTGGGCGGACGGGCGCGCCCGCCGGGGTTGTCGCGCCGGTACGGGAGCCCGTCGCCGTCGGCCGTGGCGTGACCGCCGGGGCCGCCCCCGTCCCGGCGTCGGAGATAGCGCTCGAATTCCCGGGCGATCGCCTCTCCGGAGGCCTCGGGGAGTTCCGCGGTGTCCCGGGCCTCCTCCAACGCCTGCACGTACTCGGCGATCTCGCCGTCCTCCGACGCCAACTGGTCCACGCCGACCTGCCAGGCCCGTGTGTCCTCCGGTAGCTCCCCCAGGGGGACGCGGAGGCCGATCAGGTCCTCCAGCCGATTCAGCAGGGCCAGTGTGGCCTTCGGGTTGGGTGGCTGCGACACGTAGTGCGGTACAGCGGCCCACAGGGACACGGCGGGTACACCGGCGTGGGCGCAGGCCTCTTGGAGGATTCCCACGATGCCCGTCGGACCCTCGTACTTGGTCTCCTCCAGGTCCATCCGACGCGCCAGATCCGCGTCGGAGGTGATCCCGCTGATCGGCACCGGGCGGGTGTGCGGGGTGTCGCCGAGCAGGGCGCCGAGGATGACGACCAGCTCGATCCCGAGTTCGTGCGCGAAGCCCAGCAGCTCGTTGCAGAACGAGCGCCAGCGCATGGACGGCTCGATTCCCCGGACCAGGACCAGGTCACGGGGCTTGTCGCCGCCCACGCGGACGACCGACAATCGGGTCGTGGGCCAGGTGACCTTGCGCACCCCTGCCTCCAGGAACACCGTGGGGCGGTTGACCTGGAAGTCGTAGTAGTCCTCGGCGTCGAGCGCCGCGAACACCTCGCCCTTCCACTCCCGATCCAGGTGCGCGACCGCGGTGGAGGCGGCGTCGCCGGCATCGTTCCAGCCCTCGAACGCGGCCACCATGACCGGGTCGACCAGCTCGGGAACCCCCTCGAGCTCGATCACCCAGCGCCTCCTTCCGACGTGCCCTGACGTACGCCCCAACCTTACGGCGTATCCGGGTGCCGGCCGCAGCCCCCTCGCCACGGCGGGTGAACGGGGGACTTCGGCCGGGCGGCGCGCGCGGATCGGGGCGGCTCCGCGCGGGGGCGCCCCGATCCGCGCGGGGGCTCTAGCCCCGATCGAGCAGGTCCTGGACCTTGCCCCGCAGGTCGTCGGTGGCCAGGCCGCGGATGGTCAGCGTGGTCCGGCGACGCAGTACGTCGTCCGCCGTCCGTGCCCACTCGTGGTCCCGGGCCCACACCACCTGGGCCCAGATCTCCGGCGCGTCGGGGTGGACGCGCTTGGCGAGTTCCGGGTTCTCGTTGGCCAGCCGGGCGACGTCGAAGGCCAGCGAGCCGTAGTGCGTCGCCAGGTGGCGGGCGGTGTCCGCCGCCATCCGGGGGCCGGGCGCGGGGCCGTCGATCAGCAGCCGGTGGGCGACGGCGCGCGGGTTGGCGACACCCGGCAGCGGCATCCGCTTCGGCAACGACGAGATCGGTTCGAAGTCCTCGCCGAGCGGGTGGCCCGGCAGCGACTCCAGCTTTCGCATCACCGTGCGGCCGATGTGACGGAAGGTGGTCCACTTGCCGCCCGCCACGGACAGCATGCCGCCCCGGCCCTCGGTGACCACCGTCTCCCGCTTGGCCTTCGCCGTGTCGCCGGGTCCACCGGGCAGCACCCGGAGTCCGGCGAAGGCGTAGGTGATGAGGTCACGGTCGAGTTGCTGGTCGCGGACGGAGAAGGCTGCCTCGTCGAGGATCTGCGTGATGTCCTTCTCGTCGACCGCGACGTCCGCGGGGTCGCCCTCGTACGTCTCGTCCGTGGTCCCGAGGAGCAGCATGTCCTCCCAGGGGAGCGCGAAGGTGATCCGGTACTTGTCGATCGGGGTGGCCAGCGCCGCCTTCCACGGAGACGTCCGCTTCAGGACCAGGTGCGCGCCCTTCGAGAGCCGGATCGAGGGCGCCGCGTTCGGGTCCTCCATCCGCCTCAGGTGATCCACCCACGGGCCGGTGGCGTTCAGCACCAGGCGTGCGTCGACCCCGAACTCCTCGCCGGACAGGCGGTCCTTGAGCTCCGCTCCGGTGACCCGGCCGCGTGTGAATCGCAGGCCGGTCACCTCGGCGTGGTTGAGGACGACCGCGCCGGCGTCCACGGCGGCGCGGACCGTCATCAGCGCCATCCGGGCGTCGTTCATCTGGTCGTCGCCGTAGACGGCCACGGCCTTGAGGTTCTCGGTCCGCAGTTCCGGCACGTCGGCCTGGGCCCTGGCGGGGGAGAGCAGGTGGCCGACACCGTCGCCGAAGGCCGACAGCGCCGAGTACGCGAACACGCCGGCCCCGAGCTTCGCGGCGCCGTGCGGACCGCCCTTGTACACCGGCAGGTAGAAGGTGAGCGGGTTCGCCAGATGGGGTGCCACCTGGCGGGAGACGGCGCGTCGCTCGAAGTGGTTCTCCGCCACCAGCTTGACCGCGCCGGTCTGAAGGTAGCGCAGGCCGCCGTGGAGCAGCTTGGAGGAGGCGGAGGAGGTCGCGCCGGCGAAGTCGCCGGAGTCCACCAGCGCCACCCTGAGGCCGGATTGCGCGGCGTGCCAGGCGGTGGAGATGCCCAGGATGCCGCCGCCGACGACGAGCAGGTCGTACGACGACCGGGAGAGTTGGTCCCGGGTCTCGGCCCGGCTCGGGTTCGAGCCGCGGACCGGGTGGGTCCCCAGGGCGGGTATGGGCTGCAGGGTGGGCTGAGTGGTCATGCGGTTCTTACTCCTCGTCCTCGAGCCAGCCCATGGTCCGCTCGACGGCCTTGAGCCAGTTCTTGTACTCACGGTCGCGGATTTCCGCGTCCATGCGGGGGGTCCACTCGGCGGCGCGGCGCCAGTTGGCGCGCAGGTCGTCGGTGCTGTTCCAGAAGCCGACGGCGAGACCGGCGGCGTAGGCGGCGCCCAGGCAGGTGGTCTCGGCGACCATCGGGCGGACCACGGGCGCGTCCAGGAAGTCCGAGAGGGTCTGCATCAGCAGGTTGTTCGAGGTCATCCCGCCGTCGACCTTCAAGGCGGTCAGTTCGACACCGGAGTCCTTCGTCATGGCGTCGGCGATCTCCCGCGTCTGCCACGCGGTGGCCTCCAGCACGGCCCGTGCCAGGTGCGCCTTGGTGACGTACCGGGTCAGGCCGGCGATGACGCCGCGGGCGTCCGAACGCCAGTAGGGGGCGAAGAGCCCCGAGAAGGCCGGCACGAAGTAGGCGCCGCCGTTGTCCTCGACCGACAGGGCGAGCGTCTCGATCTCGGCGGCGGTCGACACCAGTCCCATCTGGTCTCGCATCCACTGGACGAGAGACCCGGTGACGGCGATGGAGCCTTCCAGCGCGTAGACGGTGTCCTGCTCGCCGATCTTGTAGCCGACGGTGGTCAGCAGACCGCTGTAGGAGTTGATGATCTTGGAGCCGGTGTTCATCACCATGAACGTGCCGGTGCCGTAGGTCGACTTGGTCTCGCCTTCGGAGAAGCAGGTCTGCCCGAAGAGGGCCGCCTGCTGGTCCCCGAGGGCCGACGCGACCGGGATGCCGCCCAGCAGCTCTCCGAGCCGGCCGCCCTTGATCTCTCCGTAGACCTCCGCGGAGGAACGGATCTCCGGCAACATCGTGGTGGGCACGCCGATGGACTCGGCGATCCTCTCGTCCCACCGCATGGTGTGCAGATTCATCAGCATCGTGCGGGAGGCGTTGGTGACGTCGGTGACGTGGTGACCCCCGTCGGCACCGCCGGTCAGGTTCCAGATGACCCAGGTGTCCATCGTACCGAAGAGGATGTCGCCCGCCTCGGCGCGCTCGCGCAGCCCGTCCACGTTGTCCAGCAGCCAGCGGGCCTTGGGGCCGGCGAAGTACGAGGCGAGCGGGAGGCCTGTCTCGCGTCGGAAGCGGTCCTGCCCGACGTTGCGGCCGAGCTCCCTGCAGAGGGCGTCGGTGCGGGTGTCCTGCCAGACGATGGCGTTGTGGACGGGTTCGCCGGTCTTGCGGTCCCACAGGACGGTGGTCTCGCGCTGGTTGGTGATGCCGATGGCCTTGATGTCGGCGCGGGTGATGCCGGCCTTCTCGACGGCTCCCGCGACGACCTCCTGGACGTTGGTCCAGATCTCGGTGGCGTCGTGCTCGACCCAGCCCGGCTTGGGGAAGATCTGCTCGTGCTCTTTCTGGTCGACGGAGACGATTCGACCGTCACGGTCGAAGACGATGCAGCGGGACGAGGTGGTCCCCTGGTCGATCGCCGCGATGAAGGGGCCGGCGGTGTGGGCGTCGGTCACTGTGTGCTCCTCGGGTTCCGTGGTGGAGGGCGTGTCGGGGGTGTGCGCGGTGCGTCGGCCGGAGGGGCCGGTGCCCGCCTAGGCGAAGGCCACGTTGTAGACACCCGCGGCGATGGCGCTGCCGACGAGGGGGCCGGCGATGGGCACCCAGGCGTAGGCCCAGTCGGAGCCGCCCTTGTTCGGCAGCGGAAGCAGGGCGTGCACGATGCGCGGGCCCAGGTCGCGCGCCGGGTTGATGGCGTAGCCCGTCGGGCCGCCGAGCGACAGGCCGATCGAGACCACCACGAGAGCGACGATCAGGCCGCCGAGGACGCCCAGGCCGTTGCCCTCGTCGTTGAGGCCCTGCGTGAGCACGGCCAGGACCAGGACGAACGTGCCGATGATCTCCGTGCCGAGGTTCTGTGCCGCGTTCCGGATCTCCGGACCGGTCGAGAAGATGCCGAGCACCGGGCCCGCGCCCTTCTCGCGGGCCTCGACGGCCTTGGCCGTGGACTTCGCGTCCGCCGCCCGGCCCTCGCCGACGATCTCCTTGTCGGTGAGGTGGGCCCGGAACTGTCCGTAGTAGGCCAGCCAGACGAGCGAGGCGCCGATCATGGCTCCCAGCAGTTCGCCGGCGAAGTAGACCGGAACGTTGCTCCAGTCGCCGTCCTTGATGGCCAGGCCGACGGTCACGGCCGGGTTGAGGTGGGCGCCGGAGAGCGGCCCCGCCACGTACACGGCCGTCATGACGGCGAAGCCCCACCCGAAGGTGATGGCCAGCCATCCGGCGTTGCGCGCCTTGGAGGCCTTGAGGCTCACGGCGGCGACCACGCCGCCGCCGAGCAGGATGAGTATGGCGGTACCGATGGTCTCGCCGATGAAGATGTCGGAGCTGGACACCCGCGACTCCTTTGTCCTTCGTCCAGGAGGCCGAACCCCGGGTCCCACCGGAGCCTCGGCCCCCTCGGGGGTGAGAGCGATCCCGGCCCTTGGCGTTGTGACACTGTAACGCGTATTGCCGATAAGTGTTCGACAATGCCGACCGATGGACGGGAGTCTTGCCTCGGCGTCACGCACGCGTCAAGAGTTCTGTTGTCGAATGCGCGATCGTTATCGATCGCCCGACCCCACTGATCTTCGTCATGATGTGGCCGATATCTCATGCTGTGTGGAGTTTGTCCCGATTCAGCGTAGGACGCGAGAGGGCGACCCGCTCCGCGCCCCGGGCTCAGAAGCGTCCGGCCCCCAGGTCCCGCGACACCGCGCGGGCGCAGTCGCGAACCGCCGCGATCAGCTCGGGGCGCAGCTCTCCCCCCGGGCAGACCCGTTCCACCGCGCCGGTGACGCCTACCGAGCCGACGGGCATGCGCCGCCGGTCGTGGATCGGGGCGGCGATCGAGGCCACACCGTCCCAGGTCTCCTCGACGTCGGAGGCGTAGCCGCGAGCCCGGGTCAGATCCAGTACCCGCTCGAAGTCGTCGGGCTCGCGAACGGTGCGGTCGGTGAAGGCGGTGCGGTCGGATTCCAGCGCCTCGCTGCGCGCCACCGGGTCGTACGCCGCCAGGACCTTGCCCAGGGCCGTCGAGTGCAGCGGCTGCATGGCCCCGATCTCCAGGACCTGACGGCTGTCGTCGGGGCGGAAGACGTGGTGCACGATGAGGACGCCCCGCTGGTGCAGCACGCCCAGGTGGACGCTCTCCCCACTGGCCCGGGCCAGGTCGTCCGCCCAGACCAGGGCGCGCGCCCGCAGTTCGTGGACGTCCAGGTAGGTGGTGCCGAGGCGGAGCAGCTCCGCACCGAGCTGGTAGCGGCCCGAGGACTCCTCCTGCTCGACGAACCCCTCTTGTTGCAGCGTGCGGAGGATGCCGTGGGCGGTCCCCTTGGCCAGCCCCAGCGACGAGGCGATGTCCGACAGCCCGAGCCGCCGCTCTCCCCCCGCGAGCAGCCTCAGCATCGCGGCGGCCCGTTCGAGCGACTGGATGTTCCGTGCCATCGCCGTCATGCCTCCGTCCACTCGACCGCCGATTCGCGGTGCCGCTGCCGTCGTTCGGCAATGTCGAACACTACCGGTCGATGTCGACCTGCGGCCAACGCCAGGCGGAGACGGAACCGACCGCCGGCCCACGCCCTGCGCCGTCCGGTGGCCTCGCCTCCCTCCTCGGTGTGGTCCGACCCTGCCGCGAGCGGTCCGGCCCGTGGACACGCGGACCACGGGCCCCGCCTCCCGGCTACGCTGGCGAGGTGCGGCCCGCCCGGCGATCCCACGATCCGACCGGGCCGTCCGCAAAGCCGACAGCCGTCGCACGCAGAGGGAGCCCCTTCATGGCCTCGTCGTCCACCCCGCCCGCCAACCTCCCGGCGCGCGTCGCCGCGCTCCGAGAGGCCCTCGCCACCCGAGTGGTGGTGGCCGACGGAGCGATGGGCACCATGCTCCAGGCCCAGAACCCCTCGCTGGAGGACTTCCAGCAGCTGGAGGGGTGCAACGAGGTGCTGAACCTGACCCGCCCCGACATCGTCGGCTCCGTGCACCGCGACTACTTCGCGGTCGGAGTCGACTGCGTCGAGACCAACACCTTCGGAGCCAACCACTCCGCCCTCGGCGAGTACGACATCCCCGAGCGCGTCCACGAGCTGTCCGAGGCCGGCGCCCGAGTCGCCAGGGAGGCCGCCGACGAGTTCACCGCCGCCGACGGCGCGCCGCGCTGGGTGCTGGGCTCCATGGGCCCGGGCACCAAGCTGCCCACCCTGGGCCACGCCCCCTACGCGGTGCTCCGCGACGCCTACCAGTCCAACGCCGAGGGCCTGGTCGTGGGCGGCGCGGACGCCCTCCTCGTGGAGACCACCCAGGACCTGCTCCAGACGAAGGCCGCCGTTCTCGGCGCCCGGCGAGGCCTGGCCGCGCTGGGAGCCGACGTGCCGGTCATCGTCTCGGTGACCGTCGAGACCACCGGGACCATGCTCCTGGGATCCGAGATCGGGGCCGCGCTGACGGCGTTGGAACCGCTCGGGATCGACATGATCGGTCTGAACTGCGCCACCGGCCCCGCCGAGATGAGCGAGCACCTGCGCCACCTCGCCCGCCACTCCCGCGTCCCGATCTCCTGCATGCCCAACGCCGGGCTTCCGGTCCTGGGAAAGGACGGCGCGCACTACCCGCTCACCGAGGTCGAGCTGGCCGACGCTCAGGAGGCCTTCGTCCGCGAGTACGGGCTGGCCCTCGTCGGCGGCTGCTGCGGTACGACACCCGAGCATCTGAGGAGGGTGGTCGAGCGGGTCCGCCCCCTCACGCCGGCCCGACGCGAGCCGCGGCCCGAACCCGGGGCCGCCTCCCTCTACCAGGCGGTGCCCTTCCGCCAGGACACCTCGTACCTGGCCATCGGCGAGCGGACCAACGCCAACGGCTCCAAGAAGTTCCGCGAGGCCATGCTGGACGGCCGCTGGGACGACTGCGTCGAGATGGCCCGTGACCAGATCCGCGAGGGCGCGCACATGCTGGACCTGTGCGTGGACTACGTGGGGCGGGACGGAGTGGCCGACATGGCCGAGTTGGCCGGGCGTTTCGCCACCGCCTCCACGCTGCCCCTGGTCCTGGACTCCACCGAGATCGAGGTGATCCGCGCGGGACTCGAACGGCTCGGCGGTCGAGCCGTGATCAACTCGGTGAACTACGAGGACGGCGACGGGCCCGGGTCCCGGTTCGCGCGGGTCGCGGCACTGGCACGGGAGCACGGTGCCGCCCTGATCGCGCTGACCATCGACGAGGAGGGCCAGGCCCGCACCGCGGAGAAGAAGGTGGAGATCGCCGAACGGTTGATCGCCGACCTCACCGACAACTGGGGCATCCACGAGGAGGACATCCTCGTCGACTGCCTCACGTTCACCATCTGCACCGGCCAGGAGGAGTCGCGGGGCGACGGGGTCGCCACCATCGAGGGCATCCGCGAACTCAAGCGGCGGCACCCCCGGGTGCAGACCACGCTGGGCCTCTCCAACATCTCCTTCGGGCTCAACCCGGCGGCGAGGATCCTGCTGAACTCCGTCTTCCTCGACGAATGCGTCAAGGCCGGGCTCGACTCGGCCATCGTGCACGCCTCCAAGATCCTGCCGATCGCCCGGTTCGACGAGGAGCAGGTGGCGACGGCCCTGGACCTCATCCACGATCGACGGTCCGAGGGCTACGACCCGCTGCAGAAGCTGATGGCCTTGTTCGAGGGGGCGACCGCCAAGTCCCTCAAGGCGTCCAAGGCGGAGGAGTTGGCCGCCCTGCCGTTGGAGGACCGGCTGAAACGCCGGATCGTCGACGGCGAGCGCAACGGCCTGGAGGCGGACCTCGACGAGGCCCTCGGGGAGCGCCCGGCCCTGGAGATCGTCAACGAGGTGCTGCTGGACGGTATGAAGGTCGTCGGGGAACTGTTCGGCTCCGGCCGCATGCAGCTCCCCTTCGTCCTCCAGTCGGCGGAGGTGATGAAGACCGCCGTCGCCCACCTCGAACCGCACATGGACAAGAGCGACGAGGCGGGCAAGGGCACCATCGTCCTCGCCACCGTCCGGGGCGACGTGCACGACATCGGCAAGAACCTCGTCGACATCATCCTGTCCAACAACGGCTACAACGTCGTGAACCTGGGCATCAAGCAGCCGGTCTCCGCCATCCTCGACGCCGCCGAGGAACACCGCGCCGACGTGATCGGCATGTCCGGACTCCTCGTGAAGTCCACGGTGATCATGAAGGAGAACCTGGAGGAGCTGAACCAGCGCGGCATGGCCGCCGACTACCCGGTCATCCTCGGCGGCGCCGCCCTCACCCGTGCCTACGTGGAGCAGGACCTGCACGAGCTGTACGAGGGCGAGGTGCGCTACGCACGAGACGCCTTCGAGGGACTGCGCCTGATGGACGCCCTCGTCGGCATCAAGCGAGGCGTACCGGGCGTGACACTGCCGGAGCTGAGGCCGCGGCGGGTGCGCCCGACGGCCGCCACGCCGGAGGAGCGGCCGGAGGAGGGGCACGTGCGCTCCGACGTGGCCACCGACAACCCCGTGCCCGAGCCGCCCTTCCGTGGAACCCGGGTGGTCAGGGGCATTCAGCTCAAGGAGTACGCCACCTGGCTGGACGAGGACGCCCTGTTCAAAGGCCAGTGGGGGCTGCGGCAGGCGCGCGACGGCGGTGGTCCCGACTACCGGGAACTCGTCGAGACCGAGGGCCGACCCCGGCTGCGCGGCCTCCTGGATCGCCTCCAGACGGAGAACCTCCTGGAGGCGGCCGTCGTCTACGGGTACTTCCCGTGTGTCTCCAAGGACGACGACCTGATCCTGCTCGACGAACAAGGCCACGAGCGCACCCGCTTCACCTTCCCACGCCAGCGGCGCGGCCGACGCCTGTGCCTGGCGGACTTCTTCCGGCCGGAGGAGTCCGGCGAGACCGACGTCGTCGGTCTCCAGATCGTCACGGTCGGCTCCCGCATCGGCGAGGAGACCGCCAGGCTCTTCGAGGCCGATTCCTACCGGGACTACCTGGAGCTGCACGGCCTCTCCGTGCAGTTGGCCGAGGCCCTCGCCGAGTACTGGCACGCGCGGGTCCGCGCCGAACTGGGGTTCGCCGGGGAGGACCCGACGGCGATCGAGGACATGTTCGCCCTCGCCTACCGCGGCGCCCGCTTCTCCCTCGGCTACGGCGCGTGCCCCGACCTCGCGGACCGAACCAAGATCGCCGAACTGCTGCGGCCGGAGCGCGTGGGGGTGCGACTCTCGGAGGAGTTCCAGTTGCATCCGGAGCAGTCGACCGACGCCATTGTCATCCATCACCCGGAGGCCAAGTACTTCAACGCCAGGTGAGGCCCAAAGGGCGCCCGTCGCCCGCGCGGTCGACCCCGAGGCGGGGCCCGCCCGGCCTCGGCGGGGGCCATCGGTCCTCGCCCGGCACCGGGGCCGCCGGGGAGGCGTGCCCTCGCACGGCGACGTAGACTGGTCGGTCCAGCGCAGGCCGGTTCCCCTCGGGGGAGCCGGCCTGGTCGTCCCTCCAGGAGGTACGTGGATGACCAGTACCGCACCAGGGCAACGCGCCCGAGGCACCGGGGGCCCCTCGGACCTCCAGGCCGTGCTCCTCGACATGGACGGCACGCTGATCGACACCGAGGGCTTCTGGTGGGACGTCGAGGTCGAGGTCTTCGCCTCTCTCGGCCACACGCTGGACGACTCCTGGCGCCACGTCGTGGTCGGTGGCCCGATGAGTCGCAGTGCGGGGTTCCTGATCGAGGCGACCGGAGCCGACATCACCCTGGGCGAGCTGAGCACCCTGCTCAACCAGGGCTTCGAGCAGCGGATCGACGGCTCGCTGCCGCTGATGCCCGGAGCGGCGCGGCTCCTGGCCGAACTCCACGCGGGTGGGGTTCCCACGGCCCTGGTGTCGGCGTCGCATCGCCGGGTCATCGACCGCGCCCTGGAGTCCCTGGGAGCGCACCATTTCGCCTTGACCGTCGCCGGTGACGAGGTGTCGAGGACGAAGCCCCACCCCGACCCCTACCTGTCGGCGGCGGCCGGACTCGGCGCGATTCCGTCGCGCTGCGCGGTCGTCGAGGACACCGCGACCGGAGTCGCCGCCGCGGAGGCGGCGGGGTGCCGGGTGGTCGTGGTGCCCTCCGTGGCGCCCATGTCCCCGACCGTCCGCCGTACGGTCGTGTCCTCGCTTGAGGTGGTGGACCTGCCGTTCCTCAGGGGGCTGATGACCACCGCCGGGTGACCCGCCGTCTTCGGTTTGCCTGTCACCCTTCGAGTGAAGGCGGTGTCGGCGGGTGCCGGTCGGGCGCCCGCCGGCGGGCCTGCCACCGTAGCCGCCCCCACCTCTGGTGATCTGTGAGATTCACCACTCCGTGGGGGGTCCGCGAGGTCGTCCGGGTGGGCGTGCCGGTGTGGCGCGAGGTCGGGGGCGGTGACCATGTGTCCCGATTGGTGGAAGCCTGCGCCATACCTTCCCCTGTCGGGTTTTCCGTCTGTCCGCACCCGGTTTCGCAGCGTGATGGTCCTTCAATTCCGGCGTCCGCCAACGCTCCTGCGGGCGCGGACTAACCTCGTGGCGAATACCTCGCCCCGTTCCGTGCTCCCGCACGACACCCCCCGCGTGCCGGGTGCGCGAAACACGACAGCTGTGGAGAACCCGAGCATGAACCGCAAGACTTTGGTGCTGTCGGCCGTGGCCGGTCTGCTCGCCCCGGCCCTCGCCGGTTGCGGTGGGGCGAGCAGCGGCAGCGGTGATCGCGCGATCGTCGTGGGCACCACGGACCGGTTCACCGCCTCCTCGGACGCGCCCGCGCCCCTCGATCCGGCCTACGCGTACGACGTCGCCACCTGGAACGTCCTTCGTCAGACCGTGCAGACCCTCATGATCCAGCCGAGGGGTGGCGGGGACCCCGTGCCGGAGGCGGCGCAGGAATGCGGTTTCACCGACACCGGCAACGAGCGCTACAGCTGCACCCTCCGCGAAGGCCTGGCGTTCCCCGACGGCGACCCCATCACCGCCGCCGACGTCAAGTACTCCATCGACCGCGTGCTCTCCATGGAGGCGGACAGCGGTGTCTTCGCCCTGCTGTCCAGCATCGACACGATCGAGACCCAGGGTGACCGCGAGGTGGTCTTCCACCTGCGGACCCCGGACGCGACCTTCCCGTTCAAGTTGTCCACCCCGGTCGCCGGGATCGTGGACCCGGACGTCTACGAGAAGGACGAGCTGCGCGAGGGCCTGGAGGTCTCCGGCTCGGGCCCGTACACCATGGCGACCGAGACGGAGGACGGCGAGGTCGTGAAGACCGTCTTCACCCGCAACCCCCGGTACAAGGGGAGCCTGAAGCTGAACAACGAGAAGGTCGAACTGATCGCCTTCGACGACGCGGAGGCCATGGGAACCGCCCTGGAGGCGGGAGACATCGACATGATGACCCGGGTCATGTCCCCCGAGCAGGTAAAGACCCTTGGTGAGACCTCCACCGGCGACATCGACCTGGACGAGATGGCCGGCCTGGAGATTCGCTACCTGATCTTCAACACCAGCGCGGAGTCGGTGGAGGAGAAGGCCGTACGGCAGGCCGTGGCCCAGCTGATCAACCGGAGCGAACTCGTCGCCGAGGTCTACGGAACGCAGGCCGAGCCGCTCTACTCGCTCGTCCCCGCATCCCTCACCGGCCACACGAGCGCGTTCTTCAACAAGTACGGAGACCCCGACCGGGCCAAGGCCGAGGAACTGCTGGAGAGCGCCGGCGTCACCGCTCCCGTGCGGCTGACTCTGCACTACACCACCGACCACTACGGGTCGGCCACGGAGCGCGAGTTCGAGGTACTCAAGCGCCAGTTGAACGACAGCGGCCTCTTCGAGGTCGACATCGAGGGTGCCCCGTGGGACGAGTTCCGCCCGGCCGGCAAGGAAGGGGCGTACGACGTCTACGGGATGGGATGGTTCCCTGACTTCCCCGACGCGGACAACTTCCTCGCCCCCTTCCTCGACAAGGACAACTTCCTCAACTCGCCCTACAGCAACAGCTCCGTCAACAACACCCTCATCCCCGAGTCCCGGCGCGCGGCGGACCGCGTATCCGCCGTGGGCAGTCTGACCCGCATCCAGGACATCGTCGCCGAGGACGTGCCGATGTTGCCGCTGTGGCAGGGCAAGCAGTACGTCGCGGCCCGGGACGACGTGACCGGCACCGTCTACGCGCTCAACTCGTCGGCCACACTGCAGCTGTGGGAGCTGGGACGCGGCGTCGGCGGATGACGGCGACGCCGGGAGGTTCGCTCCGCCGCCGCGGCCGGTGGCGGACCGAACCCCGGTGCTTCGCCGCCTCGCCTCGGCCATTGGGCCACGACGGTGGTCGGCGAGGCCCCGATAGGCCCTATCGCGCCCGGGGGCGCACCAACCCGCACTCGTAGGCGTACACCGCGGCCTGCACCCGGTCGCGCAAGCCGAGCTTGGTGAGCACGTGGCCGACATGGGTCTTCACGGTCGTCTCGCTGACGAACAGGTCCGCCGCGATCTCCGCGTTGGACAGGCCCTTCGCGACCAGCTTCAGCACGTCGAGCTCGCGCTCGGTCAGCGCCGTGAGGATGTCCGGTTCCGGTGCCTCGCCGGAGGGCAGGTGTGCGGCGTACTTGTCGAGCAGGCGCCGAGTCACGCTGGGTGCCAGCATGGCGTCACCCGACGCCACCACCCGGATCGCCCGCACCAGCTCGCCCGCCGGGGCGTCCTTCAGGAGGAAGCCGCTCGCCCCGGCCCTGAGAGCTTCCACCACGTATTCGTCCAGGTCGAAGGTGGTCAGGACCAGTACGCGCGCCGGACCGTCCCGTTCGGGGCCCGAGATGCGTCGGGTGGCCTCCACGCCGTCCATCCGGGGCATGCGGATGTCCATCAGGACCACGTCCGGTTGGAGGGCCCGGACCTGCTCCAGTGCCTGGACGCCGTCGCCGGCCTCTCCGACGACGGCGATCTCCTGCTCGGCTTCGAGGATCATCCGGAAGCCGGTACGCAACAGGGGCTGGTCGTCAACCAGCAGGACGCGGATGGTCAAGTGGCTCTCCTTCGCTCGGCCGGCCCATTCTGCCTTGTCGCGGCGGTGCCGGCGCGGCCCGGTTCAGCCGGTGCGCGTGGGGGCCTCCGGCCGGACCGGCAGTGGATACGCGGGAGGTGTGCCGCCGAACTCGGGGCAAAGGGCCTGGTGGTCGCACCAGTCGCACAGTCGGCTCGGCCGAGGGCGCCAGTCGCCCGTCGCGGTCGCGCGCCGGATGGCGTCCCACAGCGCCAGCAGTCTGCGCTCGACCCGTTCCAGGTCGGCGAGCGTGGGGTCGTGGGTCACCAGCTCTCCGCTGCCGAGGTAGACCAGTTGCAGCCGCCGGGGGACCACGCCCTTCAGCCGCCAGACCACCAGCGCGTAGAACGTCATCTGGAACAACGCGTCTTCCGCGAACCGCGGCCGTGGGGCCTTGCCCGTCTTGTAGTCGACGATGCGGACCTCGCCGGTCGGTGCCACGTCCACGCGGTCGATGATCCCGCGCAGCCGCAGCCCCGAGTCCAGCCGCGTCTCCACGAACAGCTCACGCTCGGCGGGCTCCAGACGGCTGGGGTCCTCCAGGGCGAACCAGCGCTCGACCAACCGCTCCGCCTCCGCGAGCCAGCGTGCCAGGCGCCGGCCGTCCGGGTCGTCCCGGAACAGCTCCCCGACCTCGGGCCGCGTCTCCCGCAGCCGCTGCCACTGGCCGGGCAGCAGGTCCTTGGCGCGCGGTGGGGTCCGCTCCGCCGCGGGGGCGTCGAACAGCCGCTCCAGCACGGCGTGCACCAGGGTGCCCCGGGTGGCCGCCTCGCTCGGCTTCTCCGGCAGCCTGTCGATCACCCGGAAACGGTAGAGCAGGGGACACCGCAGGAAGTCGGCGGCCCGGGACGGCGACAACGACGTGGGCGCGGTCGCCGGGGCGGGGGCGGTCCCGCCCTCCTTCGGCGTTCCCTCCGCCGGCCCCGAGTCCGCCGTCCTGGCACCGTCCACGCTCGTCTCCATGCCCCAGACCCTACGGCCCCGCGCCGACAGCGAAGCCGTCGCGTCGGTCGCCGAGGCGAGCGCCGGGGGTGCCGGGGCGGATGGGCGGGCGGGGGCCGCATACCATCGACAGCAGACCCTTCCGTCCGACAGGTCGGGAGACGTTTCGAACGAGGGGACAGGCGTGGATGTGAGCGGCCGGAGTGGGCAGCCGCGGTCCGAGGGCGACGGACCGGACGAGCACCGCGCGGGGCCCGCCGCCCCGGCCGCCGGTCCCGAGGACCGCGATCCGAGGCCGTCCGGTGGCCTGGCGGGCCGCCACCCCGAGCCGCCATCCGAGGGCTCCCGGGCCCCTGAGGAGGAACGGGGTCGGGCGGCCCGCGAGGAGCGCGCAGAGGGTGACCCTGGGGAGAGCGCGAGAAGCGAGGCCGACGGTCCCACCGGCACCGGACGTTCCCCGGGCGAAGGGGAGAGCCGCCCCGCGAAGAGCGCGGCCGAAGCCGAGGGCTCGGCCGCGCGGCCCGGGCCCGCCGCTCCCTCCGAGAGCCTCCCGGACGCGGAGCCTCCGGTGGGCGTCGCGCCGGGGTCGCCGCCGCCCGGTGGCGACCCGGAGGCGACACGGAGCCCTCGTTCCGCCCGCGGGGGCGGGCCCGGCGGCGGCATCCTGATGGGGCGCCCCTTCGGGGTGCCCGTCTACGTCGCGCCCAGCTGGTTCCTGGTCGCCGCCCTCATCACCTGGGTCTTCGGCGGCCAACTGGAACGCGTGCTGCCGGAGCTCGGCGCGGCCCGCTACCTGGTCTCGTTGTTCTTCGCCGTCGCCTTCTACGCCTCGGTGCTCGTGCACGAGCTGGCGCACACTCTCGCCGCGCTCCGTTTCAAGCTCCCCGTCCGCCGGATCCAGCTGCAGTTCTTCGGAGGCGTCTCGGAGATCGAGAAGGAGGCGGAGACGCCGGGGCGCGAATTCGTCCTGGCCTTCGTCGGTCCGCTGCTGTCCCTGGTGCTCGCGGGTGTCTTCCATCTCGCGATGCGCCCGGTCGAGCCCGGCACCGTCCCCGGGGTCCTCCTCGCGGGCCTGATGATCTCCAATCTGATCGTCGCCGCGTTCAACCTGCTTCCCGGGCTGCCGCTCGACGGCGGTCGGATGCTGCGCGCCGTCGTCTGGAAGGTCACCGGGAAGCCGATGAGCGGCACGGTGGCGGCGGCCTGGGTGGGCCGCGCCCTCGCCGTGGCGGTCCTGATCGGCCTTCCCCTGCTCACCCACTCGGGGGCGCTGGGCGCGGACGCCGTGGACAACGTCGGCATGGACACCGTCATGGACGCGCTCCTGGCGGCCATCCTCGCCGCGATCATCTGGACAGGGGCCGGCAACAGCCTCCGCATGGCGCGGCTGCGCGAGCACCTGCCGGAGCTGCGGGCCCGCAACCTCACCCGTCGGGCCGTTCCGGTGGAGGCGGAGACCCCGCTCTCCGAGGCCCTTCGGCGGGCCAACGCCGCAGGCGCCCGGGCCCTCGTGGTGGTCGACGGTGAGGGCAGGCCCGAGTCGCTGGTCCGGGAGACCGCCATCGTCGGCGTGCCCGAGCACCGCCGTCCCTGGGTCGCCGTGGGCGGTCTGGCCCAGCCCCTCACCGACGGCATGAGCGTCTCGGCGGAACTGGGCGGAGAGGAACTCCTGGACGCCCTGCGTGCCACCCCGGCGACCGAGTACCTGGTGGTGGAGGGCGGCGGAGAGATCTACGGGGTCCTGTCGGCCACCGATGTCGAACGCGCGTTCGTGAAGGCCATGGCTCGCCCCAGCTGACCGGCGGCGTGGTCGGGGGCCCCCACGCGGACCGGTACGCTGGTCACATGTCCGAACCGACCGGTGCCGCGCGCAGGCGCGGGCTCTTCACGGTCGGGGACCAGGTTCAGCTGACCGACCCCAAGGGTCGCCACTACACGTTCACGCTCGAAGCGGGGAAGAACTTCCACACCCACAAGGGTTCCTTCTCGCACGACGAGCTGATCGGCGCCCCCGAGGGCAGCGTCGTCCGCACCACCGGGAACGTCGCCTACCTCGCGCTGCGCCCCCTGCTCCCCGACTACGTCCTTTCCATGCCCCGCGGGGCCGCCGTCGTCTACCCCAAGGACGCCGGTCAGATCCTCGCCTTCGCCGACATCTTCCCCGGTGCGCGGGTGGTCGAGGCCGGGGTCGGCTCCGGCTCGCTGAGCAGCTTCCTGCTGCGTGCCGTGGGCGACCACGGCATGCTGCACTCGTACGAGCGCCGCGCCGACTTCGCCGACATCGCCAAGGCCAACGTCGAGCGCTACTTCGGGGGTCCGCATCCGGCCTGGCGGCTCACCGTCGGCGATCTCCAGGACCGTCTGTCGGAGACGGACGTCGATCGGGTCATCCTCGACATGCTCGCTCCCTGGGAGTGT
This sequence comes from Streptomyces sp. HSG2, assembly GCF_016598575.1. Classification (NCBI taxonomy): domain Bacteria; kingdom Bacillati; phylum Actinomycetota; class Actinomycetes; order Kitasatosporales; family Streptomycetaceae; genus Streptomyces; species Streptomyces sp. HSG2. The sequence continues at coordinate 4,496,217 of NZ_CP066801.1, forward strand.
CTGGAGGCCGTCTCCAAGGCCTTGGTCCCCGGCGGCATCCTCTGCTGCTACGTCGCCACCACGACCCAACTCGCCAGGACCGTCGAGTCCATCCGCGAGTTCGGCTGCTTCAACGAGCCGACGTCCTGGGAGACGATGATCCGGAATTGGCACGTGGAGGGTCTCGCGGTCCGCCCGGACCACCGGATGATCGGCCACACCGGCTTCCTCCTCACGGCCCGGCGGCTGGCCGATGGCGTGGAGCCCCCCATGCGTCGCCGCCGCCCCGCCAAGGGCGCCTACGGCGAGGACTACACCGGCCCCAACGCGGATGGTGGCACCGGCCGCTGAGGCGGCCCCACCGCTCCGCTCCCGAGAGCGCCTCAACGCCCGGCCACCGCAGCCGGTTTCCCGAAGGACGAGGGGAACACCGCGACGACGGCCGGGCGTTCGGCGTCCATGGCCACCCCGGCCTCCCCCCGAGTCGCACCGTGTGGCAGCATGCTGGCCACCCCACCGGCACGCCCTCACAGGAGAGGCTCCTCGTGCAGCACCCCGTCGTTCCGGAGCTCGCGCACGCCCGCCCTCGCGCCTTCCACTGGGTCGTCACCGCCACGGCCGTCGCCGCTGTGGTGGCCCTCTCCTCCCTGCTCCGGCCCGACGCCGTGACGACCGCGCACGCGGCCGACCGCGCGCCCCGGGGCGAGGCGGGAGCCCCCGATCCGGCCGCGGTCGACTTCCCGCTGGACTGCGGCCCGGTCGAGGTGGCGGTGGTGCGGAAGGCCGTCGGAGACATCGACGGCGACGGGCACCCCGAGACCGCGGCCGTCGTCCACTGCGACGCTCCCATGGGCACGCCACCGCAGGGTCTGTACGTCCTCGCCGAGGGCGCCGGCGGGCCCCGGACCGTCGCCACCCTCGTGGACCCCGCCGAGCTTCGAACCGTCTCCGAGCTGACCATCCGCGGGGGGGACGTCACCGCGACGCTCCTCGGCTATTCATCGGCCGACGTGCCCCGTTGCTGTCCCGACACCGAGGACGAGCTGAACTGGCGTTGGGAGGGCGGCGCGTTCGTGCGCACCGCGGCCGGGCCTTCCCCGGTTCTCCGCACCGTGGTGTCCTGACGATCCGAGCCGAGAGTGAACGACACGACCGAGATTGGTCACTCAAAGTGAGCGAATGGCGGTTTTTCGGTCACTCCGAGTTCGGGGCGGACGTACCGGCGCTGTCCTGAAAGCGACCCGCGGTCCGGAGCGCTCGTGTCGACGGCTCGGCGCGAGGAGCCACCCGGACGGCGCGGAGAGGGAGCGGTTCGACGTGCGCCGCGGGCGTCCGACGTCCGTGTCCCGTCGCTCCGACCTGGGCTGGGCCACCCCCGTCGGTTCGGACGGCCGCGCGCCGGCGGGTCGCCGACTCCGGGACCCGGTGGTCCACTCGGGATGTCGCCGGACTCGTCCCGCCTCCCGGAATCCGGCCGGATCGGGCGGGTGTTGAACGGATCCGCCCGTCCCCGGCCGGGGTTCCCGGCAATTTCCCTGGGTATTTCCCTGGCGTGAGGGAGAGCGCAAGGGTGAAGATCGGACACACCCCGACCGTCTTTGTGATCTAGGGGTTTCAATCGACACCCGCCCAGGTAGGGTCTGGAAGCGTCCAGCTCCCCTTGGAGGAGGTGAGGACCGTGGCAGCCCACGACGACGACATGAACCGCGGCATCCGCCCGGGACACGGGTCCGACGACCCGACCGGGCAGATCGCCTACCTTGAGCAGGAGATCGCCGTCCTGCGGCGCAAGCTCGCCGACTCTCCGCGACACACGAGAATCCTCGAAGAGCGGATCGTCGAGTTGCAGACCAACCTGGCCGGCGTGTCCGCCCAGAACGAGCGGCTCGCCAACACACTCCGTGAGGCCCGCGATCAGATCGTGGCGCTCAAGGAGGAGGTCGACCGTCTCGCCCAGCCTCCGGCCGGCTTCGGCGTCTTCCTCGAAGCCGCCCAGGACGGCACCGCCGACATCTTCACCGGCGGTCGCAAACTCCGAGTCAACGTGAGCCCCGGGGTGGACACGGCCGAGCTACGGCGGGGGCAGGAGGTGATGCTCAACGAAGCGCTCAACGTGGTCGAGGCCATGGAATTCGAGCGGATCGGCGAGATCGTCACGCTCAAGGAGATCCTCGAGGACGGCCAGCGGGCCCTCGTCCTCGGGCACACGGACGAGGAGCGGGTGGTGCGCCTCGCGGAGCCGCTCCTGGACGTCACCATCCGTGCCGGCGACGCCCTGCTGCTGGAGCCGCGCTCCGGGTACGTCTACGAGGTGGTGCCCAAGAGCGAGGTCGAGGAACTCGTTCTCGAAGAGGTCCCCGACATCGGATACGAGCAGATCGGTGGTCTGGGAAACCAGATCGAGATGATCCGCGACGCCGTCGAGCTTCCCTACCTCTATCCGGACCTGTTCAAGGAGCACGAGCTGCGCCCGCCCAAGGGCGTCCTGCTCTACGGCCCCCCCGGGTGCGGCAAGACTCTCATCGCCAAGGCCGTCGCCAACTCCCTGGCGAAGAAGGTCGCCGAGGTCACCGGCCAGGCCGCCGGCAAGAGCTTCTTCCTCAACATCAAGGGTCCCGAGCTGCTCAACAAGTACGTGGGCGAGACCGAGCGCCAGATTCGCCTGGTCTTCCAGCGGGCCCGTGAGAAGGCGGGGGAGGGCACGCCGGTCATCGTTTTCTTCGACGAGATGGAGTCGCTCTTCCGTACCCGGGGATCCGGGGTCAGCTCGGATGTGGAGAACACCATCGTCCCGCAGCTTCTCGCCGAGATCGACGGGGTCGAGGGGCTGGAGAACGTGGTCGTGATCGGTGCCTCCAACCGCGAGGACATGATCGACCCGGCGATCCTGCGGCCCGGTCGCCTCGATGTGAAGATCAAGATCGAGCGTCCGGACGCGGAGGCGGCCCAGGACATCTTCGGCAAGTACCTCACCGAGCGTCTCCCGCTGCACGAGGACGACCTCAAGGAACACGCCGGAGACAAGGGATCCACCGTTCAGCGGATGATCCAGACGGCGGTGGAACAAATGTACGCCGAGAGCGAGGAGAACCGCTTCCTCGAGGTCACCTACGCCAACGGCGACAAGGAAGTCCTGTACTTCAAGGACTTCAATTCCGGCGCTATGATCGAGAACATCGTCGGGCGCGCCAAGAAGATGGCGATCAAGGACTTCCTGGAAAAGAATCAGAAGGGCCTTCGCGTCTCCCATCTCCTCCAGGCATGCGTGGACGAGTTCAAGGAGAACGAGGACCTGCCCAACACCACCAACCCGGACGACTGGGCCCGGATCTCCGGAAAGAAGGGCGAGCGGATCGTCTACATCCGTACGCTCGTCACCGGAAAGCAGGGCGCGGACACGGGGCGCTCCATCGACACGGTGGCGAACACCGGTCAGTACCTGTAAACGGCAGGTGGCTGCGGGTGCCCCCGGCGGGTACCCGCAGTCGGCGTTTTCAGGGCACGGTTGGAGCAAGGCAATGACGCAAATGATCTCCCCACCGGCGCAGCGGCGTTCTAGGCTCTTCGGTACCGCCGAGTCGCGCAGTGCGGGGACGGGCACCGCACACGCAACCGAGCGCCAGCGGTACTTGAGCGGCGTCCACGACCGAGGTCGCCGCCGGGCAAGGAGGGCCGCATGACCGTACGCCGAGTGATGGGCATCGAGACGGAGTACGGGATCTCCGTCCCCGGTCACCCGAACGCCAATGCCATGCTCACCTCGTCCCAGATCGTCAACGCCTACGCGGCGGCGATGCACCGGGCCCGCCGGGCCCGCTGGGACTTCGAGGAGGAGAATCCGCTGAGGGACGCGCGCGGCTTCGACCTCGCACGCGAGGCCGCCGACGCGACTCAGCTGACCGACGAGGACATCGGGCTGGCCAACGTCATCCTCACCAACGGCGCGCGGCTCTACGTCGACCACGCGCATCCCGAGTACAGCGCCCCGGAGGTCACCAACCCGAGGGACGCGGTGCTCTGGGACAAGGCCGGCGAGCGGATCATGGCGGAGGCCGCCGACCGGGCGGGCCGGCTGCCCGGCGCGCAGCCGATCCACCTCTACAAGAACAACACCGACAACAAGGGCGCCTCGTACGGCACGCACGAGAACTACCTGATGCGACGGGAGACCCCGTTCTCCGACATCGTGCGGCACCTGACCCCGTTCTTCGTGTCGCGCCAGGTCTTCGCCGGTGCCGGGCGGGTCGGTGTCGGTCAGGACGGTCGCGAGAACGGATTCCAGCTCAGCCAGCGTGCCGACTACTTCGAGGTCGAGGTCGGGCTGGAGACCACTCTCAAGCGCCCCATCATCAACACCCGGGACGAGCCGCACGCCGACGCCGAGAAGTACCGACGACTTCATGTGATCATCGGCGACGCCAATCTCTCCGAGATCTCGACCTACCTCAAGCTGGGCACCACCGCCCTCGTCCTCTCCATGATCGAGGACGGCTTCATCGCCGTGGACCTCGCGGTGGACCAGCCGGTGCGCACCCTCCACCGCGTCTCCCACGACCCCACGCTCCGACGACTGGTCACCCTGCGCAGTGGCCGCACGCTCACCGCCGTCCAGCTCCAGATGGAGTACTACGAGCTGTCGCGCAAGTACGTCGAGGACCGGTTCGGTGCCGACGCCGACGACCAGACCAAGGACGTGCTGACCCGCTGGGAGGACACCCTCAACCGACTGGAGAACGACCCCATGAGCCTGGCGGGCGAGCTCGACTGGGTCGCCAAGCGGGAACTCCTGGAGGGATACCGGCGCCGCGACGGGCTCGACTGGGACGCCCCGCGCCTCCATCTCGTGGACCTTCAGTACGCCGACGTCCGTCCCGACAAGGGCCTCTACAACCGTCTGGCGTCCCGAGGACGGATCCGGCGCATCCTGGAGGAGTCGGAGGTGGAGCGGGCTCGCACCCGGCCTCCCGAGGACACCCGGGCCTACTTCCGAGGTCGATGCCTCGACCAGTACGCGGACGACGTCGCGGCGGCATCCTGGGACTCCGTGATCTTCGACCTGCCGGGTCGGGACTCGCTCCAGAGGGTCCCCACCCTGGAGCCCCTGCGCGGGACACGCGAGCACGTCAAGACGCTCCTGGACCGGTGCCGTACCGCGGAGGACCTGGTCAAGGTGTTGTCGGGGAACTGAGGTCCCCGGGTCCGCGGGCGGCCGGGTGACGGACGTCGTGGGCGGGAATCATGGAGACGGTCCCCGTGCGTCGGAGCGACAGCGGGGCCATCGTCGGATCGGACGAGTAGGGTCTGATCTCGACCTAGCAAGTGTGTGTCGGGCGAACCGAGCGGGGTGAGGGTGATGGCGACCAAGGACACCGGCGGCGGCCAGCAGAAGGCGACGCGTTCCACCGAGGAGGTCGAGGAGCAGGCCCAGGAGGCGCAGGCCGCGGAGGACCTCAAGGAGCGCCAGGAGAAGCTCAGCGACGACGTGGACTCCGTCCTGGACGAGATCGACGACGTGCTGGAGGAGAACGCGGAGGACTTCGTGCGGAGCTTTGTCCAGAAGGGCGGAGAGTAGCGCTCATCGAGCGTCGGGGCGGGGCTCGCGCGACCCCACCCCGACCCGTCCGTCCCCCGGGCCCGCGCCCCGGGGGAGATCCGGGGCGCGGGCGGGGCGTCTTCGGGAGCCCCGACACCCACGACCTCGTGCCCGAGGTCACCGGCCGATGCCCGGGTCCTCTCCCGTGGATCACGGTCTTCGGGCGGGTAGGGTCCCACACAGCAGCGTGCCGCACCGGCGCCCCGGCGTCCGGGGTGTCGGTCGGCGGAGACCAGGCCCCGACGCAGCCGATCCGGCTGCCGACCCTTCGGAAGGAAACTCGTGGAAGCCGACACTCGTAGCTCCGGGCGGCTGCCGACCGCCTTCCTGGCGCCGGGCTCCTCCTCCTTCATGGACTTCCTCGGGGAACACCGCCCGGGGTTGCTCCCCGGGAACCGGCCACTGCCCCCGACGCGCGGAGCCGTCGAGGCCCCGCACGGGACGACGATCCTGGCGGTCACCTTTCCCGGAGGCGTGGTGCTCGCCGGAGACCGTCGGGCCACCATGGGCAACATCATCGCCCAGCGCGACATGGAGAAGGTGTTCCCGGCGGACGAGTACTCCGCGGTGGGCATCGCCGGCACGGCGGGGCTGGCCGTGGAGATGGTCAAGCTCTTCCAGTTGGAGCTGGAACACTTCGAGAAGGTCGAGGGGGCCCAGCTCTCCCTGGAGGGCAAGGCGAACCGTCTGTCGACGATGATCCGGTCGAACCTCGGCATGGCGATGCAGGGGCTCGCGGTGGTCCCGCTCTTCGCGGGATACGACCTCGACCGGGACCGGGGTCGCATCTTCTCGTACGACGTGACGGGGGGCCGCTCGGAGGAGCACAGCTTCGCGGCGACCGGCTCCGGTTCGCTGTTCGCGCGTGGCGCGATGAAGAAGCTGTTCCGCGAGGACCTGAGCGAGCAACAGGCGACCACGCTGGTCGTCCAGGCCCTCTACGACGCGGCCGACGACGACTCGGCCACCGGCGGGCCCGACGTCGCGCGGCGGATCTACCCCGTCATCACCGTGATCACCGACGAGGGGGTCCGGCGGCTGACGGAGGAGGAGTCGTCACGCCTGGCCAGGGAGGTGCTGGAGCGCAGGCTCCGGGAGCCGGACGGCCCGCGGGCGGCGCTCCTCTAGCGGCGAAGGCCGTGATTGTCTTGTCAGGTGGTCCAATCGTTCCGACGGAAAAGGACGGGTAACCGGTGTCGACGCCGTTCTATGTCTCACCTCAGCAGGCGATGGCCGATCGCGCGGAGTACGCGAGAAAGGGCATCGCACGGGGGCGCAGCCTGGTAGTGATGCAGTACGCCGACGGCATCGTGTTCGTCGGGGAGAACCCGTCCCGCGCACTGCACAAGTTCAGCGAGATCTACGACCGGATCGGCTTCGCCGCCGCCGGCAAGTACAACGAGTACGAGAACCTGCGCATCGGTGGCGTCCGCTACGCCGACCTGCGGGGGTACACGTACGACCGGGAGGACGTGACCGCCCGCGGGCTGGCCAACGTCTACGCCCAGACGCTGGGCACGATCTTCTCCAGCGCCGGCGAGAAGCCCTACGAGGTGGAACTGGTCGTCGCCGAGGTGGGGGAGACCCCCGAGGGCGATCAGATCTACCGTCTGCCCCACGACGGGTCGATCGTGGACGAGCACGGCTCGGTGGCCGTGGGGGGCAACGCCGAGCAGATCAGCGGGTTCCTGGACCAGCGCCACCAGGACGGCATGACGCTGGCCGAGGCGCTTCGGCTGGCCGTGCAGGCGTTGTCGCGGGACACCAACGGCGGGCAGCGGGACATCCCGGCGGAGCGACTGGAAGTCGCCGTCCTGGACCGGACGCGGCCCCGCAAGCGGAAGTTCAAGCGGATCGTGGGGCCCCGGTTGTCGAGGTTGCTGTCCTCCGACACGACCGCGGACTCCACTCCGGGCGGCGACGCCGACGACGCCGAGTCCCCGGAGGACTGACGCACCCCCGGTCGCCCGATGGCGACCGGGGCCCGCGCGCGCCGGGCCGCCGACGCGCACGGGCCCACCCGACGCCGGCCCCCGCGCGGCCGGGGCGCGCCATCACGCCGCCGCGCCCCGCGGGGGGCCGGTCGAACCTCGGACGACCAGCTCGACCGGGATGTCCCCACCCTCGGGGACACGGCCGTTCAGGACCGCCAGGAGAGCCTCCATGCCTCGCTCCCCGAACGACTCCGCGTCCAGCCGGACGGTGGTCAGCTCGGGGTCCAGGGCGGTCGCCAGAGCGAGATCGTCCAGTCCGCTGACCGAGACGTCGTCGGGGACGCGCAGGCCGTGGCGCCGCAGGGCCTTGTAGGCCCCCGCGGCGAGCTTGTCGTCGTCGCAGATCACCGCCGTGGGCGGCGGCGCGGGCTCGGCCAACGCGCGTTCCACGGCCCGGCGGGCGCCGTCCATCGAGATGGGGGCGTGCGCGGTGCGCAGCTCGGTTCCCGCCACCCCGGCCAGACGGGCGGACAGCTCGCGGGCACGGATCTCGAAGGTCCATGAGGCCACGTCGGCCGCGAGGTGAAGGAACCGCCGGTGGCCCAGGTCCAGCAGGTGGTCCGCGACCTGCCGGATCCCGTCCGAGATGTCCAGGTTCACGGTGGCCGCCCCCGGACTCCCGCGTGGGTCGCTGTCGAGCATGACGAGCGGGAGCTGGTCGCCCCGGATCGCGGTGAGCGCGTCGGCGGCCATGGAGGAGGCGATGACACCGTCCAGCGCGGCGCGGGCGGAGTGGAAGGGGTCCCGGGCGGGCCCGATGCCTTCCGGTGACGGATAGAGGACCACGCCGAAGCCGTGCTCGGCCGCGACGCGCGCGGCGCCGGTGTACACGCCCGCGAAGAACTCCGTCGTCAGGGCGGGGACGACGAGCAGGACGGTACGGGTGCGACCCAGGCGCAGGTTCCGGGCCGCCAGGTTGGGCCGATAGGCGAGATCCTCCGCGGCCTGGCGCACCCGTCGTGCCGTGGCCTCGGAGACCCGTCCGCGCCACTTGTCGCCGAGGACGAGGGAGACCGCCGTCTGCGACACCCCGGCCGCCTGGGCGACGTCTCGACTCGTCGGGCGTGTGCTGCCGTGTGTCAACGTGGGGAAACTCCTTCGTCTGGACTGCCGAACAGCGGACATGGTACGTATGAGCCCGGAAGTAATACGTATAACGCATGGTCGACGACAGGAGTGCCGCGTGGTCACGGGGTATCTGGAGATCCTCCGGGCGCGGCACGCCGCCAGGCTGCTCGTCGGGACACTGGTGGGGCGGCTGCCGAACGCCACCGCCGCCATCGCCCTGGTGCTGTTCGTGCGGGCGGAGGGCGGGTCCTACAGTCTCGCCGGTGCGCTGGCGGCCGTGTACGGCGTCGCCAACGCCGTGGGGCAGCCGGTCCTCGGGCGCGCCGTCGACCTCCTCGGTCAGCCCCGCGTGCAACTCCCCGCGGCCGTCGTCTCGGCCATGGGCATGTCCGCCTTCGCGCTCCTCGGGATCGGCGACCTCGGCGCGGCCTACGCGTCGGTCACCTTGGCCGGACTGGCGACCCCGCCGCTGGAGGGGGGGCTGCGGGCCCTGTGGCCCAGCGTGCTGCGGCGTGAGGACCAGGTGCACACCGCCTACGCGATGGACGCGGTGGCGCAGGAGGTCATGTACACGGTCGGGCCGTTGTTGGTGACGGTGTGCGTGTCCCTGTGGTCGCCGCAGTCCGCGCTGCTCGTGCTGAGCGCCCTCGGGGTCGTCGGCGCGCTGTCCGTCGTCGTCTCCGCGCCCTCGCGCGCCTGGCGCTCGGCGCCGCGCGAGGCGCACTGGCTCGGTGCGTTGCGTTCCCCCGGTCTGGTGGCCCTGCTGGTGGCGTTCCTCTTCGTGGGCAGCGCCCTGGGGGCCATGACCGTCGCCGCGCTCTCCTACGCGGAGGACCGCGGGGGCGACGTGGTGTACGGCTGGCTCATGGCGGCCGTGGGGCTGGGCGCGCTGCTGGGCGGCCTGGTGTACGGTGCGCGGCCCCGGCTCGGCGAGCCCGCCCGGCGACTGCGCCTGCTGGTGGCGCTGCTGGCGGCCTGTCACCTTCCGCTCGTCCTCGTCCCGGACGTGGTGCCCATGGTGCTGTCCACGGTGCTGGCGGGGGTGTTCCTGGCGCCGGCGATCGCCTGCGCGTTCGTCCTGGTGGACCGGCACGCCCCGGCGGGCACCGTCACGGAGGCGTTCTCCTGGCTGGTGACGACGTTCACCGTGGGCGCCTCGCTGGGCACCGGGCTGGCCGGTCCGGTCGTCGAGGCGGGTGGCGCGCCCTGGGGGTTCGCGCTGCCGGCCGCCGCGGGCGCGGTCTCCTTGCTCGTGCTCGTCGGCACCCGTGGGGTGCTCACGGTCCCGGTCGGACCGGTCCCGTCGGTGCCCCTGCCGGAAAATGATCCGAACCAGGCCCTCGAACCCCGTTTCAGTTCGGTGGATCGGGCGTAATGTTCCTTCATGGACCGCCGCATTTTCGGGCTGGAGAACGAGTACGGCGTCACGTGCACGTTCAGGGGACAGCGCCGCCTGTCGCCTGACGAGGTGGCGCGGTACCTCTTCCGTCGTGTCGTGTCATGGGGCCGCAGCAGCAATGTCTTCCTGCGCAACGGCGCCCGCCTCTACCTGGACGTGGGATCCCACCCGGAGTACGCCACACCGGAGTGCGACAACGTGATCGAGTTGGTCACGCACGACAAGGCCGGCGAGCGCATCCTGGAGGGTCTCCTCGTCGACGCCGAGCGGCGCCTCCACGAGGAGGGAATCGCCGGCGACGTCTACCTCTTCAAGAACAACACCGACTCCGCGGGGAACTCCTACGGCTGCCACGAGAACTACCTCGTCGCCCGCCACGGGGAGTTCTCGCGCCTCGCGGACATCCTCATCCCGTTCCTGGTGACCCGGCAGTTGCTGTGCGGCGCGGGCAAGGTGCTGCAGACACCACGGGGAGCGGTGTACTGCGTCAGCCAGCGAGCCGAGCACATCTGGGAGGGCGTCTCCTCGGCCACCACCCGATCCCGTCCGATCATCAACACCAGGGACGAGCCGCACGCCGACGCCGAGCGCTACCGTCGGCTCCACGTGATCGTGGGCGACTCGAACATGTCGGAGACGACCATGCTCCTCAAGGTCGGTGCCACCGACCTGGTGCTCCGCATGATCGAGGCCGGCACGGTGATGCGCGACCTCACCCTGGAGAATCCGATCCGCGCCATTCGCGAGGTCAGCCACGACATCACCGGGCGTCGCCGGGTGAGGCTCGCCAGTGGTCGCGAGGCCTCGGCGCTGGAGGTGCAGCGCGAGTACTACGAGAAGGCCGTGGACTTCTGCGAGCGGCGCGGCATCCGCACCGGCACCGTGGAGCGTGTGCTGGAGCTGTGGGGGCGCACGCTGGACGCCGTGGAGACGGAGGACCTGGACCGGATCGACACCGAGATCGACTGGGTCATGAAGTACAAGCTGCTGGAGCGCTACCGTGCCAAGCACGACCTGACCATGTCGCACCCGCGGGTCGCCCAGATAGACCTCGCCTACCACGACATCCACCGCCGGCGCGGCCTCTACTACCTCCTGGAACGGAAGGGCCAGGCCGTGCGGGTGTGCGACGACCTGAAGATCTTCGAGGGCAAGTCCGTGCCGCCCCAGACCACTCGGGCCAGGCTCCGCGGCGACTTCATTCGGCGGGCCCAGGAACAGCGCCGCGACTTCACGGTCGACTGGGTGCACCTCAAGCTCAACGACCAGGCGCAGCGGACGGTGCTCTGCAAGGACCCGTTCCGCGCGGTGGACGATCGGGTGGAGAAACTCATCGCCGGCATGTGAGTTCGCGCCAGGCGGGGTGGACGCCTGTTCGGCGAACGCGGGTCCGGATCATCACACGGGCGCCGTACGCGTGCCGTGCGGTGCCCGCACGCGTCGTAGAGTTGCGCGGACACCGTCTCCCCGCACCGATCGATTACGAGGCCTCCACCGTGCGCCGACGCTCACTCCTCATCGCCGTTCCCGCCGGATTGATCACACTCGCCGCCTGCGGGGACGACGGGAACGCGGACACCGCCGGGGACAATCCCTCGCCCTCCGCCCCGGCGACCTCGTCGCCGCCCGCCCCGGAGATCGTGGACGGTCCGCTGCCCGCCATCACCGCGGGCACGGACTTCGGCCAGAAGCCCACGGTGGCCAAGGGCAGCGGGGACCCCTCCGATCGGCTCGCGGTGCGGACGGTCATCGCGGGCAACGGCCGCACGGTCGCCGAGAACGACTACATTCTGGCCGACTACCTGGGACAGGTCTGGTCCACCGCCGAGGTGTTCGACAACTCCTACGACCGCGGCGCGCCGATCGCCATCCAACTGAGTGCCGGCAGCGTCATCGACGGTTGGCGTTACGCGCTCAGCGGCAAGAAGGTCGACAGTCGGGTGGAGTTCTCCGTTCCGCCCACGTGGGGCTACGGTGACCAGGGCAACGAGAACGCGGGCATCGCCGGAGACGACACGCTGGTGTTCGTCGTGGACTTGGTGGACGCCTTCGACGCCGAGAGTTCCGCCGAGGGTACCGAGGTCCCCCAGGACGACGCGGCCCTGCCGCGGGTAGGGACCAACACCGACGGCAAGGCGCCGGCCATCCAAGTCCCGGATGTGGCGCCTCCCGAGGATCTGGTGGCCGACTACATCCTGGAGGGCGACGGGCCCGAGGTCGGCGCCGACGACAACGTGCTGGTCCAGTACGAGGGTGTCCTCTGGGACGGCGGTGAGGTGTTCGACTCGACCTACTCGCGGGGCCAGTTGGCGTCCTTCTCGCTGCAGCAGGTCGTGAAGGGCTGGTCGCAGGGGCTGACGGGCAAGAAGGTCGGCAGTCGGGTCCTCGTCGTCGTGCCGCCCGACCTCGGCTACGGGGACGACCCGCCGCAGGGAAGCGCCATCCAGAAGGACTCCACCCTGGTCTTCTCCGTCGACATCCTGGCGAAGATGTGACGCCCCCGGGATGAAAGACTGGCCGGCGTTGCCCTTCCACAGACGAGCAGGAGCTGAAGACGTGAGCATCGACAAGCCCGAGGTCGACTTCCCTGGTGGCGAGCCCCCGGCGGATCTGGAGATCAAGGACATCTGGGAGGGCGACGGCGAGGTGGCGCGGGCCGGACAGACGGTCACCGTCCACTACGTGGGTGTCGCCTTCAGCACCGGCGAGGAGTTCGACGCCAGTTGGAACCGCGGTACGCCGTTCCGCTTCCCGCTGGGTGGCGGTCGGGTCATCGCGGGCTGGGACCGAGGCGTGCAGGGCATGAGGGTCGGTGGCCGGCGTCAGCTGACCATCCCGGCCCACCTGGCCTACGGTGACCAGAGCCCCACTCCGGCGATCAAGCCCGGAGAGACGTTGATCTTCGTGGTGGACCTTCTGGGCGTCTGATCCGATCCGACGAGAACCATCGGTCGAGGGCTCGTCCCTGTCCGGGTGCGAGCCCTCGACCGGGTCCGGACGGGCCGGAGCGAGCCGGTCGCCGGTGAGGCGGGCGGCGAAGGTCCCACGTTCGAGACGAACCGACCGTGGTCAGCAACACAGGGAGCAGGGTGTCGATGGCGATCGCCAAGGCCGAGCGACTGATGAGCCTGGCGCTGTGCCTGCTCGGGACGCGGCGACCGCTCAGCAAGCACGAGCTTCGCGAGTCCCTGGAGGCCTATCGGGCGGCGGGGTCGGACGAGGGTTTCAACCGGATGTTCGAGCGCGACAAAGACGATCTGCGCGAACTCGGCCTCGTCATCGAGACCGTCGAGAGCCCGGACGGCGACATCGGCTACCTCGCCCGCCGCGACAGCAACCGGCTGCCCCCCATCACCCTGGACGCCGAGGAGGCCGCCGCGCTGGGCCTGGCCGCGAAGGTCTGGCAGCACGCCCGGCTCGCGGGAGCCGCGAGCGGCGCGCTGCAGAAGCTGCGCGCCGCGGGCCTGCCCGAGGGCGTGGACCCCTACGAGCCCCACGGCGCCCTGGAGCCGCGCATCCCCGTGCACGAGGCCGCCTTCGAACCCCTGATGCTCGCCTGCCGGGACCGGCGCCCCGTGGTCTTCGCCTACCGAAAGGCCACCGCCTCGCGCCCGGAGACCCGGCACGTCGAACCCTGGGCTCTGGAGTGCTGGCGCGGTCACTGGTATCTCGCGGGTTTCGACCGGGACCGCGGCGCCGAGCGGGTGTTCCGCCTGTCCCGCATCACCGGGCGGGTGCGCTCACCGGGTGGGCGGTTCGCGGCGTCCGTGCCCGACGTGGTCGCCATCCGCGACACGGTCGAGCGGTGGGCGGGCGAGACGGCGGACCGTTCCGCGGTGATCCGCCTGCGCTCGGGGGCGGGGTACCCGCTGCGTTCCAGGGCCACCCGGGTGCGGGAACTCGACGCGGGATGGGACGAGTTGGAGATCCCGTACGGGCACGGCCTGGACGCCTGGTTGGTGGAGTTCGGTCCGGACGTGGTGGTCCTGGCACCCCCGGAGCTACGGGCCGACGTGACGAACCGGCTGCGTGCCGTGGCCGAGGGCTGAGGGGGAAGGCGGACAGGGTGGCAGGCGGACCGAGCAAGGCGCCGGGCAAGGCGCCGAGCGCCATCGACCAGACCCGGCGGATGCTCTCGCTGGTGACGTACCTCCGGGAACGCCCCGGCGCGCGGATCGAGGACGTGGCACGCGCCTTCGGGATCACGGAGGAGGAACTCGTCTCCGACCTGGACGTGCTGCCGATGTGCGGCACCAGCTTCCGGGGCGGCGACCTGCTCGACATCGACACCGACGGCGAGCGCATCTGGTGGCACAACCCGGCAGCCCTCGGGGCGGACGCGGCCGAGCCCCTTCGTCTCGCCGCCGACGAGGCCACCGCGTTGCTCGTGGCGGCCAGGGCCGTGGCCACGCTCCCCGGCCTGCGTGAGAGCGACCGACAGGCCCTGCTGCGCGCCACCGCCAAGGTCGAGGCGGCGGCGGGGGAGGCGGCCGAGGCGAGCGCGAGGCTCTCCGTCACCTTCGAGTCGGAGGGCGGAGTGTTCGCCGACGTCGACCGGGCGATCTCCGAGCGTCGTCGGCTGTGGATCCGCTACTACTCCCCGGCTCGCGACGAGGTGACCGAGCGGGAGATCGACCCGATCAGGCTGGTGAGCGTGGGCCACACATACGTCGAGGCGTGGTGCCGCCGCTCCGAGGCGCGGCGTACTTTCCGACTGGATCGGGTCGCCGAGATCAAGATCCTGGACGAGCCCTCGGACCCGCCGGCCGTCGAACCGCGCGACCTCTCGGGTGGACTGGTGCAGCCCGCGGCCGAGGATCCGGAGGTCGTGGTCGAGGTGGGGCCCGGCGGCAGGTGGGTCGCCGAGTACTACCCGCACGACAGCGCCGAGGAGCTGTCCGACGGGGGCCTGCGGATCACGCTGAGGGCCCCCGACCCGGCCTCGCTGGGGCGGCTGGCGCTCCGGCTCGGCCGGGACGGCCGGATCGTCGCGCCGACGGCCCTCGCCGACGGGGCGCGGGCCGCCGCGCGCGAGGCCCTCGTGGCCTACGGCGTCGCGGGTTCCCCGTCGCGGGCGACGACAGAAGCGGAGCGGGACGAGGCGGAGGGGCGGGAAGGGTGAGCGGAGGTATGGGGTCCGGGGGGCCGCGCACGGCCGTGGAGACGGCGTTCGCCGGGATGAGGCAGGTCACACCGGTGGTGTTCAAGGCGGGGTGTCCCGACTGCCGGGGACGTTTCGAGTTGGCCGCGAGCGCCCTGCTCCTGGCCGTCGGTGCCAGCAGCCGCACCACGTTCTACTCGTTCACCTGTCCCGAGTGCGGTGCCGCCGTGCGCAAGCCCGCCGGTGAGCGGATCGTCGAACTGCTGACCGGGGGCGGGGTCCGGACCCTCCGGCTGCACTCCGCCCGGTAGGGGCCGATGCCGGGGTGTCCCGGAGGCGCGCGCCCGGGGTGCGACCTCGGCCCCTGGGTCGCGTTCCCGTCCGACGGTCGCGCGGGCCCCGACGCCTCCGTGGGCCTACGGGGCAGGGCGCACCCCGTTCGCCGCGGCACTAGGCTCAAGGCCATGTTCTGGCCGATGTTCGCGGTTTTCCTGGGGTTCGCGGGTCTCGTCGTCGTCGCGGTGCCCGCGGTGGCGGTGTACCTGGCGGTCCGACGGTTGGGAGAGCAGGTGGCCGAGTCCGCGCGCCGTGTCGAGCGAGCCTCGGCGGATCTGGAGCGGGCGGCCTCGGGGGTCGCCCGCTCGGCTCGGGGCGGGTGAGAGCGCCGCCGGTCCGCGCCCGGCTGCCCCCGGGCGCCGCCGGGTACGCTGCTGTCGCGGCCCGAAGCGAGGCCCGGTCGCGGCGAGAGCGGATGCGCGCGTACGCCAGGGGATTGCCTGACGTTTACCCCTTAGCGTTACGATCGCTGCACAACCGGATTGATCGGACGTATGTCCGAGGTCCGGACAGGACTCCACCAGTCGCCTCGGTGAGAAGGAAAAGACCTATGCTCTTCGGAAGGCTCGGACCTGCCGAGATCATTCTCATTCTCGTCGTCATCATTCTGTTGTTCGGCGCCAAGAAGCTTCCGGACATGGCCCGGTCGCTCGGCAAGTCCGCTCGGATTCTCAAGAGCGAGGCCAAGGCGATGAAGGAGGACGGCAAGGCCTCCGCGCCGGCGGACCCGCCGAACCCCGGCGAGCAGCCCCCGGCCCAGCGCACCATCCAGGCGGCCCCCGGGGACGTCACCAGCGCCCGGCCCGTCGCCGAGCCGACGGACACGACGAAGCGCTGACGCCGGGCCGGGTGACCTCCGGCCCGCCGCACGAGATGGGAACGTGGGTTGCTGAAGCCTGCCCGCAACAAGGAGAAGGATCCGCAGGGGCGGATGCCGCTGGCGGAGCACCTCAGAGAGCTGCGCAACCGGCTGGCGAAGGCCCTGCTCGGGGTCGTGGTCGTCGCGGTGGCCGCCGCCTTCTTCTACAACGACATCATCAACTTCATCACCGAGCCGATCCTCGACTCGGTGGGCTGCCGGGAGTCCTTCGCGGAACTGGCCAGGACCGCCGACGAGAAGAGCTGCGCGCAGATCACGATCAATGGTCTGTTGACGCCCTTCACCCTGGCCCTGAAGGTCTCCCTGATGGCCGGTGTGGTGCTGGCCTCGCCGGTCTGGCTCTACCAGCTCTGGGCCTTCGTCGCGCCCGGGCTGCACCGTCACGAACGCAAGTACGCCTACGCCTTCGTCGGCACCGGAGTGCCGCTGTTCCTCGCCGGCGCCTACTTCGCCTACTCGGTGCTGCCGACGACGGCCAAGGTGCTGATCGAGTTCACCCCGTTCGGCGTGGACAACCTCCTCCCGTTGGACGACCTGCTCGACCTCGTGACGCGCATGGTCGTGGTGTTCGGCCTCTCCTTCGAACTGCCGCTGCTGCTGGTGATGCTCAACTTCACCGGGGTCCTCAGCGGACGCCGGATGCTCGGTTGGTGGCGCGGGATGATCCTGGGCATCACCTTGTTCTCGGCCTTCGCCACTCCCAGCACCGACCCGGTGACCATGTTGGCCCTCGCCGTGCCGATCTGGCTCCTGTTCTTCGGGGCCGTCGTCGTGGCGCTCCTCAACGATCGGCGCAGAAAGCGCCGGGAGGAAGCCGGGCCCTCCGACGACGAGGCCTCCGACCTGGATCTCACGCCCGCGCCCATCGGGGAGGTCGAGCCCGCCGCCACCAGGGCCGCGCCCGAGCGGAACGGGAACGACCGGGTCAACGGCTACGACGACGTGACCTGACGCCGACGCGGGCCGGGCAGCCGGCCCGCGTCCGCGCCGTCCGACCGAGCCCCCGTACCACCCGGATATCGATCGTCCGCTGTCGGCCCGGCCCGGTACGCTCGAAGGCACGATGACAGAGGATCTCTCTCCGGCCCAGCGGTACGCGGCGGCCCGCAGGCACACGGCCGAGCGGGCCACCGCCCTCGCCTCCTTCCGCGAGTTGTACGACTTCGAGCTCGATCCCTTCCAGATCGAGGCCTGCCGGGCACTGGAGGCGGGCAAGGGCGTCCTGGTCGCGGCCCCCACAGGTTCGGGCAAGACGATCGTCGGCGAGTTCGCCGTGCACCTCGCCCTTCTCCAGGGCAGGAAGTGCTTCTACACGACGCCGATCAAGGCACTGTCCAACCAGAAGTACGCGGATCTGTGCCGCCGCTACGGAAACGACCGGGTCGGTCTGCTCACCGGCGACAACTCCGTGAACCCAGAGGCCCCGGTGATCGTGATGACCACCGAGGTCCTGCGCAACATGCTCTACGCGGGATCGCGCGCCCTGCTCGGTCTCGGGCACGTCGTGATGGACGAGGTGCACTACCTCTCCGACCGGTTCCGCGGCGCCGTCTGGGAGGAGGTGATCATCCACCTCCCGGAGTCGGTCACCCTGGTCTCGCTCTCGGCGACGGTCTCCAACGCGGAGGAGTTCGGCGACTGGCTCGACACGGTTCGTGGCGACACGGAGGTGGTCGTCTCCGAGCACCGTCCCGTTCCGCTCTTCCAGCACGTCCTGGCCGGACGCCGGATGTACGACCTGTTCGAGGAGGGCGAGGGGCGACGGCGGGCCGTCAACCCGGACCTGACACGCATGGCCCGCCTGGAGGCGAGTCGCCCGTCCTACCAGGACCGTAGGCGGGGCCGGTCCTCGCGCGAGGCCGACCGGGAGCGGGAGCGCAGACAGCGCTCCCGCGTCTGGACTCCGAGCCGACCCGAGGTCGTCGCGCGTCTGGACGGCGAGGGGCTGCTTCCCGCGATCACCTTCATCTTCAGCCGGGCGGGCTGCGAGACGGCCGTCCAGCAGTGTCTGCGTGCCGGGCTGAGACTCAACGACCAGGCCGAGCGCGAGCGGGTCCGCGCTCTGGTGGAGGAGCGCACGGCCACGCTGCCCTCCGAGGACCTGCACGTCCTGGGGTACTACGAGTGGCTGGAGGGCCTCGAACGCGGTCTGGCGGCGCACCACGCCGGCATGTTGCCGACCTTCAAGGAGGTCGTCGAGGAACTGTTCGTCCGAGGTCTGGTCAAGGCGGTCTTCGCCACCGAGACGCTCGCCCTCGGCATCAACATGCCCGCCCGCTCGGTGGTCCTGGAGAAGCTCGTCAAGTGGAACGGCGAGCAGCACGCCGACATCACCCCGGGGGAGTTCACCCAGCTGACCGGCCGGGCCGGCCGTCGGGGCATCGACGTGGAGGGCCACGCCGTGGTGCTGTGGCAGCGCGGCATGAACCCCGAGCACCTCGCGGGTCTGGCCGGGACCCGCACGTATCCGCTGCGTTCCAGCTTCCGCCCCTCGTACAACATGGCGGTCAATCTGGTCTCGCAGTTCGGCCGGCACCGTTCCCGGGAACTCCTGGAGACCTCCTTCGCGCAGTTCCAGGCGGACCGTTCGGTGGTCGGCATCTCCCGGAAGGTCCAACGCAACGAGGAGGGGCTGGAGGGCTACCGGGCGTCCATGACCTGCCACCTCGGTGATTTCGAGGAGTACGCGGGCCTGCGCCGTGAGTTGAAGGACCGCGAGGCGGAGTTGGCCCGCCGGGGCGTCGCGCACCGGCGGGTCGAGGCGACCACCTCGCTGGAGCGGCTCAGGCCCGGCGACGTCATCCACGTCCCCGCCGGCAAGTACGCCGGTCTCGCTCTGGTGTTGGACCCGGGTTTCCCGGCGGGGCGGTCCAACGGCCACCGAGGCCACGAGCACCACGACGGCCCGCGCCCCCTGGTGCTGACCGCCGAGCGTCAGGTCAAGCGGCTCGCGGCGATGGACTTCCCGGTGCCCGTGGAGCCGTTGGAGCGCATGCGGATCCCGAAGGCCTTCAACCCGCGCTCTCCGCAATCGCGCAGGGACCTGGCGTCCGCGTTGCGAGCCAAGGCCGGACACGTCCCGCCCGAGCGACACCGCAAGAGGCGCTCCGAGGCGGCCGACGATCAGGAGATCACCCGCCTGCGGAAGGCACTGCGCGCGCATCCCTGCCACGGGTGCGACGATCGCGAGGACCATGCCCGTTGGGCGGAGCGCTACCATCGCCTGCTCAGGGACACCTCGCAACTGGAGCGCCGGATCGAGGGCAGGACCAACACCGTCGCCCGCACCTTCGACCGGGTGGTCGGCCTCCTGACGGAGCTGGACTACCTCCGTGAGGACGAGGTCACCGAGCACGGTCGACGACTCGCGCGTCTCTACGGAGAGTTGGACCTGTTGGCGAGCGAGTGCCTGCGCGAGCGCGTGTGGGAGGGGCTCGGCCCCGCCGAACTCGCCGCCTGCGTGTCGGCGTTGGTATACGAGTCGCGGGTCTCCGACGACGCGGCGCCGCCCAGGCTCCCCTCCGGGCGGGCGAAGGCGGCGCTCGGCGAGACCGTCCGCATCTGGGGACGGCTGGACGCCTTGGAAGAGGACTTCCGGATCACCCAGAGCGAGGGCGTCGGCCAGCGCGAACCCGACCTCGGCTTCGCATGGGCGGCCTACATGTGGGCGTCGGGCCGAGGCCTGGACGAGGTCCTGCGCGAGGTGGAGATGCCCGCCGGGGACTTCGTCCGCTGGTGCAAGCAGGTCATCGACGTGCTGGGGCAGATCGCCGCCGCGCCCGCCGAGGACTCGACCGTCCCCCGCAGTGCCCGGAGGGCGATCGACGGTCTGCTCCGGGGCGTGGTGGCCTACTCCTCCGTCGCCTAGGGCGGCGCTGGGACCGTCGGGGACAGAGACGGGGCGGTCCGCGATCCCTCGACGTGGGCCCGGGGTGACCGCGTGGTCGTCGGCGGTCCGGGCGGAAGGAGAGCGGCGCGCCGGTCGTACCCCGCGTCGATCCGGGTGAGGCGGTGCCGAGTGCCGCAGGGCGGCGGCGCCGCCATTCCTTTCGGATCCGCGACGCGTGTTCGAGGGGCGTGTGGTGGGGGGACGCGACGAGAATACCGCTGCCGCGCGCCCCGATTCAGGCGGTTCGGCAACATGACGTGCCGATGATCCGCTCGGACTAGGCTCGCCCGCGGCGCGGCGAGTCGCGGTGAATCCGTGTACTTGCTCGCAGGTGTGCCGCGGAGTCCGATCCGTCCTCGGGACACCCCGCCGCGAGCTCCGCCACCCCGGTCGAGCCGTCCCCGCCGATCCGTACGCAGAGGGCCCCATGGTGAGTGTTGCCTCCCCCGCACGCAGCCGCGAACTCCCCTACACGAGAGTGCTCCTGCCCCCCGCGATACTGATGGGGGCCGCGACCGGGGCGGCCGTGGCGGTGGTGGCCGAACCGGCGAGGATCGCCGTGGGTGTCCTCGGCGCTCTCGCCACCCTCCTGGTCACCGTCACGGTCGCCGACGCGGCCCGTCGCGTTCGTGCGCTCCGGATCGGCCAGGCCGCGCGAACCCGCCACGTCGCCGACCTCGAACGCCGGATCTCCCGGAACGACGCGGACCTGTCACGCCTCGGCCGCGAGATCCTCCCCGCGGCCGTCGCCTACCTGCGACAGGGCAACGCGCCACGCGACGTGCTGGCCCGACTGGGCGATCTCGACCCCTCCTACGGCGCGCTCGGCGAGCCTCAGCGCGCCTTGCTCCGCTCCGTCCTCGAACTCGTCGACCTGGAGGACACCGCCTGGGAGGCCTCCCAACGCTCCTTCGTCGACATCGCGCGCCGGGTGCAGGCCATCGTCCACCAGCAGGCCAACGAGCTGCGCGAGATGGAGGAGGACCACGGCCGCAACCCCGAGGTCTTCCACGACCTGCTGCGCATCGACCACGGCAACGCCCTCATCGGTCGGCTCGCCGACTCCATCGCCGTCATCGGCGGCGGCCGGCCCGGCCGGCAGTGGCCCGCTCCGGTCGCGCTGTACAGCGTGCTGCGCGGCGCGATGTCCCGCATCCTGGAGTACCGCCGCATCGATCTGTCCTCCATCGCCAAGATCAGCGTTCGCGGCACCGCCGTCGAACCCGTGATCCATGCCGCGGCCGAGCTGCTCGACAACGCCACCCGCTACTCGCCGCCCAACACCGACGTCCACGTCACGGCCACCGAGGTGCAGACGGGTGTGGCCATCGAGATCGAGGACGCCGGTGTCAACCTGAGCGAGGACGCGCGCACGCGGATCGAGGGAATGCTGGAGAGCGCTCGGCAGGGCACCGACCTGGCGGACATCGCCGGCAACCCGCGCCTCGGCCTCGCCGTCGTCGGCCGGTTGTGCGCCGCGTTCGACATGCGCGTCTCCCTGCGCGCCTCCGCCTACGGCGGTGTGCGCGCCATCCTGGTCGTCCCCCGGGACATGCTCACCGACGACCCCGGCGTGGGCCTCGCGCACGGGATCGGAGCGGCCTCGCTGCCCGCCCAGGGCCCCGACGCGTTGCCGGGCCCACGACGTCGTCCCAAGAAGCGACGACCCACCAGCCCACCCTCCGGGGCTCCGACGCGGGTCTCCGACGACGTCCCCGAGGTCACCGAGTGGACGGCTGGAGGACTTCCCCAACGGCGCAGCAGAGTGCGGACCCCGCTCAGTCGACGGATCGCCGAACAGGCCGCCGACGAGAGGGAGCACGCCCGGCGGGAGGCGCTCACGGACTCCGGTCCGCCCCGCGTCGTCGGTGCGACGACCGACGGCCGAGCGGGCGAGGGGGCGCAGGAGGACCCGCCGGGACTTTGGGTCGAGGCCTTCTGGGAGGGCCTGAAGGGAGAGCCCGATCCGACCGCCTTCACCCAGCCGCCCAATGAGACCCGTGACCGGGCCGACGACGAGGGGGACCCCCAGTGATCCAGCAGCAGGGCCAGTTCGACTGGATGTTGAAGCAGCTCCACGACGGTGTCCCGGGCATCGAGATGATCGTGGTGCTGTCCGCGGACGGTCTTCGGATCGCGCGCTACGCGGGCGATCCGGACGCGGCCGACCGGGTGGCGGCGGCCTGTGCGGGCCTGCAGAGCCTCGCCGGCGCCGTGGCCGAGGAGATCCCCGCGAGCGAGGGCAGGATGAAGCTCGTCATCATCGAGATCGACGGCGGCTACTTCTATCTGATGGCCGCCGGCGCCAACGCCTATCTCGCCGTACTCTCCGACGTCCGCTGCGAGCCGGGCATGATGAGCAACCGCATGCGCGACCTGGTGGCCCGGATCGGCCCGCATCTCACCAGCCCGGCCCGCCGGGAAGGGCAGCCCCGGTGACGCCGTCCCGACGTCGGCGACGACCGGACGGCCCGGAACCCCCTCCCTCGCCCCCCGCCACGTCCTCCGCGGACGTCGCGGCCACGGAGGCCGAGGACACGCGGAACCCGGAGCGTCTCTACGTGATCGGCGACGGGGACGGCGAGCGTACCGGGATCGACCTGGTCACGCTCATCGTGGCGCTTCGCGACACGCCTCCCGCGTCCGCCACGCCCGAGCAAGCGGCTCTGCTCCGCCTCTGCGTCGCGCCGCTCTCCGTCGCGGAGTTGTCGGCCTACCTGGGCCTGCCCTTCGGCGTCGTGACGGTGTTGCTCTCCGACCTGCTCGCGGCGGAGCTGGTACAGGCGCGCTCCCCGGTCGTCCGCCGACAGGTCGCCGACCGATCCCTTCTCGAAGCGGTGATGCATGGACTTCAGAAACTCTGACCCCGTCCCCGGACCTCGCGGACGGGACCGGCTCCCCCCCTCGGCCGAGGCGGCGGTGAAGCTCGTGGTCGTGGGCGGTTTCGGGGTCGGAAAGACCACCATGGTCGGTTCGGTCAGCGAAATCAGGCCGCTGACCACCGAGGAGACCATGACCGAGGCCGGGATCGGGGTCGACGACGACTTCGGCTCCGCGTCCAAGACCGCCACCACGGTCGCCATGGACTTCGGTCGGATCAGCATCACCGACCGGCTGGTGCTGTACCTCTTCGGCACCCCCGGGCAGGAGCGCTTCTGGTTCCTCTGGAACGGGCTGTTCGAAGGCGCGCTCGGCGCCGTGGTGCTGGTGGACACGCGCAGACTGGAGGTCAGTTTCGACGTGATGGGCCGGCTCGAAGAGCGGGGAGTGCCCTTCGTCGTGGCCGTCAACTCCTTTCCCGACGCGCCGTGCTACCCGCTCGCCGAGTTGCGCGCCGCTCTCGACCTGGCCGAGGAGATCCCGATCGTCGAGTGCGACGTGCGCCGCCGGACCTCCAGTCGCGATGTCCTGATGACGCTGATGACCTTCCTTTACTCCCTGGCTTCGACGGGGGTGCCGCGCTGACCGCGCCCCCCGCCCGCGGCTCCCGACCCCGACGCGCCGCCCCCCGGCGGCCGTGTCCGCCGCACCCGCCACCGGCGCGCGAGTCCCCGGGCCGCTCCGGAACGGGGCGGGCGCCCGTCCCCGACCGGCCCGGTAGCCGCGCGCACGGCCTGGCACGACACCAGCGGGGGGCCGGCGAGACCCTCCGCACGACGAAGGACCCCACCCCGTGAACAACGAACCCATCGAGTCGGCGCCCGGTGCCGCCGCGACCGACGCGTCCGTCCGGGACCAGGAGGACACGGGCGCGGCCCCCCGCCGCCCGACCGGGCAGGGACCGGTCCCCACCCCGCCGCCCGGCTGCCCCGCCGGCGGACCAGGGGCGGCGGGGCCGCGCCGGCTGCACGAGGCCGCCGAGCCAAACGACCTCTACGTGGAACTGCGGGCGGAGCACGGTCCCGTGGCCCCCGTCCTCATCCACGACGACGTGCCGGTCTGGGTGGTGCTGGGGCACGCCGAGAACCTCCGACTCGTCTCCACCCCCGCCGTGTTCAGCCGCGACAGCCGGATCTGGACGCCACTCGCCGAGGGGATGGTCAAGCCCGACCACCCGCTCATGCCGCACATCGCCTGGCAACCCATCGCCTCGCACGCCGAGGGCGAGGAACACAAGCGGCTGCGCGCCGCCGTCGCGGGCGCCATGGCCACCATCGACTATCGCGGTCTGCGCCGCTACGTCCGCCGACACAGCAGGATCCTGGTCAACCGCTTCTGCGAACGCGGGCGCGCCGATCTCGTCGGCGGATTCGCCGAGCATCTGCCGATGGCCGTGCTCTGCGAGATCTTCGGCATGCCCGAGGAGTACGGCGACCGGCTGGTCGGCGCCGCCCGCGACGCGCTCAAGGGCACCGACACGGCGATCGAGAGCCACGCCCACGTCATGGAGATCCTGGAGCGACACACCGCGCGGCGCCGCGCTCAGCCCGCCGAGGACTTCACCTCCCACCTGGTCGACCATCCCGCGCGGCTCACCGACGACGAGGTCCGAGAGCACCTGCGGCTGGTCCTGTTCGCGGCCTACGAGGCCACGGTCAACCTCATCTCCAACGTTCTGCGGGTGGTGCTCACCGACCCTCGATTCCGGGCCCGCCTGAGCGGCGGCGAGATGACCGTGCCGGAGGCGGTGGAGCAGTCCCTCTGGGACGAGCCGCCGTTCAGCACCGTCTTCGCGTACTTCGCCAAGCAGGACACCGAGTTGGGGGGACGGCGCATCCGTCGGGGCGACGGCCTGCTGTTCGGCATCGCCCCCGGCAACGTGGACCCGCGCATCCGTCCCGATCTCAGTGCCGGGATGCGCGGCAACCGATCCCACCTCGCCTTCGGGGGAGGCCCGCACGAGTGCCCCGGTCAGGACATCGGCCGGGTCATCGCCGACGCGGGGGTGGACGCCCTGCTGATGCGGCTCCCCGACGTTCGACTCGACTGCCCCGAGGAGGTGCTGCGTTGGCGGTCCTCGATCGCCTCGCGGCAACTGGTCTCCCTGCCTGTGCGGTTCGAGCCCAGGCAGCCGGAACCGGTCTCGACACCGCCCGGCCGATCCCCGGTGCCCAGAGGAGAGGGACTCTGGCACCGCGGCGAGCGCCCGGCCGCCGATCCGACCGAGCGGGTCTTCGTGTCGCCCGCGGAGACGGGCGACGACCTCCTGCGCCCGCCCTCGAAGGACCCGGAGGACGCCGTCCCGCCACGCGGCGTCTGGCACCGTCTCCTGCGCTGGTGGCGGGGCTACGAATGATCCCGACCGGGGTCGCCCCACCCTCGGGCGGAAGCGCCCCGGCAGGTATCCCGACACGTCACGCGCGGGCGGAGTCCCGCGAACCGTCCCCGGCCGACCCGCCGCGCGCCGCCAGGACCTCGGGTGGCCGCCGCCACCGGAAGGAGTCAGTCGGAAGCGCACCACGTCCCGTACGAGGACCACGCCTCCAACGTCCGCCCGGTCCGGAAACGATGCCGTCGCCCGCTCCACGGATCGGTGAACGCGAGGCCGGTCGCCAGCAGTTGCAGAGGACGGCGGAAGTCGCCCGGTGGTGCCGGGTCGGTCACCACGGGGTAGAGCGGATCCCCCAGGATCGGCACGCCCAACCCGCTCAGATGCACCCGGAGTTGATGCGTGCGACCGGTCGTGGGGAGCAGGCGATAGCGACCGAGATCCACCGCCCCCGCCCGCCGCTCCACCAACTCGACCCGGCTCTCGGCGTTGGGGGTCCCCGGCTCCTGCCGGGCGGCCGGCACGCCCCTTTCCTTCACGATGCGACCGCGGACCGTGCGGGGCAGGTCCAGTTCCGGATCGTAGGGGGCGACGGCCTCGTACTCCTTGCGTACCAGCCGGTCGCGGAACAGGGTCTGGTACGCGCCGCGCTCCTCCGGCCGGACGGTGAACAGCACCAGACCGGCCGTGAGCCGGTCCAGACGGTGCGCCGCCGTGAGCGTCGGGATGCCCAGGTCGCGGCGGAGACGGGTCAGCGCCGTCTCGACCACGTGTCCACCGCGTGGTGTGGTGGCCAGGAAGTGGGGCTTGTCGGCGACGACGATGTGCGCGTCCCGGTAGACCACGTCGAGGGCGAAGGGCACCGGGTGCTCGGCGGGCCGCTCCCGGTGGAACCACACGTACGCCCCCGGTCGAAAGGGGTCCCGGGCCGTCACCGCCCGCCCGTCGGCGTCCACCACGAGGCCGTCGTCCATCAGCGTGGCCACCGCCCCGGCGGGCGCTCCGGACAGCCGCCACACCAGGTAGTCGCGTACCGTCGACCACGGCCCGGTGACGGGCAGCCGGACCCTGACCGGGTCCACTCCGTCGCGCTGAGGCAGCGGTGCCGGTGGCGGGGGGGTGCGTCGACGTCTCATCGCCGGCAGCCTACGCGGCCTAGCCGGTTGGCCCACACCGATACCGAGCACAGGAAAGCGGCCACGACGGCACGGGGCGGGCCGGTCGCCGCCCCACCCGAGGGCGCCGCGTGGTGCGCGTGATCGGTCCGCTAGGCCGCCGACACCTTGGCGCGGCGCTCCTGCTCCGCCTCGATCCGGGCGTTCCACTCCGGCTTGCACGCCTGCCAGCCGTCCTCGTCGCAGCCCAGGCGCCAGTAGCCGGAGATCGAGAGGGCTTCGCGGGGCAGCCCGTGCTCGACCCGCAGCAGCTTGCGCAGCTCCTTCACCCAGCCTGCCTCGCCGTGGACGAAGGCGTGGACCCGCCCCTCCGGGAAGTCCAGCCCCCGCACCGCCTCGACCACCGCCTCGCCGACCGGACGACTTCCCCGGTGCAGCCAGACGATCTCCGCGTCGGAGTCGACCTTCTGCTCCTCCTCCGGGCCCGCCACCTCCACGAAGGCGTGGACCCGGGTGCCGCGCGGCATGGCCTCCAGCGACCGGGCGATGGCGGGCAGCGCGCTCTCGTCGCCGGCGAGGAGGTGCCAGTCGGCGGTGGGATCCGGGGCGTAGGCGCCGCCCGGCCCCAGGAAGTGCACGGTCTCCCCCGGCCGGGCGCGCACCGCCCACGGACCCGCGAGGCCCTCGTCTCCGTGCACCACGAAGTCCAGGGTCAGTTCGAGGTGCTCGGGATCCCAACGGCGCACCGTGTAGGTACGGGTCACCGGCCACTGCTCACGGGGGAACTCCGCCCGGATGCGATCCATGTCGAACGGTTCCGGATAGCGGGCGCCCCCGGAGGGGAACAGGAGCTTGACGTAGTGGTCGGTGCAGGTGTCCGCCGCCAACCCCGCGAGGGTGTCGCCGCCCAGGACCACGCGCTGCATGTGCGGCGTCAGTCGCTCGGTGTGGATCACCCGGGCCGAGCGCGGCGTGCGCGTCGGCTTGCGTCCCCGTCGGTCTGCCATCACGGCCTCCCTGGTCCTGTGGTCAGGATTCCCTGAGTTAGGTTTACCTAAGCTAACATCTCCCGCTCTTGTGACGCCCCACGCGCACGAACGAATCCGCCACGGCGCGCCGCCCGCGTCCGCCCCGTGGGCCCCTCGCGCGGCGGAGGCCACCGACGGGCGGGTCGGCCCGCCACCCCGTGCGCCCCCGGCGGGCCCGTGTCCCCCGGGTGCCCGAGGCCGGCCCTCCGACGCGTCGCTCGATCGACGGGCACACCCCGCCGCGACCACCACCGGACGACACCCCGTCACTCCCGCAGCGTGCCGAGCAGCCGCTCCAGCGACCCACCCAGACCCCAGCGGGTCGCCAGCGCCGCCAGTGTCGCGGGATCGCGCGGGGAGCGCGGCAGCGTCGTGTCGACGGCCGGCAGGGGAAGGTCCGCCGCCACCCGCACCACCTTCGGCGCCACCTGCAGATACGGCCGGGCCTCGGTCAGCCGGCGGCGCTGGGTGGCGGTGAGCCGCGCCCCCGGATCGTCCGCGGCGGCCAGGATGCCCGCCAGGTCCCCGAAGTCGGCGAGCAGTTTCGCCGCCGTCTTCTCCCCGACCCCGGGCACGCCCGGCAGGCCGTCGCTGGGGTCGCCGCGCAGCAGGGCCAGATCCGCGTATCCCGCGCCGCCGACACCGTACTTCTCCCGCAGTACCGCCTCGTCGGTGACCTGAAGCGTGCCCACTCCCTTGATCGGGTACAGGACCCGGACGTCGCGGGCGTCGTCGACGAGCTGGTACAGGTCCCGGTCCCCGGTCACGATGTCGACGGGCCCGGTGCCTCGTGCCGCGTACCCGCCGATGACGTCGTCCGCCTCGTAGCCCGGCACGCCCACCCTGGCGATCCCCAGCGCGTCGAGCACGGCCTCGATCACCGGCACTTGCGGGGTCAGGGTGTCCGGGACCTCCTCCTCGTCCGGACCGGCCTCCACCTCCCGGGCGACGCGGTGTGCCTTGTACGACGGGATCAGCTCGACGCGCCACTGCGGGCGCCAGTCCGCGTCCACGCACGCCACGAGGTGCGTCGGCCGGTGATCCCGGACCAGGCGGTCGACGAAGTCGAGGAGGCCCCGCACCGCGTTCACCGGCGTGCCGTCGGGAGCGCGCACGGACTCCGGGACGCCGAAGTAGGCGCGAAAGTAGAGGGAGGCGGTGTCGAGGAGCATCAGTCGTCCGGTCACGTCCCGCATCATGCCGCAGTCCCCGCGGTATCCGGGGGGTCGGCTCGTGGCACGTTCGGCACCGCGAGAGGTCGTCGGCCGGTCCGCGCGTGTCCCCCGGGAGACGAGGGGCGACGGTATGGATCCGGACAACCACGGAGCGCGACACCGGGGGTCCCTCTCCGCTCCGTTCGGGCACATCGGCGGGGAACGGGGCACTCGGGCGGGGTCCCGGGAGCGCCCCGTGCTCGCGGGTGCGCGACCCTGGGAGTGGCGTGAAGTACGACATCGGTGCCGGCGCGGACGCGGGCGCACGGGACACGCGCGGGGTTCGGCGCGCCGAACCTGCGTAGGCTGCGGAGAAAGCGGAGAGTCCGCGCGCGGTCCGGGGCGGACTCGGGACGGCGCGGTCGACGGAGAAGGAGGGAGCCGGAGCGATGGGCGACCACAAGGAACGGCCTCTCCGGGTCGGCGCGGCCGTGCGCCGCCGGCGTCGGGCCCTCGACCTCACCCTCGCCGTCGTGGCCGAGCGGAGCGGGCTGTCCGTTCCCTTCCTCAGCCAGGTCGAGAACGACCGGGCCCGGCCCAGTCCCGGCTCCCTGGAGAAGATGGCCGACGCGCTGCGCACCACCGCCGTGGAGCTCCTGGCGGCGGCCGACCCCGCCTGCAGCGTCGACGTGGTCCGGGCCGAGGAGGACGGTGCGGGCGACGAGGCGCGGGTACGGTCGCTGGTCCGCGGTCACCACCAGATGCACGCGTCGGAGTTCGTGGGCGACCACGACGTGGGCCGGGAGCTCCGCCACCGCAACGACCAGCTAATGTACGTGGTCGAGGGCGCGGTGGAGATCGAGGCGGAGGGCCGCGCCCACAGGTTGGGGCGTGGCGACACCATGTACCTGACCGGCGGGGTACGGCACCGCTGGCGGGCGACGGAGCCGGACACCCGGTTCCTCGTCGTCACCGTGGCCGAGCACATCGAGGCTGTCGGCGACCGGCGGCGGCGGGGGTGAGCGGCCCGGTCCGGGTGGTGTCCCTCGTGCCGTCGCTCACCGAGTCCGTGGCCCTCACGGTGCCCGACGCCCTGGTCGGCGTCACCGACTGGTGCACCCATCCCGCCGGGCTCGACGCCGTCCGCGTGGGCGGGACCAAGAACCCCGACGTCGCGAGGATCCTCGCGCTCGGCCCCGATGTGGTGATCGCCAACGAGGAGGAGAACCGCGAGGCGGATCTCGCCGCGCTGCGTGCGGCGGGTATCGAGGTCCTGGTCACCGAGGTGCGGACCGTTTCCGCGGCCTTCGACGGGCTGGCCTCGGTTCTGGAGGCGTGCGGGGCGCGAACCCGGCCCCGCTGGCTGGACGAGGCCGAGGCGGCCTGGTCCACGCGGCCGGTGCCGGATCGGCGGCTCACGGCGGCCGTCGCGATCTGGCGGCGGCCGTGGATGTTCCTGGGCAGGGACACCTTCGCCGGCGACGTGCTCGCCCGGCTCGGCGTGGACCACCTGTGGACGGGGCACGCCGAGCGGTATCCGAGGATTCCCGTCGAGGAGGTGCGCGCCGAGCGTCCGGACGCGGTCGTCCTCCCGGACGAGCCGTACCGGTTCACCGCCGACGACGGCCCGGAGGCGTTCCCCGGCCTGACGTCCGTCCTGGTCAGCGGGCGCCACCTGACCTGGTACGGACCGTCGCTCGCCTCGGCGCCCCGAGTGCTCGACACCGCGCTGCGGACCGTGCGCGGCTGAAGGCCGGATCGCGGTGCGGCGGGGCCGACACGCCGCCCACCGGCCCGACCGGGAGGCCCGCCCGCTCGCCCGGGGGCCCGCTCAGAGGAACGCCCGGCCCTCGCCCCGATACGTCGGCACCACCCCCGTCACCACGTCGCCCCTCACCAGGTGCAGCGTGTCGAAGCGTTCGCACAACTCGCCGGCCTTGGCGTGGCGGAACCAGACGCGGTCGCCCAGCCGCAAGGCGGCGGCGGCCGGACCCCGCAGCGGGGTCTGCACCTCGCCCGCGCCTTCCAGCGGCAGGTACCGCAGCCCCGCCGGGAGCCAGGGGACGGGCAGCCGGTCCGTGCCCGGGGGGCCGGACGCGGGGTAGCCTCCGCCCAGCACGGTCACCGAGTCGACACCGGGGCGGCGCACCACGGGCAGGGCGAACAGGGCGGCGGGGCGACCCCGGAACGACGTGTAGTGGTCGAACAGCCGCGGGAGGTAGAGGCCCGAGCCCGCGGTCACCTCCGTCACGGCCCCCTCCGCGGCGGTGTGCGGCAGACTCCCCGTGCCGCCGCCGTTGACGAACTCCAGGGCGGGCGCCACCGCCCGAACCGCGCGCACGACTCGGGCCCGACGCTCCGTCAGATCCCTACGGGCCAGGTCCTGCGCGGCTCGGATCGCCCGCGACCGGAGCGGGTGGCCCGCCACCGCGTCCCCGACACCGGCCAGGTGACTCTCGTACGCCATGAGCCCCACGAGCCGGAACCCCGGGCGACGGTCCACCGATCGGGCCAGGCCGGTGAGGTCCGCGGGGGAGCGCAGCGGAGACCGTCGTGCGCCGATCCGTATCCGCCCGCCGAGCAGCCACGGCGACGTGTCCCAGTCGAGGCAGACCCGGACGACCTCCCGACCGCCGCCGCGGGCCCCCTCGATCAGGCGCAGTTGCGCGGGATCGTCGACCATGACCGTGACGGCGGCGGCGAGCAGCGGGTCCGCGGCCAGCTCGGCGAAGCCGGCCCGATCCGCGGACGGGTACGCCAGCAGCACGTCCGCCACCCCGGAACGGGCCAGCCACAGGGATTCCGCGAGCGTGAAGGACAGGACGCCCGCGAAACCCTCCCGGGCCAGGGCGCGCTCGATCAGACCCCGGCAGCGAAGTGACTTGCTGGCGACCCGGATCGGCTTGCCAGAGGCCGCGCGTGTCAGGGTGTCCGCGTTGGAGTCGAAGGCGTCCAGATCCACGATCGCCAGCGGCGCTTCCACGCCGGCGGTCGCTCGGTCGTATCGGGCACGGTCCCGGGCGCGCGCGGTCATGGCGGGAGCCTGGCAGACGCGGACGCCGCCGGGTAGGGGACGTTTCCGGCCCAATACCCCGCGGGCGCGGACCGAGTCCCCCCGCCGACCGGGCACGTCGTAAAGTGACGCCGACGGACGACGGAACGGTCCGGTCGCGTCGGCACCGGGATGGCGGGACGTCCACGCTGGTCGACCCGCCCCGGCGGCGAGTGCGCGGCGGTCCGACGGGATCGGGGCACGGGAATTGGGGGCGCATGGGCACGGAAGCGTCGCGCGGCCCCGTGCCCCCTCCTCCCAGGACACCTCACGGGTTCCCGGCGTCCGCGCCGGCACGGCACGTCGAACACGCGCCGGGGCGCGCCGCTCCCGTTCCGTTCGAAGTCCTCGGGCGGGGGTCCTCGGGGGCGACCGACGGGGCGTCGGAGCCGTTCCACCCCTGGTACGACCTTCCCACGCCGCCCGACGGGCCGACGGCCGACGGTCTTCCGCCACCGCCGACTGTCTCCTCCGGCGGGCGCTTCCGCGGCCGGGCCGTGGCCGCCGGCGTCTGCCTCGTCCTCGGTCTCGGCCTGATCGGTGGCGCGGTCGCCGGCGGTTGGTACGGCCGAGGCGCGCACGAGGCGGCGAGCCCCGACGCCTTCTCCGCCGCTCGGGGCCTGTGGCACACGGTGCCGGTCGACGACTTGTTCCCGCCCGTCGTCCAGGGGGGCGGCGCCGGTCCCGGGGGCGCCGACCGCACCTGGGTCAGAGTCGGCGTCGCGCCGGACGACGACTGCGCGGGCGCCTTCGACCCGTTGCTGGCCAGGGCTCTCGCTCCCGTCGGTTGTGCCCGCCTGTTGAGGGCCACCTACACCGACGTCACCCGGAGCCATGTCACCACGGTCGGGCTCGTGTTCACGGAGGCGGACCGGGCGGCGACCGACGCGCTGGCCACCAGGTTCGACGCGGAGGGGCTGGGGATGCGCGCGGATCTCATGCCGTTGCCCTACGCGGTGGCGGACACGGTGGCGGCCGGGTTCGGAGCCGCGCAGCGGGCGACTTGGACGGTGTCCGTGCTGACCGACGCCCCGGTGGTCGTCTACTCCGTCACCGGATGG
The DNA here is from genome assembly GCF_016598575.1 of Streptomyces sp. HSG2. Classification (NCBI taxonomy): domain Bacteria; kingdom Bacillati; phylum Actinomycetota; class Actinomycetes; order Kitasatosporales; family Streptomycetaceae; genus Streptomyces; species Streptomyces sp. HSG2. The sequence goes on from NZ_CP066801.1 coordinate 4,529,075, forward strand.
GCGGACGGCCGGATCGTGGCGGATCCGACGCCCGCGGAGGAGGACGCGGAGTCCGAGGCGACCGCCGCTCCCGCCCAGGCCGGCCTCGGCCACGACGCGCGAGGACTGGCCGACCGGCTGGAGCGCGGCGTGCGCCGCGCCGTCGGAGAGCCGCCCGCGACGAGGGCTTCGTCGTGACCGCCGCCCGGGTCGGTCGGGGTCTGTCTCGGGCCCTCCCGCTCGCCCTCGCCCTGACGTTCCTCTCCCCGTCCGCCGCTCACGCCGACGGCATCCGGGACCGGCAGTGGTCCCTGGACGCCCTCCGCCTCGAAGACGCCTGGCGGACCAGCCGCGGCGCGGGAGTCACCGTGGCCGTGTTGGACACCGGGGTCGACGCCGACCATCCCGACCTCGTCGGCAACGTCCTCGACGGGCGGGACCTGATCGGCTTCGGTGCCGCCGAGGGCGACCGTGCCTGGGCGCGGCACGGCACCGCCATGGCGGGGATCATCGCCGCCCACGGGCACGGTCCCGATCGGGGCGACGGGGTCGTGGGGGTCGCTCCCGAGGCGGGCATCCTGCCCGTGCGAGTCATCCTGGAGGACGGCGACCCCGCGCGCGCCAAGGCCCGGAAGGCGCGTGCCGACGCCCTCGCCCAGGGCATCCGGTGGGCCGTCGACAACGGGGCCGACGTCATCAATCTCTCCCTCGGCGACGACTCGGCCTCGGCCCATCCCGAGGCCGCCGAGGACGAGGCGATCCAGTACGCGCTCGGCGAGGGAGTCGTGGTCGTCGCCTCCGCCGGAAACGGCGGCGAGAAGGGCGACCGCGTCTCCTACCCGGCCGCCTACCCCGGCGTCATCGCCGCGACCGCCGTCGACCGCTACGGCACCCGGGCCCCGTTCTCCACACGACGCTGGTACGCGACGGTGAGCGCCCCGGGTGTGGACGTGATCATCATCGATCCCGACCGCACCTACTACGAGGGGTGGGGCACCAGCGCGGCGGCGGCCTTCGTCTCCGGGGTCGTCGCGCTGCTCAGGTCCGCGCACCCGGACCTCACTCCGGCGCAGGTGAAGCGGGTCCTGGAGGACACCGCGCGCAACACGCCCGAGGGCGGCCGGGACGACTCCCGAGGCGCCGGTTTCGTCGACCCCGGCGCCGCGCTGGCGGCGGCGGGGAGCCTCCGGGACGAGGACCCGAAACCGACGGGAGACGGGGAGCGGTTCTTCGGCCCCGGGCCGGGCCCCGGCGAGGGCACGAACGTCGACACCGCATGGGCCGCCCCGCTCGCCGTGGGCGCCGGCTCCGTGCTGCTGGTCGGCTCCCTCGCGCTCTGGCGTGGCCGCTCCGGCCGCGCCGGCCGCTGCGATCACCCCGGGTGAGCACCGAACGGCCGAGGGGCGGGGAGACCGGCCGGGCCCGGCCGATGGGGGTGGCGCGATCGGCGCCACCGCTCGGCGGGCCGCTCGCGACCCGGCCCCGGGCGGCTCATCCGTGACGGGGCCGTCCGGGGCGGTCGGTGCCCGCGGAGGTCCCCGGCCTCCGGGGACGACCGCCCCACCGCTCTCGCCAGGGCCCCGGATAGGGTCGGGGCCGTGGCGAACAAGAACATCCCCGACCCCGGTTTCCGCGACGACGACGGTTCCGCCGACCCGAGGGTCAGCGCGGCGTTGGCGGCCTGGGCGGACGACCGCACCGCCGTGGGGCCGGTGCTGACGGCGCTGCGTGACGCCCGGTTGCTGGTCCCCGTGGTCGCCGTGCTGGGCGAGGTCACCGAGGAACCGGGCGGAGTGCGCCGGGAGAAGACCAGCGACATGGCGGTGCCCACGCTCAAGGCCGGGGGCCGCACCGCCCTCCCGGCGTTCACCTCCACCGACGCGCTGGCACGGTGGGACCCGACCGCCCGTCCCGTGGCCGTCCCGCTCCGGCAGGCCCTGCGGGCGGCTGCCCACGAAAAGGCCGACACCGTCGTGCTGGATCTCGCCGGTCCGGTGCCCTTCGAGCTGACGGGGCCGACCCTGTTGGCGCTCGCCGAGGGCCGGACCAGCACGGAGCCGCTCGCCGACCCGGCCGTCACGGAGGCGCTGCGGGGTGCCCTGGCCGACGAGCCGGCGGTGCTCCGCGCCCACCTGGGGCCGGGGCGCGCCGACGGCACGCTGGCGTTGGTGTTGGCGGCCGACGCGGCGGCCGGTCAGGTGATTCGCGCCGTCGCCGAGCGCCTGGCGGCCGACGAGACGCTGAGGGCGCGCCTGGTGCGCGGGCTCGATCTGGCGGTGCTTCCGGCCGACGCGACACCGCCGGGGGAGCCCGTCTACGTCCGTTGAGCCTCCGGGAGCAGGCGCTCCCGGCCCCCGGCGACCGGACGGCCGCCGCGGACACGCGCGTGGGCGAGTCCGGCGGTCATCCGGGCGAGCGGGCCGGGCGGGTGTCCGCCGGTCGATCAGCCGAAGACGGGCCCGGTGTACTTCTCACCGGGCCCCTGGCCCGGATCGTCCGCGACGAGGGACGCCTCGCGGAAGGCCAGCTGGAGCGACTTCAGACCGTCCCGCAGGGGTGCGGCGTGGAAGGAGCTGATCTCCGTGGCGCCGGCGTCCAGCAGCCCGGCCAGCGCGTGCACCAGCTTGCGGGCCTCGTCCAGGTCCTTGTGTCGGTCACCCTCCTCGGTGAGGCCGAGCTTCACGGCTGCGGCGCTCATCAGGTTGACCGCGACGGTCACGATCACCTCCACCGCCGGCACCTCGGCGATGTCGCGGGTCATGGTGTCGAAGTCGGGGGACTCGGCGGGGGTCTCACTCATGTCGGACACGATAGGCGCCCGCGGTGGCGCGGCCGTACCCGGTCGCGCGTTGGCTCCCCGTCCGGCGAGCTGTTAAAGTGGGCGAACGACCGGTCGGACACGTCTGCCTCATGGTAGCGAGTGCGACCCACGAAGTGGAGGCTGTCGAACTCCCACCTGGCCGTTCCCCGAGGACGGCGGGTCACCGGTCTGGCCGTATCGCCCCCGTGGCGATGATCGGCCCGAAATCGCGCCCCGCGTTCACGGCGGCGGTGCTCCGGTAGTAGTTCGAGGAGCCCCGCTGGTGATCGTCCGGGGCGTTTCGTGTGTCTCGGCGCGGTCAGGTCCAACGGACACAGACGTTACGCGGCTGTCGGCCAGACCGTCGCGTGGTGCTTATCGAGGAGGATCCATCAGCGCCGAGCCCCGCATCAACGACCGGATTCGCGTTCCCGAGGTGCGACTTGTCGGTCCCAGCGGCGAGCAGGTCGGGATTGTCCCGCTTGCCAAGGCCCTGGAGCTTGCGCAGGAGTACGACCTCGACCTCGTCGAGGTCGCGGCGAACGCCCGTCCGCCCGTGTGCAAGCTCATGGACTACGGGAAGTTCAAGTACGAGTCGGCCATGAAGGCCCGTGAGGCGCGCAAGAACCAGGCGCACACGGTCATCAAGGAGATGAAGCTCCGGCCGAAGATCGATCCGCACGACTACGACACCAAGAAGGGTCACGTCGTCCGGTTCCTCAAGCAGGGCGACAAGGTCAAGATCACGATCATGTTCCGCGGTCGCGAGCAGTCCCGGCCCGAGCTGGGCTACCGGCTGTTGCAGCGCCTCGCGGAGGACGTCCAGGACCTGGGCTTCGTGGAGTCCAATCCGAAGCAGGACGGCCGGAACATGATCATGGTTCTCGGTCCGCACAAGAAGAAGACCGAGGCGATGGCCGAGGCCCGTCAGGCCCAGGAGGCCCGCAAGGCGTCCGCGAAGGCCAACCCCGGTCGGTCGCAGAACCCCGCGGACGCCGAGGAGCCCGCCGAGGCGTGATCACGTGGGATCGCGGTCCCGCGCAGTGAAGGAAACACGAGCGACGCTTCACCGTGCCCGGTCTCACGGCCGGGCGCCGGAGCGCCACCCAGAGGAGAGAACGGCGCTATGCCGAAGAACAAGACGCACAGCGGTGCCAGCAAGCGTTTCAAGATCACCGGCTCCGGCAAGGTGCTCCGGGAGCGTTCCGGCAAGCGCCACCTGCTCGAGCACAAGTCGTCCCGTGTGACGCGTCGCCTCACCGGCAACGCCGAGATGGCCCCGGGCGACGCCAAGAAGATCAAGAAGCTTCTCGGCAAGTGACGCGCGGCGTGACGTGATCGACCGATCATCTCGCGCCCCACGTCGACACCGGGACCCAATCGTTTTCCGGGCCGTGTGAGGACACCACGGCCCCGCTACAAGGAGTCAACAAGTGGCACGCGTCAAGCGGGCGGTCAACGCCCACAAGAAGCGCCGGGCGATCCTCGAGCAGGCCTCCGGCTACCGCGGTCAGCGCTCGCGCCTGTACCGCAAGGCCAAGGAGCAGGTCACCCACTCCCTGGTCTACAACTACAACGACCGCAAGAAGCGCAAGGGCGACTTCCGTCAGCTCTGGATCCAGCGCATCAACGCCGCCGCCCGCGCCAACGGCATCACCTACAACCGCTTCATCCAGGGCCTCAAGGCGGCCAACGTCGAGGTGGACCGCAAGATCCTCGCCGAGCTGGCGGTCAACGACCCGACCGCGTTCGCCGCGCTCGTCGAGGTCGCCCAGAAGGCGCTCCCGAGCGACGTGAACGCGCCGAAGGCCGCGTGAGACCACACCGGTCGTGAGCCCGGCGCGCGGACCCGTGGGCACGCCCCACGGGTCCGCCGTGCCGTGCGCGTGCGCGGCCCTCGTCGGCCCGCCTCGAATCGCGCCGGGCGTTCGGACGGCGCCCCTCCTTGGAAAGTGACCCCGCATGCCCGCCGCCGAGTCGATCTCCCCTCGCTCCCCCCGGGTCGCCGCGGCCCGAAGGCTGGCCAGGCGGAGCCTCCGCGCCAGGGAGCGGCTCTTCCTGGCCGAGGGGCCGCAGGCCGTACGCGAGGCCGCGGAGCATCGGAGCGACGGCACGGCGACGCTGGTCGAGTTGTTCGTCACCGAGGAGGCCGCCGACCGCCACGCGGACATCGTGGGCGCCGCCCGCTCGGCGGGCGCCCGCGTCCACCTGGCCTCCGAGCAGGTGGTCGCCGACATCTCCACCACCGTCACCCCCCAGGGCCTGGTCGGCGTCTGCCGCTTCCTCGACACGGCGTTCGAAGAGGTCATGGCCGCCCGGCCGAGGCTGGTGGCGGTCCTGGCGCACGTCCGCGACCCGGGCAACGCCGGCACGGTGTTGCGCTGCGCCGATGCCGCGGGAGCCGACGCCGTCGTCCTCACCGACGCCTCGGTCGACCTGTACAACCCCAAGGCCGTGCGGGCGTCCGTCGGTTCCCTTTTCCATCTTCCGGTGGCCGTGGGAGTCCCGGTCGAGCACGCGGTGGACCGACTGCGGGCGGCCGGCGTCCGCGTCCTCGCCGCCGACGGCGCGGGCGAGCACGACCTCGACGCCGAACTCGACGCGGGAAGCATGGGCGGCCCCACCGCGTGGGTCTTCGGCAACGAGGCGTGGGGCCTTCCACCCGAGACTCTCTCCCTCGCCGACGCCGCGGTCCGGGTCCCGATCCACGGCAGGGCCGAGAGCCTGAACCTCGCCACCGCCGCGGCCGTATGTCTCTACGCGTCGGCGCGTGCACAGCGCGCCGCCACGGGGTGCCGCTCCGTCACCGACAGCTAGTAGGGTGACCTGCTCGGGGCCCCCGGCACGGTCGAGAGGTGGGGTACGGCGATGAGTGTCGGCACGAGCAGCGCGCCGGGAGCACACGGGGCACGCCGTGCTGCCGCGGGCCTGTCCGACCCCGTGGACGCGCACACCGGCGTCCACCCCGACGAACTCCCGGACGGCCTCGTCGTCGCCGACGCGCGCGGGCGTGTCATCTGCTTCAACACCGCCGCCGCGCGGATCACCACCCGCGAGCCCGCCGAGGTCGTCGGCCTCCCTCTCGACACCGCGCTGCCGCTTGAGGACCTGGAGGGCAGGCGCTGGTGGCAGCTGACCGATCCCTACGGGGGGCTGGCGATCCGGCGTCGACAGCCGGAACGCAACCTCCTGCTGCCCGGGGGGCGCGAGGTCCTGGTCTCCGCCCGCTACGTCCGCGCGCGCCCCGCCGGCCCCCTCCACCGCCTCGTCGTCACACTCCGCGACACGGAGGCACGCCGCCGCACGGAGCGAGGTCACGCCGAGCTGATCGCCACCGTCGCCCACGAGCTGCGGTCCCCGCTGACCTCGGTCAAGGGGTTCACCGCCACGCTCCTCGCCAAGTGGGAGAGGTTCACCGACGATCAGAAGCGGCTGATGCTGGAGACGGTCGACGCCGACGCGGACCGGGTCACCCGCCTCATCGCCGAGTTGCTCGACATCTCCCGCATCGACTCGGGCCGGCTGGAGGTCCGCCGGCAGCCGGTGGACATCGGCGCCGCGGTCGGACGGCACATCCAGGCGCACGTCGCCGCCGGACTCCCGGCCGACCGGTTCCTCCTCCGCCTCGCCCAGCCCCTGCCCCCGCTCTGGGCGGACCCGGACAAGATCGACCAGGTGCTCGGCAACCTCGTCGAAAACGCGGTGCGCCACGGCGAGGGAACCGTCACCATCGATGTCACGGCCGCCGCCTCCCCCCGCGAGGGCGAGGACACCGGTACGTCGGTCACGGTGAGCGACGAGGGGCCCGGCATTCCGGAGGAGTCCATGAATCGCGTCTTCACCCGCTTCTGGCGGGGCAGCAGGCGAGGCGGCACCGGGCTGGGGCTGTACATCGTCAAGGGCATCGTCGAGGCCCACGGTGGCGCGATCACGGTCGGCAGGGCAGGCGGGGGCGGCGCGGAGTTCCGATTCACCCTGCCCGTGGCGGCACCGGCCTATCTCGATTGAGAGCCGGCGGCCCCCGCGGGCGCCTCCGCCTTCGCCCGCCCCGCTAGACTCGACCCCTGGCACCTTCGTGGCCCGAGCCCGGCCCGCGCCAGCGCGGCTCGTCGTGCGGGGACCATCAGCCAGCCAATCGGAAGCACGGGAAGAGATGTCGGCACCCAATAAGTCCTACGACCCTGTCGAGGTCGAGTCCTTGAAACCGGAAGAGATCGAGCGCGTGCGGGACGAGGCGCTCGCCGCGTTCGCCGCCGCGGACTCCCTCGACGCACTCCAGGAGGCCAAGGTCGCCCACTCCGGGGGCACGTCCCCGCTGGCCCTGGCCAACCGCGAGATCGGTGCCCTGCCGCCGCAGGCCAAGGCGGAGGCGGGCAAACGGGTCGGTCGGGCCAGGGGCGAGGTGAACAAGGCTCTCGCCGCCCGGCAGGCCGAGCTGGAGGAGGAGCGGGACGCCCGGGTGCTGGTCGAGGAGGCGGTCGACGTCACGCTGCCCTACGACCGCGTGCCGGCCGGCGCGCGGCACCCGCTCACCACCCTCTCGGAGCGGATCGAGGACGTCTTCACGTCCATGGGCTACGCCGTCGCCGAAGGCCCCGAGGTGGAGGCCGAGTGGTTCAACTTCGACGCTCTCAACATCGGACCGGACCATCCCGCCCGGGGTGAGGCCGACACCTTCTTCGTCGAGCGTCCCGACGGATCGGGCGACTCCGGTGTGGTCCTGCGCACCCACACCTCTCCCGTGCAGATCCGCTCGCTGCTGGACCGGGAGCCGCCGGTCTACGTCATCTGCCCCGGTCGTGTGTACCGCACCGACGAACTGGACGCCACCCACACGCCCGTCTTCCACCAGGTCGAGCTGCTCGCCGTGGACGAGGGGCTGACCATGGCCGATCTGAAGGGCACACTGGATCACCTGGTGCAGTCGCTGTTCGGCCCGGACATGACGACGCGCCTGCGGCCGAACTTCTTCCCCTTCACCGAGCCCTCGGCCGAGATGGACATGGTCTGCTACGTCTGCCGAGGCGCGTCGGTCGGCGACCCCGACCGGCCTTGTCGCACCTGTTCCTCCGAGGGGTGGATCGAGCTGGGCGGGTGCGGCATGGTCAACCCGCGCGTCCTGCGGGCCTGCGGGGTCGACCCCGAGAGGTACAGCGGCTTCGCCTTCGGTTTCGGTATCGAACGGATGCTGATGTTCCGCCACAACGTGAGAGACATGCGAGACATGGTCGAGGGTGACGTGCGGTTCACCCGGCCGTTCGGGATGGAGATCTGATGCGGGTCCCGCTTTCCTGGCTTCGGGAGTACGTCGACCTGCCGGAGACCGAGACCGGCCGCGACGTCCAGGCCAAGCTGATCTCGGCCGGTCTGGAGGTCGACACCGTCGAACGCCTCGGCGCCGACCTCAAGGGGCCGTTGGTCGTCGGACGGGTGCTGAGCATCGAGGAGCTGGAGGGCTTCAAGAAGCCCATCCGCTTCTGCACCGTGGACGTGGGTCGGGCCAACGGCACGGGTGAGCCACAGGAGATCGTCTGCGGCGCGCGAAACTTCGCCGTCGGCGACAAGGTCGTCGTGGTCCTCCCCGGTGCCACTCTCCCGGGTGGCTTCTCGATCTCGGCGCGCAAGACCTACGGCAAGGTCTCGCACGGCATGATCTGCTCCTCCGACGAGTTGGGGATGGGCGACGACGGAGGGCACGGCATCATCGTGCTCCCCCCGGAGACCGAGGTCGGTCGGGACGCCGTCGAACTGCTGGAGCTGGTCGACGAGGTGCTGGACATCGCCGTCACGGCCAACCGCGGCGACTGCCTCTCCCTGAGAGGTGTCGCCCGGGAGACGGCGATCGCCTACGGCCTGCCCCTGCGGGACCCGGCGCTGCTCGACGTGCCGACGCCGAACGGCCACGGCCACCCGGTGAAGGTCGGCGACCCGGCCGGCTGCGACCGTTTCACGGCGCGGACGGTGACCGGTCTCGATCCCGAGGCCCGCTCGCCGATCTGGCTGCGGCGCCGGCTGCAGAAGGTCGGTGTCCGGCCGGTCTCCCTCGCCGTCGACGTCACCAATTACGTGATGATGGAACTGGGCCAGCCGCTCCACGCCTACGACCGCGGCAGGGTGCGCGGTGCCATCGGCGTGCGCCGCGCCCGGGAGGGCGAGCGCGTCGTCACCTTGGACGGTGTCGAGCGGAAGCCGCACGCCGAGGATCTGGTCATCGCCGACGAGCGCGGGCCGATTGGCCTGGCCGGTGTCATGGGCGGCGAGGACACCGAGATCGCCGACCATCCGGCGGGTCCCGAGGGGGGGACCGCCACCACGGACGTGGTCGTGGAGGCCGCGCACTTCGACCCGGTCGCCATCGCCCGGACCGCGCGCCGTCACAAGCTGTCCACCGAGGCGTCCCGCCGCTTCGAGCGCGGCGTCGATCCGCAGGCCGCGTCCGCCGCGGCGCAGCGCACCGTCGATCTCCTGGTGCTGCTCGCGGGCGGCACCGCCGAGGCGGGGGTGACCGAGGTCAGCGCCCCACCGGTGCCGCGCACCGTCACGCTCGCCGCCGACCACCCGGACCGCGTGGCGGGGGTGCGCTACGGGCGCGAGGTCGTCGTGCGGCGTTTGCAGCAGGTCGGCTGCGACGTGTACGGGCAGGACGAGCTGATCGTCACCGTGCCCTCCTGGCGTCCCGACCTGACCGATCCGAACGACCTCGCCGAGGAGGTCATTCGCCTGGAGGGGTACGAGAACCTCCCGGCGACGCTGCCGAGGCCGCCGGCAGGGCGGGGCACGACCCCCCGGCAACGGCTGCACCGCAGGGTCGGTCGCGCGCTGGCCGGCTCCGGCTACGTCGAGGCGCCGAACTATCCGTTCCTGGACGAGCGGGTTCTGGACCGGCTCGGGCTGGCGCCCGACGATCCGGCGCGGCGTGTCGTGAGGTTGGTCAACCCGCTCAGCGACGAGGAGCCCGCGCTCCGGACAACCTTGCTGCCGGGCCTGCTCGGCGCGCTGCGTCGCAACGTGGGCCGCGGCGGCCAGGACCTCGCGCTCTTCGAGACCGGGCTGGTCTTCCACCCGCGCCGGACATCCGAGGCCGCCGTGCGGCCGTCCGTCGACCGGCGCCCCGGAGAGGACGAACTGGCCGCGCTGAACCGGTCGCTGCCCGACCAGCCGCGCCACGTGGCGGTCGTGCTGGCCGGTGCCCGCGAGCAGGCCGGTTGGTGGGGCGGGGGACGGCCCGCGGACTGGGCCGACGCCGTGCAGGCGGCTCGGGTCGTGGCCCGCGAGGCGGGTGCCGAACTCATCGTCCGCAAGGGGCAGTACGGGCCGTGGCATCCGGGCCGCTGCGCCGAACTCGTCGTCCGGGTCGACGGGGAGCCGAGAGTCGTCGGCCACGCCGGCGAGTTGCACCCGCGCGTGCTGAAGGCGCTCGGGCTGCCCGCCCGCTGTTGCGCGATGGAGCTGGACCTCGACGGGGTGGAGCGCGCCGGCGACATCACCCCGCAGGCGCCGGACATCTCGTCCTTCCCGGTCGCCACCCAGGATGTCGCCCTGGTCGTCGAGGCGTCGATCGCCGCGGCGGAGGTCGAGGAGGCGTTGCGGGAAGGCGCGGGCGAGCTGCTGGAGGCGATCCGGCTCTTCGATGTGTACGAGAACGCCGAGCAACTGGGGGAGGGACGCAAGTCCCTCGCCTACGCGCTGCGCTTCCGGGCCGACGACCGGACGCTCACGGCGGACGAGGCGTCCGCCGCGCGCGACGCCGCGGTGGCCCTCGCGGGGGAGCGCACCGGGGCGGTGTTGCGCGGCTAGGGCGTGCGCCCTCCGGTGCCCGGTCGTCCGACGTGATGCCGGGCCCGCCGGGGACGCGGGCCCTCCGCCCCCGCTTCCCGGCGGCGGATCCCCGGCGTGTCACTCGTACGAGTGGCGATACTGGGCGATCCGGACGTTACCGGCCTTCTTGTGGACAGAATCGGACCGGCCCCTGGGGGCCGGTCCGATTCTGTCTGGGCCCGACGGGGGGTCACCGGCATGATCCACATCAAGGCGCCGCCTCGCGGCACGCTTCCTCTCGGGGTGCCCGCGCTGTTGGGCGCCACGGCCGCGACCTACCGGCTGACCTGTCCCATCGCACGGCAGGAGGGGCCTGGCGCCCGCGTCGTGACCGGCGGCGTCCTCGTCGCCGTCGGCACCGGCCTGGTGCTGCACGTAGGGCGCACACTGCTACGAGACCTGCGCGGGGCGCGTCGCGCGGCGGAGGCGGCGCAGCGAGCCCTGCTACGACCACCGCCGCCCCGGGTCGGCGGCCTCCGCGTGGCCGCGGCCCAGCTCTCCGCCGACCACGGTGCCCGGATCGGGGGCGACCTGTACGACGTCGCCCGCACCGAGCACGGTGTCCGCGTGGTGATGGGGGATGCCCGGGGCCACGGACTGGCCGCGCTCGCGACCGCCGCCGCGGTCCTCGGCTGCTTCCGCGAGGCCGTGCACGACGAACGGGCCCTCGGTGACGTGTTGCGTCGACTGGACCGGTCGCTCGCACGGCACCTGCGGAACGGCGAGGGAGGAGCGGCGGCCGAGGAGTTCGTGACGGTCCTCTTGCTGGAGATCCACGCCGACGGCAGTGTGCTGGCGCTCAACTGTGGCCATCCCTGGCCCCACCTGATACGCGACGGCACGGTGGAGCAGGTGGCCCGGGAGGCGCCCATGCCGCCGATGGGCCCCTTCCCCCTGCCCGGCGACCTGACCGCACGGGCCTGCGCGCGGCTGGGGCCGGGAGAGATGCTCGTCCTGCACACCGACGGCGCCGAAGACGCCCGTGACCGACGCGGCAGGACCTTCCCGTTGCCCGAGGCGCTGGCCGAAGCCGGCCGCGCCGAGCCGGCCGACCCCGCCGAGGTGCTGCGGCGGACGCTCACGTCACTCGCGCAACACGCGCGTGGCACCTCCCGCGACGACATCGCCCTGCTTGTGCTGCGCAGGGACGGGGACGGGGAAGACGGCGCCCCCGGCGTGTCCGGCGGGTGGGAAGCGCCCCCCGTCGGTTCCCGGCGTGGGACGCCGGGAACCGGCCCCACCACGACCTGAGGCGCGGACCGGGAGCCACCACCGCCACCCGCCGGGGCCGCTCGCCCCTCCCGGCTCAGGCGTAGGCGTAGAAGCCCGAACCGCTCTTGGGGCCTGGGCGAAACGGTCGCCGCGGCTCTGCCCGCCCTGACCCACCTGGCGGAACTCGGGGTCGAGGCCAGACGGCAAGGCCCAGTCCAGACCGCCCGCCGGTCGGCGCTTCTCCCGCGCCACCGTCTACCGCCACCTCAGGGCGAAGTCCCCAGCCGGTCCCAGAGCACCGTGTAGCGCGCATCACCGAGGCCCAGGGGCTGCTTTGTTGGTTCTTGGGCGAGTGCTACCGGAACCCCGTCGAGTGCGGGTGGGAACGCGAGGTCGGATTCCCGCCAGACGGGTGGGACTCAGGGAGCTTTGATTGACGCAATGACTCTGCTGCGCAATTGGGCGGGCGGCCACGCGCCGCGTTCGAGGGCCCTACCTCCGCCCGGTATGCCCGCTTGTGCGGTGCGCTCCGAACGCTGGATCGGCACGGTTACGTCACGCTCGGCAATTGCGCAGCAGAGTCCGCAGTCAATCGATGCGGGAGGAACGGCATGGACGGTAACGCAGTGGTGCTGGTGACCGGTGGGAGCCGTGGGATCGGGGCGGCGGTCGCGCTGCAGCTCGCCGAGGACGGTTTCGACATCGCGTTCACTTATGTGCGCGGCGAGGAGGCTGCGGCCTCGGTGGCGGGGAAGGTGGAGGCGCTGGGAAGGCGGGCTCTGGCCGTGCGGGCTGACTCCGCGGATCCGGCGGCTGCCGGCGCGGCGGTGGAACGGACCGTGCGGGAGTTCGGGCGGCTCGACGTGCTGGTCAACAATGCCGGTGTGGGGGTACTCGGGCCGCTGGAGGCACTGACCGCAGCTGATGTGGAGCACGTCCTCGCGGTCAACGCGCGCGGAGTATTCCTCACGACACGGGCAGCGGCCCCGCACCTGGGCCCCGGTGGACGAATCATCACCATCGGCAGTTGTGTGACCCAGCGGGCGTCGACCCCGGGCGGGACGCTCTACGCGATGAGCAAGTCGGCGCTGATCGGGCTGAACAAGGCGTTGGCCTGGGAGCTGGGCGGGCGCGGAATCACCGCGAACATCGTCCACCCGGGTCCCGTGGACACCGACATGAACCCCGCCGACGGGCCGTACGCCGGGCCACAGGCCGCGATGACGGCCCTAGGGCGGTTCGGCGCACCTCGGGAGGTGGCGTCCCTGGTGGCCTTCCTTGCGGGACCGGAGGCCGCATACGTCACGGGCGCCGAGTTCGCCGTGGACGGCGGGCACTCCGCTTAGCCCTCCGGCCGGGCGTGATCATCGGGCAGGACACAGGCGTCCCCGGCTGACCACCGAGGCATCCGGTCGGCGTCCCAGTGAGCAGGATCCCGGCCCCCGACTCAGTCAGTGCGCTCCGCGACGTGAGGCCACCCAGTCCGATGATCTTCGCCATGGACAGCCTCCCCGCACCTGGCCGAGTCTCCCGACGCCTACGTATACCAGACCGACTGCCTCGCACTTACCACCAAGCACCCTGCGCAGTGAGGCTTTCTCAACGGTGATCACTTCCAGATTCCGTTGAGGACGAGGGCCGCGCGCGCCACTAGCGCCGCCTGTCTGAACGGGTCCAGCGCGCGAGAGCCCTTCGGTGTGCCGATCCGCTGCCGCTGGGAGGCCGGCGGCCGGGCCAGGAACTCGACGACGTGGTGCGGGACGTCGAGCGTGGCAACAAGGTGACCAATGTGGAGCCTCTGGTGGCTATGGACATGGTCTTGTGGTGAGACCTGTCCTACCAGGGGCTTCACGCTTGTCCGCGACCAGAGCCCGCCTGCCTGATTCACGCCGAAACGGCAGTTCGCTCAACTTCGCGAAGATCATTTCCGGGAGGGAGCCTCAGTGGCGTATCCGAAGCCTGGCGGGTCAGGTGCTGAGAGTGTGTCCGGTTGTCGAGTCGACGTGCCCTGGGATCTCGTCGTGGCGATCGCCCACGGTCGGTGTCCCGGTGGGCTCGAACATGAGGATTGCGGCGCCGGACGGAGAGTGCGGCTTGTGCTCTGTGCCTCGGGGCACGGTGAAGACCGCCCCCTGCGGGAGTAGGACCGTGCGTTCCCCGTCGGGCTCGCGCAGGGAGATGCGCAACTCGCCGTCGAGCACCAGGAAGAACTCGTCAGTATCATTGTGTACATGCCAGATGTGATCGCCCTCGACTTTGGCGATGCGGACGTCGTAGTCGTTGACGCGCGTGACGATGCGGGGGCTCCACAAGGCATCGAAGGTGGTCAGGGCCTTGCTGAGGGGGATGGGTTCGCTGCTCATGTGCTCATCCTGAGCCGTTTCGCCCGACCGGGTGAGTGCTACAAATTGCATATGGCGAAAGAATCCTCGCACGCAGCTCACGCGGCGGGCGCACACAGGGTTGTCGTGATCGTGGACGAGAACTCGAACCCCTTCGAGCTCGGCTGCGCGACCGAGGTCTTCGGTCTGCGCAGACCGGAGATCGGCCGTGATCTGTACGACTTCAGGCTCTGTTCGCCCGAGCCCCGCACCCTGATGCGAGACGGATTCTTCACCCTCACGGGCGTCGCCGACCTGGAAGCGGCCGACACGGCGGACACCTTGATCGTCCCCAACCGTCCGGACGTCGAAGTGCCCCGCCGTCCCGACGTGCTCGATGCCGTTCGCCGGGCACGCGCCCGCAGTGCGCGCCTGGTCGGCTTCTGCAGCGGCGCCTTCACGCTGGCCGAGGCCGGCGTCCTCGACGGGCGGCGGGCCACCGCGCACTGGCAGTGGGCGGATTCCTTCCGGGCCCGCTTCCCCTCTGTCCGGCTGGAAGCAGACGTGCTGTTCGTGGACGACGGTGACATCCTCACCGCGGCAGGCAGTGCAGCTGCGCTCGATCTTGGGCTGCATGTGGTCCGCCGCGACTACGGCGCCGAGGTCGCCAACTCCGTGAGCCGGCGGCTGGTCTTCGCGGCGCACCGGGACGGCGGGCAGCGTCAGTTCGTGGAGCGCCCCATCCCTGACCTGCCTGACGAGTCCTTGGCACCTGTCCTGTCCTGGGCCCAGGAGCGGCTGGACTCACCGCTCACCGTGTCCGGCCTAGCGGCGCGTGCGGCGGTCAGTCCGGCGACTCTGCATCGCCGCTTCCAGGCGCAGCTGGGCACGACGCCACTGGCGTGGCTGACGGGGGAACGGCTTGCTCTGGCGTGCCGGTTGATCGAGCGAGGTGAGTCCCGCTTCGAGGTCGTGGCGCGACGCAGCGGGCTCGGCACCGCTGCCAATCTGCGTACGCTGATGCGCCGCGAAACCGGTATCACACCATCGGCGTACAAGCGCCGGTTCGGGCCGGAGACGAACTGACGGTGGGCATGCCCTGCCTACGAACCACGTGTGCTTCATCGTCCACTACTGAGCATCCCCTGACGTGCCGACCTCCCACCGAACCCCCCATAGCCCCTCGACTCCAGAATGATCACTGAAGGCCGCTCACCGGGGCGTCGGAGAGCGGCCTTCAGTGTTGTGCGGAGAACTGCTCTGTTCTTCGGTGAGCAGTACGTTTGCCCAGGTCAGGCGTAGGCGTAGAAGCCCGAACCGCTCTTGCGGCCCAGGCGTCCCGCGTCGACCATGCGCTGCAGCAGCGGCGGAGCCGCGTACAGCGGCTCCTTGTACTCCTCGTACATGGAATAGGCGACCGAGGAGACGGTGTCCAGGCCGATCAGGTCCGCCAGCTTCAGCGGTCCCATCGGATGGGCGCACCCCATCTCCATGCCGTTGTCGATGTCCTCGCGGCTTGCGATCCCCGACTCGAACATCCTGATCGCGGACAGCAAGTACGGGATGAGCAGCGCGTTGACCACGAATCCCGAACGGTCCTGGGCCTGGATGGCGTGCTTGCCGAGCACCTTCTCCGCGAAGAGCCGGGTCCGTCCCAGGGTGCCCTCGGAGGTGGTGAGAGCCGGGATCAACTCGACCAGCTTCTGCACCGGGGCCGGATTGAAGAAGTGGATGCCAATGACATGGTCCGGCCGCGAGGTGGCGACCGCCAGCTTCACCAGAGGGATGGAGGACGTGTTGGACGCCAGGATCGCGTCCGGTCGGCTCACGATCTGGTCGAGCACCTGGAAAATCTCGGTCTTCACCTGCTCGTTCTCCACGACGGCCTCGATCACCAGATCACGGTTCGCGAACTCGCCGAGGTCCGTGGTGAAGCCGAGCCGAGCCTGTGCGGAGTCCCGCTGCTCCTCGGTGATCTTCCCGCGCTCGGCCGCCTTGGCGAGCGAGTTGAACAGACGGGTCCGACCGATCTCCAGGGCCTCGCCGGTGGTCTCGGCGACCATGACCTCCAGGCCGGCGCGGGCGCACACCTCGGCGATTCCCGCGCCCATCTGCCCGCAGCCGACCACACCGACGCGCGTGATATCTCCCGAGATGCCGGTCACATCGTCCCTTTCGCTGTACTCCGTCGGCGGCGACCCCCGGGGTCGCCGATGGGCCGCCTAGACCGAGCAGGTTACCCCCGGGTCGCCAGGGCACGGGTCGCCGGGTCGGGTCGCCGGCGCCTGGGGGCCCGGGCGTGCCTTGTCACCGCCCGGGGCCCCGGGCGCCCCCTCGTGGACGGCGACACGTCCGGCGGGTCGTGGGGCGCCGAGCCACGGAACGGGTCGTGGGGCGGCGCGTCCCTGAGTTTCCCGTCGCCCCGGGGCGGGGGTTCCCCGCTGGAAAGGGCTCCGGGAGCGGCGGAGGACGTGCCATGGAGGAGCCGAGACGGGAGCGGCGGCGGAGACGAGTGACCACGAGACCCGGGGCAGGGGAAAAGGCCCACGACGTGGCGTCGGGCACAAGGGCCCTCTCCGGGGGAAAGCCGGGGGAGTCGCCCGCGCGGTGTTCGGGCGGGCAGGGGGTCGTCGGGCCCGGGCGCGGCGGACCGGCCGCCTCACCCGGGCGCGGCGCGCCTACCGCTCGGTCGTCTCGCGGTGCCGGATCTCCGAGTCCGGCCCCGGGGAGCAGACGGCCTCGTGCCCATCCTCGAAGCGCACGCGGTAGGGCGGGTTGCCCTCCTCGCCCATCACCTCGACGATCTCGGCGACCTTGTCCTGTTGCCCGACCACGCGACCGTGCTGCACCAGCCGGTCGCCCTTGGTTGCGCGCATCTGCGGGGGCCTCCTCACCCTGTACGGAGCGGTGGTGTCCATGGCCGGGGGTCGCGGCACCGGGGACCGGGGTGTCCCGGCGGGCGTGCCACGGCCCGACCCGCCGGGCGGTGGCGGCGGATGTGCCACCAGGGTCCGCGACGGGAGACCATCGCCGGAGCCGTTCGCGAGTGACCCCGACCACACCAGTGTGGGCAGCGTCCGATCCGGGTGCAAGCGACTCCGTCGCCCAAGGCCGCTGCTTCAGGCCCCGGCTGCGGGCTCCGTCGCCTCGCGCCCGCGATGCCCGCGCCGGGTGCCCATGACGAGGGTGGGGTCAGCGGTCCCGGGTGTACTCGGTGGTGAGCGACAGGTCCTTGGCGGGGCCCCGGACCCTCCACACGGCGCGCCACCGGTCCGCGTCCAACACGGTGAACTCGCCCCGGTAGTGGTCGGCGGCGCAGGGGTGTTCCGCCCGGTGTAGTCCACTTCGCAGGTCGAGGTCGTGGAAGGGACGGCCGTCGGCGAAGAACACCTCGGCGGCGCCGGGGTCGGCGGCGGGACGGAACCACAGTGTCCGCTCGGCCCGGCGAGTCGTGCCCCGCCAGGCGAATCGGCCGGTCTCGCGGTACAGCAACCCGGCGCTTGCGTCGGCGGGAGGCGAGAGCAGTGCCGTCCCCTCGAATCGGCCGGTGATGTCGGCGGCGACGTCCCGGACGTGCCGTTCGGCCCGCCAGCGGCCGGTCAGGTACTCCAGAGTGTCGGGTATCGGTCCGATCTCGGGCATGTGTCCTCCTCCCGTCCGCCGTCCTCGGCAGCGGAGCGCGCACCTCACGAGGGACCCTCGTGCGAACCCTGCCATGCCGTGTCGTCGGCCGTCCGGCCGGGGCGCGGCTCGGGCACGAGCCCCGGCGGAAGGGGCCCACCTCCAGGCCCCGGCCTCGCGCGCCGTCGGCCTGCCGCGAAGGGTCGTGCCGAACGGCGGGCCCGAGCGTCGCGGCCTCGGGCGGGGTGGGTCAGATGCCGTCCCGTCCGAGGTCCGCGACGAATCCGGCCCACGCAGCGTGGGTGAAGGCGAGCTGCGGACCGGTGCCCTGTTCCTTGGTGTCCCGTACGCGTACGGCGGCCCGGTCGGCGGCGATCTCGACACACTCCCCGCCTTCACCGCTGCTGTACGTACTCTTGAACCAGATGAGGCGCATGGGCTGTTTGGTGATCATAGATCTCCCAGCAACCTTTCGATAAGGGCCAGGGACTCTCGCGGAGTGAGGGCCTGGGCGCGGATGCTGCCGTAGCGCGCCGCAAGCATACGGACCTCCTCGGCATCGGTCACCAGCCTGCTGACGTTCTGCACTTCCAGGTAGCCGACTTGAGGCCTCCCCTTTGGAGTGAGCAGTGTGAACGGGCCGCCCAGACTCGGGTGGTCCGAACGGTCGGTCGGCATCACCTGAAGCTCCACGTTCCGCAGTGGGGCGACCTCCAGCAGGTGCTTCAACTGCACCCGATGCACCTCCCGGCTGCCGATCGGCCGTTGCAGGACGGACTGCTCCACGGTGAACGTCACGAGAGGCGGCGGCCACCGCGTCAGGAGCTCCTGTCGAGCCAGCCGGGCAATCAACCGCTGTCCGATTGTCTCCTCGTCGAGCAGGGGCCTGCGCGCGGTGAAGACGGCGCGGGCGTGCCCCTCGGTCTGAAGCAGGCCGGGCAGCGACAGTGCGCCGTAGTAGTGGAGTTCAACCGCCTCCCCCTCCAGCCGTGCGTAGTCGCGAAACCACTCCGGATGCCGCACCCTCCTGCGTGTTCGCGCCCGCCGCACGTCGTCGGCGGCCGAGGCCAGCAGGCCACCGCACTCCAGCAGTTCATCGACCGCGAGCAGTAGTTCGGGCTGCGGGGTTCGGCGTCCCCGTTCCACGGACGAGATGGTCTCCTCCCCGTAGCCGAGTCGGTCGCCCAACTCCTTCTGGCTCATCCCGGCTCGTACTCGCGCGACCTTGATCTGTCGTCCGAGTGCACGGAAGAGGTCGGCGACCTCGTCGGTGCCGTCCGCCTCACCGCCGGTGGGAGTCCCCGAACCGCTCGCCTGTGCCACCATCCCGTACCACCACCCAGTTCCGTCGTACCAGGGGCTAACCGCTGGACGTCCGGCCAGGTCACGGCCGTACGCCCGGACAGCCCGGCCTTCGCGCCGGGACAGTCGTCCGCCGTACTGTCTCGCGTTCTCCACACGGTAGAGCCATTCCGTCACCCTCGGTGAGGTGATCCAACGAACCGTCACCGGCACCGGTGAACCGCCCGCCACCATCCGTCACTTCCGTCTCGCGTTCCCCACCAGCAGACGCGGCGCCCACATCGCCCGCCACGCCGCCGAACGCTGGCTCGTCGACCAGCGGGACCGCCCGGAGGCCGTGGCCGCGACCGAAGACCCGGACACGGCCTCCCTTCTCATCGCGGAACTCACCGCCAACGCCGTCCTGCACGGCCGCGTACGGGGCCGTGCCGCCCGCCTCGCCCTGACCCTCGCGGGCGGCACCCTGCGCATCGAGGTCACGGACGCCCGGGGTGACCGCCTGCCCGAACCGGCATCGGGCGGATGCGGTGACGAGGACAGGGGCGGGGAGTCCGGGCGCGGTCTGCTCCTCGTCGCCTCACTCGCCGATGCCTGGGGCTGCGAACCCCACCATCCCGGCGGCAAAACGGTCTGGGCCGAGTGCGTCCGGCGGTCGATCGCGACCGGTCGGCCGTCCGGGACCTCGCCCGCGGCGAAGCCCGACATCGGGCGGTAGGTGTTCGCTCCCATCAGATGGGTGGCCTTGGGCTGCTCGCCGAGCCATGCGAGGTACTCCGGGCCCCGGGGCTTGGGCGTGTTCCGGGGTCGGGCGGTTGGTCGGGCCGTGGCTGCTTGGGGTGCATCGCAGAGCAGGCGCGGGCTTCGTGATCATTGGAGACCTGCGTGGCGCAGCACGGCGTGCCGCTTCCGCTGCCGGCCAAGCTGCGGTCGTCGCACACGTCGCCGCCCACGAACTGGGCGCGGCTGCCTATGCGATCAAGGCCGCGCGTGCCGCCGCGCAGGAAGACGAGGGCGAAGCGTCCGGGCGACTTGAGAGTGCGGAACGTAAGCTCTTGTCCGTTTCGTGATTGAGGGTTGGGGAAGGACCGCTGGTCGTGGGTTCGGGGTGGCCTTCAGGTCTCGGGGCGGGTGAACAAGCCGGGTTCAGGTTCGACGAGGATGCCGCGGCTGACCAGGCGTTTCAGTTTGGAGCGGATGCCTTCGGTGTTCTTCGGGAGGGTCGGCAGGTCGAGGGCCTGGCAGAGGTCGCGGGCGCGCATCGGTCGGCCCTCGTCGGCCAGGGCGGTGAGGATCTGCTGGTAGGCGGGGTGGTCCGGGATGTCGGGGCGGTCCGGCTCAGTGGCGGGTGTGGGCAGTGGGAGAGCGAGGAGGGTCTTGCGGGTGATGCGCAGGTTCTCGCTCTCCGCGTCGATCTCGCCGAGCCGCACTCTGAGCTCCTCGATGCGGTCCCGGAACTGCCCGGCCTGGTCGGCTAGTTCACGCTCGCGGGTTTCGATGTGTTCCAGGATGGCTTTGACCTGTGGGTTCTCGCTCACGTGGTCCTCCAGGAAGCGAGGGTGGCTCCGGTGAGTCGGCGGCTCATCACGGAGGTCATCGCCCAGAAGACGCGGGATCGGGAGGAGGCGGGCCGGTGTTCGTAGTCGCGTACGAGACGGCGGTAGAACATCAGGATCCCGTTCGTCTGCTCCACGATCCACCGCTTGGCCTGCACGACGAAGCCCTTGCCGGCCGGGTTGCGCTCGACGATCTCGACGTCGATGCCCACGTTCTTGCCGTGATCGACGACCTTCTTCTTGAAGCCCTGGTCGACCAGGGCTTTGGCCACGGTGTCGCACTGCCCGGCGACACCGTCCAGCAGGGCGATGCCGGCGGTGTTCTCGTGCGCGGAGGCGGGCAGGACGACGCAGTCCACGACCAGGCCCAGTACGTCCACGGCCAGGCATCTCTTCCTCCCCGGCACCCTTTTCGCGGCACCCTTCTCGCGGCGTCCTTGCCGGTCGTCGTGGCCGGGACACCGACTGCGGCGTGGATGCTCTGCGTGTCCAGGATCACCAGGCTCGGGTCGGCTAATCGTTTCCGCTTCTCTCGCAGATGCCAGCGCAGCAGGTCGTGAATGTCCTGGTCGGTGCCCTCGTCGCGCCAGAGGTAGAAGTAGTACTTCACCGCTCCGGGCGGGGGCATGTCGTGGGGCAGGAACTCCCACTGACACCCCGTGCGATTCTGGTAGAGGATGGCGTTCACGATCTCCCGCATCGCGTACTTCCCCTGATGCCCGCTGACCGACGGATGCCGGGCCTTCCACGCCGTGATCACGGGTTCGACGAGCTCCCACTGCTCATCGGTGAGATCACTCGGGTACGGCTTGCGCATGCTCATGCCACAACCCAAGCGAACCCCGAACGCCTGACCGGCAACGATGCCCCAACGTCACACCATCGAGCGACGACAAGACCGACAGAACGCCACATACCGCACTCTGAGATCGTGGACGCGCTCACCCAGGTGACCGCCGGTACAGGTGCGGCCTTCAAGACCGCACCGAGCCGCTACCCCCACATGTCGCTCGCCTACGCTTCGGACGGGGCTCAGCAAGTCGATGCGGTCCCTCTCCGGGCCGCCCTGGCGGCCATCGAGCAGCCGTTGTCCGGGACCGTAGTCGTGGACCGCCTACACCTTGTCGAGCAGTGGCACGACGGCGCGCACATCATGTGGCGGCCGATCGCTGAAGTTCCTCTGGCGGGGGTGGAGGCGTGACCTCGTTCCCCGGGCCCCGGCCGATGCATGGTGACCTTGTTAAGATCACCACCGGCGCCACCTCAATGATCCTCACCGGAAGCATCACGTCCCAGGGCGTTCTGCGCGACGGTCGCGGGTTCGTTGAACTCACCTTGCCGGATGCCGATCCGCAGCAGCGGCGAGACCTGGAGCGGGCCCAGCGGTACGCACCGTCGGCAGCCTGGAACGATTACGCAGGGCGGGGTACAACGCCGGACTGCAGGCGCTGGACCTGTGGGACGCCGTACGGGGCAGGGAGCACCCGCTGCTGCCGCCCCGACGCTACCGCCGCTTCATCGGCAACGGTGATTTCCTCGAAGTGGGCCGCCGGATCACCGCGTACGTGCGGGACGAACTCGGCATGGGACCCGGTCACGATGTACTGGACGCGGGATGCGGCGCGGGGCGCATCGCGGTGCCGCTCACGGACGTGCTCACCGAGGGCTCCTACCTCGGCTTCGACATCGTGCCGCACGCCATCGAATGGTGCTCCCGCACGATCACTCCCCGCCATCCGACCTTCCGTTTCGCCCACGTCGACATCCGCCAGGAGATCTACAACCCGGAAGGGACGCTCTCTGCGGCCGACTGCCGGTTCCTGGCCGGTGACGCGGCCTTCGACATCGCCGCGCTGGTGGGGCTCATCAGCCATCTACGCCCGGCCGAGATGGAGAACTACCTCGCGGAGTCCTCCCGGGTCCTGCGGCCCGGGGGGCAGTGTTTCGACACGGCCTATCTGGTGGACGACGCGGTCGCCGCGAACATCGCGCGCGGAGCGACCGCCTTCAGTTTCACGCAGGATCACGGGGGCTACTACGTGCACTCCGCCTGGATCCACCGCGTGAATTCTCGTCTCCGGTATCCGGCGGGCTCGGGGTGATCTTTCGGGGTGCGGGCAGCACGATGGGCCGGGTGGCCGTCCGGTGCGGGGTCTCCGAGGTTTTTCAGGTCGTGGGTGGTCAGGTCGGCTGCGTGGTTCAGGTGAGCATGCGCTGGCCGGTGGCGGTCCACAGGTCGGTGAAGTCGTCACACCAGCGCCAGCGTTCGGGCAGGTGGAGGGTGAGGCGGCGGGCTCCGGTGGCGATCCGGGCGGGGATGTTGATGAGGTGGCGGCGGATGGTGCCGGTCCTCGCCTTGGCGTGGAAGGCGGAGGCGAGGTGGCCGCTCGCACGGGTGAGGTTGTAGGCGGTGGCGGCCAGGGTCAACCAGGCGGCGTTCGCGGTGAACTTCCCCGAGGGCAGGTGGGCGAGGGCGGAGTCTTCCAGGTCGGCGAAGACCTGCTCGATGACGGCGTGTTCGCGGTGCATCGGCTCGGCCTGAGCGAGGACGAAGGGGCTGTCGGTGAAGATCACATGGTGGCGCCAGACCCCGAACAGTTCGGCCTGGCCGGCGGGCACGCCGGTGGGGTTCAGCCGCTTCACGCGGCGCACGATGAGCCGTGCGGTGGTGTGGAACGCCTTCTTCTTGCTGGTGAACGCGGTGAAGGGGATCTCGGTGATCTCGGCGTCGGAGATCCAGCGTTCCTCCTCGGCGTCCCAGACGGCGCTGGCGTACTTGATCGGCGTCCAAGCGTCCTCGGGGATGCCCGCGATGGCCTCGCGGATGGTCTTCTTGACCGCGACGGCCAGAGAGAACGCGGCGCCGGCCTTGCGGCACACATCGACGACCTTGTGGGAGAAGTACGCCGAGTCCGCGCGGACGACGACTTGGGCGGTGATGCCCATGGCCCGGACCGTGGCCAGTGCCTCGCGCAGCAGACTCGCCGCGCCCTTGCCGGAGCCTGCCGAACCCTTGCGCAGCCTGGTGGCCACGATCACGGGGGCGCAGGTGGACGTCTTCACGGTGACGATCTGGAAGTGCAGCCCGCGCTGCTTGGTGTAGCCGAAGGAGGCGCCCTGCTTGGCAGGGCCGTAGACCTGCTTGACCTTGGAGTCGATGTCCACGAACACCACCTCGTCCCGCTTCGGGATGAGGCCGGTGTGCGCGGCCAGGCGGCAGGTGAACGCCCGTGCAGCGGACTCCAGTTGGCGCACATGCCCCCAGGTGAAGGCACGCAGGAAACTGCCCAGCGTGGAGGGCGCCCGCACCCCGCCGAACAGGCGCGGCAGCCCGCCGTGACGCAGTATGTCCAGGTCGTCGATGCTGTCCGCCCCGGCGACCATGCCGCCCACGATCGACATCGCTTTCGCGTCGGCGGCCGTACCGGCCCCGTTCTTCGCAGTGGTCAGGTGGACCTTCTCGGCCACCAGAGCGGGCAGACCGCACCGCTCGGCCAGCCGGAACGTCGGGACCAGCCCGGCGTGCGCGATCAGGTCAGGGTCGTCGAACGCGGCGAAGAGCTCCGCGGGCCTGTGGGAGACTTTCACTTACGAGGTGCCTTGCTTCGTGGGACTGGTGTGGGCGTAGGAACTCCCATCGTCCCAGGTCAGCAGGCACCTCTTCTCTTTTCATCGCCCGCAGGCCGAGTATCACGCGGTGGATCCAGGCTCCGAGGAGGAGCCCACGTACGCCATCGCCTACCGGTTGGAGTACCTCCTGTCGGTGGCGGCACGGCACGGTCTGCGTATGCGCCGGGATCCCCAACCGGGTACCTGGGGCGTTTCCACGCGGCGTCCGGCTTCGATGGACCTGGTGGTCCTCGAACGCGCCTGAAGGCGGCCGACGTCGCCCGGGCTGCCGCACGCGGTGTCCATGTCCACGCACAAGAGAGGAATCCCGCCCGTCCATGACCGACACAACCAGTCCCGCCTCCGTCCCCGGTGACGAAACCCCCGGCGTCATCGTCATCTCGGGTATTTCCGCCGCGGGCAAGTCCACCGTCGCGCAGGCCCTCGCCGAGCGCCTGCCCCGTTCGGCACACGTGCGGGGCGACACGTTCCGCCGCATGATCGTCAACGGCCAGGCGCACATGACCGCCGAGGCTCCGCCGGAGGCCGTCGCGCAACTCCGTCTGCGGCACCGTTTGGCCGCGGCGTCCGCGGACGCCTACGCCGAAGCGGGTTTCACAGCCGTCCTGCAGGACATCCTTCTCGGCGAGCACCTGGCGGAGATCACCGAGATGATCCGGAGCCGTCCGCTGGCCGTGGTGGTGCTGGCACCCGACCCGGACGTCGTGGCCCGCCTGGAGGAGAAGCGCTCCAAGACCGGCTACGGCCCCGACTGGCAGCCCAAGGACCTGGACAAGGTACTCAAGGACGACACGCCCCGCATCGGGCTGTGGCTCGACACCTCGCACCAGACGGTCGACGAGACCGTCGACGAGATCCTCAAGCGCGCCTGGACCGAAGGCGCCGTCTCCTGACCGTGCCGAGGGGCTCCCGGGGCTGTGTCCCGGGAGCCCGGTCCGGCCCGTGACCGCCCGCCCGACACCCGAGGAAGGACAGCACACGTTGCGTACCCTACGGATCGGTCCCGAAGGCGCTCCGGTGGGAATCGTCGGCTTGGGCTGCATGGGCATGTCCTACGCCTACGACCCCGGCGGTCGCGACGACGACGCCTCGGCCGCCGTGCTCCACCGCGCTCTCGACCTCGGCGCCGATCTCATCGACACCGCCGACGTCTACGGCCCCCACACCAACGAGGAGCTGGTGGGCCGGGCACTCGCCGACCGCCGTGAGGAGGCGTTCCTCGCCACGAAGGTGGGATTCGTCACCGGTGAGACGCGCCTGCGCCGCGACGGCCGGCCCGAGCACATCCGCGCCGCCATCGACGCGAGTCTGCGCCGGCTGCGCACCGACCACGTGGCCCTCTGCCAGCTGCACCGGGTCGATCCCGAGGTGCCGCTGGAGGAGACCTGGGGTGCCATGGCGGAGACCGTGAAAGCCGGCAAGGCCCGGATGCTCGGGCTGTCCGACGTGACCGTCCAACAGATACACGTCGCCCAGAGCGTGCATCCCGTGGCCGCCGTCCAGGCGGAACTGTCGCTGTGGACCCGGGGCGCCACGGCGGAACTGCTGCCCTTCACCGCACGGGAGGGCATCGCGCTCATCGCCTACTCGCCACTCGGCCGCGGCTTCCTGGCAGGCCGCTTCGACTCCCCCGACGACGTGCCGGACGGCGACTACCGGCGCCACAACCCGCGCTTCCGGGAGGAGAACTTCGCGGCCAACCTCCGCCTCCTGGAAGGCGTCCGCACCGTGGCTCCCCGGCCGAAGCGCCGCACTTTCAGCCCCGAGTACAAGCTGCGGATCGTGGCCGAGTACGACGCCGCGCCCAAGAACGAGAAGGGCGCAATCCTGCGCCGCGAGCGGCTGTACCACTCGCACGTCAAGGAATGGCGGGCCGCGCGGGATGCCGGGGCTCTGGAGAAGCTGGTCGACAAGCGCACCAGCCCGGCGAGGCCGAAGAAGTCTGCTGCCGAGGCGGAGAACGAGAGACTGCGCCGCCAGGTGGAACGGCTGGAGAAGGAACTGGCCCGCAACAAGGCCGCGTTGGAGGAAATGGGAAAAGCTTCCGCGCTCTTGGAAATGATCTCCGAGGGCGCGGACTGAAGGCTGCAGCCGACCCGGTGGTCGACGACGCGTTCACCGGCGTCGAGGGCAGGCTGGGCGTGACGGCCGCGTGCCGGCTGACCGGCCGATCGAGGGCCACCCACTACCGCCGGCTGCAGCCCCCGCCACCGCGCAGGCCTCGCTCGCCGCGGGTCCAGCCCGCGGCTCTGACGGCCGAAGAGCGGGCTGCGGTACTGGAGTTGATGAACCGCGACGAATACGCCGAGCTGCCGCCCGCGCAGATCTGGGCCCGCGAGCTGGATGCCGGGCGCTATCAGAGTGCGGGATGTGGCGCTCTGTCGGTCTTGTCGTCGCTCGATGGTGTGACGTTGGGGCATCGTTGCCGGTCAGGCGTTCGGGGTTCGCTTGGGTTGTGGCATGAGCATGCGCAAGCCGTACCCGAGTGATCTCACCGATGAGCAGTGGGAGCTCGTCGAACCCGTGATCACGGCGTGGAAGGCCCGGCATCCGTCGGTCAGCGGGCATCAGGGGAAGTACGCGATGCGGGAGATCGTGAACGCCATCCTCTACCAGAATCGCACGGGGTGTCAGTGGGAGTTCCTGCCCCACGACATGCCCCCGCCCGGAGCGGTGAAGTACTACTTCTACCTCTGGCGCGACGAGGGCACCGACCAGGACATTCACGACCTGCTGCGCTGGCAGCTGCGAGAGAAGCGGAAACGATTAGCCGACCCGAGCCTGGTGATCCTGGACACGCAGAGCATCCACGCCGCAGTCGGTGTCCCCAGGGCCCCGGCGAGTGCCTGGATCGTCCGGTTTGATCATGTGATGCCGTAGAGGGCGAGGACGCGGGGGCGTTCGGTGTGGGCTCGTCGTCCGGCGGCGGTGTTGACATAGCCGGCGAGCTTGAGCGCGCTGCGGATCAGGTCGCGCAGGGCAGCGAGTACGGCGGGTGTGTTGTGGGTCCTGACCTGGGACTTGTCCTCGTTGAAGGTGACATCTCGGCACCAGTGGACGGTGTTTTCCACCGTCCAGTGCCCGCGAGCCCAGGACGCGATCTCGGCTGCGTTCGCTTCCTCGGCGGGCAGGTCGGTGATGGCGTAGACGGTCTCGCTGGACCACTTCTTGGCCCCGTAGAGACGGCGACGGCGCTGGATCCGCAGGACCTGGGCCGCGTGGGGGAAGAGCAGGCCGTTGACGGTGACGACCTGGACGAGACGCTGTTCGTGACGGCCGTGGCCGCGGGCGTCGTCGCGGTGGATGACGGGGATCTCCTTCCAGGGCAGGGCGTGGAGTTGACGGGCCTGGCCGCGCTGGTTGTTCTTGATGGTCAGCAGGTAGTGAGCGCCGCGTTCGTGCAGGTAGGTGGCGTGGTCGCGCTGGGCGTGGAGGGCATCGGCGGTCACGACCACCCCCGCGAGATCCGCGTCGTCGATTCTGTCGAGCAAGGGCTGGAACTCGGGGATTTCGTTGGTCTTCGCGCCGATCTCGCGGGAGGCGAGCGTGACACCGTCGCCGTGGCGGACGGCGGACAGGGCGAAGACCCGGCTGCCGTCCGGGCGCCTGGCGCCCCGCAGGCACTTGCCGTCCACCGCGATCGCCCGGCGCCGGATCCGTACCGGCCCGGCATGGGCGGCCGCCCGGTGGGCCCGGCGCTGTTAACGCTCGGTGCCACCGTCGGGCATGACCGGCTCCGGCCGGCGGGGCTGTGCGGACAGCAAGGGCCGCAGGTAGTCGTAAGCCGCCGCACAGATCTCACCGTGATCCAGGCGTCCCAGGACGCTGCGGAGGGTCTTCTCGCTCGGCACCCGGTAGCGGCCGAGGAGCGGGTGGTAGGGCAGGCCGAAGGCGGCCAGTTCCTCCGGCGTCGCACGTCGGCACCACTCCGCCGCCGCGGTGATCGAGTCGTGGCCGGACGGGGTCATCGCGCAGACCATCAGGGCCAGCAGTGAGGAGAGCCGGTAGCGCACCC
Organism: Streptomyces sp. HSG2; assembly: GCF_016598575.1. Classification (NCBI taxonomy): domain Bacteria; kingdom Bacillati; phylum Actinomycetota; class Actinomycetes; order Kitasatosporales; family Streptomycetaceae; genus Streptomyces; species Streptomyces sp. HSG2. The sequence goes on from NZ_CP066801.1 coordinate 4,557,326, forward strand.
CGCAAGTCCCTCTCGGGTCGGTGACCGACTCGAACTCGGCGACCAGGCGGCGGACTTGGTCCTTGGCGGCCCCCTCGCCAAGGGCTTCCAGGCGGGGCACCGCGCAAGCGGGGGCAGCGACAGGGGATGATGGAGGAACGAACACGGCACCTTCGTGGATCTTGAAGCGTAGAGAACTCCATGATCCACAGGTGCCGTGTTCGCCTGCTTCCGGGGCCCACCACCGAGATCAACACCCCAAGCTGGGGCAATTCAGGCACTCGCCGGGGCCCTGTCGGTGTCCCGGCCACGACGACCGGCAAGGACGCCGCGAGAAGGGTGCCGCGAAAAGGGTGCCGGGGAGGAAGAGATGCCTGGCCGTGGACGTACTGGGCCTGGTCGTGGACTGCGTCGTCCTGCCCGCCTCCGCGCACGAGAACACCGCCGGCATCGCCCTGCTGGACGGTGTCGCCGGGCAGTGCGACACCGTGGCCAAAGCCCTGGTCGACCAGGGCTTCAAGAAGAAGGTCGTCGATCACGGCAAGAACGTGGGCATCGACGTCGAGATCGTCGAGCGCAACCCGGCCGGCAAGGGCTTCGTCGTGCAGGCCAAGCGGTGGATCGTGGAGCAGACGAACGGGATCCTGATGTTCTACCGCCGTCTCGTACGCGACTACGAACACCGGCCCGCCTCCTCCCGATCCCGCGTCTTCTGGGCGATGACCTCCGTGATGAGCCGCCGACTCACCGGAGCCACCCTCGCTTCCTGGAGGACCACGTGAGCGAGAACCCACAGGTCAAAGCCATCCTGGAACACATCGAAACCCGCGAGCGTGAACTAGCCGACCAGGCCGGGCAGTTCCGGGACCGCATCGAGGAGCTCAGAGTGCGGCTCGGCGAGATCGACGCGGAGAGCGAGAACCTGCGCATCACCCGCAAGACCCTTTCCTCGCTCTCCCACTGCCCTCACCCGCCACTGAGCCGGACCGCCCCGACATCCCGGACCACCCCGCCTACCAGCAGATCCTCACCGCCCTGGCCTACGAGGGCCGACCGATGCGCGCCCGCGACCTCTGCCAGGCCCTCGACCTGCCGACCCTCCCGAAGAACACCGAAGGCATCCGCTCCAAACTGAAACGCCTGGTCAGCCGCGGCATCCTCGTCGAACCTGAACCCGGCTTGTTCACCCGCCCCGAGACCTGAAGGCCACCCCGAACCCACGACCAGCGGTCCTTCCCCAACCCTCAATCACGAAACGGACAAGAGCTCACGTTCCGCACTCTGAGTGCCAGTGGCAGCGTGACCAGCTCCCGGAAGCGATCCGCGAGCTCGTACTTGACGATCAGCGATTGCGGAACGACATCTGCTGGTCGGTGTTCGTCTGCTGAGCGTGAGCCGGGGCGCCAGCTACCCCGGCATCTTCCGCTACTACCTCTTCACCGGCTGCTTCGAGCGTCAGCGGTGGACCTCCACGAACCCGTGCGCTGATTCGCGGGCCACCCTGTGACCGAGAATTTTAGTTGGCGGATCATGATCTGAACCGTGCAGGTCAGGAGTGCCTGGAGGATTCTTGTTGGCGGATCTTGAGGGTGATAGTTGGCGGATCATGGCGATGGACGTTCACTGTGCGTGAAGTCCTCTCAGTAACGTGACGAATACGATGCGTAACGACCCGTCAGTGGGTGTGACTGAGCACTTGAACTGGCGGGTAGTCAAGGCGCTCCCCGGCGGGACAGCCCGTTAGCTGTCTGTGCACGAGGGCCAGTGGTCTACCGCCCACTCCGTCCAGCCTGGCCAGCCCGTCGGCGGGGCGGGGATCTCGCCCCCGGCGAGTTCGGCGGCGTCAGGCACCTGGAACTGCTCCCGCCATTGGTCCACGTCGGTCTCGCTCATGGGAAACGTCTGATGCGGTGTCGTCGCCTGGCGGTGCGCGATGCGGGCGAGCTGGACGTCCTTGTCCACGGGCACGTAGACCACCTGACACACTGCCCCGGCCGAGCGTGCCAGCCAGCGCAGTGCCGACCGTTCATCGCGGCCCCAGAGCCCGTAGTCGAGCACGACGCTGGTCCCCAGCCGCAGAGCCTGGAGGGCGACCGAGATGAGCCGACCTTCGAGCACCCAGCGCTTTCCGTCTGCCATCGAATCGCCGAACAGCGGGATCATCCAGTGGTCTGGGGTCAGCCGCAGTGCCCGGTGTGTGGCGGCGAGCTCTCTGGCCCGGGTGGTTTTCCCGGCTCCGGGGAGTCCGACCATCAGGAACAGGGTGGCGACAGGTGGGTCCTGCGCGACGATGGTGCTGGCTCCATGCGGGCAAGGGGACGGGGTTTCGTGCTGTGAATCGAAGCGTTGCGACATGACTTCCCTGATCAGGCAGGATGGCCCGGCAGCACAGCAATAAGGGAGTGGCTGCCAGCAGGACACTGATCCGGCGGTATGTCGTGGCACTGGCCCCGGCCGGGGCCAGCAACGAGGCCGCGGTTATGGGCAACCGCGGATACCGCCGCTAAGCGGCGGTACGGGTAGTCATGGCGGCGCAGCAGCACATGCCTGCACCATAGCTCACCCGGACGGCGAACCGTCAGCCACATACTCGCAAGCGCACCGGGCTCAGTCCTGAAGCGCCCTGAACGTAGCTCCGCCAACTCAAACGCTCACTTGAGCGGTTCCCCGCTATCGATGTTCCGGGCCAGCTGGGTTGCGTACTCGGTGAGAACCTTCCGTAGGTCGGCGTAGTGAGGGGCGGCATCGGGACGGGTCAGCTGGCACCACGTCGTGTTGCGCCTGAGTGCCCACCTGCGTTGGATGGCCGGTGTCTGCGCAGCCTCAATCGGTCTCGGGGCGAAGACGTGCTCGCCTCGGGTCACTTGAGCCCAGACAAAGACAGACGCTGCTTGCCGCTTGCGGTCGTCAAGCGCTGGCGGGGGCGAGGTGGTTGGGGTGGGCGCCAGCCGCTCGATGATGTTCTCCCAGCCGACTTGATCAAGTGCCCAATCCTGAAGGATCTCTCGACGTCGGCAGTAGTCGACTGGAGATGGCGTTGAGCAAATTTCGCCGACGATACCTTCAAGTGCCTTGTGGAACTCATATGGATCGACCCGACTGGTGACTACTCCTGTATAGAATTTCGCTCCACGACTGGGAATTCCCAAATATGCCGCTGAATCCCCCATGGAACCTCCCATCACCCACTGCACCAGACGAACCGCCGCTGTCCTGCGTAAAAGCTTTGGTGACGCGTCATGAACATCGGGAAGATAGCGCTCGCACCAGTCTTCCTCTAAAAATGCAGGGATTTGCTCGGGCCGGTAGTCATTCCGCGTGGCCGAGCGGATGCTGGAAGCACCTTTAGTCATCCGAAATGCTCGCGTCAGAGGTTCGATAGTGGTTCGTAATCTCTGGGAACAAGTTTCCTCATGCCGGGATACGAGTCCGTTCCAAGATGCCCGGCCAGCCTTGTCCCTGAACCCTTCACGAATAAGGGGGGCCAGGCTTTCGCGAAGATCTTTGGCGTCGAGGAGCGAACGCGATGCCGACAAGAGTGCCGCGCTTGCGACAGTGTCACGAGGGAGCGCATCAACAACCTGGTATTTGCGCATCCCGCCTCCGCCTGTTCGCCGGTAGTCAGTCTGGCCCGAGACGTAAGCGTCAACACTGTCTCTGTATTCAGACTCGATAAGGTGACTGCTTTCTGGCCACGACGCACTGAGGGCAGCGACCACGAGTCGGAGGTCGGTGAAGAAGGACGCGGCATGCTGCTGTGGGACTGTGCCGGTGAGAGCGTTGATGATCTCTTGTTGCAGGGCGAGTAGGGGAGCGGTCGGCTCCAGCTCGTGCGCCGCAGCTTTGAGTTCGTCGAGTCGGTAGCCGCATGCCTGACGCATCCGTTTCCGGACGCCGGGATTCTCAACGGTCCATCGGCATTGCGCGGGATGCAGTGTGTGGTCGTTCGGTCGCGGCATCAGCAGGGCGCTGTCTTGGGCAGGCTGATCACAGCGAGGGCATTTGTGGCCCAAGAATACGCGGTGTTCCGTGCAGGCGAAGACAACAGGGAGGTGCCACTCTTTCTTCCACGGGCCTCCGTGGGGCACTTGCATATTTGCGTTGTCGCTCGCGAGGCACTGCGGGCAGAAGCGAGGAGTGACGAGGAGCCAACTATCCTGACGGAAGGGCTGTGCGGGCCCCGGGAGGGAACGAAGAATTGGAGGATACCGATACTTCCAGGACGACAGTGTGAGTGAACTGACCTCTTCTAGGGTAAGTCGTGTCGCCTGACCAAAAACGACGGTGGTTTCTCTGTCGAGCTCCATCAACGCATGGCGACCCATGCGATTCCGCTGACGGTCGATATCGTGCAGGCCTGTGAGGGTTGCCAGATGTAATGGAGAGATCCCAAGGCGATATGAGAGCCTCCGCAAGTAGCTCCCCACTGATTCATTACGGATCGGGTCCAGGCTGCGGGGCAATGAATGCACGGCTTGTTTCAGCTCCCCGTTGCGCCAGCAGGGCCGTGATCGTCGAAAACGGTGTTCCTGGGCCGTTTTGCCGAACGTCTCTTCTTGCCTGTGGCCGGCGGATTAGCCGGGATCGGGGGCTCGTCGGGTGATTGCTGGGGTTCGTCCCGCCGGAGCACGATCTCGTCCAGCAGACCCTCGTCGATCAGTTCCTTCCCGGACTCCATTGCCTCATGGGCGCCGTCCTCGAGCAGGCGGCCCACCAGACCGACGACGCCACCGGTGCGACGCATCAAGTACTCCGGCATAGTGCCGCCGGTGAGCATGCCCTCCCTCGCGTTCAGCAGCCGCAGGTGCTGCTCGATTCCCTTCAGATGGCCGACGAAGGCCTGGATCTCTTCCGAGGTGGTGTAGCGGAAGCGGTCGATCTCGATGAGTTCGAAGCGGTGCTCCGTCTGGGTGATCTCCAGCCCGTGGATGCGAGTCGACTCCAGCGGTGGCATTTCCCACTGCCGGGTCTTCTTGTTCCATTTCGCCTCTCGCAGCAGCCCGATGCCGGAGATGTTGACGCCGGTGAGGATCAGAGTGACGTCCAGGCTCATGAGAGCCCGCATCAGGTCGAGGACGTCCTGGTCGTCGGCTCTGTGCATCCGCAGTCGGCTGATGTCGTCGAGAATCAGCGCCTTGACGCCGTGGTCTTGGAGGGAGTCGGCGACCTGCCGTACCAGTTCCGGCAGTGTGGCCGACGTGCGGATCGGGGCACGGAAGAAGCCCAGGATCGAGGCGCAAAGGCTCTTCGGGGTCGATGTCACCGGGGTCGAGACATAGACGACCGGCGCGTGGAGATCGCGTGTGCCCGGCAGAGCCCCGGGGTTGAGACATCTGTGCAGTTCCAGCCACTGGTCTTCGAAGACGGCCCCGGCTGAGATGACAGACGCGGTCTTGCCGTAGTTGCCCCAGCCGCTGATCATGACGCCGGCGCGCGTCGGGTCGTCCTTCTTCCTGGTGTTGCAGCTCAACCGGCGCCGGATCAGCTTGCCGACCTTGTCGTGCATCGGGGTGTCCTGCAACGGGAGGTTCGCGTTCGTCAGCTCTCGGTAGAGGTCGTAGTCGTACTGGCGGCTCTCAGGGAGCATCGACCACTGCTGCGGCGAGATGGTCGGGGCGGGGACGAGCAGGCCGCAGTGGGTGCGGTGGTGCTGCCAGCCGACGTAGGTATCGAGGGGCGGGCGGCTGCCCAGGATCAACTCGGCGATCCTGGCCCGTGAAGGCAGGCCCTCCAGCGGATCATCGTGAGAGAGGGCTTGGGTCACCTGTCGTCCTCCCGGACAGTTGTATCGGCATCGGAGCTGTCGTCGGGAGGCGGAAGCCGGAACATGGGGCGCCGGTTCAGGGCCTCGTGCAGTGTTGCCGGGGCGACGGGCCTGGTGCCGACGAGGGCTTCTTCGCGTCGCAGACGACGGTCGGTGTCGACCGCGCGGTCGATCGTGAGGGCGTGCTCGGCCCAGGCCGCGGGCATCTCGGCCGGAGTCGGCTTGTCTGCGGCTGCTGGTGCGGCGGGGCGGTCGGCTGCTGCGGCCTGGGCGCGGGTGATCTCGCGGGCCTTGGCGGCGCGTTGTTTCTTTCCGGCCTTCTTTTTGGCCTGGCTGGGCCACTGGTCGACGGGGGTGACAGAGCCGAGGATCTCCAGCAGATGTTCCAAGAGCTCGCTCTCGGAGTGGATTCTGATGTTGTTCGCCCTCACGTGTGCCAGGAGGGTGTCGGCGGTTTTGTCGGAGAAGGCGGGGATCTCGCCTTCGGGCGGCAGTCCGCGCCAGTGCAGGGTGTGCCAGGTCTCGTGGTCGGCAGGGTCCTGGAAGAACACCTGTCGGCGGTCCCTCCGGTCGCTGCGGATCACCCACTTGCCTGCGTGTTTCCCGCCTCGGGCAGAGGGCTGCAGGAAGCGCGGCTCGTCGAGGACGGGGTGGTGATACCAGAGTCCGAGGATCTTCACTCCGCGTCGCGGATGGACCTTCACGTGGTGCTTGCGCAGGACCTTGTAGTAGAAACTCGGCTCGGGGAAGTCCAGGTCGAAGCCGCCCTGTTCCATCGCCGCGGCGAACAGGGTGTTGGGGCTGTGGTCCTCACCAGGAGCCCAGCTAGGGGCGTATTCGCCTAGTTTGCGGTTCTGCCAGATCTGGACGATCCAAGTGGCGATGATGTGCTCGGCCTGTGCGAGCGTGAGGCTCGCGTCGCGTTCGGGGTCGGCCCCGCGGTCCGCGACGTCGCTGCCGGTGAAGCCCAGCAGGTGCTCGAAGAGCATGGTCTGGACGGTGAGGAACTGGCGCTCGACCGCGAATTTGTCGGTCTGGCGCAGGACGCGGGCGGGCAGGATCCGGCAGCCGATCTCCCGTTCGGCTTCCACCAGGTCGTGGTTCTTGTAGGGGCCGCCGTGGTCGGTGGTGACCGTCTCCGGGGCGAAGAACGGCAGAGCGGCGACCCGGTGCCCGGTGAACTCGGCGATCACGTCGGCCGGGACCCCGGCGTAGGGCCACTCCATGTCCTCGCCCCAGCCGTCCCGCATCGGAAGCGGCAGCATCACGTCCCGCAGCAGCATCGCGATGTCGACCGAGGTGTCGGACTGCAGCGTGAGCCGGAAGGCCGGCAGCCCGTGCGTGTAGAGATCGAGCGCAAGAGTCAGCGTTGCGGTGATCGCGTCACCGAACACGGTCTCGCGCAGCTTCACCGGCATCGGCGTCGAGTCCAGCACCAGAACCTGGCCCGGCCTGTAGACCACCACTCGGCCTGAGACCCCGGCCTCCGCGGCAGCCTCGGCCGTCCGCCCGTAACGCGGCCGGGCGCCGCCGGGCCCGAACCACTCCTCCCAGACGGCCGCGAACGTCCAGCGGGAAGGGATCTTCTCGGTCGGAAACGTCGGGAACCGCTCATGCATGTACTGGTGCATCAACCGGTGCCTGGCGGCCAGACTCACGCGGGCGCGTTCACGGCACTCGGCCTTGACTGCGAAGATCGCCTCACGGATCTCCTCGGTGATGCTGCGGTGCCCACTGCGTCGCCGTGTCCACCGCCCGTCCGCGCAGGCCAGCAGGAGACTCTCGCCTGACAGCCCCGACAAGCGCTCCAGCGTCCGGAAGCTCAGGTGCTGCAGACCGCACCGGATTGCCTCCGGACGGGGCATCGCCTCCATCTCCGCAGCCTTCGCGTACCGACGTTGGGTCAGCGTCGTGCGGTCCGGGTCGTAGGCCGGCCGGGGTTCACCTGGCAGGGCCCGGGCCGGGTGGCCCTCCCTGAACCCCGTCTCGGCTTCCAGCACGTGAGCAACCCGCAACCGGGCCCGCTCCAGCTGGTCCTCGGTCAGGTCAGCCACGGTCCTCGGCTGCCGGGCGACTGGCGACGGGCGCCCCGATGCTTCGACCGTCGGCAGAAGACGCAAGTCAGCATGGTTGATGAGCCAGCGGAACGAGCGGGTCTCCGTGCGGCCTTCGTCATCCGTGAGGACAAGCCGGCCGAGTTGGCCGTGGACCTCTTCGATCGTCCACTCGACGCCGTTGAGCGCGACCCGCCTGCCCGGCGCGATCTGCAAGAACCCCCTCGCTGCCATCACGCCGCCCAGATCAGCGAGCTGTCCCGCAGAGGACTGCCCAGGTCCACGCCGAGCTTGCGCTGCCAGAGCAGCCGGACGATGTTCGCCCGGCCAACGGAAGGCACGCTGGTCGCGTCCGCCAACTCGGCGAACGTCATCACCGGCCCCTGCTGCCCGCCGATGGCGGAGAGCAACTGGTCGCGCATGCCCAGCAGGTCCCTCGCCGGCCGCCGGCGCGAAGACATGTGATCAAGGAGGCTCCAGACATGCGGTCGCCAGCCGGCGACCACTGAGTACCGCCAGCCGCAGGCGGCCGCCACTTCCCTGGCCGCCGCGAACTTCAGCGCGTCCTCTTCCTTGATCAGATTCATTGGGCGGACGTCCAGCAGCCACATCCCGCCGCCGAACACGGCTAGGAAGTCCGGGATGTGCCAGGCATGTCCGCCCGCATGCTCGAAGTCCAGCCGGAACGGCTGCGACAGCACCTCCGATGCCCTCAAGAAGTCCAGCGCGACCAGCAGGCGCGTCTCCTCCAGGGACTCGAAGCCGTGCTGCCTGTCCGTTGAGGCCATCGCCTCCAGGCCGGGGCGGTGCCCCTGCTTCGCCCGCCATGTGAACCCCCGCATCGGGCGGGACGACATCACTGGCACCTGAGCCATGTCCCGGACCGGCCAGCAGGCATCGCCGTCGCCCACGTGCCATGTCGAGCTCCACCGACGTGCCCAGTCATCCCCGAGCCGCAGCCGATCCCGTACCCCGGCATCCCCGTCGTACACCGTGACGAGTTGGCCCAGATGACTTGAATCCGACGGGATCTTCGCGCTCGCTGCATCGCCCATGTACACACAGCAGCACCACCCGGCCGCCGCGGAGGACCAATCTTCGGAACTGATCGCAGCACAGCGTTACGGGATCAAGATCCGCCAACTAGCGCGCTCGTCCGCCAACTAAAATTCTCGGTCACAACACCCTGGGCCACGTGCCGTCGCTAGGCGTTGCATAAAACTGCAAGCATGCGTATAGTCATGCTGTCTCAGGAGGAGGGTTCCCCATGACGGTACGTGCGGCGGTCGCCGGAGCGAGCGGCTACGCGGGCGGAGAGTTGCTGCGTCTCCTGCTCGCCCACCCCGAGGTCGAGATCGGCGCGCTCACCGGCAACACCAACGCCGGGCAGCCGCTCGGCGGGCTCCAGCCGCACCTGATCCCGCTGGCTGAGAGGGTGCTGGAGCCGACCACCCCGGGCGTGCTCGCCGGTCACGACGTCGTCTTCCTGGCGCTGCCCCACGGGCAGTCCGCGGCCGTGGCCTCCGGGCTCGACGCGGCCACGCTGGTCGTCGACCTCGGTGCCGACTTCCGTCTCCGCGACGCCGGGGACTGGGAGGCCTACTACGGCTCCCCGCACGCCGGCACCTGGCCCTACGGCCTGCCCGAACTGCCGGGTGCCCGCGCGGCGCTGGCGGGCGCCAAGCGGGTCGCGGTGCCCGGTTGTTTCCCGACCGCGGTGTCCCTGGCGCTGGCGCCCGCCTACGCGGCGGGGCTGGTCCGGCCCGAGGCCGTGGTCGTCGCCTCCTCGGGCACGTCCGGCGCCGGCAAGGCGCTCAAGCCGGGTCTGCTGGGGAGCGAGGTGATGGGTTCCATGTCGCCCTACGGCGTCGGCGGCGTCCACCGCCACACCCCCGAGATGATCCAGAATCTCTCCGAGGCGGCCGGGGAGCGCGTCACGGTCTCCTTCACGCCCACCCTGGCCCCCATGTCGCGCGGCATCCTGGCGACCTGCAGTGCCGGGGCGACGAGCGGCGTCACGGCCGAGTCGCTGCGCGCGGCCTACCGTCGCGCCTACGCCGACGAGCCCTTCGTCCACCTGCTCCCCGAGGGGCGATGGCCCGCGACCGGGTCCGTCAACGGCTCCAATGCCGTCCAGGTGCAGGTCGTGCACGACGACTCGGCGGACCGCGTGGTCGCGATCTCCGCGATCGACAACCTCGCCAAGGGAACGGCGGGCGGAGCGGTCCAGAGCATGAACCTGGCCCTCGGTCTCGACGAGACCCTGGGGCTGACGACGATCGGAGTCGCGCCGTGAGTGTGACGGCCGCCAAGGGGTTCACGGCGACGGGCGTCGCCGCCGGGATCAAGGAGAGCGGCGACCTCGACCTGGCCCTCGTGGTCAACAACGGTCCTCTGCGGGCCGCGGCGGGTGTCTTCACCTCCAACCGGGTCAAGGCCGCGCCGGTCCTGTGGTCCCGGCAGGTCCTCGCCTCGGGGATGCTCTCCGCGGTCGTCCTCAACTCCGGAGGCGCCAACGCCTGCACGGGCCCGGGAGGGTTCCAGGACACCCACGCGACCGCCGAGCGGGCCGCCGACGTGCTCGATGTCGGCGCGGGCGAGATCGCCGTCTGCTCGACCGGCCTCATCGGTGTGCGCCTCCCCATGGAGCGGCTGCTCGCCGGTGTGGAGACCGCCGCGGCCAGGCTCTCCGAGCACGGCGGCGAAAGGGCCGCCCTGGCCATCAAGACCACCGACACCACGCACAAGACCGCCGTCGTCACCGGGGACGGCTGGACGGTCGGTGGCATGGCCAAGGGGGCGGGCATGCTCGCTCCCGGCCTGGCCACCATGCTCGTCGTCCTCACCACCGACGCCGACGTGTCGGCGGAGGAGCTCGACCGCGTCCTGCGGGACGCCACCAGGGTCACCTTCGACCGGGTCGACTCCGACGGGTGCATGTCCACCAACGACACGGTGCTCCTGCTCGCCTCGGGGTCCTCCGGCCGGACCCCCGTCCCCCGGGCCTTCGCCGAGGCCGTGCGGGCCGTGTGCGCCGATCTGGCCGGGCAGCTCGTCCGGGACGCGGAGGGGGCCGGCAAGGACATCCGGATCGACGTGGTGAACGCCGCCACCGAGGACGACGCCGTTCTGGTGGGCCGTGCCGTCGCCCGCAACAATCTCCTCAAGTGCGCCGTCCACGGCGAGGACCCGAACTGGGGGAGGGTCCTGTCGGCCGTCGGCACGACGACGGCCGCCTTCGAGCCCGACCGGCTGAACGTCGCCATCAACGACGTGTGGGTCTGCCGGAACGGCGGCGTCGGCGAGGACCGCGACCTGGTCGACATGCGCTACCGCGAGGTGCGCATCGTGGTCGACCTTGCCGCCGGCGACGAGTCCGCGACGATCTGGACCAACGACCTCACGGCGGACTACGTCCACGAGAACAGCGCCTACTCCACCTGACGGCCCCGGAGCCGCCCGGGGTACCCGTCCCGAGGTCCGCTCCGCCGACCTTTCCCGTCCCTCACGAGCGGCGGCCCACCGCCCATACCCTCCGAAAGACGGCCATGTCGCTTCCCCGACCGGACGAGTCCCCATCCGCCACCCGCCGACACACCGCCCTGCCCAAAGCACGCACCCTGGTCGAGGCGCTGCCCTGGCTCACCCGGCACCACGGCAAGACCGTCGTCGTCAAGTTCGGCGGCAACGCCATGGTGGACGAGGACCTCAAGGCGGCCTTCGCCCAGGACATCGTCTTCCTCCGACACGCCGGCCTGCGCCCCGTCGTCGTGCACGGCGGTGGCCCCCAGATCAGCAAGGCCCTCGAAACACACGGCATCGTCAGCGAGTTCAAGGCCGGTCTGAGAGTCACCACCGAGGAGGCCATGGACGTGGTGCGGATGGTGCTGGCCGGGCGGGTACAGCGCGAGTTGGTCGGGTTGCTGAACCGACACGGCCCGCTCGCCGTCGGCCTGACCGGCGAAGACGCGCACACGATGACCGCCACCCGGCACCGCCCCCGGGTCGACGGCGAACTCGTCGACATCGGCAGGGTCGGCGAGATCACCGAGATCGACACCGGCGCCGTCGAGGCCCTGCTCGCCGACGGCCGCATCCCGGTGGTCTCCTCCATCGCCCGCTCCCGCGACGACCACCACGTCTACAACGTCAACGCCGACACGGCCGCCGCCGCGCTCGCCGCGGCGCTGGGAGCCGAGACCCTCATGGTCCTCACCGACGTGGAGGGGCTCTACGAGAACTGGCCGAACAGCGACGAGGTGATCAGCCGTCTCACCGCCTCGCAGTTGGAACGGCTGCTGCCCGACCTGGCCAGCGGCATGGTGCCGAAGATGCGGGGGTGCCTGCACGCCGTGCGCAACGGTGTCACGACGGCCCGGGTCATCGACGGGCGCGTGGCCCACTCGATCCTGCTGGAGATCTTCACCGACGAGGGCATCGGCACCATGGTCGTGCCCGACGACCGACATGGAGGCACGGCGTGACGGCCAACCAGGAACTCACCGCCCGGTGGCGGGACGCGCTCATGGACAACTACGGCACGCCCCGGCTCGCGCTGGTGCGCGGCCTCGGGGACAGGGTCTGGGACGCCGACGGCGACGAGTACCTCGACTTCGTCGGCGGAATCGCGGTCAACGCGCTGGGCCATGCCCATCCCGCCGTCGTCTCCGCCGTCGGCCGGCAGATCGGCGAGTTGGGGCACGTGTCGAACCTGTTCGTCGCAGAGCCCGCCGTCGCCCTCGCCGAGCGACTGCTCGGGCTGTTCGAGCGTGAGGGCCGGGTGTACTTCTGCAATTCCGGGGCCGAGGCCAACGAGGCGGCCTTCAAGATCGGTCGGCTGACCGGCCGTACCCACATGGTCGCCACCTCCGGCGGCTTCCACGGACGCACCATGGGCGCCCTGGCCCTGACCGGTCAACCCGCCAAGCGGGAGCCTTTCGGCCCGCTCCCCGGCGATGTCACGCACGTCCCCTACGGCGACGCCCGGGCCCTGGCCGCGGCGGTCACCGAGGAGACGGCCCTGGTGATCATCGAACCGATCCAGGGCGAGAACGGCGTCGTCGTCCCTCCCCCCGGGTACCTCAAGGCCGCCCGGGCGATCACCGCCGCCACCGGGGCCCTGCTGGTGCTGGACGAGGTGCAGACCGGCGTCGGGCGCACCGGCCGGTGGTTCGCCTACCAGTCCCACGAGGGCGTGTTGCCCGACGTCGTCACCCTGGCCAAGGGCCTCGGCGGGGGTCTGCCGATCGGCGCCGCCGTCGCCTTCGGCCGGGCCGCCCACCTGCTCGGACCCGGTTCGCACGGCACCACCTTCGGCGGCAACCCGTTGGCCTGCGCCGCCGGCCTGGCCGTCCTCGACACCATCGAGAAGGACGGGCTGCTGGCCGAGGTCGAGCGGCTGGGGGCCCGCCTGCGGGAAGGGATCACGGCACTGGGGCACCCGTCGATCGTCGAGGTCCGCGGCGCGGGCCTGTTGCTGGGTATCGTGCTCACCGAGCCGCGGGCGCCTCGGGCGCAGCAGGCGGCCCAGGACGCCGGCTTCCTCGTGAACGTGCCCGCGCCCGACGTCGTGCGACTGATGCCGCCGCTGACGCTCGGGGACGCCGCGGTGGACGCCTTCCTGGGGGCACTTCCCGGCATCCTGGACCGAGCCGGCGCGGACGGACCGACCGGAGACTGAGACGACGATGAGCCAGGAGCAGGACCGTGAGGGCCCGGGAGGCCTCGGGCCCGCGGTGCCGCAGACCCGCACGGCGCGTCACCGACGCATCGTGGACATCCTCAACCGCAGGCCGGTGCGCTCGCAGAGCCAACTGGCCAAGGCCCTCGCCGACGACGGGCTGACCGTCACCCAGGCCACGCTCTCCCGGGACCTGGACGAGCTGAACGCGGTGAAGATCCGCAACACCGACGGCGACCTCATCTACGCCGTGCCCAGCGAGGGCGGGTTCCGCACCCCCCGAGCGCCCCTGGGAGAGTCGGCGAAGGAGGAGCGGATGCGCCGGCTCGCCGCCGAGCTGCTGATCTCGGCGGAGGCCTCCGCCAACCTCGTGGTGCTGCGTACCCCGCCGGGTGCCGCGCAGTTCCTCGCCTCCGCGATCGACCAGGCCGAGCTGCACGACATCCTGGGAACCATCGCCGGGGACGACACGCTGCTCCTCATCAGCCGTCGCCCCACGGGAGGCCAGGACCTGGCCGATCACCTGCTGCGGCTGGCGCAGAACGGCCCCTGAGGTCCCACGCGCGACACCGGGCGTCCCCCCGGGGCCCACCCTCCGGGGCGGACGCGAGTCGAGCCGGCCGCCGGCTCAGCCCAGCCAGGCGGCGAGCCCTCGCGTGCACCGTGTCTCGTCTCCCGAGGTGACCATCAGCCCCTCCACGCCGCCCAGCGAGTCCAGCCACGGCAGGCCCTCCCGCGACCCCATCGCCAAGGCCGCGGTGGCCCAGCAGTCCGCCCAGGTCAGCCGCGGGGCCACCACGGTGACCGAGACGAGGTCGGTGGCGGCCGGACGCCCGGTGCGGGGGTCGACGACGTGGGCCCCGCGCTCCGCCGTGCCGGAGGTGGCCACCGCCACGCCCTCCGTGCCGGCCGAGGAGATCACGGCGGCCAGGCCACCGGGTCGGAGGGGGTCCGCGACACCGACCCGCCAGGCTCGCCCCTCGCCCGGCGAGCCGAGCACCTGGACGTCCCCGCCTCCGTTGACGCTGACCCCGCTCGCACCCGCCGCGGCCACCCGCCGGGCCGCGCGCTCGACGGCCCAGCCCTTGACGATCCCGGTCGGATCGATCCGCCCCCCGTAGGACGCGCTGAACCAGCCGCCGCTCACCCGGGTCGCCGCGGTGGCGAGGTCCAGCACCCGCGCCACCTGGGGCGGGCACGCGCCGAGGGCCACCTCCCCCCGGGCCAGCCGACTGATCGGACTGTCGGCGCGAAAGGTGCTGAACATCGAGTCCGACCGGTGGAGTTCGGCCACCGCCTCGGCCACCGCCGCCCCGACGGTGTCGGGTTCGCCGCCGCGGACGTCGAAGGAGAAGACGGTGCCCATCGCCTCCACGGTGTGTCGGATCACCGACCCGCCCCCGACCGCGCCGACCGCCGTCAACCGGCCGCCCGGTCGAGGGCGGACTGCAGGGACTGCCGATACCCCGCGCTGGTGTAGGTGGCCCCGGACACGGCGTCGATGTCGGCGCCGCCCGCCGCCACCGCCGCGCGGTCGAGCCGGGGCACGGCGTCCGAGCTGATTCGGCCCGACTGGCCGCCCTCGGGCGCCTGGACCGCCTCGGAAGCGATGATCAGGCCGTCGCTCACGGTGATCCTCACCTGGACGGCGCCGAACCGGGTGTCGACGACGTCCCCGTCCACCGTGTCGGAGACCGCGTCACGGCCGCCCTGGGCGGACGGGGCGGCCGTCGCGGGCGGCGCCGCCTCGCCCGCCACCGCGGCACCGGGATCCGTCGTCGGTTTCAGCGACAGCAGCAGCACGATCCCGGTGACGGTCGCCGCGCCGGCCAACACCGCGCGGCGCAGGGGATGACTCTTCCTCATGGGCCCTCAGCTCCTGACTGTCGTTCACATCGCGAACGACTCGTGGTGGATGCGACGGGCCGGCACACCCGCCCCGCGCAACGCCTCGTACACCGACCGGGCGAAGCCGGGTGGTCCGCACATGAACACGTCGTGACGGTCGATGTCCGGGATCTTGCTGGTCAGGGTCTCCGCCGAGATGTCGGGGCGCTCCCCGTCCGGGCTGTTCACCGCGTACATCAGCCGGGCCCCCCGTTCGTCGGCGATCGCGGCCAGCTCGCTCCAGAGCGCCAGGTCCCGGGTGCTGTTGGCGCGGTAGAGCAGGGTGATGTCCCCGCCGGAACCCGGCAGCGTCTCGAAGAGGGCGCGCATCGGCGTGATCCCGACCCCGCCCGCCACCAGCAGCACCTTGCCGCGGCTGCGGCGCCGCGCGGTCAGCGCCCCGTAGGGTCCCTCCGCCCAGACCCGGGTGCCGGGCCTCAGCTCCCGCAGTCGCTCGCTGTGGTCGCCCATCGCCTTCACGGTGATCCTCAACGTGTCAGGCCGAGGAGGGGCCGACAGCGAGTACGGGTGCGAGCTGAACCGCATGCCCGGGGCCAGGAACCGCCAGCGGAAGAACTGCCCGGCCTCCGCCCCGATCCGGTGCAGCCGCCGCCCGCCGATCAACACCGACACGACGCCCGGCGCCTCCTCGACGACCGAGTCGACCCGGAGCCGGTGCCGCAGGTTCAGCCGCAGCGGCGTGAGGACGCGATACCAGACGACGAGCGCGGTCACCGACCCGTACAGCGCGTACCAGGCGGTGGTGGCCAGCGGCTCGACCGCGAAGTCGTAGCCTGTGGTCAGCTGGTGCCAGAAGGCCAGGAAGACCGCCGCGTAGGTCAGCAGGTGCAGGTGGTACCAGGCGTCGTAGGGGATCCTTCGGCGCACCGGGCCGGCGGAGGCCGACCCGATGACCGCCAGAAGCGCCGTGCCGACGGCGGCCTTGCCCATGTCGGGAAGTCCCTGGATCGATTCGACGGTCTGGGCGACGACGGTGCCGAGCCCTCCGCCGGCCTGGAGGGCGTACCCCCACATGGTGAGCAGGACGTGGGCGAGGGTGAGGCACAGGGTGTACCGGCCGGACATGGCGTGCCACCGGGCGACACGGTCGGAACCCACGCGGCGCTCCAGGGCGGGTACGCGGGCCATCTGCAGGACCACCAAGGCCATCAGGTAGCCGGCCAGCAGTCCGGTGATCCGGCCGGCGTTCAGGATCCGACCGGCGTCGTCGGAGATGGCGGGCGTGTTGCGCCACCACAGCCACAACACGCCCGCCGCGCCCGCCCACACGGCGAGCAGCAGGGGGACGGCCGGGGAACGTCGCGGCCGGATGCGGCGCATCGTCTGTCGTCGGGCGGCACGGCCGCCGGCGAGCGTGGTGGTCACGGTTTCCTCCGGGGGACAAGACCGTCGGCCCACGTGTACGTGCCGCGCTCCCCGGATGTTCAGTGGCGGACGATCGCGGTCGGGCCGTCCGCCGTGCCGATCGCGATGTGCGGCCGGTGCGCCGGGTCGACCCAGCCGAGGATCCTCCGCATCGCCTCGGCCGGGACCGACACGCATCCGGCGGTCGCGCCCTTCCCGTCCACGTGCAGGAAGATCCCGGCACCGCGTCCTCGCACCGGGCGGTCGTAGTTGAAGCCGACGACGAGGGCGTGGTCGTACTGAGGTCGGTAGGACGACAGGTGTTCGGCCCGGTCGGCGGCGCAGTCGGCGGCGAGCGGTTCGGTCCAGCGGTTGTAGGCGCGGGAGGTGTTGTCCTGGCACCACCAGGAGTTCTCGTGGACCGCCCGGTAGGGATGGCTCGTGCCCGGGGGCGCGGGAAGGGCGCCGAAGGCGTAGGGGAGGTCGTAGATCCCGGTGGGGGTGGTGGAGGTGCCCTGCCGGCGGGTCGTGCCCTCGGTCAGGCCGCGCGCGCCGAAGCGAGCGGGGGCCGAGCCGATCTCCCTCCACCGGCCGTCCTCCCGTTGCCACCAGGTGAGCGTGCCCGTCGTGGAAGCCGTGTCGGGGGCCACGGCGGTGAGGAGTTGCTCGCCGCCTCCGGTGTCGGCCATGCGGTCGGGGAGGAGCGGCGGGGGTTCCGCCCCCCGGGCGGGACCGACCGTGAGGGTGAGGAGGGCCACCGAGACGAGGGTGGCGCGTACGCATCGCATGGCTCGGACGGTAGCCGGCGGCGAGGGATCCGGCAGTCCTGGAAGGCGCGCGACCTTCCGAGGGCGGTGTGCGTCGTTCGGGTGAACCCCCCGGGCGGTCGGCCCGGACGGCCCGAGGCCCGGGCCTCGAAGGTGCTCGTCGGTCGGAGAGTGGGCCGGGGGAGTGGCGTGACCGCTTCGTCGCGCGTGGATCGCCGTTCGCCGGCGGACGGGGCCTCCGTGACGCCCTGGGCGCCTCGATTGACGAATCATGCGGAAGCCTGCATACTCATGCATGTCAAGTGATTGCACTGTGAGGAGAAGCCCGTGACCGAGCGCGTCGTACTCGCCTACTCCGGCGGTCTGGACACCTCCGTCGCCATCGGCTGGATCGCCGAGGAGACGGGCGCCGAGGTCATCGCCGTCGCCGTCGATGTCGGCCAGGGCGGCGAGGACCTGGACGTCATCCGCAAGCGCGCGCTCTCCTGTGGTGCGGTGGAGGCGGAGGTCGCGGACGCCAGGGACGAGTTCGCCGAGGAGTACTGCCTTCCGGCGATCAAGGCCAACGCCCTCTACATGGACCGCTACCCGCTGGTCTCCGCGCTGTCGCGGCCGACGATCGTCAAGCACCTGGTGGCCGCCGCGCGCAAGCACGGAGCCGACACCGTCGCGCACGGGTGCACCGGCAAGGGCAACGACCAGGTCCGGTTCGAGGCGGGCATCGTGGCTCTCGCCCCCGACCTGCGGTGTGTCGCCCCGGTACGGGACTACGCCATGACGCGGGACAAGGCCATCGCTTTCTGCGAGCAGAAGGGCCTGCCGATCGCGACGACCAAGAAGTCCCCGTACTCCATCGACCAGAACGTCTTCGGCCGGGCCATCGAGACCGGCTTCCTCGAGGACATCTGGAACGCCCCGATCGAGGACATCTACGAGTACACCCGGAACCCGGCCGAGTCCCGGGAGCCGGACGAGGTCGTGGTGAGCTTCGAGGCGGGCGTCCCGGTCGCCGTCGACGGCAAGCCGGTCACCGTGCTCCAGGCCGTCCAGCAGCTGAACGAGCGGGCGGGCGCCCAGGGCATCGGCCGCATCGACATGGTCGAGGACCGCCTGGTCGGCATCAAGTCCCGGGAGGTGTACGAGGCTCCCGGCGCCATGGCGCTGATCACCGCGCACCAGGAGTTGGAGAACGTCACCGTCGAGCGGGAGCTGGCCCGGTACAAGCGCGGTGTCGAGCAGCGCTGGAGCGAACTGGTCTACGACGGCCTGTGGTTCTCGCCGCTCAAGCGGGCCCTGGACGGATTCGTGGAGGAGGCCAACCGGCACGTCACCGGAGACGTCCGGATGACCCTGCACGGCGGTCGCGCGGTGGTCACCGGGCGGCGCTCGGAGAAGTCGCTGTACGACTTCAACCTCGCCACCTACGACACCGGCGACACCTACGACCAGTCGGCGGCCAAGGGTTTCATCGACATCTACGCTCTGTCCTCGAAGATCGCCGCCAAGCGCGACCTGGCCTAGCCGCCCCGCCTCCCCCGTCCCGGCGGGGAGGCGGCGCCACCGTCCCGGACCCCGGAATCGACAAGGAGCACAGCAGGTGAGCAACGACAGCGGTGACGTCCGGCTCTGGGGCGGGCGGTTCGCCGACGGCCCCGCCGAGGCGCTGGCGAAGCTGTCCGCGTCCGTCCACTTCGACTGGCGGCTCGCGCCGTACGACATCGCCGGGTCCCGCGCCCACGCCCGCGTGTTGCGCGCGGCAGGTCTGCTCACCGCCGACGAGCTGACCGGCATGCTCGCGGGCCTCGACCGGCTGGAGGCGGACGTGGCGTCGGGGGCCTTCCTCGGCACGGTCGCCGACGAGGACGTGCACACCGCCCTGGAGCGGGGCCTCCTGGAGCGGGTCGGCCCCGACCTCGGGGGCAAGCTTCGGGCCGGGCGCTCCCGGAACGACCAGGTCGCGACCCTGTTTCGGATGTACCTGCGGGACCACGCCCGGATCCTGGGCGGGCTCGTCGCCGACCTCCAGCAGACTCTGATCGGTCTCGCCGAGGCCCATCCGGACGTGGCCATGCCGGGCCGCACACACCTGCAACACGCCCAGCCGGTGCTCTTCGCGCACCACGTCCTCGCGCACGTCCAGGCTCTGTCCCGGGACGCCGAGCGGCTGCGCCAGTGGGACCACCGCACGGCGGTGTCGCCCTACGGCTCCGGGGCGCTCGCCGGTTCCTCCTTCGGCCTGGACCCCGAGGCCGTCGCCGAGGAGCTGGGCTTCGAGCGGGGCAGTTCGGGCAACTCCATCGACGGCACGGCCTCCCGGGACTTCGCCGCGGAGTTCGCCTTCGTGACCGCGATGATCGGGTTGGATCTCTCCCGTCTCGCCGAGGAGATCATCATCTGGAACACGAGGGAGTTCTCCTTCGTGACGCTCCACGATGCCTTCTCCACCGGCTCGTCGATCATGCCGCAGAAGAAGAATCCCGACATCGCCGAGCTGGCCCGGGGCAAGTCGGGGCGCCTGATCGGCAACCTCACGGGGCTGCTGGCCACGCTCAAGGCGCTCCCGCTCGCCTACAACCGCGATCTCCAGGAGGACAAGGAGCCGGTCTTCGACTCCGTCGACCAACTGGAGATCCTGCTCCCGGCCTTCACGGGGATGATGGCGACCCTCACCGTGCACCGGGAGCGTATGGAGGAGCTGGCGCCGGCCGGGTTCTCGCTCGCCACGGACATCGCCGACTGGCTGGTCCGCGACGGCGTGCCCTTCCGCGTCGCGCACGAGGTGGCCGGGGAATGCGTCAAGCTCGCCGAGTCCGAGGGGAAGGAGCTGGACCAGCTCACCGACGCGCAGTTCGCGGCGATCTCCCCCCGACTGACCCCCGAGGTCCGCTCCGTTCTCGACGTCCACGGTGCCATCGCCTCCCGCGGCGCTCGGGGAGGTACCGCGCCGAGCGCGGTGGCCGCCCAACTCGCCGAGGTCACGGCGGACCTGGCCGTTCAGCGGGACTGGGTGGACGCCGGGCGGTGACCCGGTCGCGCGGTCTCCCGTCGGCGACCTCCCGACGGGACGCCGCGCATGAGTCACACATGACCCAAATGAGACTTTCATGTGTCATATGGGCTATCGTCGTCCCATGGCCGTCGACCGTGACCACGTACTGCGCACCTCCGCCGCGCTCCTCTCCAGAAAGCCCACCGCGACGATGGACGAGGTGGCACGGGCCGCGGGGACCAGCCGCGCCACCCTCCACCGCCACTTCGCCGGACGTGACGCGCTCGTACGGGCCTTGGAGGAGCGGGGTATCGCCGAATGCGAGGCGGCGCTCGCGGCGGCCCGCCCCGACGAGGGCCCGGCGGCCGACGCGGTGCGTCGCCTCGTGCGCGAGATCGAGCCCGCCGCCGGACTGCTGGCCTTCCTCTACAGCGAGAACCAGCTCTACGAAGGCGAGGCTCAGAACGCGGGCTGGGCCCGCATGGACGCCCGACTGGCCGCCCTGTTCCGCCGAGGCCAGGAGAGCGGCGAGTTCCGGATCGAACTCACCCCGGTCTGGCTGACCGAGGCGTTGTACGGGCTGCTCGCCTCGGGAGCGTGGGCCGTCGCGGAGGGACGGGTCGCGCCCAAGGACTTCGTGCCCATGGTCACCGAGCTGCTGCTCGGCGGAGTCCGCCGCGGAGCGACCCCTTGAGCGGCGTCCTGCGGGCCGAACCGGCCGATCGGGGCGAACGCACCGCGCCCCCCGGCCGCTGGCCCGCGCTCGGCGTACTCGCCCTGGCCGTCCTGCTGGTGGCGGTCGACGCGACCGTCCTCGGCCTCGCCACCCCCTACATCAGCGAGGACCTGGCACCGTCCGCCACCCAACTGCTGTGGATCGGCGACGTCTACTCCTTCGTGATCGCCGGGCTGCTCGTCTCCATGGGCGGCCTCGGAGACCGCGTGGGCCGCAAACGCGTCCTCCTGGTCGGCGCCACCGCCTTCGGCGCGGTCTCGGTGCTCAACGCCTACGCGCACACGCCCGAGATGATGATCGCGGCCCGAGCCCTGCTCGGCGTGGCCGGAGCGACCCTCATGCCGGCCACGCTGGCCCTGATCCGCACCCTCTTCGACGACCCGCGCGAGCGCAGTCTCGCCATCGGCGTCTGGGGCGCCGCGGCGTCCGCCGGAACGGCCGTCGGCCCGATCGTCGGCGGCTTCCTGTTGGAGCACTTCTGGTGGGGGTCGGTCTTCCTGATCAACCTGCCGGTGATGGCCGTCCTGGTCCTGGTGGGCGGGCGACTGCTCCCCGAGTCACGCGACCCCGCCCCCGGCCCGTGGGACATGACCGGGGTGGCCTTGTCGCTGCTCGGCATGGTCGGCGTGGTGTACGCGGTCAAGGAGACCGCCGCGCACGGATGGGCCTGGCCCACCTCGCTCGCGGGCCTGCTGGGGGCCGCCGCCCTGTACGGCTTCGTGCGACGCCAGCTCACCCTGGCGGTCCCCCTGCTCGACATGCGCCTGTTCCGCGACCGCGGGTTCAGCGCCGCCGTCCTGGCCGACCTGCTGACCATCCTCGGTCTGTCCGGTCTGATCTTCTTCCTCTCCCAGTACCTGCAACTGGTACAAGGCAGAGGCCCGCTGGAGGCCGGACTGGCCGAGCTGCCGGCGGCGGCGGGAGCGGTGGCGGCCGGACTGGTCGCCGGACGGGCGGCCCGGCGCTTCTCGGTCCGATCGGTGGTCTCCGGGGGACTCGCCGCGGTGGGCCTCGCGCTCGCCGTCCTCACCTTCGTCGGCCAAGACACCGCCTACCCCATGCTCGGGGCCGTCCTCCTGGTCGTCGGCGTCGGCGCCGGGCTCTCCTTCACCGTCACCTCCGACGTCATCCTCTCCGGTGTTCCGGAGGAGAAGGCGGGCGCCGCCTCCGCGGTCTCCGAGACGGCCTACGAGTTGGGAGCCGCCTTGGGCATCGCCCTGCTCGGCTCCCTCGTGACCCGCGCCTACCGGGACTTCACCGGACCGCCGGGCACCCCGGACTCCGCGCACGACTCGCTGGGAGCCGCCGTCGAGGCGGCGTCCCACCTGCCCGCCGCTCGGGCGGCGGACCTGTTGGACGCGGCCCGGGGCGCGTTCGTCGAGGGATTGACCCTGGCCACCGGCGCCGGCGCCGCGGTGCTGATCGCCGCGTCCCTGGCCGCCTGGTTCCTCCTCGGCGGCCAGCGACTGGAGGACGGCGCCCGCTGACCGCCCCCGCGGAGACGGCCATCCACCCTCCCGGTCCGGACCCCCTACGGGGCGCGCGGTCCAGTCCGGAGGCCCTACGCGGCCTTCCGCGCCTTGGTGGCGTACATGTCCACGTACTCCTGCCCCGAGAGGCGCATGACCTCGGCCATGACGGAATCCGTCACCGCGCGCAGCACGTAGCGGTCCCGGTCCATCCCCTCGTACCGGGAGAACTCCATCGGCTGGCCGAAGCGGACGGTGACCCGCCCCGGGCGCGGAAGGCCCCTCCCTCCCGGCTGGACCTTGTCGGTGCCGACCATGGCGAACGGCACGACCGGCGCGCCGGTCATCAGCGTCAGTCGGGCGATCCCGGTGCGGCCGCGGTACAGGCGACCGTCGGGGGATCGGGTGCCCTCGGGGTAGATGCCGAACACCCGCCCCTCCCTCAGCACGCGACGGCCGGTCATGAGCGCCGCCACACCGCCGCCCGCGCCGTCCCGATCGACCGGGATCATGCCGACGCCGGTGAAGAACCAGGCCATCGCCCGCCCTTTGAGGCCCTTCCCGGTGACGTACTCGTCCTTGCCGATGAAGACCACCTGACGGCGTGTGACCAGCGGAAGGACGACGGAGTCGATGAAGGTCAGGTGGTTCCCGGCCAGGATCACCGGGCCGTCCGCGGGGATGTGCTCCACGCCCTCCACTCTCGGCCGGAACATCAGGCGCGTGATCGGACCGAGCACTGCCTTGATGAGCGCGAAACGGGACACGGGCCCTCCGATGCTGGTACGACACGGTGCGAGTGAGGACACTACTCCCGACCACTGACCGGGCGCACGCCGGGTCACCGGCCTCTCACCGGGCGTCGACGGGCCGCGCCGGCGCCTGCCTTCGTCGGTGACGGTCGTGGAGGACGCGACCGGACGGCACCTCGCGTCGTTCGTCGTCCGGACCCGCCCCTTCGAGGCGCCGCCGGCACCGGGTCGCTCTCCGAACTGATCGCGGCGGCCGGGCACCGGGTGACCGGGGTGGACTTGGCACCGCGGATGGTCGAGGCCGCCCGTGCCAAGCTGACGACCGCCGGTCTCGCGGGCCGTTTCCTGGTCGGGGACGCCGTCGCGCCGCCCACCGGGCAGGAGGAGTTCGACATCCTGCTCTGCCGTCACCTGGTGTGGACCTTGCCCGACCCGTATACGGCCCTGCGTGCGTGGACGGGGTGCCTGCGCCCGTCCACCACGAATATGACCGCAGGTCGCGCAGCCTGCTCCCCGCGCCCGCGGGGATCGCCCCCGCCTTGGGACGGCCCCCGCTTCACAGGTGGCCTGCTCCCGGAGCGGGGTCGACCGGGACCCCTGCGGCTGGTCTCGATCGACAGGCCGTCCATTCACGCGCCGGCCAAGGGGCCTGTGCGCCAACCGCTCGCCGGTCTGGGGCCTCGGCCGGGAAACCGCCGGCGGCGGCACGGTGCGGCCGGGCGGTGTGACGGGCGGTCCGGACCGCTCCGGCGGGAGATCCGTCGTCAAGGCGTCGGTGTCCCGTTACCCGTGCGTCACCTCGGCGTCCGTAGGATCGCCCCGCCATGGACGAGACGGTGTGGAGGCTACGTATGGGAACGCGCGGGACGGACGAGCGACCGGGTGTGGCGGGGCGGCGCGCCCTGCTCGGGGCGGCGATGCTGGGTGCGGGCGGGGCCGTGCTCGGTCTGCCGGGCACGGCCGCGGCGGCGGGTGCCCGTACCAGCGGCGGGCGGGGCCTGGACGGGCTGCCGACCCCGGCGATCATCGGCCACCGCGGTGCGAGCGGCTACCGACCCGAGCACACCATCGCCGCCTACCAACTGGCCCTGGACCTGGGCGCCGACATCGTCGAGGCGGGCGACCTCGTGCCCACAGCGGACGGTCACCTGGTCTGTCGTCACGAACCGGAGATCGGCGGGACCACCGACGTCGCCGACCACCCCGAGTTCGCGGACCGTCGGTGCACGAAGACGCTCGACGGCGAGTCCGTCACCGGTTGGTTCACCGAGGACTTCACACTCGCGGAGCTGAAGACGCTCCGCGCGACCGAGCGCATCCCGACCAACCGCCCGCACAACACGCTCTACGACGGCCGTTGGGAGATCCCCACCTTCGAGGAGGTGTTGCGCTGGCAGGACGAGCAGACCCGGATCCGGGGCAGGCAAGTGTGGATCTATCCGGAGTTGAAGCACCCCACCTACTTCCGCGGGCTCGGTCTCGATATGGAGGAACTCGTCGCACGGGTGCTCCGCCGCCACCGGCGGGACCGGCGCGACTCGCCGGTGATCCTGCAGTCCTTCGAGCCCACCAGCATCGAGAGGATGAGCGCCCTGGTGGACACCCCGTCGGTCGTGCTGTTGTGGACGGCGGACAGTCGCCCCTGGGACTTCGAGGAGTCCGGCGATCCGCGCACCGTCGCCGATCTCGTCACGCCCGAGGGGCTGGCCGAGATCGCCTCCTACGCCCGCGGCATCGGCCCGACGCTCGACCTGGTCATCCCCCGTGACTCGGCGGGGCGGCTGACCCGGCCCACCACGCTGGTGCGCGACGCCCACCGGGCGGGCCTGATCCTGCACCCCTACACCGTGCGCAACGAGAACCCCTTCCTCCCCGCCGACTTCCGCGAGGGCGACGCCCCCGACGGCTACGGAGACGTCTTCGGTGCCTACCGCGCGTACTTCGCCACCGGGATCGACGGTGTCTTCACCGACCAGCCGGACACCGGGGTGCTGGCCCGGGAGGACTTCGCGAACCGCTGAGTCGCCGGTGGGTCGCGCGGACGGGGCGGGTGCTCTCTCCTTCCCGTCCGCTCGACTCGGGGGATCGGCCGGGCGGGGGCGGTATGGCAGCGAAGGGCGGGGGAGTTGGGTATCTCACAGCGGCGCCTGGGGGTGGAATGCGTGTGATGTCCGAGATGCGCCCGTCGTCCGAGCGTGCCGGAGGTTGCGGCCGGTCGACGGCGGGGATAGGAGTGGGGGTGACCATAGCTGATCAGGTGAGCGGGAGGCATGCGCACATGGGCATGAGTGTGACCATCTCGGCGGCGAACCCCGAGGACGCGGAGCACATCTTCCGGCTGCAGTACCTCTGCTTCCAGGGTGAGGCCGAGCGCTACGGCAACTACCGCATCGATCCGCTGGTCCAGACGCTCGAATCGGTGCGCGCGGAGGTCGCCGCGGACTGTGTGTTCGTCGCGCGCCTCGGCGACGAGGTCGTCGGTTCGGTTCGCGGTCGTACGGACGAGGACGGCGCCGCCGCCATCGGCAAGCTGTGCGTCCACCCCCGACTTCAGGGGCATGGCATCGGCGCGCGACTGCTGCGCGCCGCGGAGTCCGAGCTGTCCGGGCGGCGCGGCGCCACCCGCTTCCGACTGCTCACCGGCAGTCGGGGCGAGCGTGGTCGGGGCCTTTACCGGCGGGTCGGTTACGAGGTGGTGGGAACCGCCCGAGGCGCGGACGGCGTCGAGATGGTCGTCCTGGAGAAGAGCGCGGGAGACTACGCCGCCACGGCCTGAGTCCCCGTGGCGCGGCGTCCTCGGGCCCGTCAGGAGCGTCGGGCCCTACGCAGCCAGTGGAGCGCGGTCAAGGGCAGCAGCAGAGGGATGAACAGATATCCCCTTCCGTACTCCGACCACACCGTCGCGTCCGGGAAGGCCGACGGATCCACCACCGTCCAGGTGCCGACGACCAGGACGCCGACCAGTTCGGCCGCACAGCAGGCCACCGCCGCCCGGCGGGCCCGCTCGCCACCACGCAGCAGCGTGTACGTGATGAAGCCGTAGACGACTCCGGCGACCGCCGAGAGCACGTAGGCGAGCGGAGCGCGATCGAACTCGGTGGCGAGTTGGTAGACGGATCGCGACACCGCGCCCACCACCATCACCCCGTACAGCCAGACCACGAGCACTCCGGGTCCCGCCACGAGGCGCCCCGCGTCCGCGTCTTCGGTCCGATCCGGCGTGGCCACCTCAGCCTCCCCAGATGTCGTGGAGGCGGACCTCCAGCACGGCCAGCACGAAACCGCCGGCAGCCACCGTCGCCGACCCCCAGCGGGTGCGCTCGGCCAGCGACAGCAACCCGGCCGCCGGCACGCAGGCGAGTGCGCCCAACAGGTACGCCACGAAGATCGTCGTCCCCTGCTCGGCCTGTCGACCCCGGGCGAGTTCCACCACGCCGACCACCAACTGCGCCAAGGCCAGCACGGTGACCACCGCCATGCCGATGAAGTGCCAGTCCTTGGTCGGCTGGTCGCGGTAGGCGGCCCAGCCGCACCAGGCGGCGAGCGACAGGGCGGCGACCCCGACCGTCACCATCAGCACAGCAAGCATGCCGGGGAGCCTATTACGGTCCGCGCGGGTGGCCGGAGGCGGCCCCTCGGGCCCGAGCCGCGCGTGGCATCCGTCACATCCGTGCTCGCCCCGGGCCGCGCCCCGGGTGCCTCGCGGGCCCGGCGCCGCCGGCCGAGGCGGGGAATCACGGGCGAGGACGGCCCTCGTGGGCCGGAAGCCGTCGATCGGCGCGCCGTCTTCGAGCTGTCCGGCATCCGGACGGCTTTGTCCGTTCGGGGGTACATGTCTGCTTTACTGGCCGCATGAGCACGACGAGCGACCGCACCCCCGCGACCGAGGCGATTCCGACGCCCGGTGTCCTTCGCGGCCGCGCCCGTCGAATGTGCGCCTGTTAGAGGGCCCCCGCATCGCCTGAGCCTCGCGCCCCGAAGCGAGCCGTCCTTCTCCACGCCTCCGCGCGCGACCCCAGCCCGGCCTCGTGGCCTCTCGCGTCGGCGTCACTCCCGCCCGCGGGCGTACCGCATCTCGTCCCCCGAACACACCCGTGCACGGGCTCGTGCCCGCGCACTCGACAGCGACGGAAATCCACGTGATCACCACCACGGGCCTCACCAAGGTCTACCGATCGCGCGGCCGTGAGGTCACCGCCCTCGCCGGTGTCGACCTGCACGTCCGCGAAGGCGAGGTGTTCGGCGTCATCGGCCAGTCCGGCGCCGGCAAGTCCTCGCTCATCCGCTGCGTCAACCTCCTGGAGCGCCCCACGTCCGGAACGGTCACCGTGGCCGGCAGGGACCTCACGGCCCTCGCCGGGCGTGGCCCCCGGGCCGGCCGCGAACTGCGCCGGGCGCGCGGCCGTATCGGCATGGTCTTCCAGCACTTCAACCTGCTGTCGTCGCGGACCGTACAGGAGAACGTCGAGCTTCCCCTGGAGATCCTGGGCGTCTCCGGACGGGAGAGGTCCCGCAGGGCCCTGGAACTGCTCGACCTGGTGGGCCTCGTGGACAAGGCGTCCGGGTACCCCGCACAGCTCTCCGGCGGACAGAAACAACGCGTCGGCATCGCGCGCGCCCTGGCGGGCGAACCCGACGTGCTCCTCTCCGACGAGGCGACCAGCGCGCTGGACCCCGAGACCACCCGATCCGTGCTGGAGCTGTTGCGCGACCTGAATCGGCGACTCGGGCTCACCGTGCTGTTGATCACCCACGAGATGGACGTGGTCAAGAGCGTCTGCGACTCGGCGGCGCTGATGGCCGAGGGGCGGATCGTCGAGTCCGGCACCGTCGCCGACCTGATGGCGACCCCGGGTTCCGAACTGGCCGCCGCGCTCTTCCCGGTGAGCGGTGAAGCCTCCTCCGACGAACGCACCGTCCTCGACGTCACCTTCCGCGGCGACTCCGCCGCGCAGCCGGTCATCTCCCGATTGGCGCGCACCTACAACATCGACATCTCCATCCTGGGCGCGGCCGTCGACACGGTCGCCGGTCTTCAGATCGGGCGCATGCGCATCGAACTGCCCGGCCGGTACACGGAGAACGTCGTCCCCGTCGGCTTCCTGCGGGAGCAGGGCCTCCAGGTGGACCCCGTGCACGGTGCCCCCGAGCCGGCTCTCGGGGGTGCCCGGTGACCTGGAGCGAGATGCAACCGCTGCTGACACAGGCCGGCGTGGAGACGCTGATCATGGTCGGCTGGTCCACGCTCGTCGCCGTCGTGGTCGGGCTGCCCGTCGGTGTCCTGCTCGTGCTGACGGGCCCGGGCGGACTGTTGCGCGTCCCCTTGGCCCATCGGGTGCTCGGACAACTCGTGAACGTCGGCAGGTCGATGCCGTTCATCATCCTGATGGTCGCCCTGATGGGCTTCACCCGCTGGCTCACCGGCACGACCATCGGCAGCACGGCCGCCATCGTGCCGCTCGCCATCGGTGGCATCCCCTTCTTCGCCCGGCTGGTCGAGACGGCCGTCGGCGAGGTGGACCACGGGCTGGTGGAGGCCGTCCAGTCGATGGGCGCCGGTACCTGGAGCGTGGTCCGCAAGGTCCTCGTCCCCGAGGCACTGCCCTCCCTCGTCGCCGCCACGACGACCACCGTCGTCGCCCTGATCGGCTACTCCGCCATGGCCGGCGCCGTGGGCGGCGGCGGCCTGGGCGACCTCGCCGTCCGCTACGGGTACCAGCGCTTCGAGACCGGGCTCATGTGGGTGACCGTCGCGATCCTCGCGGTCGCCATCTCCCTCGTCCAGTACGCCGGCGACCGGACCGCTCGCTCCCTCCGGGCCCGCGCCGCGCGCCCGAGCCCCCGGGTCGGACGGCGACGGGGGCGCCTCGTGTCCGTCGCGGGGGACGCCGACCCGATTCCCTGAACGCCCCCCAAGATCCCGCGGCATCCTCAACCAGGCCGCGCCCCACACCGGAAAGGGCACTTTTCGTGCGCCACACCACCAAGATCACCACGTCCGTCCTCGCCGCGGCGACCCTGGCCCTCGCGCTCACCGCCTGCGGAGCCGATCAGGACCCCACCACCGACACCTCCGGAGCGCTGGTCGTCGCCGCGAGCCCGGCGCCGCACGCCGAGATCCTCGACTTCGTCCGGGACAACCTCGCGAGCGAGGCGGGACTCGACCTGGAGGTCAAGGAGGTGACGGACTACGTCACCCCGAACACGGCCACCGAGGACGGTTCCGTCGACGCCAACTTCTTCCAGACCCGGCCCTATCTCGACGACTTCAACGAGAAGAACGGCACCCACATAGTCCCCGTGGTCGACGTCCACCTGGAGCCGCAAGGTCTGTACTCCAACACGGTGGAGAGCACAGCCGACCTGGACGAGGGCGCGACCGTCGCCATCCCCAACGACACCGTCAACGAGGGCCGGGCCCTGCACCTGCTCGCCGACGCCGGACTCATCACGCTCGCGGAGGAAGCGGGCACCGACGCCACCCCGTCGGACGTCGCCGACAACCCCAGGAAGCTCCGCTTCGAGGAACTGGAGGCCGCCTCGGTGCCGCGCTCCCTCGACGACGTCGACGCCGCCGTCGTCAACGGCAACTACGCCCTGGACGCCGACCTCACGCCGACCGAGGACGCGCTCTTCCTGGAGTCCGCCGAGGGCAACCCCCACACCAACCTCCTCGCCGTCAAGGAAGGCCGGGAGGACGACCCCCGAGTGGTGAAGCTCGCCGAACTGCTGACCTCCGAGGAGGTCCGCGGGTTCATCGCCGACCACTACGCCGGGGCCGTTATCCCCGCCTTCTGACCGCCCACGCGGGCACCCGCGGGGTCCGTGCCCACCACGGCGCGGACCCCGTGGTGCGTGGCGGTGGTTTCATGCTGCATGCTGGGCAGTTCAGCAGCGCCCGACGGTGTCGACCCCCTCGGGTGCCGACGAGTACCGACGGTATACGGAGCGGCGCATGACGAGCACCCTGCCCGACATCTCCATCAGCACGGAGCGGTTGGTGCTGCGCCCCCTCGACGAGGACGACGTGCCGGCGCTGACCGCGATGATGAACGACGAGCAGGTCACCACCTGGACAGACGTCCCGCGCCCCTTCACCGAGCGGAACGCCCGGACGTGGATCGGCGACGACGCCCCCGCCCTGCGGGCCTCCGGTCGGGGACTCGACCTCGGCGTGGCCGAGTTCCTCACCCAGCGGTTGGTCGGGATCGTCCGCCTGGGGCACGTCGACTGGCGGACCCGCTCCACCGAGCTGGGATACATCGTCGCCCCCTGGGCGCGAGGCGAGGGCTACGCGGCCGAGGCCGCCCTGGCCACAGCCCGATGGCTGTTCCAGGGCCAACGCTTCGAACGCGTCGAACTGCGCACCGCGGCCGGCAACACCGCCTCCCAGCAGGTCGCGCAGAAGATCGGGTGCGTCAGCGAAGGGGTCCTGCGCAACGCCTGTCTGGCACACGCCCGCGCCGAGGACGGCACCTGGAGCGAGTTGCGCACCGACTTCATCGTCTGGAGCCTGCTGCCGGAGGACCTGGACGGGGCGGCCGACCGACCGGTGGAGACCGACTTCGTCTCGTACGGCGACTGGAACTGACGAGGCGGGCGGCGCCCCTCGAACACACGCCGCCCGCACCGGGTACGCTCACCGTGCCGCCCTACCCGAAGGCGCCGACCACCGGCGAGGATCCTGGAGGCTGACGACGATGGCCGACCGGGTCACGGTGATCGGCTGGGACGGTTCGCCGTTGACCGCCTCGGCACGTTCCGCGCTGACCGCCGCCTCCCTCGTGGCCGGCGCGCCGCACCACCTGGCGCTCCCCGAGGTACCGGCCGGCGCGGAACGGGTCCCCCTGGGCAGTGCCACCCTCGCCGCCCGCAGGATCGCCCGGCACCGGGGCTCCGCCGTGGTCCTCGCCGACGGCGACCCCGGATTCTTCGGTGTCGTTCGAGCCCTGCGCGCACCCGAGTTCGGCCTGGAGGTCGAGGTCGTACCGGCCGTGTCGTCCGTCGCCGCCGCCTTCGCGCGGGCCGGCATGCCCTGGGACGACGCGCAGGTCACCGTCGCCCACCCGCGCACGCTGCGCCGGGCGGTCAACGTGTGCCGGGCACACCCCAAGGTCGCCGTCCTCACCACTCCGGGTGCCGGCCCCGCCGAACTCGGACTCCTCCTGGAGGGCGTCCACCGGACCTTCGTGATCTGCGAGGAACTCGGCACCGACCGCGAACGGGTCAGTGTCGTCACCTCCGACCGGGCCGCCGATCACACCTGGCGCGATCCCAACGTCGTCGTCGTGGTGGGCGGGTCGGTCGCCCCCGCCGCAACCGGCGCCTCCTGGATCGCCGGTCGTGACCCCGCCGTCGGCCCACGCGGCTGGACTCTCCCAGGCGAGGTCCACGGCGCTGATCCCGGAGAAGGGGAGACCGAGGTGCTCAGGACAGCTCAACTGGCCCGACTCGGGCCCCGCACCGGCGACCTGGTCTGGGACATCGGGTGTGGCACGGGAGCCTTCACGGTGGAGGCGGCCCGCGCGGGCGCGGCCGTCATCGCCGTCGACCGGTCCGCCGAGGCGTGCCGGCGGACCGCAGCCGCTGCGCGGGAGCGGGGCGTCCTCATCCAGGTCGTGCGGGGTGCCGCGCCCCACGTGTTGGAGGGGCTTCCCGAACCCGACGTCGTCCGGGTCGCGGGCGGGGGAGCGGGGGTGGTCTCGGCGGTCGCGGACCGCCGCCCCCAGCGGGTCGTGGCGCACGCCGTCACCCGCGACGGGGCGGAGGCGATCGGTCGCACGTTGGCCGAGCACGGCTACCGCGTCGCCTGCGAACTGCTCCAGTCCGTCGCCCTCGACACACGGGACTGGACGGAGGCGCGACGGAGCGTCGCGTTTCTGCTCTGCGGAGCCCTGCCTGCTCGTGCCCGATGATCCGGTCACCGCTGTCGGCGCGGTAGGCTGACCGATCGTCGTACCGCACTGCGCCGCGCGGTGTTCCTCGGCCGAGCGCCGCAGGACACCACCTCGTTTCGGCCGGTGCGGTAGGGCGGAACCCGGGGCGCGCGCAGGAGCACGCTCCCCGACGGGCCGACGCGGCCGAACCCCGCGGCGGACCGATGACCGCGAGAACGCCGCTCGACGAGGGCTCGTCCGCCTCTGCCGCGGGCGGTCGTGCCACCGGGCACGCGCGCTCGTTCTCCACCACGGAGGCGTCGGCGAGCCGTTCCGGCGAGCCGGTCGCGGCGGCACCGATCGATGGACGAGGGGTAGGCATGACCGACACCGGCCGGGTCCCGGGCGAGGGACAGCCGGAGAACGCAGGCATGGTCGAGCAGCGAGGCGCCCCCGCGCCCGACGCGTACCCCTACCTCTCCGAGAGCACATCCGAGGACGACGATCTGCTCCTGCTGCCCGGAGCGCGCGGAGCCTGGGGCAACGAGGTCGCGCCGCCCGCCCCCGAACCCGTCGTGGAGGTGCTGCCACCGCCCGCGCCCCGGCCCGCCGAGTCCGGAGCGCCACACGACACGGGCGCGAGCCGACCCGCCTCCCCCGACCCGGCGAACGTGACCCTCCGCCGCCCCCTGCATCTGGGACCCCTCATCCCGGACGCCTCCGCCAGCCCGGTCCGATCGCTCGCCGACCGCGGACCGGCCCGGCAGCCGATACGCGACACGCCGACGTCCGCCGAGCCCCCCACCGCTCCGGACGCCCCCCCCACGCCGCGGGATCCCGCGGAGCCCGGCCCGGATTCGCCCGAGCCCGGAGGACCGAAGGCCGTCGTGACGCGGCCCGAGCCCGTCCCCGGGCCGGTGCCGCCGGCCGCTTCGGGCGACGCGGCCCAGGCCGTCGTCGCGCGGGTGTCGACCGAGGCCGTCGCCGCGACCGGCGGCACGCTGACGGCGCTTCCCATGCCGCCCGGCGACACCTCCGCGCCCGCCGCCCCGGTACCCCAGGAGAAGACGGCCGACGGCGAGGAGGCGCCGCACGGAGCGGAACCTCCGGTACCGGAACGGTCCGCCCCCGCTGCCGCCGACGAGGAGGCGCGGCAGAGGGCGAACGCGGCGCCGCCGCCCGAGGACGTTCCGCCGCCCGAGGCCACGCGGACGGTGCCGGACCGCATGGCGGTCCGTGATCGAGCCCCCTTCGTCGACGTGCCCCCCGCCCTCGAAGCGACGACTCCGGCCAGCGCCCCGGTGGCCCCGCCGGCACCGGACACCGCCGCGCCCGAGGACTCGCGGACGGCGGTGGGTGGTCTCGCCACCCCCGGCACACCGGATGCCGACACCGGTGGCGACGACGCGGCGCCGGACACGGGCGCCGAAGAGCCGACCGGGACCGACGTGGGGGCCGGGGGGCCCGCGCTGCCTCCGGGCGCCGAGGTCCCGCCCGCACACCCCGATACCCGACCCCCCGATCCCGCCGACCCTCTCCCGGTGCCCTCGCGAGAGGAGCCCGAGCCCACCGGGCGCGCCGGGCGCGCCGGGGACACCGAGCGCGCGAGCGAGGCCGAGGAACCGCCGACCGACGAGCCGGCCTTGCCGGAGTCCGGGACGTTCCTCCAGAAGGCTCCCGCCCCGGAGCCCGCGGCGCACCCCGCACCGGGACCGGAGTCCACCTCCGTCCCGCTCGCCGAGACCGCGGCGGGACACGACTCGGGAGCCGATCGGGCCGGCGCGCCCATCGCCTCGACGGATCGGGACCCGGAGAGCCGGGGGGTCGTGCCTCTCGGCTCCAGCGCTTCGGTCGCCTCCCCGTCCTTCCCGGAACCGGCGGCACCCACCACCCTCCCGCAGGAGCAGGAGCAGGAGCAGGAGCAGGAGCACTCGGGCGACGCGGAGAGCGGGCAGGAGGCGCGGGCGCTTCCCGAAGCCGTCCGCGGCCCGGGCGCCGCCCCCGAGAGCGGTCGTCCCGACGACGCCCCACCCTCACCACCGACTTCGCCCGCCGCCCCCCTGCCGTCGGGGGAGCCGTCGTCCGACGCTCTCGACCGCGCCGACCTCCGGCCGCCCACCCCACCGGCCGACCGGACCGCCCCCGAGGGGCCCGATGCCCCGCCGGCCCGACCGGACCCGGAGAACCTCGCCGACCCCGAGGCACCGGATCGTGAGACGGCCTCGGGACCCCGAACCGGCGAGGAGTCGCCCGCCCCGGACGCGGCGGCCGACGATGTGCCGGCCGGTCCCTCCCGCGCCCCCGCCGCGCCCGGGTACGCCGATTCCGAACGCGAGGCGATCCTGCGCGTCATG
Organism: Streptomyces sp. HSG2; assembly: GCF_016598575.1. Lineage (NCBI taxonomy): Bacteria > Bacillati > Actinomycetota > Actinomycetes > Kitasatosporales > Streptomycetaceae > Streptomyces > Streptomyces sp. HSG2. Next base: position 4,591,998 of record NZ_CP066801.1, read on the forward strand.
CGGGAGCGCCGCGATATTCGCAACGGGTTCCGTGACGATCCCGTCCCCCACGAGGTGCTGCTCCGCGTTCTGGAGGCCGCCCACACCGCGCCGTCCGTCGGCCAGTCCCAGCCCTGGGACTTCGTCGTCATCCGATCGCCCGAGACCCGTCGCGCCATGCACGAGCTGGCGGAGCGTCAGCGGGAGGCGTACGCCACGTCCCTGCCCAAGGGGCGAGCCAAGCAGTTCCGGGAACTCAAGATCGAGGCCATCCTCGACACCCCGGTGAACATCGTCGTCACCGCCGATCCCACCCGGGGGGGCCGCCACACTCTGGGCAGGCACACCCAGCCGCAGATGGCCCCGTACTCGGCCGCGCTCGCCGTGGAGAACCTGTGGCTCGCCGCCCGTGCCGAGGGCCTGGGCGTGGGGTGGGTCAGCTTCTTCGACGAGCGCGAAATGGTCCGGGCACTCGATCTGCCCGAGCACCTGGAGGTCGTGGCCTACCTCTGCCTCGGCTATGTCGACGCCTTCCCGGACGAGCCCGAGCTGACGCGCGCGGGCTGGTCCAAGCGCCGACCTCTGTCGTGGGTGGTCCACGAGGAGTCCTACGGCCGCCGGGCGCTGCCCGGCGAGGACCCCCACGACCTCCTCGGCGAGACCGTGGCGCAGATCCGCCCGCTGGACGCGAAGGCGCTCGGCCAGGCGTGGGAGCGACAGAAGCGGATGACCAAGCCCGCCGGAGCCCTCGGCATGCTGGAGATCATCTCGGCCCAGCTCTCCGGGTTGTCCCGGCAGTGCCCGCCGCCGATTCCCGAGCCCGCCGCCGTGGCGATCTTCGCGGGGGACCACGGGGTGCACGCCCAGGGCGTCACACCGTGGGCGCAGGAGGTGACCGGCCAGATGGTCGCCAACTTCCTGAGTGGGGGAGCGGTGTGCAACGCCTTCGCCGCGCAGGTCGGCGCAGAGGTCTGCGTCGTGGACGTCGGTGTCGCCACCGACCTGCCCGCCACCCCCGGGCTGCTGCCCCGGAGGATCAGGCCCGCCACCTCCGACATGACGGCGGGGCCCGCGATGAGCCGCGAAGAGGCGAGGCAGGCGATCGAGATCGGCATCGAGACCGCCCGCGACCTGGTGTCCGCCGGCAACAAGGCGCTCCTGACCGGTGAGATGGGCATCGCCAACACCACCGCTTCCGCCGCTCTGATCGCGGTCTTCACCGGAGCCGACCCCTCGGAGGTGACCGGCCGGGGCACCGGGGTCAACGACGAGACCCTGGCCCGCAAGACCGAGGTGGTCCGGCGCGCGATCGAACTGCACCGTCCCGACCCGGCCGACCCGATCGGTGTGCTCGCGGCGATCGGCGGTTTCGAACACGCGGCCATCGTCGGGTTGTTGCTGGGCGGCGCGGCCTTGCGAACCCCGGTGATCCTGGACGGCGTCAGCGCCGGCGCGGCGGCCCTGGTCGCCCGCGCCATCGCCCCGGAGGTCCTCGCCGCCTGCATCGCCGGGCACCGCAGCGCCGAGCCAGGCCATGTCGCCGCGCTCAACAAGCTGGGGCTGCGACCTCTGGTCGATCTCGACCTCCGGCTCGGCGAGGGCACCGGGGCGCTCTTGGCACTGCCCTTGGTGCAGAGCACCGCGCGGGCCATGCACGAGGTGGCGACGTTCGACTCGGCCGGAGTCACCGAGAGTTGATCCATCCCCGGCCGGCCGGCCCGGTACGGGGCGTGCCCCTCCCCGGCGCGGGAGGGGCGGCGCGTCGGGGCGGTGACCGTCGGCGCGGAGACCCGCCCCTGCCGCGCCGGGGAGACCCGGCGTAAAATCCGCGGGTCAGGGTCGCTCCAGCGCCGTAGCGTCCGCCGCCACCGCTCGGATCAGGAGCAGTCCGCGTATGGCCGAACACCCCGCCTATCCCGTAGGTCTCCGCCTGGCCGGTCGCCGAGTGGTCGTGCTCGGTGGTGGGCAGGTGGCCCAGCGCCGTCTCCCCGCCCTCGTCGCGGCGGGCGCGGACATCCACCTGATCTCGCCGACGGCCACGCCGTCGGTCGAGGCCATGGCGGACGCCGGTGAGATCGTCTGGGAGCGACGGGGCTACCGGGACGGCGACCTCGCCGAGGCCTGGTACGTGCTCGTCGCCACCAGTGACCCGGAGGCCAACGTGGCGGCCTCCGCCGAGGCCGAGCGCCGGAGGGTGTGGTGCGTCCGCTCCGACGACGCCGATCAGGCCACCGCCTGGACCCCCGCGACCGGACACAGCGAGGGCGTCACGGTCGCCGTGCTGACGACCCGCGCGCGGGTTCGGGATCCTCGGCGCACGGCGGCCATCCGAGACGCCGTCGTCGAGGGGCTCCGGGACGGCACCCTCCTCGCGCCCCACCAGCGCGACCGGGCCCCGGGCGTGGCCTTGGTCGGCGGCGGCCCCGGCGACCCCGACCTGATCACCGTCCGCGGGAGGCGCCTGCTCGCGGAGGCCGACGTCGTCATCGCCGACCGTCTCGGTCCACGCGATCTCCTGGACGAACTGCCGGCACACGTCGAGGTGATCGACGCGGCGAAGATCCCCTACGGCCGGTTCATGGCCCAGGAGGCCATCAACGCCGCCCTGGTCGAGCACGCCAGGCGAGGCAGGTTCGTCGTCCGACTCAAGGGGGGCGACCCGTTCGTGTTCGGCCGGGGCATGGAGGAGGTCGAGGCGCTCGCCGCGGCCGGGATCCCGTGCACCGTGGTACCCGGCGTCTCCAGCGCGGTCTCCGTGCCGGGCGCCGCCGGGATCCCCGTGACCCATCGCGGTGTGGCCCACGAATTCACGGTCGTCAGCGGCCATGTCTCCCCCGACGACGAACGGTCCCTGGTGGACTGGCCCTCCATGGCGGGGCTGACCGGCACCCTGGTGATCCTGATGGGTGTCGACAAGATCGGCCGGATCGCGGAGACGCTCGTCGCGCACGGCAAGTCCCCCGACACCCCGGTGGCGTTCGTGCAGGAGGGGACCACGGCGGGGCAGCGCAGGGTCGACGCCACCCTGGGCACGGTCGCCGAGACGGTGCGCACCGCGAACGTGCGACCCCCCGCGGTGATCGTCGTCGGCGCGGTCGTCGAGGCCGGCCCCCCCTCCGGCGGCGCGCCGGCGCGACCTCCGCGACACTGACCGATCCGAGCCGATGGCTCCGTTCCAGGGACGAGGCAGCATCACCCCGTGGCCGATCTCATCACCGTCGACGACCCCGACGATCCACGCCTTTCCGACTACACCGGTCTGACCGACGTCGAGCTGCGTCGCAGACGCGAGCCGGCCGAAGGCCTGTTCATCGCCGAAGGCGAGAAGGTCATCCGACGGGCCGGGGCAGCCGGCTACGCGATGCGGTCGATGCTGCTCTCGGCCAAGTGGGTCGACGCGATGCGCGACGTGATCGACGAGGCTCCCGCGCCCGTCTACGCGGTCTCCCCGGAGCTCGCCGAGCGGGTCACCGGCTACCACGTGCATCGCGGCGCCCTCGCGTCCATGCGGCGCAAACCGTTGCCCGACCCATCCGATCTGCTGCGGACCGCGCGCCGAGTAGCCGTCATGGAGTCCGTCAACGACCACACCAACGTGGGGGCGATCTTCCGTTCGGCCGCGGCCCTCGGCATGGACGCGGTCCTCCTCTCCCCGAGCTGCGCGGACCCTCTGTACCGGCGCAGCCTCAAGGTCTCCATGGGCGCCGTCCTGTCCGTGCCGTACGCCCGCCTCGACATCTGGCCCAAGGGGCTGGAGTGGGTGCGCGCGGCCGGGTTCACGCTGTTGGCCCTCACTCCCGACGGAAAGGCCCGCACGCTCGACGAGGCCGCGCCCCACCACCTGGAGCGGGTGGCGCTGATGCTCGGCGCGGAGGGGGACGGGCTGTCCAGGCAAGCCCTGGTCGCGGCGGACGAGTGGGTCCGCGTGCCGATGGCCCACGGTGTCGACTCGCTCAACGTCGGAGCCGCCGCGGCCGTCGCCTTCTACGCGGTCACCGCGGGGCGCCCCACGGGCTGAAACGGCGCGGCGGGCCGTTCGACGCCGAGGCGGTCCTCGGTGACGATCCGAACCGCCGCCGGCCCGTCGGTTCGCTCCCCCTCCAGACTCCGGGCGTCGCGCCGGCAGCTCTGGGCCAGGGCGATCCCGAGCGCGACGAGAGCGGTCACCACCACGAAGACGAAGAGGCGTTGGCGCAGGAGCCGGGGGTTGGCCGGTCCACGCCACGCCCGCGTCGGGCGGGTCGCGCGGTTGCCCGGGGCACCGCCGCGCGAGGTGTGGCCGCCCAGGCCGGGTCGGGTGTTCCGTCCGGTGCCGCCGGGCGTGGAGCGGGGCGTCGCCGGCGTCGTCCCGTTGCCTCGGCGGCCGGCGCCGTCTTCGAGGGGGGTACTCCGCACGGGCGTGATCCGGCCGCCGCCTCGGGAAGAGCCTTCCCGGCGACGGGCACGCGGCGACGACGTGCCGGGCGGGCGCGTCCGCCCGGGTGTGGGGCGCGTGTCTCGGTCGCCGCGGGGTCCGGGGGTGCCACTCGTCGAGACTCGGACCGATGGCCGGTCGGCCTCCCGGCCACGCTGTGTGGGTGGACGCGCCTCCGTGATGCCCTGGGCCTCCCGTGCCGCGATCTCCTTCAACCGCAGGGACAGCTGAGGCGTGCCGGGCCGCTCCTGTGGGTCCTTGGCCAGGCAGGCGCGGACGAGGGGGGCCAGCGCGTCGGGCACCCCCCGCAGTTGCGGTTCCTCGTGCACCACGCGGTAGAGCATCACCTCCGAACTCCCGTGTCCGAAGGGAGAGTCGCCCATCGACGCGTAGGCGAGCGTGGCGCCCATCGAGAACACGTCCGTCGCGGGGGTGACGGCCGCCCCGCGGACCTGCTCGGGGGCCAGGAAACCGGGGGAGCCGACGGCGGTGCCGACGTGTGTGAGGGTCGAGGCGCCCGTGGCCCAGGCGATGCCGAAGTCGATGATCCTCGGCCCCTTGGGGGAGAGCAGGATGTTCGAGGGCTTCAGGTCCCGGTGGACGACTCCGGCCTCGTGCACGGCCACCAGTCCCTCGAACAGCGCGGCGCCGACCGCGGCGACGTCCGCCGCCGACAGCGGCCCCTCGTCGACCACCTGGTCGTGGAGGGAGGGGCCCGGGACGTACTGCGTCGCGAACCAGGGGCGGTCCGCCTCCAGGTCGGCGGCGACCAGGCGGGCGGTGCAGCCGCCCCGGATCCGTCGCGCGGCCGAGACCTCGCGGGCGAACCGTGAGCGGAATTCCTGATCCTCCGCCAGATCCGGGCGGATCACCTTCAGGGCCACCCGCTGCCCTCGCCTGTCCGAGCCGAGGTAGACCACCCCCATCCCGCCCGCGCCGAGGCGCCGGTGAAGCCTGAACGAGCCGACGACGCGCGGGTCCTCGCGCCTCAGGCGCATCATCGCCATGTCCATCCCCGCTGCCCGGTCCCTGTGACGTGGCACAGCTTACGTTTCCCGGGGCGTCGGCGCGCAGAGGCCGCGCCCGCTCGGTGCCGTCGCCCGCCGGGCGCGCCGCCGCCGCGCCGAGGGCACCGCCGGTGACCGAACGGCGGACGGCGGCGAGGAACGAGTCCCGGATCAACCCCGCGCGGGGGAAGGGTGATTGGTCGTGACGGAAGGCGACTCCGGCGGGTGGGCCCTCCCGCGCGCGGCCTCGACTCGTTCGAGACGGTAGGCGCGACCGTCTCGCGGCGTCGACCGGGCGCGAACCGTGAGGGAAGTCACCGATGTCAGGGTCGCGCCCGCCCGGCCTCCACCCTGGGGAGTACTCCCGGCGGCGCGACTCATCCTCCCGGAGGCCAGGGACGCGGTACGCGGGCATGACGCCCGACGTCTCGCGGCCCGACTAGATTCGGGATCGAGTGGCGGGCGCGCTCGGCCGGACGGTCGGCGCCCCGCCGCCGGCGGTGAGCGACTCGGTCCTACGCCGACCGAGTCCGAAGGAGCCGGACCGTACCGCGGTCATCGGCCCCGGGCCGCCGGCGGCCCCGCTCCCGTGTCGCGGCGACACGGGAGCGGCGGCCCGTGCGGGCGTCGTCCGCGAGTGTGGTGCCGGGGCGTCGAGCGGCGTCCCGGGCCCGGAAGAGCGGTCCGGGCGGAGCACCCACCCGAGAACCCCGTGGGGACGGGGGCGCGGCGGACGGCTCGGGTGCCGGCGTGGCTGGGGAGCCGCGCCGGCACCGCGATCCACCGGCACGACAGGGCTCCTGGAGTAAGACGCCCCTCGACAGCGGGAAACCCCCGGGTCGGTCACGACATCCGGGGGCCTCTCGAAGGGTGGACGATACTGGGATTGAACCAGTGACCTCTTCCGTGTCAGGGAAGCGCTCTCCCGCTGAGCTAATCGTCCTCGCGGCGCCGTCACTCACGGGAGTGGGGCGAGCACGTGGAGTGCGCGATACTGGGATTGAACCAGTGACCTCTTCCGTGTCAGGGAAGCGCTCTCCCGCTGAGCTAATCGCGCGGGGATCCTCGCGGATCAAGGCCCTGAGGGCCGGTGGACGATACTGGGATTGAACCAGTGACCTCTTCCGTGTCAGGGAAGCGCTCTCCCGCTGAGCTAATCGTCCTTGGAGGTGGAGACGGGATTTGAACCCGTGTAGACGGCTTTGCAGGCCGTTGCCTCGCCTCTCGGCCACTCCACCAGGAGCCGGTGAGCCGATGTGGCCCCCTGCTTCCTGGAGCGGACGACGAGGCTCGAACTCGCGACCTCAACCTTGGCAAGGTTGCGCTCTACCAACTGAGCTACGTCCGCCTGTCGTTTCGGTGCGCTCACGCGTCCCGGCGACGTGTTGAACTCTAGCGGATTCCGGGGCCAGGACAAAAACGCGTTCGCGCAGCGTGCTGCCCGCGGGCCGGTGCCCGACGGGACCGGACGGTCCGAGGAGGGACGGCCGGTTCGAGTCCTCGGGCCGGTCATAGACTCGACGACGTGCACGACCTCCCTCCTCTGGCCCGATTCGGCGACCGCCTCGCCACGGGTCTGCGCGACGTCACGAGCGACCCCATGGCCTTGGACTCCCGGGGCTTCTGGGCCGTCTCCCGCGATTTCGAGGGCGCCCTGACCTGCGCCCGCTTCGCCGATGTGCGACGGGAGCCGGTGCCGAGACCACGCCCCGGGGGCTGGATCGGGCCGCCCGTCGACGCCTGGACGTCCTCGCTCGACCGCGCTTCCTACACGAGAGCGGTCCGTCGCGTCCGGGAGCACATCGCGACCGGTGAGGTGTACCAGGCCAACGTCTGCCGGGTGCTGTCGGCGCCCGTCCCGGCGGACGCCGACGTGGACGCGCTGACGGCCCTCCTGGCCCGCGACAACCCGGCGCCCTACGCCGGAACGATCCGGCTTCCGGAGCACGGGGTCGAGACCGCGACGGCGTCGCCGGAGCTGTTCCTGCGCCGCGCCGGCCGCGTGGTGGAGTCCGGTCCCATCAAGGGGACGGGGAGGACCGAGGACGACCTGCTGGAGAAGGACCACGCCGAGAACGTGATGATCGTGGACCTCGTCCGCAACGACCTGGGGCGCGTCTGTGCCACCGGCAGCGTGAGCGTGCCCGAGCTGTGCGTGGTCGAGACCCATCCCGGCCTGGTCCACCTGGTCTCGACCGTGCGCGGCGAGCTGCGCGCCGACGCCACCTGGGGCGACCTGCTGGCCGCGACGTTTCCGCCCGGTTCCGTCACCGGGGCGCCCAAGTCCAGCGCCCTGCGGATCATCGAGGCCCTGGAGACGGCGCCCCGAGGCCCCTACTGCGGCGCGCTCGGCTGGGTCGACGCGGACCGAGGGGTCGGCGAACTGGCCGTGGGCATCCGTACCTTCTGGATCGACCGCTCCGGTGACGGGGGCGCGGTCCTGCGGTTCGGAACCGGCGCGGGCATCACCTGGGGATCGGACCCCGAGGGCGAGTGGCGCGAGACCGAACTGAAGGCGGCCCGGCTGCTCGCGGTAGCGTCGGGTGCGTACGCGGAGCGCGCCACGACGGCCCCGCCGCCCGCAGGTGTGGCGACCGGGTTCCCCGGTCACCGGCGCGAGACGTCCGACGGAACGACGTGAGGTGACGAACGGTGAAACTCTGGCTCGACGGCGCGCTGCGGGATCCCCAGGCCGCCCGCGTCTCGGCTCTCGACCACGGACTGACCGTCGGAGACGGGGTATTCGAGACCGTGAAGTCGGTCGATGGGCGGCCCTTCGCCCTGACCCGGCACCTGGATCGGCTGACCCGCTCCGCCCGCGGCCTCGGGTTGCCGGAGCCCGACACGGACGAGGTCCGTCGTGCCTGCGCCGCCGTGCTCGCGGCCAACCCGATGCCGCTCGGCAGGCTCCGCATCACGTACACCGGTGGGCTGGGACCGCTCGGGTCCGACCGCGGCGAGGACGGTCCGACACTGGTCGTCGCCCTGGGCGAGACGGTGCGTCGCCCGGACGCGACAGCGGTGATCACCGTGCCCTGGACCAGGAACGAACGCGGCGCCCTGACCGGGCTGAAGACCACGTCCTACGCCGAGAACGTCGTCGCCCTCGCCCGGGCGCGGGAGCTGGGGGCCTCGGAGGCGCTGTTCGGCAACACCCTGGGGCGGCTCTGTGAGGGGACCGGGTCGAACGTCTTCGTCGTTCTCGGCGGAGCGGTTCACACACCCCCGCTCGCCTCGGGATGCCTCGCGGGTGTGACCCGCGCCCTCACCGTCGAGTGGACCGGGGCCACGGAGACCGACCTTCCGCTGGAGGTCCTCAGGGAGGCCGACGAGATCTTCCTCACCTCGACTCTGCGCGACGTGCAGGCCGTGCGTCGGGCGGACGCCCGGGAGCTGCCGGGCCCCGGCCCCGTCACCACGAAGGTCGTGCGGATCTTCGAGGAGCGGGCCGCCGGTGACCTCGACCCCTGATCGGGCCCGCGACGACATCGCCGACGCCCGGTGGAAGCGGCAGGAATCGGGTCGTCCGCGCGCGGGTAGAAGCTCCGGGTGACCACCACCCTGCGACCGACCGAGCCGTTGTCGCGCACCGCCGACGGAGGACGCTCCCGTCGCTACCGGATCTGCGTCGACGGTCGCCCCGTGGGCTCGCTCCACCTCGTCACCTCCGCGTCGATCTCCCAAGCCGCCCGGATCGCCTCCCTGAGCGTCGACGCACCCGAGCGCCGGCGCGGCAGGGCCACCGTCGCCGCCCTCGCCGCCGAGGAGGTGACGCGGGAGTGGGGCTGCCGGGTCATCGAGGCGAGCGTCCCCGCGGAGGCAGGGGCGGCGCTTCGCCTGGCCGGCGCCCTCGGCTACACGCCCCGGGCGCGCCGGATGCGCAAACGCCTGGGCGAGACTCCGCCGCCCCTGCCGTCCGGCGTGGAGGGTCGGCCCATGACGGCGCCCGAGTTCGGCCCGTGGCTCGACCGGGCGATGGAGCGCTACACGCGTGCCCTGACGGACCAGGGCATGTCCCCGGCGGAGGCGTCCGCCAAGTCCGCCCTGGACCACGCGGCCCCGCGGGAGCACGGAACGCAGGCCGAGGGCATGCGCTTCGGCGTTCTGGAGAGCGAGGGCGACAGGGTCGCCACGCTCTGGTTGGGGCTTCGGCGGGACGCCGCCTACGTCTTCGACGTTCGGGTGGAGGACGGCCGACGCGGTCGGGGGCACGGGCGGGCCACGATGCTCCTCGCCGAACGTCTGGCCGTCAGCGCCGGCCGCAAGGCCCTCGAACTCAACGTGTTCGCGGGCAACACGCCGGCCGAGCGGCTCTACGACTCCCTCGGGTACGAGCCCGTCACGATCCACCTCGCCAAGCCCTTGGCCTAGCGACCGCGCGGTTCATCGGCGCGCCGGCGGCAACCGTCCTGTCGAGGTGTCAGGCGCTCGGGTCGACCGGCCCGGACGCCGCCGCCCGCGGCAGGCGGTCCGCGATCTCCTCGATCCGGCCCCGGAGACCGTCCTGGCTCCGGCCGCCGTCGAGGCGCTCCCCGCCGATCACGTAGGTGGGGGTACCGGTGACCCCGATCGCCCGGCCCTCCGCGTGGTCCGCGTCGACGATCAGGATGTGCCGCCCGTCGATCAGGGCCGTGTCGAACTCCTCCGTGTCCAGGCCCAGTTCGCCGGCGATCTCCACCAGCACGCGTTCCCCTCCGCGACTCAGCTCCTCGACGCGTGCGAGTACGGCCTCCACGTATTCCCATCCCCGGCCCTGCGCGGCGGCCTCCTCGGCCGCCTGCGCCGCGGCGAAGGCGTGCCGGTGCTTTTCCAGGGGGAAGTGCCGCAGCCGGGGTACCAGTCGGTCGCCGTAGCGGGCGCGCAGCGCCCGGAGGTCGTCCAGCGCGGTCCGGCAGTCCGGGCACTGCAGTTCGCACCAGACGTCCAGCACGATCGGGGCGGGGGTGGGGGAGTCCTTCATGGGGCCAGTCTCCCAGCCGCGTTTCCGGCGGCCGAACCGGTGTCCCGGCCGCCCTCGCCTCCACCGCCCCACGCCTTGGGCGCGTTCCGCGGTGGAGCGATCGCGAAGGGCCGGAACCCGGAGACGCCCCTGATCCCTCGCCGCCGGCGTGGCCCCGAGAGGTCCGGACGGTGCAGGATGGAGGGGACGGGGTGACCGTTCCCGCCATTCGCAGCCTGGAGGACCGGATGATCGCCGAGACCGTGTGTTCCGCCCTGGCCGCCGCGGGCCTGGGCATCGCGGCCGTCACGGCCTATCGCAGACGCTTCCGGGCGGCCACCCGCATCGCGGCCTACGCGCTGATCCCTCTGGGTCTGGTGATGACCGGCGTCGTCGACTGGCTCGCCGGCACCGCCTTCAGCCCCGTCGCCTGGGCCGGCTTCGCGGTGCTGGGCGTTTCCTGGCTGCTGTTCGTGACGCTCCGCCGGTCCGAGCGGCGGAGCGAGACCAGCGGGGCGAGCGGGCGGACGCGCGCTGGGGCTCGGGGCGACACGGTGGCTCCGGGGTCCTCCGCCCCCGCCGTGACACCCGGCGACCGGGGCCGGGCGGCCCCCGACACCGGCGCGTCCGGCGACGACGACTTCGGCGACATCGAGGCGATCCTGAAGAAGCACGGCATCTGACGTCGCCCGCGCCGTGCGGGCGAGTGGTCCGACGCGAGGACAGAGAAGGTCGCCGGCCGGTACGGAAACGATCGCAACCCGAACCGAACAGCGCTGTCGCGTCGAAGTCCGGTATTTTCCGGCTGTGCTGATCGCGCCGGAGGCGTCCGTTGCGCCATCATCACCCGCGAGATGCTGGATACGACACAGCCGAACACGGATGAGAGCCACGCCGCGCCGCAGCGTCACGAGTCGCGCGGCTGTCTCTTCGCCCTCTCCCAACCACCGTTGATGATCTTCCTTGCGGTGATCGGGAGCCTGCTGCTCATGGCTTCGTTGCACGATCTGCTGTTGCTGTGAGCCGTTCCCGCGTGCCCCGGCGACACCCGCCGGGGTCCGTCGGGCGGAGCCGGGAGACCCCCTGGCGCGTCACCCCGTGGCCCCTCTGCGGCGAGCGCGGTACGCCGCGACGTGCAGACGGTTGCCGCAGGTGCGGCTGTCGCAGTAGCGCCGCGAACGGTTTCGCGAGAGATCGACGAAGGCGCGCCGGCAGTCCGGTGCCTCGCAACGCCTCAGTCGCTCCCGCTCGCCCGCGACGAGGAAGAACGCCAAGGCCATCCCGCCGTCGGCGGCCAGATGGTCGGCGATCGAAGCCCCCGGGGCGAAGTAGTGCAGGTGCCAGTCGTACCCGTCGTGGTCGGTCAGCCGGGGAGTGGTGCCGGCGGCGGCCACGAGCCCGTTGACCACCTCGGCGGCGGCGCGTGTGTCGGTCGCCGCGAAGACGGTAGTGAACCGCTCCCGGATCCGACGCACCCCGGCGAGATCGTCTCCGTCCAGTTCGCTCACGTCGCTGATGGCGTGCGCTTCCACGAAGTCCCGCAACGCCGCGACGTCCGGCAGCCCCTCCGCGGGGGCCTCCTCCGGCGCCGTGTTCACCAGATCCACCACGGCGTCCAGCGCGCACCGGGTGTCGTGGGTGATCAGCAACTGTCGCTCCCTGGCCTCGGCCGGCTGGCACCGGCGGTCGCCGGTGGTGGCCGATGGTAATGGCTCCACGCCGCCGACAGCGCGATCCGGGAGGTTGCCGAGAAGGTCCCGCGAGGCCCGGTGGGGGAGCCGCGGGACCTTCTCGTGAGGGACCCCGCTCGCGAGGACGTCCCACGCCTCCTCGCGGAGGGCCCGCGAGGAGGCGTGGGGGACCTGTGCGGTTGTCCCTGCCCGAGCCGTCACCCCGAGTCGACGGCGTCGGGCCGGTCTGGGTGCTAGCTCTCGGCCAGGATGTGCGACAGCTCCTGATCGAGGTCGAAGTGCCGGTGCTCCGTGCCCGGGGGCACGGCGGCGTCGGTGCGCTTCAGGAAGGACTCCAGGGCCCGCGCGGGGGCCTCCAGCAGCGCCTCCCCTTCGGGGGAGCTCAGGGCGATGCAGACGACACCCTGACCGTGGCTGTGGGACGGCCAGACGCGGACGTCTCCGGTGCCGGTGGGGCGGTGGAGTCCCTCGGCGAGGAGGTCGCGGGCGAACACCCACTCGACGGTCTCCTCGGCTCCGGTGTGGAAGGTGGCGTGGACGGCGTAGGGGTCGGCCGTGTCGTACCGCAGGCCTGCGGGGACAGGCAGGGAGGACTCGCTCGAGACAACGAGGCGCAGGTGCAGCTCGCAGCTGACCGTGGTGTTCATAAGCGCCAGGGCCTTTCGCTCAGTGTGCGCTCGGGGATTCGCACGTCGGCGAAATCGACATGCCACCTACGGTGCCGTTGTAAACCCCTCTGAGTGTTTTGTGTGGGTTTACGTGACTCATCCGGCGGAGTGATCGTTGTCTGACCGCGGCCGATCCGGTGACTCGGAGGGCTCGGGTAAAGTTTGGCCGCATGAACACGGGGAGTAGCGAGCCGGGCGAGGTTGCCGTGCCGTGGGAACGCAGTGTGAGGGACCGGTCGGAGGGGGGTCGACCGCTGGGCTCGCGTGCGCCCGCCTTCGTCAAGGCGCACCGGCCCCTGCACGTCGCCTGGCAGGTCGGCGTCTTCGTCGTCGGTCTGGCCGTCGTCGTGACCGGGGTTCTCATGCTCCCCCTGCCGGGGCCGGGGTGGGTTGTGATCTTCTGCGGGATGGCGATCTGGGCGACGGAGTTCACCTGGGCCCAGCTCGTGCTGCGCTGGACGAAGCGCAAGGTGACCGAGGCCGCCCGACGGGCGCTCGACCCCAAGGTCCGCCGCCGGAACCTGATCATCACGGTGGTGTGCCTGGTGGTCGCGGGCGTACTGGCCGGCCTCTACCTCCGGGAGTTCGGTCTCGCGGCGCCGTGGGGGTCGCCCGGTCGGTGACTTGGTGCCTCGGTGTGGGCGTCCCCCATGGTCATCGGAGCCTCTGACATGGGGTAATGTTCTCCCCGTGCCCGGGCGATTAGCTCAGTGGGAGAGCGCTTCGTTCACACCGAAGAGGTCACTGGTTCGAACCCAGTATCGCCCACCGGATCACACGGCGGCCCACCCCGAACCGGGGTGGGCCGCCGCGCGTGTCGTGGATGCGACGCTTGCGCGGAACCCGGGATCGGGGCCGGTGCCGGATCCGTCGGGGGCGGTTTGAACTCCGCCCGCCGGGGCCTGTAATGTTCGGCGCGTGCCCGGGCGATTAGCTCAGTGGGAGAGCGCTTCGTTCACACCGAAGAGGTCACTGGTTCGAACCCAGTATCGCCCACCCCGGAGAGGCCGGACCGTTCCCGACGGTCCGGCCTTCGTGTGTTCCCCATCCCGTGGGCCGCGACGCGGCGAGAGGCGTGGTCGGCCCCGACCTCGTCCCTCCTGGCGTGGTCGACGCGTCGTCCGTCGCCGCGGCCCGGGGGGTTTCCACCCGCGCGGGCGGAGTCCAAGTGACGCCGGTCGCCGCCTGGCCGGCGCGGGACCGCCCGAAGCCTGTGACTCCGGTGCCGGGTCGCGGTGTCGAGGCGCGGCGTGGAGAGGTCCGCCCGGTCCTCCGCGGCGGGGGCGGTCGGTCCGGTGGCCGGGGCGAACCGTTTGGCCGTCGACGGACCCGGGTCGGTACGATCCTGTGCATGCGCGCGCCCCGGTACGGTGCCGCGGCCCCACTTCAGTCAGGAGAGACCGGTGTCAGACGTCCGTGTGATCATCCAACGCGATTCCGAGCGGGAAGAGCGCGTGGTGACGACGGGCACCACGGCCGCCGACCTCTTCACCGGCGAGCGCGCGATCATCGCCGCGCGTGTGGCGGGCGACCTCAAGGACTTGGCGTACGAGGTGACGGACGGCGACGTCGTCGAGGGTGTGGAGATCTCCTCGGCGGACGGCCTGGACATCCTGCGCCACTCCACCGCGCACGTCATGGCCCAGGCGGTGCAGGAACTGTTCCCCGAGGCCAAGCTGGGCATCGGTCCACCCGTCCGGGACGGCTTCTACTACGACTTCGACGTGGCCAGGCCGTTCCACCCTGACGACCTCAAGGCCATCGAGAAGAAGATGCAGGAGATCCAGAAACGCGGCCAGCGCTTCGCGCGCCGTGTCGTCACCGACCAGCAAGCGCGGGAGGAACTGGCCGAGGAGCCCTACAAGTTGGAGCTCATCGGCCTCAAGGGCGCCGCGTCCCACGACGACGGCGCCGACGTCGAGGTCGGCGCGGGCGAGCTGACGATCTACGACAACGTCGATCCCAGGACCGGCGAGGTCTGCTGGAAGGACCTGTGTCGCGGTCCCCACCTGCCCAGCACGCGGAACATCCCCGCGTTCAAGCTGATGCGCAACGCCGCCGCGTACTGGCGCGGCAGCGAGAAGAACCCCATGCTCCAGCGGCTCTACGGCACCGCCTGGCCGTCGAAGGACGAGCTGAAGGCGCACCTGGAGTTCCTCGCCGAGGCCGAGAAGAGGGATCACCGCAGACTGGGCCACGAACTCGACCTGTTCTCCGTGCCCGAGCAGATCGGCTCCGGGCTCGCGGTCTTCCATCCCAAGGGCGGCATCGTGCGTCGGGTCATGGAGGACTACTCCCGCCGTCGCCACGAGGAGGAGGGGTACGAGTTCGTCTACACCCCACACGCGACGAAGGGGCAGCTCTTCGAGACCTCGGGGCACCTCGACTGGTACGCGGACGGGATGTACCCGCCCATGCAGCTCGACGAGGGCGTGGACTACTACCTGAAGCCGATGAACTGCCCGATGCACAATCTGATCTTCGACGCTCGGGGTCGGTCGTACCGGGAACTCCCGCTGAGATTCTTCGAGTTCGGCACCGTCTACCGCTACGAGAAGTCGGGGGTCGTCCACGGCCTGACACGGGCGCGGGGCTTCACCCAGGACGACGCGCACATCTACTGCACCAAGGGCCAGATGGCCGAGGAGCTGGACAGGACGCTGACGTTCGTCCTGAACCTGCTCCGCGACTACGGCCTGGAGGACTTCTACCTGGAGCTGTCGACGAAGGACGAGACGAAGTTCGTCGGCTCCGACGAGGCGTGGGAGGAGGCGACCGCGGTGCTCCGGCAGGTGGCGGAGAAGCAGGGGCTGCCGCTGGTCCCCGATCCCGGTGGCGCCGCCTTCTACGGGCCGAAGATCTCCGTCCAGGCCCGCGACGCCATCGGCCGGACGTGGCAGATGTCGACGGTGCAGCTCGACTTCAACCTGCCGGAGCGCTTCGATCTCGAGTACACCGGTCCGGACGGCGGCAAGCAGCGACCCGTCATGATCCACCGGGCGCTCTTCGGCAGCATCGAGCGCTTCTTCGCCGTGCTCCTGGAGCACTACGCGGGGGCGATGCCGCCCTGGCTCGCCCCGGTGCAGGCGGTCGGCATCCCGGTCGGCGACACGCACGTCGAGTATCTGCGCGGGTTCGCCGCCGAGGCCAAGAGCCGCGGACTGCGGGTCGAGGTCGACGCCTCATCGGACCGGATGCAGAAGAAGATCAGGAATCACCAGAAGCAGAAGGTCCCCTTCATGATCATTGTCGGTGACGACGACATGAACGCGGGCACGGTTTCCTTCCGGTACCGGGACGGCTCCCAGGAGAACGGGCTCGCGCGGGAGCACGCGCTGACCAAGCTCCTGGACGTCGTGGAGCGGCGCGTCCAGGTGTGAGACGAGGCCCCCGGCGCGCCGGGGGCCTTCGCCCGCCGATCGGGTGAAGCCATATGCTTCCCGCATGACGAGTGAGCCGGAGCAGCAGTGGGGAGTCGGAACCCAGGACGCGTTCCAGCGTCTGTGGACGCCCCATCGGATGGCCTACATCCAGGGCGAGGGCAAGCCGAGCGGTCCCGGGGCCGACGACGGATGCCCCTTCTGCTCCATCCCCGCCAAATCGGACGAGGACAGTCTGATCGTCCGACGCGGGGAGCACGCCTACGCGGTGCTCAACCTCTACCCGTACAACGGAGGGCATCTGATGACCGTGCCCTACCGTCACGTGGCCGACTTCACCGAGCTGACCACGGCGGAGACGATCGAGGTCGCGGAGTTGACCAAGCAGGCGATGACGGCTCTCCGCACGGCCTCCGGGGCCCACGGATTCAACATCGGCATGAACCAGGGGGCGGTGGCCGGCGCCGGTATCGCGGCCCATCTGCACCAGCACATCGTCCCCCGATGGGGCGGTGACACGAACTTCCTGCCGGTCGTGGCCCATACCAGGGTCCTGCCGCAGCTCTTGGGCGACACCCGCCGGATGCTCACGGAGGCGTGGCCGACACCATGACCGGGTAGGAGCGCGGGCGGTATCAGGCGTTGTAGACGTCCGCCTTCCTCGGTGACACCTCCTGTACCAGTCCGCTGAGCACCGAGGATCGGGTGCCGAACTTCTCCGTGTCGGCGCCGTTCTCCTCCAGGACACGCAGCGCGGCGGCGTGTACCACCCGGAGCACCGGTGTCGCCGTGCGCAGGGCGTCGTCCGTCATGAAGCGGTGCCGCCAGGGCTGGTCGGCCCACGCGTGCCGGAGCCCGAACGGCTCGGGCAGCGTGATACCGCCACCGAGCCAGTTCAGCAACGGCGGGTACCAGCTCAGCGGCGCCCGCACGGCGAGCCGCACCACCTCCGGGGCGGTGACGAGCGGCAGCATCACCTTGCGGTTCTCCCAGGGCTTGAACGACTTGGCGACCTCCTTGGACGGGGCCTCGGGCTTGCCGGTGAACAGCCCGTTCACCGGCCCCAGCGCGTGTCCGGTGACCTCGATCCGCAGGGTGGAGTGGAGTACTGTCACCGTGATCAACATGGTGACGACCAACTGCCCGTCCCACAGCGTCCACTGCACGCCCAGGTAGTGCCGGTCTCCGGCCCCGAACTGCTGCTTGTTGCAGATCTCCTGAACCGCGTGCGGCTTGACCTGGTAGGCCTCGACGTCCGTGCCCTCCGGGCGGGAGATCGCGGTGGCGTTCTCGCCGATCGGGGTGACGATCCAGTGGCGGACGGAAGGCTTGGGAAATCCTCCCGTGTTCAACGGGCCGCGCTCCAACATGGAGAGCTGGTCCTGGATGGCCCGTACCACGTCCCAGCTCCGGAAGGGATGGATCTCCCGGTCGGGGTCGGCGGGCACGAGGTCCTCGGCCAACTGCCAGTCGCACCAACGTGTGCCCATGCCCAGGATGCCCTTGGGCCCGGCGTAGAAGACCGAGTTGGACTGCTGTTCCGCCCCGAGCCGGGCCAGCGACTGTCGCAACTGCTCGGCAGCGGTCTCGTTCGGGTCGCTGGGCACCGCCTCCGGCACCTTGGCGCCCACGCTCCCGCCCGACAACAGGCCGTCCCAGCGATCCCGCAGATCCGCGGCGCTGCTCTCACAGATCCGCTTGGCCCAGTACCAGCCCACCACCGGCATCACCACCGCGGCGCGCACGTACCAGCCGGCGAGACCGACGAGGGGCAGCTTGAGCACGAACAGGACGGCCAACACCCCCAACCCGACCAGTACGGCCGTGGTCAGCGCCCCCGTCCGCCGGTCGTCGGTCCTGGACACCGTAGCGCGGAGCTGGAAGACCAACAGCCATACCAGTGTGCCCGGGAGAAACAGCAGCCCACAGAGCACGGCGACCCAGGTGAGACGGCGGTCCCGCTCCCGGCGGAGGTGTTGGGCCGCCAGGCAGTGCTCGACCACCACATGCGGCTCGGTGCCGAAGGACTGGACCAGCGGGTCGCGTCCGGCCCCGAGCATCCGGTCGATCACCGCACGGGAGAAGGCCTCGCCGAGGTTGGGCCGGCACAGGCTCGCCCAAGGGCGGCCGGGCTTGACCTTCGTCCGGTGCCACTCGTTGTCGGCCTTCGTGATGTCCTCGACCGGGTTGTCCCGGTAGGCCGCCGACGCAAGGGCGAAGGTGGCCGTCTGGCTCGTGTCGCCCGTGCGTGGCACCTGAGGACCGAAGAAGTCCGCGTAGCCGTTGTCCACGGTCAATCCCGCCCCCGATCGCAGCCGCACCCGCTCCTGCGGGCCTTCCCGATTTCCGCGCTCCGCACACCTGTTGATCAGGTCGACAGGGTATCGGGGACCGCGGGCGCGCGTCGGCCGTCGACCGAAGCCGGCCGTCCTCGCGCCACCCAGGCGGGCCCCGCGTGGCGCGCCACGCCCTCTCCCGCCCGGACCGGTGCTCCGAGGTCTCGGCGTGAGGCACCTCGGGCCCCGCCTGCTCGGACGGCCCCCGTTCCCGTCCCCGGGATCGACCGCCGCGTGGGCCCGGCCCCCGGAGCGGCGGGCGCCTGGCTACCATGGGCCAGCCGGGGGCCAGCAGGGGCCGCACGGCGAAACCGACCGTCGGGAAGGCCATGCTGAACAAGTACGCGCGTGCATTCTTCACGCGTGTCCTCACCCCGTTCGCCGCGTTCTTGGTCCGCCGGGGGGTGAGCCCGGACACGGTCACGCTGATCGGCACCGCCGGGGTGGTGGCGGGCGCGCTGGTCTTCTACCCCAGGGGGGAGTTCTTCTGGGGAACCGTGGTGATCACGCTCTTCGTCTTCTCCGACCTCGTCGACGGGAACATGGCCCGCCAACTGGGCCGGACCAGTCGCTGGGGCGCCTTCCTCGACTCCACGTTGGACCGGGTCGCCGACGGCGCGATCTTCGCCGGGTTCGCTCTGTGGTACGCCGGTCGCGGCGACGACCAGCTGCTGTGCGCCGTGTCGATCTTCTGCCTGGCCGGCGGACAGGTGGTCTCCTACACCAAGGCGCGGGGCGAGTCGATCGGACTGCCAGTCGCCGTGAACGGCCTGGTCGAGCGGGCGGAGCGGTTGGTGATCTCTCTGGTGGCCGCAGGACTCGCCGGGTTGGACGCCTTCGGGGTGCCCGGAATCCGGTACCTGCTGCCCGTCGCCCTGTGGATCGTGGCCATCGGGAGCGCCGTCACGCTGGTCCAACGCGTGGTCACCGTCCGGCGGGAGGCGGCGGAGGCCGAGCCGGCCGCCGGGCGGGAGCCCCGGGGGAGCGAGGCGGCGCAGTGAACGCCCGCGAACGACTGGCCGACGGACTCTACGGGGCCGGCTGGAGCACGGTCAGGCGGCTGCCCGAACCGGTCGCCGACCGGCTGGGACGCGGGGTCGCCGACCTCGCCTGGCGCCGCCGCGGGGCGGGGGTTCGCCGGCTGGAGCGCAACTACGCGCGAGTGCGCCCGGAGGCCGGACCGGAGTCGCTCGCTCGGCTCTCACGTGCCGGGATGCGTTCCTACCTGCGTTACTGGACGGAGTCCTTCCGCCTGCCCGCCTGGAGTGCCGAGCGGATCCGGCGGGGTTTCGCACCCGACGATCTGCACCACCTCACCGAAGGGATGGCCGAGGGCGGGGGCGTGATCCTGGCCCTGCCTCACCTCGCCAACTGGGATCTCGCGGGCGCGTGGGTCACCACGGAGTTGGGGATCCCCTTCACCACCGTCGCCGAGCGCCTCAAGCCGGAGAGCCTCTACGATCGCTTCGTCGCCTATCGCCAGGGGCTGGGGATGGAGGTCCTTCCGCACAGCGGCGGCAGTGCCTTCGGGACCCTGGCGCGGCGACTGCGCGGCGGCGGCCTGGTCTGCCTGGTGGCCGACCGTGATCTGTCCGCGTCCGGGGTGGAGGTCGACTTCTTCGGCTCCACGGCGCGGATGCCCGCCGGGCCGGCGCTGCTGGCCCAGCAGACCGGCGCGCGATTGCTGCCGGTGACGCTGTGGTACGACACCTCGCCCGTCATGCGAGGGCGTGTGCATCCCCCGGTCGAGGTGCCCCGGTCGGGCGGGCGCGTCGCGCGGACGGCGGCGATGACACAGGCCCTGGCCGACGCCTTCGCGACCGGGATCGCCGCGCACCCGGAGGACTGGCACATGCTGCAACGACTGTGGGTCGACGACCTCGACCCGGCCAAGGCGCCGCGGGCGTCCGCCGGGGCCCCCGCTCGGCCGGGGCGGGAGGAGGCGTGAGGATCGGCATCGTCTGCCCGTACTCCTGGGACGTACCGGGTGGGGTGCAGTTCCACATCCGCGATCTCGCCGAGTACTTCATCGGCCTCGGCCACGAGGTGTCCGTTCTCGCTCCGGCGGACGACGACACACCACTGCCGCCCTACGTGGTCTCGGCCGGTCGCGCGGTACCGGTGCCCTACAACGGCTCGGTGGCCCGGCTCAACTTCGGATTCCTCTCGGCGGCCCGGGTGCGCCGCTGGCTCCACGAAGGCGCCTTCGACGTCGTCCACATCCACGAGCCGACGTCACCGTCCCTGGGGCTGCTGACCTGTTGGGCGGCGCAGGGCCCGATCGTCGCCACCTTCCACACGTCCAATCCGCGCTCCCGGGCCATGATCGCCGCGTACTCCATCCTGCAGGCCGCGCTGGAGAAGATCAGCGCCCGCATCGCCGTCAGCGAGTACGCCCGGCGCACGCTCGTCGAACACCTGGGGGGCGACGCGGTGGTGATCCCCAACGGGGTCGACGTCGAGTTCTTCGCCGGTGCGGAACCCGACCCGGCGTGGCAGGGAGGGACCATCGGGTTCGTCGGCCGGATCGACGAACCCCGCAAGGGACTCCCGGTGCTGATGCGCGCACTGCCGAAGATCCTGGCCGACCGTCCGGACACCCGGCTCCTGGTCGCCGGTCGTGGCGACGAGGAGGAGGCGGTCCGGGCCCTGCCCGATGAGCACCGGTCCCGGGTGGAGTTCCTCGGCATGGTCGACGACGCCGACAAGGCCCGCCTCCTGCGCAGCGTGGACCTGTACGTGGCGCCCAACACGGGGGGCGAGAGCTTCGGCATCATCCTGGTCGAGGCCATGTCGGCGGGCGCCCCGGTGCTCGCCTCCGACCTGGACGCCTTCGCCCAGGTCCTGGACGGGGGCGCGGCGGGGGAGCTGTTCCGCGCGGAGGATCCCGAGGCGCTGGCCGTGGCCGCCGTGCGTCTGTTGGGGAGTCCCGGTCGGCGTGCCGAACTCCGTCGGCGGGCGCGTGCCCATGTGCGCCGCTTCGACTGGTCGACTGTCGGTGCGGACATCCTCTCGGTCTACGAGACGGTCACGGCGGGCGCCGCGGCGGTGGCCACGGACGACCGGACCACCGGGCTGCGCGCCCGTCTCGGCCGGGCGAAGGACCGCGACGGCGCCCAGACGGTCCGCGCGGCACCCTCCGTCGCCGAGGACGAGCCCGATCGGAAGGACGACTGAACCGGACAGGCCGGGGAGGGGCGGGGCCGGCCGAGACGCCCCGGTAGATTGCCGTGAGTGAGTGCCACTCTGGTATGGATCCTCGTCGCCCTCGTCGCCCTCGTCGCCGTCGCGCTCTATCTGAGTTGGACGGCCGGCCGGTTGGACCGGCTGCACGCCCGGATCGACGCAGCCCGGGCGGCCCTGGACGCCCAACTGCTGCGGCGCGCCTCCGTCGCGCAGGAACTGGCGACGGCGGGTGTGCTCGATCCGGCCGCCTCGATCGTGTTGTACGGGGCGGCGCACGCCGCGCGGCAGGCCGAGGAGGAGGGGCGCGAGGTCGCCGAGAGCGAGCTGAGCCAGGCGCTGAGGGCGGTCTTCGCTGACCCGCGCCAACTGGAGGCGGTCAGGGCGGAACCGGGAGGGGACGAGGCGGCCGGCGAACTGGCCCAGGCCGTCCGGCGGGTGCCGATGGCCCGGCGGTTCCACAACGACGCGGTGGGAGCCGCCCGGCGGTTGCGGGCGCACCGCAAGGTGCGTTGGTTCCGGCTGGCCGGACACGCGCCCACGCCTCTCGCCTTCGAGATGGACGACGAGCCGCCGGCGGGGCTCGCGGACCGCACCGCGCCGCGATAGACCGGTGGAGGACCGGGGCACCTCACCGGCCGCCTCCGCGCCGTCGCCTGCCATGCCCACGCCGTCCGACGCGACCGGGGCGGGCCTCCGGCTCCACTCTGGCCGCAGGACCCGGGAAAACGGTCCACCGGTCGCGCATTGGCTCTTGCGGTGGCCCGCGTCCCTGGCGTTGTCTCGGTGCTGCAGGAGTCCGTCTTCCCCCCAGTGAGGTCATCCGTGTCCAGCACGCTCTCCGAGAACCAGGCCCCCGAGACCGGCACCGCGCGAGTCAAGCGCGGTATGGCCGAGCAGCTCAAGGGTGGCGTGATCATGGACGTCGTCACACCCGAGCAGGCGAAGATAGCCGAGGACGCGGGCGCCGTGGCCGTGATGGCCCTGGAGCGCGTGCCCGCCGACATCCGCAAGGACGGCGGGGTCGCCCGGATGTCCGATCCGGACATGATCGAGGGGATCATCGGCGCCGTGTCGATCCCGGTGATGGCCAAGTCGCGCATCGGACACTTCGTCGAGGCCCAGGTGCTGCAGGCGCTCGGCGTCGACTACATCGACGAGTCCGAGGTGCTCACCCCGGCCGACGAGGTCAACCACTCCGACAAGTGGGCCTTCACCACGCCCTTCGTCTGCGGCGCGACCAACCTGGGCGAGGCTCTTCGGCGGATCGCCGAGGGAGCGGCCATGATCCGTTCCAAGGGCGAGGCGGGCACCGGCAACGTCGTCGAGGCCGTACGCCACATGCGGCAGATCAAGAACGAGATCGCCCGACTGCGCGGCTTCGACAACCACGAGCTGTACGCCGCGGCCAAGGAACTGCGCGCCCCCTACGAGCTGGTCAAGGAGGTCGCGGAGCTGGGCAAGCTGCCCGTCGTGCTGTTCTCCGCCGGGGGCGTGGCCACCCCGGCCGACGCGGCCCTCATGCGACAGCTTGGCGCCGAGGGCGTGTTCGTCGGCTCCGGCATCTTCAAGTCCGGTGACCCGGCCAAGCGGGCGGCGGCCATCGTGAAGGCCACCACCTTCTTCGACGACCCGAGCGTCGTCGCGGACGCGTCCCGCGACCTCGGCGAGGCGATGGTCGGCATCAACTGCGACACGCTGCCGGAAACCGAGCGCTACGCCCAGCGCGGTTGGTAGTCGGCCGATGGTGAAGGAAAGCCCGCTGATCGGCGTCCTGGCTCTCCAGGGCGACGTGCGCGAGCACGTCGCCGCCCTGACCGCGGCCGGCGCCGCGGCCGGGGCGGTGCGGCGCCCCGCCGAGCTGTCCGAGGTGGACGCCCTGGTCGTCCCGGGCGGCGAGTCCACCACCATCTCGAAACTGGCCGACCTCTTCGGGCTGATGGACCCCCTCCGGCGGCGGATCCGCGAGGGGATGCCCGTGTACGGCACCTGCGCGGGCATGATCATGTTGGCCGACAAGATCCTCGATCCGCGCTCGGGTCAGGAGACGTTCGGCGGCATCGACATGATCGTGCGCCGTAACGCCTTCGGGCGTCAGAACGAGTCCTTCGAGGCGGCGGTGGACGTCCGGGAGATCGCCGGGGAACCCGTGGACGGCGTGTTCATCCGCGCTCCCTGGGTCGAGTCGGTCGGGGCGGAGGTGGAGGTGCTCGCGGAGCACGACGGCCACGTCGTCGCGGTACGGCAGGGCGGCGCCCTGGCCACCTCGTTCCACCCCGAGTTGACCGGGGACCACCGCGTCCACCGCCTTTTCGTGGACATGGTGCGCGCCGGCCGGGCCCCGCGATCCTTGTAGGATTCTGGAGTTCGTACGGAGATGGGTAACGCGAAGGAGACACGCAGATGTCCGGCCACTCCAAATGGGCCACGACGAAGCACAAGAAGGCCGTGATCGACGCCAAACGCGGCAAGCTCTTCGCGAAACTGATCAAGAACATCGAGGTCGCGGCGCGTATGGGCGGCGCCGACCCGGACGGCAACCCGACGCTGTACGACGCCATCCAGAAGGCCAAGAAGCAGTCGGTCCCCAACAAGAACATCGACTCCGCGGTGAAGCGGGGGGCCGGCCTGGAGGCCGGCGGGGCCGATTACGAGACCATCATGTACGAGGGATACGGCCCGAACGGCGTGGCGGTGCTGATCGAGTGCCTCACCGACAACCGCAACCGCGCCGCCTCGGACGTCCGGGTCGCCATGACCCGCAACGGCGGGTCCATGGCCGACCCCGGATCGGTCTCCTACCTCTTCCACCGCAAGGGCGTGGTGATCGTCCCGAAGGGCGAGCTGACCGAGGACGACGTGCTGGCCGCCGTCCTCGACGCCGGTGCCGAGGAGGTGAACGACCTGGGCGAGTCCTTCGAGGTGCTCAGCGAGGCCACCGACCTGGTAGCCGTACGCACCGCCCTTCAGGACGCCGGTGTCGACTACGAGTCGGCGGACGCCAACTTCGTGCCGACCATGCAGGTCGAGCTCGACGAGGAGGGCGCGAGGAAGATCTTCAAGCTGATCGACGCCTTGGAGGACAGCGACGACGTGCAGAACGTCTTCGCCAACTTCGACGTCTCCGACGACGTCATGGAGCGGATCGACGCGTGAGGTGAGGCGATCCGCTCGGGCGGCGGGCCGGTGGGACACGAATCCACCGGCCCGCCGCCGTTGTCGGCGCGGCCCGATAGCCTGTTCCAGGTCGAAGATCGTCGTCGTGTGTTCGGTGTTGGCGAACACGGCTCCGGGCCCGGCCGCGTGGACCGGGCGGTCGGGTCCGAGGGAGCGGCGGCCCGGCCGTCGAGAGGGGAGTGGTCGGTCGTGCGTGTGCTGGGTGTGGACCCGGGGCTGACCCGTTGCGGAGTCGGTGTCGTGGAGGGCGTCGCCGGCCGCCCCCTCGCGATGCTGGGCGTCGGCGTGGTCCGCACCCCCGCCGACGCGGACCTGGGGGCGCGTCTCCTGGCCGTCGAGGACGGCGTGGAGCGGTGGCTCGACGAGCACCGCCCGGAGTGCGTCGCCGTGGAGCGGGTCTTCAGCCAGCACAACGTCCGCACGGTGATGGGCACCGCCCAGGCGGCGGCCGTCGCCGTGCTCTGCGCCACCCGGCGCGGCCTTCCCGTCACCCTGCACACCCCCAGTGAGGTCAAGGCCGCGGTCACCGGCAGCGGCCGGGCCGACAAGGCACAGGTCGGCGCCATGGTCACCCGCCTGTTGCGGCTCACCGGCCCTCCGAGACCGGCCGACGCCGCCGACGCCCTAGCCCTCGCCATCTGCCACATCTGGCGGGCTCCCGCCCAGAACCGACTGCGGCAGGCAGCCGCCCGCCTCTCGTCGAAAGGCCTCACCGCATGATCGCATCCGTCAGCGGCACGGTCGCCGCCCTCGCCCCCGGCTCCGCCGTGGTGGAGGTGGGCGGTGTCGGAGTGGCGGTCCAGTGCGCCCCGGACACGCTGGCCGGTCTCCGGGTCGGCGGCCCCGCGCGCCTGGCCACCTCCCTCGTCGTGCGCGAGGACTCGCTCACCCTCTACGGGTTCGCCGACGACGACGCGCGTCAGGTGTTCGAGCTGCTGCAGACCGCCAGCGGGGTCGGCCCCCGCCTCGCCCAGGCCATGCTCGCCGTGCACAGCCCCGACGACCTGCGCAGAGCCGTCGCCACCGCCGACGAGAAGGCCCTCACCGCCGTGCCCGGCATCGGTAAGAAGGGGGCGCAGAAACTCCTTCTGGAGCTGCGCGACCGGCTCGGCGAGCCCCTCTCCCCGCCCTCCTCCACACTCCGCCCGGCCTCTGCCCGGGCCGACACCGGCTGGCGTGACCAGTTGCACACGGCGCTCGTCGGCCTGGGGTACGCCGCCCGTGAGGCCGACGAGGCCGTGGAGGCGGTGGCGCCGAGAGCGGAGTCCGATGGCACCCCTCAGGTGGGTCCGCTGCTCAAGGCGGCCCTGCAGACGCTGAACCGCGCCCGCTAGCGGGCTTCGGCCCCGCGCGACGAAGCCGGTGCCCGGGCGCCCCCCGCGCACGCCGAGACCAGCAGCCCGCATTCCGGAACCGAGGCACCACGACATGACACGCGACGACACCACCGACACGGACGTCCCCGGCGAGCGGCTCGTCGGTGCCTCCGCCGACCACGAGGACCAGGCCGTCGAGGCCGCGCTGCGCCCGAAGGACCTGGGCGAGTTCATCGGACAACGGAAGGTCCGCGAACAACTCGACCTGGTGTTGCGCGCCGCTCGGGCACGCGGCGCCACCGCCGACCACGTGCTGCTCTCCGGGGCGCCCGGTCTCGGCAAGACCACCCTGTCCATGATCATCGCGGCCGAGATGGGCGCCCCCATCCGGATCACCTCCGGGCCGGCCATCCAGCACGCGGGCGACCTCGCGGCGATCCTCTCCTCCCTCCAGGAGGGTGAGGTCCTCTTCCTCGACGAGATCCACCGCATGTCGCGGCCCGCCGAGGAGATGCTCTACATGGCGATGGAGGACTTCCGGGTCGACGTCATCGTGGGCAAGGGGCCGGGAGCCACCGCCATCCCGCTGGAACTCCCCCCCTTCACCCTGGTCGGCGCCACCACCCGGGCCGGCCTCCTGCCGCCTCCGCTGCGCGACCGGTTCGGCTTCACCGGACACATGGAGTTCTACGAACCGGCCGAACTGGAGCGTGTCGTCCACCGCTCGGCCGCACTCCTCGACGTCGAGATCGACCCGGCGGGGGCCGCCGAGGTGGCCGCGCGCTCCCGAGGCACCCCCCGCATCGCCAACCGGCTGCTCCGGCGCGTTCGCGACTACGCGCAGGTGAAGGCCGACGGAGTGATCACCCGGGAGATCGCGGCGGCGGCGCTGGCGGTGTACGAGGTGGACGCCCGCGGGCTGGACCGGCTGGACCGGGCCGTCCTGGAGGCGCTGCTGAAGCTCTTCGGCGGGGGCCCCGTCGGCCTGTCCACCCTGGCGGTCGCCGTCGGCGAGGAACGCGAGACCGTCGAGGAGGTGGCCGAGCCCTTCCTGGTGCGGGAGGGGATGCTGGCGCGTACCCCACGTGGGCGGGTCGGCACCCCCGCTGCCTGGGCCCACCTGGGTCTGACCCCTCCCGCCCCCGCCGGCGCGCCCGACGGTCAAGGAGATCTGTTCGAGGGGTGATGGCGCCGCCACGGTCGACGTGTCGGCCGGAGCAGGAACCCAGGTGCCATGCTGGGCGTTGTTCCTGCGTGCGGACTCGCCTAGACTCCGCCGACGTCGCCCTTCCTACGGCGTACGACGTCCCCCCCGACCATCAGGCCGCTCACCACCGCGGTCGTGTGAAGGAAGTACCCGCCCGTGAGTATCGTGACCCTCCTCCCGTTCATCGTGCTCATCGGGGCCATGGTCCTGATGACGCGGTCGGCGAAGAAGAAGCAGCAGCAGGCCGTCGAAATGCGGAACCAGATGCAGCCGGGTTCCGGCGTCCGCACCATCGGGGGCATGTACGCCACGGTCAAGGAGGTCGGCGAGGACACGGTCCTGCTGGACGCCGGGCCGGGCGTCGAACTCCTCTTCGCCAAGAACGCGATCGCCGCCGTGCTCCCCGACGAGGAGTACAACAGCATCGTCCACGGTGTCGAACACGACGCGAAGGTCGACGCGGAGGTCGTCCCCGACGACGCCTCCTCCCTCACCGAAGTCGATCTCGCCAAGACCGACTCCCCGGACCCCGAGGCCGTCGACCTCGTCAAGAAGGCCACCGACGCCGAACCGGCCCGTGCCGCCGCCGACGAGGGGTCGAAGCAGCGCGACGGCGAGGCCGAGGCCAAGTAGCCGCGGCTCCGGGCGCGCGGGCCGGGGCCGTGTGACCACGGCCACACGCGGCCGTCGCGGAAGCCCGACACCATGTCATGGCCGTACCTCCGTCGAACCGGCGCGAGGTGGCCCGAGAGGGAGTACGAGAAGGTGGCAGCACCCAAGAAGGGCCGGAAGCCGAGCGCCCAGAGCAAGCCGTGGCGCGCGCTGGTCCTGATTCTGATCGCCCTCGTGGCGCTCACCGGGGGCATGTTCGCCTCCGGGCAGACCACTCCGCGTCTCGGTATCGACCTCGCCGGAGGCACCAGCATCACGCTCCGCGCGGTCTCCGACCCCGGCGAGGAATCCGCGATCAATCCCACCAACATGGCCACCGCCGTCCAGATCATGGAGCGCCGCGTCAACGGTCTCGGCGTGCAGGAGGCCGAGGTCCAGAGCCAGGGCGATCGGAACATCATCGTCAACGTCCCGAAGGGGACGAACTCGCAAGAGGCCCGCGAGCAGGTCGGCACCACGGCCAAGCTCTACTTCCGACCGGTGCTCGCCACCGAGTACTCGGGGCCGGCGGCGGACGACGCCTCCCCGGCACCTTCCGAGAGCGCGGGCGGGGACGCCACCGCCGAGCCGAGCGGGGACGCCTCGGGCGCGGCGGACCAGCAGGAGGCGGTGGATCCGTCCGCCTCGGCCGAGCCGACGGCGAGCGCGACCACCCAGGGGCGGGCGGTGACGGGTGCGCTGGAGGCCGACCCCAGCCCTTCGGCCTCGACCGACGCCACGCCCGCCGCCGAGGCCTCGCCCACGGCCGACACCGGCGACGCCACGAGCGACGACGACGCCGCGCTCCAGGAGGCGTACGCCCGGCTCGACTGCACCGACGACGCCGCGCGCGCCGAGGCGGGAACCGGCGTCAAGCCCGAGGAGTCAACGGTGGCCTGCGGCGAGACCTCGCCTGGCCAGTGGCAGAAGTACCTGCTCGGCCCGGCCGAGGTCGACGGCACCGACGTCGACGAGGCCCAGGCCGTGCTCAACACCCAGACGGCCGCCGGCTGGACCGTGACGATGGACTTCACGGACAAGGGATCCGACAAGTTCGCGAGCATCACGGGCAAGCTGGCCCAGAACCAGTCCCCCCAGGACCAGTTCGCCATCGTCCTCGACAACGAGGTCGTCTCCAGCCCGTACGTCAGCCAGGCGCTGACCGGTGGCAAGGCCGAAATCTCCGGCAGCTTCACCCAGGAAGAGGCCCAGAGCCTGGCCAACATGCTCTCCTACGGCGCGTTGCCGCTGAGCTTCCAGGAGGACAGCGTGACCACGGTCACGCCCGCCCTCGGCGGCGACCAGCTCAGGGCCGGATTGATCGCCGGCGCCATCGGCCTCGCCCTGGTCGTGCTCTACCTGCTGGTCTACTACCGAGGCCTGTCGTTCATCGCGATCCTGTCGTTGCTGGTGTCGGCCGCGCTCACCTACACGATCATGTCGTTGCTCGGTCCCGGCATCGGCTTCGCGCTCAACCTTCCGGCCGTGTGCGGTGCCATCGTGGCCATCGGCATCACGGCGGACTCGTTCATCGTGTACTTCGAACGTGTCCGGGACGAGATCCGCGAAGGGCGCTCACTGCGCCCGGCCGTCGAGCGGGCGTGGCCCCGCGCCCGGCGCACGATCCTGGTCTCCGACTTCGTCTCGTTCCTCGCCGCCGCGGTGCTGTTCGTCGTCACGGTCGGCAAGGTCCAGGGCTTCGCCTTCACTCTGGGGCTCACCACCCTGCTCGACGTCGTCGTCGTCTTCCTCTTCACCAAGCCGCTGCTGACCCTGATGGCCCGCCGCAAGTTCTTCGCGAGCGGTCACAAGTGGTCCGGACTCGACCCGAAGAGCCTGGGCGCCAAGCCGCCGCTGCGACGCACCCGTCGCCCCGCCCGCCCGGCCGCCGGCCCCGTCGAGACCAAGGAGGCATGAGAATGTCGAAGCTCGGCACCATCGGCGCCCGACTCCACCACGGCGAGATCGGCTACGACTTCGTCAAGAACCGCAAGCTCTGGTACGGAATCTCCATCCTGATCACCATCACGGCGATCGTCGGCCTCGCGGTGCGCGGCCTGCACATGGGCATCGAGTTCGAGGGCGGGGCGGTCTTCACGACCCCGAAGAACGTCGCCGCCTCGGTCTCGCAGGCCGAGGAGTACGCCGAGGAGGCGTCCGGACACGACGCGATCGTCCAGCAACTCGGTGACGGCAGTCTGCGCATCCAGGTCGCGGGCACCGGCACCCAGCAGTCGGACCGGATCAAGGAGTCGCTCGCCGAGGACCTCGGCGTCGACGCGGAGAGCATCAACGCCGAGCTGGTCGGTCCCAGTTGGGGGGATCAGATCGCCAACAAGGCATGGCAGGGTCTCGGGATCTTCCTCGTCCTGGTGGTGATCTATCTCGCCATCGCCTTCGAGTGGCGCATGGCGGTGGCCGCCTTCATCGCCCTCATCCACGACATCACGATCACCGTCGGGGTCTACGCGCTCGTCGGCTTCGAGGTGACGCCCGGCACCGTGATCGGCTTGCTCACCATCCTCGGGTACTCGCTCTACGACACGGTCGTCGTCTTCGACAGCCTCAAGGAGCAGACCCGGGGCATCACCAAGCAGAGCCGCTGGACCTACGGCGAGATCGCGAACCGGTCCATCAACAGCACGCTGGTCCGTTCCGTCAACACGACGGTGGTCGCCCTGTTGCCGGTGGCGGGCCTGCTCTTCATCGGCGGGGGCGTGCTGGGCGCCGGCATGCTGAACGACATCTCCCTGTCGCTCTTCGTCGGCCTCGCCGCCGGCGCGTACTCCTCGATCTTCATCGCCACCCCGCTGGTGGCGGACCTCAAGGAGCGTGAGCCGGAGATGAAGGCCCTCAGGAGGCGGGTGCTGGCCAAGCGAGCCCAGGCCGCCGCCCGAGGAGACGCCGAGGACCCCCCGTACGCGGAGGAAGCGAGCGGTCGCACGGCGGAGACGGCCGCCGCGGCGGCCGTCTCCCCGGCGTCGGCCGCGCGGACCGCTGACGGTGCCGCGGAGGACACACGGTGATCGCCGCCGACCTGCGCGAGATGCTCCAGTCCCGCATCCGTGACATCGCCGACCATCCCGAGCCCGGGGTGATGTTCAAGGACATCACCCCGCTCCTCGCCGACCCCGCCGCCTTCGCCGCCCTCACCGACGCGCTGGCGAGGACGGCGGACCGGACGGGTGCCACCAAGATCGTGGGACTGGAGGCACGGGGCTTCATCCTCGGGGCCCCGGTCGCCGTCCGCGCCGGACTGGGTTTCGTCCCGATGCGCAAGGCGGGCAAGCTACCCGGAGCCACGTTGGGCCAGGTCTACGACCTGGAGTACGGTTCGGCCGAGATCGAGGTGCACGCCGAGGACCTGACCCCGGACGACCGCGTCCTGGTGGTGGACGACGTCCTTGCCACCGGCGGGACGGCCGAGGCGTCGGTCCGGCTCGTCCACCGGGCCGGGGCCCGGGTCGCGGGCCTGTCGGTGCTGATGGAGCTGGGCTTCCTCGGGGGGCGCGCCCGTCTCGCGCCGATCCTCGGCGGCGCTCCGCTGGAGGCGGTCCTGACCCTTCCCTAGCCCGCCAGGGCACCCGGTGTCGACGGGGCGGGTCCGGAGAGGAATCCCGGCGCCCGCCCCACGCGTTTCCGCCGGTGACCGTCGCCCCGGCCGTCCGCCGGCGAATCCGGACCGCGGGATCGCTACCATGGGACCTCCGGAGCCTGACCGGGGCGCCCGGATCGCGCACGAGGAGTCCTCTTGCCAGACGAGGCCCACCCACTGACCGCAGCGAAGCCCGAGTCGGCCTCGGCCGCCGCGGCGAAGCCCGCGCCCGCGGTGACCCACGCCAAGAACGACGCCCGCGCACCGGTCGACCGGGGCCGGCCCGCACCCGTCGGCAAGCCCGCCGACCAGTCGCGGCCCAAGCCCGCGCCCCCGGAGCGCCCGCAGAACCCCCCCGCGGTCAGGGCGCCGGTCGGCCAGGCGCCCCGCTCGGGCTCCTCCAACCGGGTGCGTGCCCGTCTCGCGCGACTCGGCGTCCAGCGCGCCAACCCCTACAACCCGGTGCTGGAGCCACTGCTCCGGATAGTCCGCGGCAACGACCCCAAGATCGAGACCGCCACGCTGCGCCAGATCGAGAAGGCCTACCAGGTCGCGGAGCGCTGGCACCGGGGCCAGAAGCGCAAGAGCGGCGATCCGTACATCACCCACCCGCTCGCCGTGACCACGATCCTCGCCGAGTTGGGCATGGATCCGGCCACCCTCATGGCGGGGCTGCTGCACGACACCGTCGAGGACACCGAGTACGGCCTGGAAGACCTCCGTCGCGACTTCGGAGACGTCGTCGCCCTCCTGGTCGACGGCGTCACCAAGCTGGACAAGGTCAAGTTCGGCGAGGCCGCGCAGGCGGAGACCGTGCGCAAGATGGTGGTCGCCATGGCCAAGGACCCCCGAGTCCTGGTCATCAAGCTCGCGGACCGACTGCACAACATGCGCACCATGCGCTACCTCAAGCGGGAGAAGCAGGAGAAGAAGGCGCGGGAGACCCTGGAGATCTACGCGCCGCTCGCCCATCGCCTGGGTATGAACACCATCAAGTGGGAGCTGGAGGACCTCGCCTTCGCGATCCTCTACCCCAAGATGTACGACGAGATCGTCCGCCTGGTCGCGGAGCGCGCCCCGAAGCGGGACGAGTACCTGGCCGTCGTCACCGACGAGGTGCAGCAGGATCTGCGCGCGGCCCGGATCAAGGCGACCGTCACCGGCCGCCCCAAGCACTACTACAGCGTCTACCAGAAGATGATCGTCAGGGGTCGCGACTTCGCGGAGATCTACGACCTGGTGGGCATCCGGGTCCTGGTGGACACCGTCCGGGACTGCTACGCGGCGCTCGGCACGGTGCACGCGCGGTGGAACCCGGTGCCGGGCCGGTTCAAGGACTACATCGCGATGCCCAAGTTCAACATGTACCAGTCCCTGCACACCACGGTCATCGGTCCCAGCGGGAAGCCGGTCGAACTGCAGATCCGCACCTTCGACATGCACCGACGCGCCGAGTACGGCATCGCGGCGCACTGGAAGTACAAGCAGGAGGCCGTCGCCGGGGCCTCCAAGGTCCGTACCGACGTCCCTCGGGGCGCCGGGAAGGACAAGGACGCCGTCAACGACATGGCGTGGCTCCGACAGCTGCTGGACTGGCAGAAGGAGACCGAGGACCCCGGCGAGTTCCTGGAGTCGCTGCGCTTCGACCTGTCGCGGAACGAGGTCTTCGTCTTCACGCCAAAGGGCGACGTCATAGCGTTGCCTGCCGGTGCGACCCCGGTGGACTTCGCCTACGCCGTCCACACGGAGGTCGGCCACCGCACCATAGGAGCCCGGGTCAACGGTCGTCTGGTTCCGCTGGAGTCCACCCTGGACAACGGCGACCTGGTCGAGGTCTTCACCTCCAAGGCAGCCGGAGCGGGCCCCTCGCGGGACTGGCTCGGATTCGTCAAGTCACCCCGCGCGCGCAACAAGATCCGTTCCTGGTTCTCCAAGGAACGTCGCGACGAGGCGATCGAACAGGGCAAGGACGCCATTGTCCGCGCGATGCGCAAGCAGAACCTGCCGATCCAGCGGATCCTCACCGGCGACTCGCTGGTCACCCTGGCCCACGAGATGCGCTACTCCGACATCTCCGCGCTGTACGCGGCGATCGGCGAGGGGCACGTCTCCGCGCAGAACATCGTGCAGAAGCTCGTCCAGGGCCTCGGAGGCGAGGAGGCCGCGACCGAGGACATCGACGAGGCCGTTCCGCCCGCCCGCGGCCGCGGCCGCAAGCGGCGCGGCGCCAACGACCCTGGCGTCGTCGTCAAGGGCGTCGACGACGTGTGGGTGAAGCTCGCCCGCTGCTGCACCCCCGTCCCGGGCGACCCCGTCATCGGCTTCGTCACCCGAGGCAACGGAGTCTCGGTGCATCGCAGCGACTGTGTGAACGTGGACTCGCTGTCCCGCGAGCCCGAGCGCATCCTGGACGTCGAGTGGGCGCCCACTCAGTCCTCGGTCTTCCTCGTCGCGATCCAGGTCGAGGCGCTGGACCGCTCCCGGCTCCTGTCGGACGTCACCCGCGTCCTGTCCGACCAGCACGTCAACATCCTGTCGGCGGCCGTGCAGACCTCACGCGACCGGGTCGCCGTCTCCCGATTCACCTTCGAGATGGGCGACCCCAAACACCTCGGCCACGTCCTGAAGGCCGTCCGCGGGGTGGAGGGCGTGTACGACGTCTACCGCGTCACCTCGGCGCGCCGACCGTCCTAGCGGCGGCCGGAGCCGCCGAACTCGTCCCGGCCCCACGCGCCGAGGGGTCGAAGGTCGTGGGGCGACGCGCGCGGGTGGGCGTAGCCGCCCAGGCGAAGGGCCCGACGTCGCCGCCGGGCCCTTCTCGCGTGTCCGGTCGCCGCCGGCGAGTCCGATCTAGCCGCCGAACTCCCGCAGCCCCTTGAGCGCCTGGTCCAGCAGCGCTCGCCGACCCTCCAGCTCGCGCTCCAGCTTCTCCGCCCGAGCCGTGTTGCCCTGGGCACGAGCCTGCGCCAGTCGGCCTTCCAGGGCGTCCACGGCGGCCTGGAGCTGGCCGGTCAGCCCCTCGGCGCGGGCGCGCGCCTCGGGGTTGGTGCGGCGCCACTCCACCTCTTCGGCCTCTTGGACGGCCCGTTCGACCGCGTGCAGCCGACCCTCGATCTTCGCCCGGGCGTCCCTCGGCACGTGACCGATCGCCTCCCACCGCTGATTGATCGACCGGAGCCCGGCTCGGGCCGACCGCAGGTCGGAGACCGGAAGCAGCTTCTCGGCCTCCCCCACCAGTTCCTCCTTGAGCTTGAGGTTCTCGGCCTGCTCGGCGTCCCGCTCGGCGAAGACAGCGCTGCGGGCGCCGAAGAAGACGTCCTGGGCGCCGCGGAAACGGTTCCACAGATCGTCCTCGTGCTCGCGCTGAGCGCGGCCCGCGGCCTTCCACTCGGTCATCAGATCCCGGTAACGGGCGGCCGTCGCACCCCAGTCCGTCGAGCCCGACAGCGCCTCGGCCTCGCCGACCAGCCGTTCCTTGGTCCGTCGGGCCTCCTCGCGCTGAGCGTCCAACTGCGCGAAGTGCTGCTTGCGCCGCTTGGAGAACGCCGAACGCGCATGCGAGAAGCGATGCCAGAGCTCGTCGTCCGACTTGCGGTCCAGCCTCGGCAACGCCTTCCAGGAGTCCACCAGGGCGCGGAGCCGCTCGCCCGCCACGCGCCACTGGTCGGATCGGGCCAGTTCCTCGGCTTCGGCGACCAGCTCCTCCTTGGCTCGGCGGGCCTCGTCGGACTGCTTGGCCCGCTGTGCCCTGCGTTCCTCGCGGCGCTCCCGCACCAGCGCGACCAGCTTGTCCAGCCGGGCTCGCAGCGCGTCCAGGTCGCCCACCGCGTGATGCGCGTCCACCTGCTCGCGCAGATGGTCGATCGCGGCCTGGGCGTCCTTCGCCGAGAGGTCGGTGGTCCCCACCCGCTTTTCGAGGAGGCCGATCTCGACCACCAGGCCCTCGTACTTGCGCTCGAAGTAGGCCAGCGCCTCCTCGGGGGAGCCGGCCTGCCAGGAACCGACGACCTGCTCGCCCTCGGCCGTACGCACGTACACGGTCCCCGTCTCGTCGACGCGGCCCCACGGGTCGCTGCTCACAGCGCCTCCTCCACATGATGCCCGCGGAGGCCTGCGCACCCCCGGGCATCGTCCACAGTTTCGTCTCCGCCAACATAGGCGACCGGCGGGCGGCGTGTCCGCTTCCCGCGCGACCGAAATCACGCGACGGACATCAGGATTCGGTGACGGTCGCCTTGTCGATGACCACGGTCGCGTTGGGGGCGCCGTCACCGACTCCGGTGGTCTCGCCGGCGTCGGCGATCTTCTTCAGCACCTTCATGCCGGCGTCCGAGACCGTCCCGAACGGCGTGTAGCTGGGCGGGAGCGGACTGTCCTCGTACACCAGGAAGAACTGGCTGCCGCCGGAGTCGGGCTGACCGGTGTTGGCCATCGCTACCGTGCCCGCCGGGTAGACGTCCCCCTTCAGGTCGGCGTCCTCCAGGTTCTCGTCCGGGATCGTGTAGCCGGGCCCGCCGTTGCCCTGCCCGGTCGGGTCGCCGCACTGCAGGACGTAGATGCCGTTGGTCGTCAGCCGGTGACACGGCGTGTGGTCGAAGTAGCCCTCGTCCGCGAGGAAGGCGAAGGAGTTCACGGTGTGCGGGGCCGCCGACGCCTTGAGCGCGACGTCCACGGTTCCGCAGGTGGTGGCCAACTCCATCGTGTACTTCGCGGACTCGTCGATGGTCATCGCCGGTTCCTCGTCCCACGTCTCCGTCGCGGGCTCACCCGCCGCGGGCTTGTCGCAGGGGTCGGGGGCCTTCTCGGACGGGGTGGCGCTCGCCGCGACGTCCTTGCTCGCGTCGTCCTTCCCGCCGTCCTCGAAGGGCTTGGTCACGTACAACGCCACGCTGCCGATCACGACCACACCGAGCACCGAGGCGACCACGGCGTTGCGCACGCGGGTCCTCCGGCGTGCGGCGGTGCGCCGCTGCTGCTGGCGCAAGAACTTCTCCCGGGCGAGCTGACGCCGCCGCTGCTCCTGGCTGACCACCGGGTTCTTCTCCTCATGCGTCTTCGGGCGACTGGTTGCGTCGGTGCGATCCGTCTTCGTAGCCCCGTACCGTATATGGGTTGGCTGAGGAATCGGCACCGCCGGTAGGCTCTGACCTGCGCGCGCCACCACCGCGAGCCCACCCGAACCACCACGAACGAAGGACGATCGTGCTCATTGCCGGGTTCCCCGCCGGAGCCTGGGGGACGAACTGCTACCTCGTCGCCCCGGCCGCCGGTGAGGAGTGCGTGATCATCGACCCTGGCCATCAGGCCGCCCCCGGAGTCGAGGCGGCGATCGCCGAGCATCGCCTCAAGCCGGTCGCCGTCGTCCTGACGCACGGCCATATCGACCACGTCGCTTCCGTCGTGCCGGTCTGCGGCGCGCACGGCGTCCCCGCGTGGATCCATCCCGCCGACCGGTACATGATGAGCGATCCCGAGAAGGCCCTCGGCCGCTCCATCGGCATGCCCCTGATGGGAGAGCTGGCCGTGGGCGAGCCGGACGACGTGCGGGAGATGACCGACGGCGCGCGGCTGTCGCTGGCCGGTCTGGAGCTGACGGTCGCGCACGCGCCCGGCCACACGAAGGGGTCGGTGACCTTCGCCCTGCCCGAGGCGGCGGACGTGCCGCCGGTGCTGTTCTCGGGTGACCTCCTGTTCGCCGGTTCGGTCGGGCGTACCGACCTGCCCGGGGGCGACCCGGCCGAGTTGCTCGCGTCGCTGGCCAGGGTGTGCCTGCCGCTCCAGGACTCCACCGTGGTGCTGGCCGGGCACGGCCCCCAAACGACCATCGGCCGAGAGCGCGCCGGCAACCCCTACCTTCGGCAGGTGGCCGAGGGCCGGGAACAGCGTGTCGATCTCCCCCGACGAGGAATGTGACGAGAGACCTTCCGTGACCATCTTCACCGCCCCCAAGGGCACCTACGATCTGCTCCCGCCGGACAGCGCGACCTACCTGGCCGTCCGCGAGGCGATCGCCGCGCCGCTGCGCCAATCCGGATACGGCTACATCGAGACTCCCGGTTTCGAGAACGTGGAACTCTTCGCCCGCGGCGTCGGCGAGTCCACCGACATCGTCACCAAGGAGATGTACGTCTTCGAGACCAAGGGCGGCGACCGTCTCGCACTGCGTCCCGAGACCACGGCCCCGGTGTTGCGGGCCGTGCTGGAATCCAACCTGCACAGGTCGGGAAACCTGCCGGTCAAGGTCTGGTACTCGGGCTCGCAGTACCGCTACGAGCGGCCTCAGAAGGGTCGCTATCGCCACTTCTCACAGGTCGGTGCCGAGGCCATCGGAGTCGAGGATCCGGCGTTGGACGCCGAGATGATCATTCTCGCGGACCAGGCGTACCGCTCTCTGGGCCTGCGGGAGTTCCGCATCCTGCTCAACAGCCTCGGCGACCGCGAGTGCCGCCCCGTCTACCGGGCGGCGTTGCGGGACTTCCTGGGCGGACTCGACCTGGACGAGGACACGGTCCGACGTGCCGAGCTGAACCCGCTCCGGGTGCTGGACGACAAGCGTGAGGAGGTCCGGCGACAGCTGGCGTCGGCCCCGCTGCTGCGCGACTACCTCTGCGACGCCTGCAAGGCCTTCCACGAGGAGGTCCGGGAACTGGTCTCCGCCGCCGGGGTGCGGTACGAGGACGACGCCCGCCTGGTTCGGGGCCTGGACTACTACACGCGGACCACCTTCGAGTTCGTCCACGACGGCCTGGGATCGCAGTCGGCGGTCGGCGGAGGCGGGAGGTACGACGGTCTCTCCGAGATGATCGGCGGGCCCGCGCTGCCCTCGGTGGGGTGGGCGCTCGGCGTCGACCGCACCGTCCTGGCCCTGCGGGCGGAGGGTGTCCGGCCGGCGCTCCCCGCGGCCACGTCGGTCTTCGCCGTGCCGCTGGGGGACGAGGCCCGACGGGTCCTCTTCGGCAAGGTCGGCGAGCTGCGGAAGAACGGCATCGCCGCAGACTTCTGCTACGGCGGCAAGGGCCTGAAGGGGGCGATGAAGAACGCCGACCGCAGCGGCGCCCGCTTCACCCTGGTCGCGGGTGATCGTGATCTGGCCGAGGGTGTGGTCCAGTTGAAGGACATGAGGTCGGGAGAGCAGACGGCGATCGGCGTCCACGAGATCGTGGCCGAGCTGGAGGCGCGGATCGGGTGATCGCGCGCGTCGTCGTACGCGCGTGCGGTGCCCCCGCGGGTGTCCGGAAACCCGTACCCGGAGCGGGGGTCCCCGGTCCGGAGGCGGGTGACAACGCGGGGCCGTGAGGCACAATGGCCGTGCCGGAAGCAGGCCCCCTCACATGACGGAATCGGCGTGATGATCAAGACGACAGCCAAGGACGTCTCCACCGTGACCGACTCGGAGCCGCCGCGTCCCGAGGTCGGACCCGCTCGGGTCGGGTCGGGTCGGGCACTCGCCCTGCTGTTGGTGATCACGGGCGCGGCGGGGGTGCTCGCCTCCTGGATCATCACTCTCGACAAGTTCAAGATCCTCGAATACCAGGTCGACGGGAAGCAGTACAACCCCAGCTGCGGGATCAATCCCGTCGTCTCCTGTGGCAACGTCATGGAGAGCGCTCAGGCGTCCGTCTTCGGATTCCCCAACCCGATGCTGGGGTTGGTGACCTTCGGCATCGTGGTCTGTGTGGGCGTGAGCCTGCTCGCCGGGGCCCGCTTCCCCCGCTGGTACTGGCTCACGCTCAACGCCGGGACCTTGTTCGGCGTGGTCTTCTGTGCCTGGTTGCAGTTCCAGTCGCTTTACCGGATCAACGCACTCTGCCTGTGGTGCTGCCTGGCCTGGGTCGCAACGATCGTCATGTTCTGGTACGTGACCTCGTTCAACCTGCGCAACGGGAACCTGCCTGCCCCCGCCCCCCTGAAGCGCTTCCTCGCGGAGTTCACCTGGGTCCTGCCGGTCGTGCACACCGGGATCATCGTGATGCTGATCCTGACCCGCTGGGGCGCCAAGCTCTGGGCCTGACCCACCCCGAGGACCGATGTCGGAGCGGTGCCCTAGGGTTGC
This sequence comes from Streptomyces sp. HSG2, assembly GCF_016598575.1. Taxonomy (NCBI): domain Bacteria; kingdom Bacillati; phylum Actinomycetota; class Actinomycetes; order Kitasatosporales; family Streptomycetaceae; genus Streptomyces; species Streptomyces sp. HSG2. The sequence goes on from NZ_CP066801.1 coordinate 4,631,594, forward strand.
CGTGTGGAGCCCGACCTGTTCACCGCGGCGGCGGAGGAACGCCAGGAGAAGGACCCCGCCGGCGCCCCCTTGGCCGTGCGGATGCGCCCGCGCACCCTCGACGAGGTCGTGGGGCAGCGCCACCTCCTCGTGCCCGGATCGCCGCTCCGCCGGCTGGTGGGGGAGGGGCCTGCGGGGCCTGTGGGCCCTTCCTCGGTGATCCTCTGGGGGCCGCCAGGCACAGGCAAGACCACCCTCGCGAACGTGGTCTCCCGGGCCGGAGGCAAGCGCTTCGTGGAGCTGTCCGCGATCACCGCGGGGGTCAAGGAGGTCCGGGCCGTCATCGACGGCGCCCGTAGGGCCGTCGGCGGATACGGCAAGGAGACGGTCCTCTTCCTCGACGAGATCCACCGCTTCAGCAAGGCACAGCAGGACTCCCTGCTGCCCGCCGTGGAGAACCGCTGGGTCACCTTGATCGCCGCGACCACCGAGAACCCGTCCTTCTCGGTGATCTCGCCGCTGTCGTCCCGCTCCTTGTTGCTGACCCTGGAGCCCCTCACCGGCGACGACGTCCGTGACCTGCTCCGTCGCGCGCTGACCGACCCGCGAGGGCTCGACGGGCTCGTCGGGCTGCCCCCCGAGTCGGAGGAGCACCTGCTGCGGATCGCCGGGGGAGACGCCCGCCGAGCCCTCACGGCGCTGGAGGCCGCGGCGGGCGCGGCCTTGGCCAAGGGGGAGGCCGAGATCGGCCTGTCGACACTGGAGGAGACCGTCGACCGGGCCGCCGTGGCCTACGACCGGGACGGCGACCAGCACTACGACGTGGCCAGTGCTCTGATCAAGTCCATTCGCGGCTCCGACGTGGACGCCGCCCTGCACTACCTGGCTCGCATGGTCGACGCCGGCGAGGATCCCCGCTTCATCGCCCGCCGGCTGATGATCTCCGCGAGCGAGGACATCGGCCTGGCCGACCCGAACGCCCTGTCGATCGCGGTGGCCGCCGCCCAGGCCGTCGCCATGATCGGTTTCCCGGAGGCCGCGTTGACCCTCGGCCACGCCACCATCGCCCTGGCGCTGGCCCCCAAGTCCAACGCGGCGACGGTCGCCATCGGCGCGGCCCTCGACGACGTGCGTCGCGGCCGGACCGGCCCCGTCCCGCGACACCTGCGCGACGGCCACTACCAGGGCGCCCAGGCGCTGGGTCACGGACACGGCTACGTCTACCCGCACGACCTCCCCGAGGGGATCGCCGAGCAGCAGTACGCGCCCGAGGCGCTCCGGGATCGCGAGTACTACGCTCCCACCCGGCACGGTGCGGAGGCACGATACGCGGACGCCGTCGAGTGGACCCGACGGCACCTCGGTCGTGGCCGGGACTGAGCACCCTGTAGACTTCCCGAGCGCCGGCTCCCGCGCGGTCAGAGTGGGAGGCCCGGCCGGAACCCCCAGGGGTTCCAGGAGCGTCGCGCACCGGCGAACGGTGTCGCGGGCAGCCCATCACCATCCGCGCACCGCGCGGCGTGGTCGGTGGGCCGCCGGCGTGCTGCACGATGTGCCCAGACCAGGGAGCGGCTGCCCTTCGGCCCGACGGACGAGGGGATTCCCCGGCTGCGGATGCGACCTCCCACCCGCCTGGCAAGCCGAATCCCAGAAGAGAGACACAGACAGTGGCGAATCAGTCCCGCCCCAAGGTCAAGAAGTCGCGTGCGCTCGGCATCGCGCTGACCCCCAAGGCCGTCAAGTACTTCGAGGCGCGCCCCTACCCGCCGGGCGAGCACGGCCGCGGTCGCAAGCAGAACTCGGACTACAAGGTCCGACTGCTGGAGAAGCAGCGCCTCCGCGCCCAGTACGACATCTCCGAGCGCCAGCTGGTGCGCGCCTACGACCGCGCTTCCAAGGTCCAGGGCAAGACCGGCGAGGCGCTGATCGTGGAGCTGGAGAAGCGTCTCGACGCCCTCGTGCTGCGTTCGGGCATCGCCCGCACCATCTACCAGGCGCGTCAGATGGTCGTCCACGGCCACATCCAGGTCAACGGCAAGAAGGTCGACAAGCCGTCCTTCGTCGTGCGCCCGGACGACGTCGTGCAGGTGCGTGACCGTTCCAAGGACAAGACGCTCTTCACCATCGCCCGGGAGGGTGGCTTCGCCCCCGACGGCGAGACTCCCCGCTACCTTCAGGTGAACCTCAAGGCCCTGGCGTTCCGCCTGGACCGGGAGCCCAACCGCAAGGAGATCCCGGTGATCTGCGACGAGCAGCTCGTCGTCGAGTACTACGCCCGCTGACCCTTCGGGCAGGCGTCCTCGGAGCCGTACCAGGCCCGTCGTCCCCACGGTCCTTCCGGCCGGGCGGGGCGGCGGGCCTCTCCGTCGGCCCGCCACGCCGTTCTGCCGACGCGTGGTCGGCGAAATCCCGTTACGGGACGCGGCCTCGGGCGCGATAGGCTCGGGCACGACCTTCTCGTCGTCCTCGAACCTCGACGTCCGTGACGTCCGCGAGGTCTTCCGAGTACAGACACGGATCAGGGAGCGGGTGCACGGTGTCCGGAGGAGAGCTGGCCGGGGTTCTGGTGGCGGTCTTCTGGGCGATCCTCGTCGCTTTCCTGGCCGTCGCCCTGGCCGCGTTGGCCCGTGCCCTCACGGCCACGACCCGACTCGTGGCGGACGTGACCGACAGGGCCGTGCCGCTGCTGACCGACGCGTCCGCGGCGGTGCGCTCCGCACACGCCCAGATCGATCGTGTCGACGCCATCGCCTCCGACGTCCAGGAAGTCGCCTCCAACGCCTCGGCGCTCTCCGGCACCGTCGCGTCCGCCTTCGGCGGTCCGCTGGTCAAGGTGGCGGCCTTCGGCTATGGAGTGCGTCGCGCGATCGCCGGCCGGGGGGAGATCCGGTCGACTCGCCGGTCGAGACGTACCGTGATCGCGGGGGTCCCGACCGCGCGTCGGCCGCAGCGGAAGAAGGACTGAGAGCGATGTTCCGCCGTACGTTCTGGTTCGCCTCCGGCGTAGCCGCCGGGGTGTGGGCCACCACCAAGGTCAACCGAGGACTGAGGCGCCTCGCCCCGGACAGTCTCGCCGCGACGGCGGCCGACCGGGCCGTCACGGTGGGCGGACGACTGCGGGACCGGGCCGTCCTCTTCGCCGGCGACGTGCGGGAGAACATGGTCCACCGTGAGGCTCAGCTCGGCGAGGCGCTCGGGTTGACGGCCCCCGTCGACCCCGATCTCCCGGCACCCCGGCGGTACACCGCCATCGAGAACCGCAACGACCCGGCGCGCGTCGACCGGACGACGCGCCCGCACAACCGGAATGAGGACCACTGATGGAGTCGGCCGAGATCCGCCGCCGCTGGCTGAGCTTCTTCGAGGAGCGGGGCCACACTGTCCTCCCCTCGGCGTCGCTCATCGCGGACGACCCGACTCTTCTGCTGGTCAACGCCGGCATGGTGCCGTTCAAGCCGTACTTCCTCGGCGAGGCCACGCCTCCCTACCAGCGGGCCACCAGCGTGCAGAAGTGCGTGCGCACACCGGACATCGAGGAGGTCGGCAAGACCACCCGGCACGGCACCTTCTTTCAGATGTGCGGGAACTTCTCCTTCGGTGACTACTTCAAGGAGGGCGCCTGCGCGCTCGCCTGGGAGCTGCTCACCGGTGCCCGGGACGAGGGCGGGTACGGACTCGACCCGGAGCGTCTCTGGATCACGGTCTACGAGGACGACGACGAGGCGGAGCGCATCTGGCGTGAGGTCGTCGGCGTTCCCGCCGAACGCATCCAGCGGTTGGGCAAGAAGGACAACTTCTGGTCCATGGGTGTTCCCGGTCCGTGCGGACCCTGCTCCGAGGTCAACTACGACCGCGGTCCGGAGTTCGGCGTCGAGGGCGGCCCGGCCGTCAACGACGAGCGGTACGTGGAGATCTGGAACCTCGTCTTCATGCAGTTCGAACGGGGTGAGGGCACTTCCAAGGAGGACTTCGAGATCCTCGGTGACCTCCCCGCCAGGAACATCGACACGGGCCTCGGCCTCGAGCGGCTGGCGATGATCCTTCAGGACGTGCGGAACCTGTACGAGATCGACACCTCGATGGCCGTGATCGACAAGGCCACCGAACTGACCGGGGTGGCCTACGGAGACGCCGAGGCGTCGGACGTTTCCCTGCGGGTGGTCACCGATCACGTCCGCACCGCCGTGATGCTCATCGGCGACGGCGTCACCCCGGGCAACGAGGGCCGCGGCTACGTCCTGCGTCGCATCATGCGGCGCGCCATCCGCAACATGAGGCTGCTCGGTGCCACCGGACCGGTGGTCGCCGAACTGGTCGACGTGGTCATCGGGATGATGGGGCAGCAGTACCCGGAGCTGATCTCGGAGCGGGAGCGGATCGAGAGGGTCGCCCTGGCCGAGGAGCAGGCCTTCCTCAAGACGCTGAAGGCCGGTACCAACATCCTGGACACCGCCGTCGCGGACACCAGGGCCGCGGGTGGCTCCGTCCTCGCCGGCGACAAGGCGTTCCTGCTCCACGACACGTGGGGATTCCCCATCGACCTCACCCTGGAGATGGCGGCAGAACAGGGCCTCTCCGTGGACGAGGACGGCTTCCGGCGCCTGATGAGGGAGCAGCGCGAGCGCGCCAAGGCCGACGCCCGCGCCAAGAAGACAGGCCACGCCGACCTCGGTGCCTACCGGGAGATCGCCGATCGGGCCGGTGCCACCGACTTCATCGGCTATGGCGAGACCGGCGGGGAGTCCACGATCGTCGGTCTCCTCGTGGACGGCGCCTCCTCCCCGGCCGCGACGGAGGGCGACGACGTCGAGGTCGTGCTGGACCGTACCCCCTTCTATGCCGAGGGCGGTGGGCAGATCGGCGACACCGGCAGGATCAGGACCGACACCGGGGCCGTGATCGAGGTGCGCGACTGCCAAAAGCCGGTCCCCGGGGTCTACGTCCACAAGGGCGTCGTGCAGGTCGGCGAGGTCACGGTGGGGGCCAAGGCGTACTCCGCCATCGACGCCCCGCGCCGCCAGGCCATCGCGCGCGCCCACTCGGCCACCCACCTGACTCACCAGGCGCTGCGCGACGCGCTGGGACCGACGGCCGCCCAGGCCGGCTCGGAGAACCAGCCGGGTCGGTTCCGATTCGACTTCGGCTCGCCCTCCGCCGTGCCGACGGCCGTGCTGACGGACGTCGAGCAGAAGATCAACGAGGTGCTCTCGCGCGATCTCGACGTGCACGCCGAGGTCATGGGCATCGACGAGGCGAAGAAGCAGGGCGCCATCGCCGAGTTCGGGGAGAAGTACGGCGATCGCGTCCGGGTCGTCACCATCGGGGACTTCTCCAAGGAACTGTGCGGCGGTACCCATGTGCACAACACCGCCCAGCTCGGCCTGGTCAAGCTGCTCGGCGAGTCCTCCATCGGCTCCGGCGTCCGCCGGATCGAGGCGCTGGTCGGGGTCGACGCCTACCGCTTCCTCGCCCGGGAGCACACCGTCGTCGCCCAACTCCAGGAGCTGGTCAAGGGCCGTCCCGAAGAACTCCCGGAGAAGGTCTCCGCCATGCTGGGCAGGCTGAGAGAGGCCGAGAAGGAGATCGAGCGATTCCGGGCCGAGAAGGTCCTCCAGGCCGCCGCCGGTCTGGCGGAGTCCGCTCGGGACGTCCACGGCGTCGCGCTCGTGGCGGGCCGGGTGCCGGACGGTACCACCGCCGACGACCTGCGCAAGCTGGTTCTCGATGTGCGCGGGCGAATCCGGGGCGGTCGGGCGGCCGTGGTCGCTCTGTTCAGCCTGGTGGGGGACAGGCCGCTGACGGTCATCGCCACCAACGAGGCCGCGCGCGAGCGCGGGCTCAAGGCGGGCGACCTGGTCCGGGCCGCCGCCAAGACGTTGGGCGGCGGGGGCGGCGGCAAGCCGGACGTGGCCCAGGGAGGCGGCCAGGACCCGCAGGCCGTCGGCGAGGCCGTCGAGGCCGTCGAGCGTCTCGTGGCGGAGACGGTCAGGTGATCGACTCGTGAGGAGGGGGCGACGCCTGGGGATCGACGTCGGGGACGCCCGGATCGGGGTGGCGTCCTGCGACCCGGACGGGATCTTGGCCACACCGGTGGAGACCGTGCCCGGTCGGGACCTTCCCGCGGCGCATCGGCGCCTGCGGGCTCTGGTGGAGGAGTACGAACCGGTGGAGGTAGTCGTCGGTCTTCCTCGCTCCCTGAAGGGGGGCGAGGGACCGGCGGCGGGGAAGGTGCGCGGCTTCGCCCGGGAGCTGGCCCAGGGCATCGCCCCTGTCCCGGTCCGTCTGATCGACGAGCGGATGACCACCGTCACGGCCGGCCAGGGGTTGCGCGCCTCCGGGGTGGGCTCCCGGAAGGGGCGTTCCGTGATCGACCAGGCCGCCGCAGTGATCATCCTTCAGCAGGCGCTCGAATCCGAACGGGTGTCAGGCAAGCCACCCGGCGAGGGCGTCGAAGTGGTCATCTGATCGCGATACGGTAACGTTCCGCGAGACGCGGCGGTGGTCGAGCAGCCGCCGCGCCGCCAGAGGCGGAACGGAAGTCGGTCGCGCCGGCCGGTGCGCACGCCCGTCTCGCGTCGCTAGGGGATCGATGACTGAGTATGGCCGGGGCTCAGGCTCCGCACCGTGGCATCCGCAGGACCCGTCGTACGGGAACGGCGGATGGGACGGCCGGTCCACCGAGGCCGATCCGGCCCCCTTCGGAGGCTCGACGACCTACCCCGGGCAGCCCCCCCGCGCACCCTACGACGAGGGTTGGCAGGAGACCCCGTACGCCGACGGCGGACAGGCCGAACCGTGGCGGCTCGCCGAGGACGGCGGGCGCCGGGATCGGCGATACGCGGCGGCGGACCCCGGCGCGAGCCTCCCCGGCGACGAGGAGGGCCGGCCGGATTTCCGTTACCCCGACCCGACCGATCCCTACGGCGGAGGGGGCGATCCGGCCGACCACGGATACGACACCGGGTATCACGACCCCTACAACACGGGGGGCGCCTACCCTCCGCCGGCCCCGCCCGGCCGCCGCGGTCCCTCGCCGCGAGAAGAGGAGGACACACCCTCGGGAGTCGGAGCGCGTGGCCGGCCCGGAGGCGGCTCGCCGCGTCGCGTGGACGCCGGGCGGGCGCGTCGCCGGGCCCCTCGGGGAGGAGGCAGATCCAAGAAGAACCGCACGCCTCTCGCCTGCCTCGTGGTCTGCCTGGTCCTGGGGGGCGGGGCCTTGGGCGTCACCTACTTCGGCTACCAGTTCTACCAGGAGAGGTTCGGTTCGGCACCGGATTTCGAAGGCGACGGCAACGGCGAACCGGTCAGCGTCACGATCCCGGAAGGCGCCGGAGGTTCCGTCATCGGACAGGAGCTGAAGCGCCAGGGCGTGGTCAAGAGCATCGATGCCTTCGTGGCCGCCCTTCAGAGCCACCCCGAGGGCAAGAGCATCCAGGACGGCGTGTACACCCTGGAGAAGGAGATGTCGGCCCAGGCCGCCATCGAACTGATGCTCAGCCCCGAGAGCCGTGACAATCTGATCATCGCCGAGGGGCGACGGAACGCGGAGATCTACCGACTCATCGACGAGCGGCTCGAGGTGGCGGAGGGCACCACCGCGAAGGCCGCGGAGAACGGATATCGCGACTTCGGCCTGCCGGACTGGGCACTCGACCACGAGGACGTCAAGGACCCGCTGGAGGGGTTCCTTTTCCCGTCCAGCTACGCCGTCTCCAAGGGACAGCGACCCGAGGACGTGCTGAAGCAGATGGTGCGGCGGGCCGACGAGAGCTATCGGACCCTGGGCCTGGAGGACAAGGCCGAGGGGCTCGGTCTGGACGACCCCTGGCAGCTGCTCACCGTCGCCAGCCTGGTGCAGGCGGAAGGGCGCAGCCATGACGACTTCCGCAAGATGGCCGAGGTCATCTACAACCGGCGCGAGCCGAACCCGCAGACCAACGGCATGCTGGAATTCGACTCCACCTACAACTACATCAAGAACCAGAGCGAGATCGATCTCACTCTGAAGGAACTCCGCACCTTCGACAACCCCTACAACACCTACTTCTACAAGGGCCTGCCTCCCGGGCCGATCAGCAATCCGGGGGAAGAGGCGTTGCGCGGGGCGCTCTCGCCGACGAACGACGGCTGGTACTACTTCATCTCCCTCGACGGTGACACGAGCCGGTTCACCCGGACCAACGCCGAGCACGAGAAACTGGTCCAGGAATTCAACGAGTCGAGGAAACAGTGATGCCCGCACGTCGCCGAGCGGCGGTCCTCGGCTCGCCGATCGCCCACTCCCTCTCCCCGGTGTTGCACCGCGCCGCCTACGCCGCGCTCGGGCTGGAGGACTGGACCTACGACCGGTTCGAGGTCGACGAGAAGGCGTTGCCCGGCTTTCTCCGGGGCCTGGGCCCCGAGTGGGCGGGCCTGTCGCTGACGATGCCCCTGAAACGGGCCGTCCTCCCGCTGCTCGACGAGATCAGCTCCACCGCGGCCGCGGTGGAGGCGGTGAACACCGTCGTCCTCGCCGAGGGAGGGCGCGCCGTCGGCGACAACACCGATATTCCGGGCATGGTGGCCGCGCTGCGGGAGCACGGTGTGGAGCGAGTGGAGGAGGCGGCGATCCTGGGCGCGGGCGCCACGGCCTCCTCCGCGCTGGCGGCGCTGGCGAGGATCTGCTCCGGGCCGGTCACCGTCTACGCCCGCGGCGAGACGCGAGCGGCCGAGATGCTCCGGTGGGCCGAGCGGTTGGGGGTGGAGGCGCGGATCGCCGACTGGACGGACGCGGCGCGAGCGTTGCGCGCCCCGCTCGTCGTGGCCACGACACCGTCGGGTTCCACCGACTTCCTGGCGGACGAGGTGTCCGCCCCTCCCGGCACCCTGTTCGACGTGCTCTACGACCCCTGGCCGACTCGGCTGGCCGCGCGTTGGTCGGCCGCGGGCGGTTCCGTCGTCGGCGGTCTCGACCTCCTGGTCCACCAGGCCGTGCTCCAGGTGGAGCTGATGACGGGCCGCGCGCCGGCCCCACCGGCCGCCATGCGGGCCGCGGGCGAACGGGCGCTCGCCGCGCGCCGACCCCGGGCCTCGTAGGCGCCTCGACTCCGGGGAGGACCGGGAGGCCCGTGGGAGACCGGGACGTGGGAGGATCGTAGCCGGCGGGCCGGGGCCGCGCACCCGGTCGCGTCGCGATCCCGGAATGGCGCGAGCACTGAGGAGCACCGTTGAGCAGGTTGCGCTGGCTGACCGCGGGGGAGTCCCATGGTCCGGCACTCGTGGCGACGCTGGAGGGGCTGCCCGCGGGTGTGCCGGTCACCACGGAGTTGGTGGCGGACCATCTGGCGAGACGACGGCTGGGCTACGGCCGCGGCGCCCGGATGAAGTTCGAGCGGGACGAGGTCACCTTCCTCGGTGGTGTCCGGCACGGACTGACGCTGGGGTCTCCGGTCGCCGTCATGGTGGGCAACACCGAGTGGCCGAAGTGGGAACAGGTGATGGCCGCCGATCCGGTCGACCCGGAGGTGCTGGCCGATCTGGCCCGCAGCGCGCCCCTGACCCGACCCCGCCCCGGCCACGCCGACCTGGCGGGGATGCAGAAGTACGGATTCGACGAGGCCCGTCCGGTACTGGAGCGCGCGTCGGCGCGCGAGACCGCCGCGCGGGTGGCGCTCGGCGCGGTGGCGCGATCCTTCCTGAAGGAGGCCGCCGGGATCGAGATCGTCTCCCACGTGGTGGAACTCGCGGCGGCCAAGGCGCCCTACGGAGTGGTTCCCACGCCGGCCGACGTGGCGCGGCTGGACGCCGACCCGGTTCGCTGCCTGGACGAAGAGGCCTCCGCGGCGATGGTGGCGCAGATCGACCAGGCCCACAAGGACGGCGACACCCTCGGTGGTGTCGTGGAGGTGCTGGCCTACGGGGTGCCCGTCGGGCTCGGCTCCCACGTCCACTGGGACCGGAGGCTGGACGCCCGTCTGGCCGCGGCGCTGATGGGCGTGCAGGCCATCAAGGGCGTGGAGCTCGGAGACGGGTTCGACCTCGCCCGTGTGCCCGGCTCTCGGGCGCACGACGAGATCGTGGCCACGACGGAAGGGATCCGCCGCGCCACGGGGCGCTCCGGTGGCACGGAGGGCGGGCTGTCGACGGGCGAGCCGCTTCGGGTGCGGGCGGCGATGAAGCCGATCGCGACCGTACCGAGGGCGCTGCGCACCGTGGACGTCGCCACGGGGGAGCCCGCCCAGGCGCATCACCAGCGCAGTGACGTGTGCGCCGTCCCGGCGGCCGGGATCGTGGCGGAGGCGATGGTCGCGCTGGTCCTCGCGGACGCGGTCACCGAGAAGTTCGGCGGCGACAGTGTCTCCGAGACCCGTCGGAACGTGCGGTCCTTCCTCGACTCGCTGGCGATTCGGTGAGCCGTCCGGTGCTGGTGCTGGTCGGACCGATGGGGGTGGGCAAGTCCACCGTCGGGCAGTCGCTCGCCGAGCGGCTCGGCGTGGCCTACCGTGACACTGACGCCGACGTGGTCGCCGGCGACGGACGTTCCATCTCGGAGATCTTCGTGGAGGAGGGGGAGCCCGCCTTCCGCGCCCTGGAGAAGCGCGCGGTGCGCACCGCTCTGGACGAGCACAAAGGAGTCCTCGCCCTCGGGGGCGGGGCGGTGCTCGACCAGGAGACCAGGGAGTCGTTGGCCCGGCAGCGGGTCGTGTACCTGTCCATGGGCGTCGAGGAGGCCGTGCGGCGCACCGGTCTGAACGTCGCCCGACCGCTCCTGGCGGTCAATCCACGCAAGCAGTGGCGCGAGCTGATGGAGGCCCGCCGCCCCCTGTACGAGGAGGTCGCCACCGCGGTCGTGCCGACCGACGGGCGCACCCCCGGGGAAGTCACCCGGGCCGTACTCGACGCACTGGAGTTGAGGGACGCATGAGCGAGGCTGTCACCCGCATCGGCATCGGAGGCACCGAGGGAGTCGAGCCGTACGATGTCCTGGTCGGCCGGCGGCTCTTGGGCGAGCTGGCCGGTCTGGTCGGCGAGCGGGCCGCTCGGGTCGCCGTGATCCACCCCGAGGCGTTGGCGGAGACGGGCGAGGCGCTGCGGGCCGACCTGATGGGGCAGGGCTACGAGGCCGTCGCCGTCCAGGTGCCGAACGCGGAGGAGGCCAAGACCGCCGAGGTGGCCGCCTACTGCTGGAAGGCACTGGGCACCTCCGGGTTCACCCGCACCGATGTGGTCGTCGGCGTCGGCGGAGGGGCCACGACCGATCTGGCCGGCTTCGTGGCCGCCACGTGGCTCCGCGGCGTGCGATGGATCGCGATCCCCACCACCGTGTTGGCCATGGTGGACGCGGCGGTCGGCGGCAAGACCGGGATCAACACGGCGGAGGGGAAGAACCTCGTCGGCTCCTTCCACCCACCGGCCGGCGTGTTGTGCGACCTCGCGGCCCTGGAGTCGTTGCCCGTCAACGACTACGTGTCGGGCCTGGCGGAGGTCGTCAAGGCCGGTTTCATCGCCGACCCGCGGATCCTGGAGCTGATCGAGGCGGATCCCCGGGGCGCCCGAGGCCCGGACGGGCCGCACACGGCCGAACTGATCGAGAGGTCGATCCGAGTCAAGGCCGACGTCGTCTCGGCCGATCCGAGGGAGTCCGGGCGGAGGGAGATCCTCAATTACGGCCACACCCTCGGCCACGCGATCGAGAAGAACGAGCGGTACACCTGGCGGCACGGGGCGGCTGTCGCCGTCGGCATGCACTTCGCGGCCGAGCTCGGGCGTCTGGCGGGCCGGCTGGACGACGCGACCGCCGACCGGCACCGCAGCGTGCTCGAAGCGGTCGGATTGCCGCTGCACTACCGACACGACCAGTGGCCCCGACTGCTGGAGACGATGAAGGTGGACAAGAAGTCGCGAGGGCACCTGCTGCGTTTCATCGTCCTGGACGGACTGGCCAAACCCGTCGTGCTGGAAGGCCCCGACCCGGCGGTCCTCCTCGCCGCCTACGGCGAGGTCGGCCGGTAGGGCATCGCGGCATCCGGCCGCGGACCTCCCCGCCGTCGACCCGCCGGGGGCGAGGCGGTACGGTTCCCGCCGGGCGGATCCGCGACGTGGAGCCGCCGAGCGAGCCGAGGAGTGGAACCGGATGGAGCACGCGGTGGGGGGTCCGCTGCCGCCACCCCACCGGCATGGACCCGATCCGATCGGTGGTCGGCCCGCTCGGACGGCGGAGGTCTCGCCCACCCCGACGCCTCGGACGCCGGAAGCCGGCGGGGCGCTGCCACGACCACCCCCCGGGACACGACGCCCCGTACCGTCCCCCGACGTCGGGCCCGCGCGGCGCCTCCCGGGGCGCAGGCCGCCTGCGCCGCGCCCCGCCGCCGGCCCTCTAGCGGTCCTCCTCATCGGCCCCGCCGGCGCCGGCAAGACCAGCGTCGCCCGGTACTGGGCCGACCACCGACCGACGCCCACCGCCCACGTCAGTCTCGACGACGTCCGGGAGTGGGTTCGCTCCGGTTTCGCGGACCCCCGGTCCGGCTGGGGCCCGGATTCCGAGACCCAGTACCGACTGGCCCGCCGCACCTGCGGCTTCGCCGCGCGGAACTTCCTCGCCAACGGCGTCTCCTGCGTGCTCGACGACGCTGTCTTCCCCGACCGTCCCACGGTCGGCCTCGGCGGTTGGAGGCGTCATGTCGGTCCCGGCCTGCTGCCCGTCGTCCTGCTGCCGGGCCTCGACGTCGTCCTCGACCGGAACGCCCGCCGCTCGGGCACCCGACGACTCGACGACGAGGACATCGCCAGGATCCACGGCCGCATGGCCGGTTGGTACGGTTCCGGACTGCCGATCATCGACAACTCCCGCCTCGACGTGCCGGGCACCGCGCGGATGCTCGACGAGGTGCTCGCCGGCAGCGGGGCTCCAGCCCGGTGCTGATGCCGCCGGCGGCGGAGGGCCGCCGCGATGCCGGCCCCGGCACCGCACGCCGGCGGACCGTGTGGTCGTGGCATGGGCGTCGGCCGCTCACTCGGCCTTCTCGAACGGCGCCCCCTCCCGACTGCGCATACGCTCGGCACATGGCAGAGGTGTACGCGGCCCGCCGGGCCCGCCTGCGCGACCACTGCACCGCCGGTGGCGGCGCGGCGGCACTGATCTCCCGCCCCGCCAACGTGCGCTATCTCGCGGGCGGTGCGCCGGGACACGCCGTGCTGCTGGTCGGTCGGAGCGAGGGGCAGGACCTGCTCCTCTGCCCGGAGTCGGCGGAGGACCGCCTCGCCCGGGAGCGCACCGACGAGCGGCTCCGGGTGCGCCCGCTCGACCTGTCCGCCCGGGATCCGGTGGTAGCCGCCGCCGAGACGGTCGCGGCGTCCGGCACGGACACCCTCGCGGTGGAGGAACACCATCTCACCGTCGCCCGGCACCAGGCCTTGCGTGGGGCCGCCCCGGGGCTGCGCCTGACGGACCTCGGCCGCGCGGTCGAACAGCACCGGGTGGTCAAGGACGAGGAGGAGATCTCGTGCCTGCGCATCGGCGCCGAGATCGCCGACCAGGCCCTCGGCGAGCTGCTCGAATCCATCCTGGTCGGTCGCACCGAGCGGCACCTGGCCCTGGAGCTGGAGCGGCGACTGATCGACCACGGCGCCGACGGCCCGGCCTTCCCCACCTCGGTCGCGGCGGGCCCCCACGCCGGCCGCGCCGGTCATCGCCCCACCGACCGGCGAGTGGAGGAGGGGGACTTCCTGTCCGTCTGCCTCGGAGCCACCTACCGCGGCTACCGTTGCGAGATCGGCCGCACCTTCGTCATCGGCACCTCGCCCGCCGACTGGCAGATCGAACTCTACGATCTCGTCTTCGCGGCCCAGCGCGCGGGCCGCGAAGCGCTGCTGCCCGGCGTCTCCTGCCGTGACGTGGACCGCGCCGCGCGGCAGGTGCTGGACGCGGCCGGTCACGCGGAGCGCCTGACCTCGGCCACGGGACACGGTGTCGGAATCGAAATCGCGGAGGACCCTCGGCTGACCCCGACGGCCATGGGTAAACTGGACGCTTGCGTGCCGGTCACCGTCGAGCCGGGGGTCCACCTCCCGGGACGGGGCGGTGTCCGGATCGACGACACGCTCGTCGTGCGCCCCGAGGCGGACGGCGGACCCGAGCTACTCACCATCACGACCAAGGAACTGCTCGCGCTCTAGCCCGCTGCTGTGCGCGTCAGGGCCCCGCGGTCGTCCACACGTCCAGTCCAGGAGATTCCGCAACCGTGGCTTCCACGAACGACCTCAAGAACGGCCTGGTGCTCAAGCTCGAAGGCGGCCAGCTCTGGTCCGTCGTCGAGTTCCAGCACGTCAAGCCCGGCAAGGGCCCGGCATTCGTGCGCACCAAGCTCAAGAACGTGCTGTCCGGCAAGGTCGTCGACAAGACCTTCAACGCCGGAGTCAAGGTCGAAACGGCCACCGTCGACAAGCGCGACATGCAGTTCTCCTACATGGACGGCGACTACTTCGTCTTCATGGACATGCAGACCTACGACCAGCTGCACATCGACCGCAAGGTGGTCGGGGACGCGGCGAACTTCCTGGTAGAGGGGTTCGAGGCGACGGTCGCCCAGCACGAGGGGGAGGTGCTCTTCGTCGAGCTTCCCGCCGCCGTCGAACTGACCGTCCAGGAGACCGAACCGGGCGTCCAGGGCGACCGCTCCACCGGCGGCACCAAGCCCGCGACGCTGGAGACCGGGCACCAGATCCAGGTGCCGCTCTTCATCACCACCGGTGAGAAGATCAAGGTCGACACCCGCACCAGCGACTACCTCGGCCGGGTGAACAGCTAGCCGTGGCCGCCCGCAACACGGCCCGCAAGCGGGCCTTCCAGATCCTCTTCGAGGCGGACCAGCGCGGGGCCGACGTCCTGACGGTGCTCGCGGACTGGATCCGGCACTCTCGCACCGACACCCGACAGCCCCCCGTGAGCGAGTACACGATGGAGCTGGTCGAGGGATACGCGGAGCACGCGACCCGGATCGACGAACTCGTCGACCAGTACGCGGTGGGGTGGACGCTCGACCGAATGCCGGTCGTCGACCGGAACATCCTGCGTCTCGGGGCCTTCGAGCTGATCTGGGCGGACGAGACCCCGGACGCCGTCGTGCTGGACGAGATGGTGCGGCTGGCGAAGGAGTTCTCCACCGACGAGTCGCCGTCGTTCGTGAACGGTCTGCTGGGCCGGCTGAAGGACATGAAGTCCTCGCTGCGCCGCGAGGGGGCCTGACGGCGACGTGGGGCTCCGCCCCGGGTGAGGGGTCCGCGGCGCGCGCCGCGGACCCCTCCGTCGTCGGGAGGCTCCTCGGGTCCGGGATGAGCGGCCGGCCCGGCCGCGGCGCCGCTCGAGTCGGCCAACGGGGTCGGGTGGGCGACCACGCGGCCCCGGGAGCGACATCGCCGGGGCGGCCGTGACCGAATGGTCCGGCCACCCCGGCGGCACTTCTCCGGGACGTGGATGGCGATCCTCGGCCCGCTCTCGGGAGGGCGGGTTCTCAGACCTCCTCGTGGGCCGCCACGGCCCGCCGCGCGTCCGCGTCCAGCACGCCCCAGCTGATCAACTGCTCGGTGAGTACCGAAGGCGACTGATCGTAGATGACGGCGAGGGTGCGCAGGTCGTCCTGGCGGATGGAGAGCACCTTGCCGTTGTAGTCGCCGCGCTGGGACTGGATGGTGGCCGCGTAGCGCTGCAGCGGACCGGCCTTCTCCGCCGGGACCGTGGCGAGCCGCTCCAGGTCCAGGACCAGCTTCGGCGGGGGCTCGGCGGCGCCACCGGGCGTGGTTCCCGGCAGCAGTTCCTGGACGGGAACACCGTAGAAGTCCGCCAGCTCGGCGAGGCGCTGAACGGTCACGGCACGGTCCCCGCGCTCGTACGAGCCGACCACCACGGCCTTCCAGCGCCCCTGGGACTTCTCCTCGACACCGTGAAGGGACAGGCCCTGCTGGGTGCGGATCGCCCGAAGCTTGGCCCCGAGCTGCTTGGCGTATTCGCTGGACATAAGGCTCCCCGGACACTGGGTCGACGCGGCCGGTTCCTGTCCATGCCGCGCGGTCGGTAACTCACTGTGAGGTTACGCAGCGTTACTCTCCCCCGTCAAGCCGAATGGTCCGCACCGGCTGTTCCGCGGCGGCGGGACGGGGTTGCGCCACCCGAGTGACGGAGGAGGGCGTGGAGGAGGAGGGGGCGGGTGAAGGGCGGGCACGATCCGGCCTGCTACCGTTGACGACGCAACTTCCGGCGTCCTTTAACGTCCGTCCAGAGAGGCGGAGAAGGAGGTCCGTTCCGTATGGACGATCAGGACACGCGGGCCGAGGCGCGAGCCGTGCTCGAGGCCCCCGACATCACGCGGGTGTTGACCCGCATCGCCCACGAGATCGTCGAGCGCGCCAAGGGCGCCGACGACGTGGTCCTCCTCGGCATCCCGACGAGGGGTGTCTTCCTCGCCCGCCGGCTCGCTGCCAAGCTGACCCGGATCACCGAGCGCGAGACCCCGGTGGGCTCACTCGACATCACGATGTACCGCGACGATCTGCGCATGCACCCGCCGCGTGCGCTGGCCCGCACCGAGATCCCCGCCGACGGCCTCGACGGCCGACTCGTCGTCCTCGTCGACGACGTGCTGTTCTCCGGCCGTACCATCCGCGCCGCCCTCGACGCGCTGAACGACATCGGACGCCCCAGAGCGGTGCAGCTCGCGGTCCTCGTCGACCGCGGACACCGCGAACTGCCCATCCGTGCCGACTATGTCGGAAAGAACCTCCCGACGTCGCTGCGGGAGACGGTCAGGGTGCGGCTCTCCGAAGAGGACGGGCGGGACACGGTGCTGCTGGGCGCCGGTCCCGTGCACCCCCGCGCGCACCTCTAGAGCCCCGGGCCGAGCCCCCGCCGGTGGCCGAAGTGCCCTCGCACGCCCGAATTCTCCTGAATGAACAGCCCTACGGAGCCTGACAGATGCAGCGCCATCTCATCTCGGCCGCCGACCTCACCCTCGACGACGCCGTCCTGATCCTCGACACCGCCGAGGAGATGGCACGCGTCGCCGACCGGCCCATCAAGAAGCTGCCCACCCTGCGCGGTCGCACCGTCGTCAATCTCTTCTTCGAGGATTCCACCCGGACCAGGATCTCTTTCGAGGCAGCGGAGAAACGGCTCTCCGCCGACGTCATCAACTTCTCCGCCAAGGGCTCCAGCGTCTCCAAGGGCGAGTCGTTGAAGGACACCGCCCGGACGCTGGAGGCCATGGGCGTCGACGCGGTCGTCATCCGGCACGGCGCCTCCGGCGCCCCCTACCGGCTCGCCGAGTCGGGCTGGATCGACGCCGCGGTGATCAACGCGGGGGACGGCACCCACCAGCACCCGACGCAGTCGCTGCTGGACGCCTTCACCATGCGGCGGCGCCTGATCGGCCCCGACGTCGGGCTCGGCCGGGACCTCGCGGGGCGACGGGTCACCATCGTCGGCGACATCCTGCACAGCAGGGTCGCCCGGTCGAACGTGGACCTGCTGCACACGCTCGGCGCCGAGGTGACCCTCGTGGCCCCGCCGACGCTGTTGCCGGTCGGGGTGGAGAGCTGGCCGTGCCTGGTCTCCTACGACCTCGACGCCGCCCTTTCCGAGGCCGACGCCGTGATGATGCTGCGGGTCCAGCGGGAACGGATGAACGCCGCGTTCTTCCCGACCGAGCGCGAGTACGCGCGCCGCTACGGACTCGACGCACACCGCATGGCCCGGATGCCGGCGCACGCGATCGTCATGCATCCCGGGCCCATGGTCCGCGGTATGGAGATCACCGCCGAGGTCGCCGATTCCGCCCGCTGCACCGTGGTGGAGCAGGTCGCCAACGGCGTCTCCGTTCGCATGGCCGTGCTCTACCTGTTGCTCGGCGGCAACGAGCCCGCCGTCGCCCCCGCCCGAACCACCGAGGAGAAGTGAGACCATGAGCAAGACCCTGATCCGCGGTGCGCGGGTGCTGGGCGGAGACCCGGGGGACGTCCTCGTCGCGGACGGGACGATCGCGGCCGTCGGACCCGACCTCTCGTCCGACGGGGCCGAGGTCGTCGAGGCCTCCGGTCGAGTCCTGCTGCCCGGTCTCGTCGACCTCCACACGCACCTTCGCGAGCCGGGGCGCGAGGACTCCGAGACGGTGCTCACCGGCACGAGGGCGGCGGCGACCGGCGGATACACCACCGTCTTCGCCATGGCCAACACCTTCCCGGTCGCCGACACGGCCGGCGTCGTCGAACAGGTCTGGCGACTCGGGAGGGAGTCCGGATACTGCGATGTGCGGCCGGTGGGTGCGGTCACGGTCGGTCTGGAGGGCGCCAAACTCGCGGAGCTGGGTGCGATGCACGAGTCTGCGGCGGGCGTCACGGTCTTCTCCGACGACGGCAAGTGCGTTCACGACGCCGTGATCATGCGCCGGGCTCTGGAGTACGTCAAGGCCTTCGACGGCGTCGTGGCCCAGCACGCCCAAGAGCCCCGCCTGACCGAGGGCGCGCAGATGAACGAGGGGATCGTCTCGGCGGAACTGGGGCTCGGCGGCTGGCCTGCCGTGGCCGAGGAGTCGATCATCGCCCGGGACGTCCTGCTCGCCGAGCACGTGGGATCCCGCGTGCACATCTGCCACCTGTCGACCGCCGGATCCGTGGAGATCGTCCGCTGGGCGAAGTCGCGCGGCATCCGGGTCACCGCCGAGGTCACCCCGCATCACCTCCTCCTCACCGACGAGATGGTCCGCACCTACGACCCGAGGTACAAGGTCAACCCGCCGCTGCGCACCGAGCGCGACGTCACGGCGCTGCGCGAGGCGCTCGCCGACGGCACCATCGACATCGTCGCCACCGACCACGCCCCCCACCCCCGGGAGGACAAGGACTGCGAATGGGCCGCCGCCGCCATGGGCATGGTCGGTCTGGAGACGGCCCTGTCGGTGGTCCAGGAGACGATGGTCGAGACGGGTCTGCTCGACTGGGCCGCCGTCGCCGACCGGATGTCCGCGACCCCCGCACGGATCGGGGGGGCCGAGGGTCAGGGACGCCCCGTCGTGGCGGGCGAGCCGGCCAACCTCACTCTGGTCGACCCCGCCCACCGTGGGCCCGTGGACCCGGCGGGCTTCGCCTCCCGCAGCCGCAACACGCCCTACGAGGGGCGCACACTGCCGGGCCGTGTCACCCACACCTGGCTGCGTGGCAAGGCCACGCTCGTCGACGGGAGGCTCACATGACATCGCTCCTGCTGGCCGTCGAGAAGCAGTCGGCGGAGGTGACCGACTGGGCGGCGAGGATCGGCTGGGTGGTCGGCCTGGGCCTGTTCGTCGCCCTCGTCTACTGGCTGATGCGCGAGGGCTGGAAGTGGCGGGGCACGCTCCAGGGAGACCTCCCGGCGCTGCCCGTCGCGCCCGAGAGGAAGGGAGCGGTCAGACTGGTCATGAGCGGCCGATACCACGGCTCCACCACCGCCGGTCACTGGCTGGACCGCATCGTGGCGCACGGTCTGGGCACTCGCAGTCGGGTCGAGCTCACCCTGACGGACGCGGGGCTCCACGTCGTACGCCCCGGCGCGGCGGACTTCTTCGTCCCGGTGTCCGCGCTGCGCGGGGCCCGGCTCGACAAGGGCATCGCGGGCAAGGTCCTCACCGAGGGCGGGCTGCTCGTGGTGACCTGGGCACACGGCGGGACACCGATCGACTCCGGCTTCCGCTCCGACCGCGCGGCGGAGCACGCCGAGTGGGTCGACACCCTGAACCACATGATCGACACGAAGGAAACGGAAGGCGCGCGATGACGACCTCCACCCGGGGAGTCCCCAGGACTCCCGCCGTACTCGTCCTGGAGGACGGCAGGACCTTCCGCGGCCGTGCCTACGGGGCCGTGGGGTCCACCTTCGGCGAAGCCGTGTTCTCCACCGGCATGACCGGCTACCAGGAGACCCTCACCGACCCGTCCTACCACCGACAGGTCGTCGTGATGACCGCGCCGCACGTCGGCAACACGGGCGTCAACGACGAGGACGCCGAGTCCCGGCGGATCTGGGTCGCCGGCTACGTGGTGCGCGACCCCGCCCGGCTCCCCTCCAACTGGCGCTCGCGCCGTTCCTTGGACGAGGAACTGCGTGGGCAGGGTGTCGTCGGCATCTCCGGGGTCGACACCCGGGCCCTCACCCGGCACCTGCGCGAGCGGGGAGCCATGCGCGTCGGGATCTTCTCCGGCGACAGGCTGCCGGACGACGGGACGATGCTGGCCGAGGTCCGGCGGACCCCGGAGATGGTCGGTGCGGACCTCGCGGCGGAAGTGGCCACCGCGGATCCGTATGTCGTCCAGGCCAGGGGCTCCGACGGCACGGAACTGCCGATCGGCGCGGCCCGGTTCCGTGTCGCCGCGGTGGACCTCGGGATCAAGGGGATGACCCCCTGTCGGATGGCCGAACGCGGCGTCGAGGTCCACGTGCTGCCGGCGACGGCCACGCTCGACGACGTCTACGCCGTCCGACCCGACGGGGTGTTCTTCTCCAACGGCCCCGGCGACCCCGCCACGGCCGACCATCCCGTCTCCCTGATGCGGGGCGTGCTGGAACGCGGCACGCCTCTGTTCGGCATCTGCTTCGGCAACCAGATCCTGGGCCGCGCCCTCGGCTTCGGCACCTTCAAGCTCAAGTACGGACACCGGGGCATCAACCAGCCGGTGCGGGACCGCGTGACCGGCAAGGTCGAGGTCACCGCCCACAACCACGGCTTCGCCGTGGACGCGCCGCTGGACCGGGTCTGCGACACCCCCTACGGGCGCGCCGAGGTGTCCCACGTCTGCCTCAACGACGACGTGGTGGAGGGTCTCCGGTTGCTCGACCGGCCGGCGTTCAGCGTCCAGTACCACCCCGAGGCGGCGGCCGGCCCCCACGACGCCGCCTACCTGTTCGACCGCTTCGTCTCCCTGATGGAGGGCCAGCGTGCCTAAGCGCTCCGATATCCGGTCCGTCCTGGTCATCGGCTCCGGCCCGATCGTCATCGGACAGGCCGCCGAGTTCGACTACTCCGGAACCCAGGCGTGCCGGGTCCTCAAAGCGGAGGGACTCAGGGTCGTCCTGGTCAACTCCAACCCGGCGACGATCATGACCGACCCGGAGATCGCCGACGCCACCTACGTCGAGCCGATCACCCCGGAGTTCGTCGAGAAGATCATCCAGAAGGAACGCCCCGACGCGCTGCTCCCCACCCTCGGTGGTCAGACGGCGCTCAACACCGCCATCGCGCTGCACGACAGTGGGGTCCTGGACAAGCACGGCGTGGAGCTGATCGGGGCCAACGTCGAGGCGATCCACAAGGGCGAGGACCGCGACCGTTTCAAGGAGGTCGTCGAGGCGGTCCGGCGCGAGATCGGGCACGGCGAGTCCGCGCGCTCGGTCATCTGCCACTCCATGGCCGACGTCCTCGAAGGCGTGGAGACGCTCGGCGGGTACCCGGTCGTGGTCCGTCCCTCCTTCACCATGGGCGGTGCCGGCTCCGGCTTCGCCCACGACGAGGAGGAACTGCGTCGCATCGCCGGGCAGGGCCTCACGCTCTCGCCCACCAGCGAAGTGCTCCTGGAGGAGTCCATCCTCGGCTGGAAGGAGTACGAGCTGGAGCTGATGCGAGACAAGCACGACAACGTCGTGGTGGTCTGCTCCATCGAGAACTTCGATCCGATGGGCGTGCACACGGGCGACTCGATCACCGTCGCTCCGGCGATGACGCTGACCGATCGCGAATACCAGATCCTCCGCGACATCGGCATCGCGGTGATCCGCGAGGTCGGTGTGGACACCGGCGGCTGCAACATCCAGTTCGCGGTCGACCCCGCGGACGGCAGGGTCATCGTCATCGAGATGAACCCGCGGGTCTCGCGATCCTCCGCGCTCGCCTCCAAGGCGACCGGGTTCCCGATCGCGAAGATTGCCGCCAAGCTCGCCGTGGGGTACACCCTCGACGAGATCCCCAACGACATCACGGCAGAAACGCCCGCGTCCTTCGAGCCGACGCTGGACTACGTGGTAGTGAAGGCGCCGCGCTTCGCCTTCGAGAAGTTCCCGGGCGCCGACTCCACTCTCACCACCACGATGAAGTCCGTCGGTGAGGCCATGGCGATCGGGAGGAACTTCACCGAGGCGCTCCAGAAGGCGCTGCGCTCACTGGAGAAGCAGGGCAGCCAGTTCGAGTTCGTCGGCGACCCGGGTGACAGGGAGGAACTCCTCCGCGAGGCCGGACGCCCGACGGACGGTCGGATCAACACGGTGATGCGGGCCGTGCGCGCCGGGGCCTCCCGGGAGGAGGTCTTCGCCGCGACCCGCATCGACCCGTGGTTCGTCGATCAGCTGTTCCTGATCAAGGAGATCGCCGACGAGCTGACCGAGGCTCCCGAGCTGACGGCGGAGCTGCTGGGCGAGGCCAAGCGGCACGGCTTCTCCGACCATCAGATCGGCCTGATCCGGGGGTTGCCGGAAGCCGTCGTCCGCGAGGTCCGGCACGCGCTGGGGTTGCGTCCGGTCTACAAGACCGTCGACACCTGCGCGGCGGAGTTCGCGGCCCGCACGCCCTACTTCTACTCCTCCTACGACGAGGAGAGCGAGGTCGCCCCCCGGGAGAAGCCGGCCGTGGTCATCCTCGGCTCGGGGCCCAACCGCATCGGTCAGGGAATCGAGTTCGACTACTCCTGCGTCCACGCCTCCTTCGCGCTGGGCGAGGCCGGGTACGAGACCGTGATGGTCAACTGCAATCCGGAGACCGTCTCCACCGACTACGACACCTCGGACCGGCTCTACTTCGAGCCGCTCACTCTCGAGGACGTACTGGAGATCGTGCACGCCGAGGCGCAGGCCGGTCCGATCGCGGGCGTGGTCGTCCAACTCGGCGGTCAGACCCCGCTCGGCCTGTCGCAGGCGTTGAAGGACAACGGCGTGCCCATCGTGGGGACGCCGCCCGAGGCCATCCACGCGGCCGAGGACCGCGGGGCCTTCGGCCGGGTCCTCGCGGAGGCCGGGCTCCCCGCACCCAAGCACGGGACCGCCACGGCCTTCGCCGAGGCCAAGGCCATCGCCGACGAGATCGGTTACCCCGTCCTCGTCCGCCCCTCGTACGTCCTCGGCGGGCGGGGGATGGAGATCGTCTACGACGAGACGCGGCTCGCGACCTACATCGCCGAGTCGACCGAGATCGGCCCCTCGCGCCCGGTGCTGGTCGACCGCTTCCTCGACGACGCGATCGAGATCGACGTGGACGCCCTCTACGACGGGCACGAGTTGTACCTCGGCGGGGTGATGGAGCACATCGAGGAGGCCGGAATCCATTCGGGCGACTCCGCCTGCGCGCTCCCCCCGATCACCCTCGGCGGATTCGACATCAAGCGGCTTCGTGCGTCGACCGAGGCCATCGCGGAGGGCGTCGGGGTCCGCGGACTGATCAACATCCAGTTCGCCATGGCCGGCGACGTTCTCTACGTCCTGGAGGCCAATCCCCGGGCCTCGCGCACCGTGCCCTTCACCTCGAAGGCGACCGCGGTTCCGTTGGCCAAGGCCGCCGCGCGGATCTCGCTGGGCGCCACCATCGCCGGGCTCAGGGCCGAGGGACTGCTCCCGGCCTCGGGGGACGGCGGCGAACTGCCGCTCGACGCGCCGATCTCCGTCAAGGAGGCGGTTCTGCCCTGGTCCCGCTTCCGGGACATCCAGGGGCGCGGCGTGGACACCGTCCTGGGCCCGGAGATGCGTTCGACCGGCGAGGTCATGGGCATCGACTCGGTCTTCGGCACCGCCTACGCCAAGTCCCAGGCCGGTGCGTACGGTCCGCTGCCGACCAAGGGGCGGGCGTTCATCTCGGTGGCGAACCGGGACAAGCGGTCCATGATCTTCCCGGCGCGCGAACTGGTCGCCCACGGCTTCGAGCTGCTCGCCACCTCGGGCACGGCGGAGGTCCTCAAGCGCAACGGCATCCACGCGACCGTGGTCAGGAAGCAGTCGGAGGGCACCGGTCCCGACGGTGAGCGGACCATCGTGGGGTTGATCCACGACGGCGAGGTCGACCTGATCGTCAACACTCCCTACGGCACTGGGGGCCGACTCGACGGCTACGACATCCGGACGGCGGCGGTGGCGCGCGGTGTGCCCTGCCTGACGACGGTCCAGGCCCTCGCGGCGGCCGTGCAGGGCATCGACGCGCTGAACCAGGGGGACGTGGGCGTCCGCTCGCTGCAGGAGCACGCCCGGTTCCTGACCGCGGCGCGAGACTGACGTCGTCGCCGGGCACCGCCTCCCGTCGGGGAGCCGTGCCCGGCGAGGGCTTCGCCGCCAGGAGCGACACCACCGACGACGGCGTACCTCGCCACCCGAGGCCTCACGAGGACACATGTACAAAACCTTCTTTCGACTCGTTTTCTGCCGCGTGGACCCCGAGCGGGCCCACGGGTGGGCTTTCCGCTGGATCGGGTGGGCGTCCCGGGTCCCGGTGCTTCGCACCTTCGTGGCCGCCGTACTGGCCCCGCGCCACGAGGAGCTGCGGGTCGAGGCGCTCGGTCTGCGCATGCACGGCCCCGTCGGGCTCGCCGCCGGATTCGACAAGAACGCCGTGGCCATCGACGGCATGGCCATGCTCGGCTTCGACCACGTCGAGGTCGGCACCGTCACCGGCGAGCCTCAGCCGGGCAACCCCCGCAAGCGGTTGTTCCGGCTGGTCCGGGACCGGGCCCTGATCAATCGGATGGGCTTCAACAACGAGGGCTCCCGGGCGGTCGCGGCCCGTCTCGCCGCCCGGACCCCGGTCTTCCGCCCGGTCGTCGGCGTCAACATCGGCAAGACCAAGGCCGTCCAGGAGGAGGAGGCGGTCGGGGACTACGTCCGCTCGACCGAGCGACTGGCCCCGTACGCGGACTACCTGGTCGTGAACGTCTCCTCCCCGAACACGCCGGGGCTGCGCGGCCTGCAGGAGGTGGAGCGGCTGAGGCCGCTGCTCCGCGCCGTCCGGGAGGCCGCCGACCGGGCCGTCCCCGCCCGGCGGGTTCCCCTGCTCGTCAAGATCGCTCCGGACCTCTCGGACGAGGACGTGGACGCGGTGGCCGACCTGGCCGTCGCGCTCGGGCTGGACGGCATCATCGCCACCAACACCACCGTCGCCCGCGAGTCGCTCGGGCTGACCTCGTCGCCCGCCCTCGTCCGGGAGGGCGGTGGCCTCTCGGGGGCTCCGCTGAAGGAGCGCTCCCTGGAGGTGTTGCGGAGACTGTACGCCCGGGTGGGTGATCGGATCGTCCTCGTGGGGGTCGGAGGTGTCGAGTCCGCGGAGGACGCCTGGCGGCGCGTCCTGGCGGGAGCGACTCTCGTCCAGGGCTACAGCGCGTTCGTCTACGAGGGCCCGACGTGGGCCCGGTCCCTGCACCGGGGGCTCGCCGAGCGGCTCCGTCGCAGCCCGTACGCCACGCTCGCCGACGCCGTCGGCGCCGACGTCAGGAAGGCACCTCGTGACTGACCCCTTCGGCGCGCGGTTGCGCCGGGCCATGGACCGGCGCGGCCCCCTGTGCGTCGGCATCGATCCACACGCCTCGCTCCTCGCCGACTGGGGTCTGGACGACACCGTCGAGGGTCTGGAACGGTTCAGCCGCACGGTGGTCGAGGCGGTCGCCGACCGGGTGGCCGTCCTCAAGCCGCAGAGCGCCTTTTTCGAGCGGTTCGGCGCGCGGGGCGTGGCGGTCCTGGAACGGACGGTGCGGGAGGCGCGGGAGGCTGGCGCGCTCGTGGTCATGGACGCCAAGCGCGGCGACATCGGCTCGACGATGGCCGCCTACGCCGAGGCGTTCCTGCACCGCGACGCGCCGCTCCGCTCGGACGCGCTGACGGTCTCGCCCTACCTGGGGTACGGCTCGCTGCGGTCCGCCGTCGAGACGGCGCGCGAGCACGGTGCGGGACTGTTCGTCCTGGCCCTGACCTCCAATCCGGAGGGGGCCGAGGTGCAGCACGCCACCGGACCGGACGGACGGGCCGTGGGCGCCGCGGTCCTGGCGCACCTGGCGGCCGAGAACGCGGGCGAGCGGCCCCTGGGGTCCTTCGGAGCGGTGGTGGGCGCGACGCTGGGCGATCTCTCCCGCTACGACCTGGACGTCAACGGGCCGCTGCTGGCGCCCGGCATCGGTGCTCAGGGGGCCACCCCGGCGGACCTGCCCAGGGTCTTCGGGGCGCAGATCCGTCAGGTGGTGCCCAACGTCAGCAGGGGCCTGCTGAGGCACGGTCCCGATGTCGGGGCGCTGCGGGGGGCCGCGACGCGGTTCGCGAAGGAGATCGCCGCGGCGGTGGCGCGACCTTGAGTCCGCCGTGTGGGGAGTAGACTCCGAGCTTGCCCCAGAACCAGCGTGAAATGTCCGAATGGTCGGCCGAGGTTCAAGGCTGACCAGGACTTTTCCTCTGTTCTCGCTGACTCTCGCGTTTCCGACCGCTAGTCTCCGACGAGTGGGGCCCCCTCCCGCGCCCCGCGAGGCGGCGGGGAGAAGGGGCGAGCGTGTTGCTCGTGGTTCCCCTGGTGTGGGGCGACTAGGTTCCTCACCGGTCCGTATCCGACAGTTCGACATCCGAGGTGACGTAGGCGTGGCTCTTCCGCCCCTTACCCCCGAACAGCGCGCAGCCGCGCTCGAGAAGGCCGCCGCGGCTCGCCGGGAGCGGGCCGAGGTCAAGAATCGACTCAAGCACTCCGGCGCCTCCCTCCACGAGGTCATCAAGCAGGGGCAGGAGAACGACGTCATCGGCAAGATGAAGGTCTCCGCCCTCCTGGAGTCGATGCCGGGCGTGGGCAAGGTCCGCGCCAAGCAGATCATGGAGCGGCTCGGCATCTCCGAGAGCCGCCGGGTCCGCGGCCTCGGTTCCAACCAGATCGCCTCCCTGGAGCGCGAGTTCGGCAGCACCGGCGGTTGAGTCCGGACCACTCCGGGTTTGCTGGAATAATCGGGGCATGACTGAACGTCCGCGACTGACCGTGCTCTCCGGCCCTTCGGGGGTCGGCAAGAGCACGGTCGTCGCCCACATGCGCAAGGAACACCCCGAGGTCTGGCTCTCGGTGTCGGCCACGACCCGCGCGCCACGCCCAGGTGAGCGGCACGGGGTCCACTATTTCTTCGTCACCGACGAGGAAATGGACAAGCTGATCGCCAATGGGGAACTTCTTGAGTGGGCGGAGTTCGCCGGCAACCGCTACGGCACGCCGCGCGCGGCCGTGACGGAGCGGCTGGAAGCGGCCGAGCCCGTGCTGCTGGAGATCGATCTTCAGGGGGCGCGCCAGGTCCGGGAGTCCCTGCCCGACGCCCGACTGGTGTTTCTTGCCCCTCCCTCCTGGGAAGAGCTGGTGCGCCGGCTCACCGGTCGGGGCACGGAGGCGCCGGAAGTGGTGGAGCGCCGGCTGGAGGCCGCGAAGACCGAACTGGCGGCCGAGCCGGAGTTCGACCTGACCCTGGTCAACACCTCCGTCGAGGACGTCGCGCGCGAGCTGCTAACCTTGGTGAACGTCGTGTGATCGCGACCGGCACCTGGGTGGTCGGGTCGAGGCGCTTCGGCGGACTTCGGCGCGAGCGGCCGGTGTCCGGCCGCAGACCGTGACCGATCGTCCGGACCGAGATTTCTTTCCCCACCATCGGAAGGTAGAGCGTGTCCTCTTCCATCTCCGCGCCCGAGGGCATCATCAACCCCCCGATCGACGAGCTCCTCGAGGCGACCGACTCGAAGTACAGCCTCGTGATCTACGCGGCCAAGCGCGCCCGCCAGATCAACGCGTACTACTCGCAGCTGGGCGAGGGTCTCCTCGAGTACGTCGGTCCGCTCGTCGACACCCACGTCCACGAGAAGCCGCTCTCGATCTCTCTGCGCGAGATCAACGCCGGGCTCCTGACCTCCGAGGCCATCGAAGGCCCGGCGTAGCGACGGAAGACCCTTGGCGATCAGTTCGTAGTATCGTCAGCGGGACGCTGACTTTTCCACAGGCCCGGCAGCACACCGCCGGGCCTGTGGTGTGTGATGAGGGCGTAGCCCTTCCGAGCCGCGGGGAGAGACGGTGGCAAAGCCCGAGATCGTTCTGGGAGTCAGTGGCGGTATCGCCGCCTACAAGGCGTGCGAGATCCTGCGTCGCTTCACTGAGTCCGGCCACGAGGTCCGGGTCGTCCCCACCGCCTCGGCGCTCCGGTTCGTCGGAGCGGCGACGTGGTCGGCGCTCTCCGGCAACCCGGTCGCCACCGAGGTGTGGGACGACGTACACCAGGTCCCGCACGTCCGTATCGGGCAGCGGGCCGATCTGGTCGTGGTCGCCCCGGCGACGGCCGACGTGCTCGCCCGCGCGGCGCACGGTCTGGCGGACGATCTTCTGACCAACACCCTGCTCACCGCGCGCTGCCCGGTGGTGTTCGCGCCGGCGATGCACACCGAGATGTGGGAGCACCCGGCCACCCGCGAGAACGTGGCCACTCTCCGGCGCCGAGGCGCCATCGTCATCGAGCCCGCCGTGGGGCGGCTCACCGGGAAGGACACCGGTCCGGGCCGGCTGCCTGAGCCCGCCGAGATCCACGCGGCGTGCCGGCTGATCCTGGCGCGCGGTACGGCCGTGCCGGACCTCGCCGGACGCCATGTGGTGATCAGTGCCGGAGGGACCCGGGAGCCTCTGGACCCGGTCCGCTTCCTCGGCAACCGCTCCTCGGGCAAGCAGGGGTACGCCCTGGCCCGGACGGCGGTGGCCCGAGGCGCTCGGGTCACGCTGATCGCGGCCAACGTGGCGCTGCCCGATCCCGCGGGGGTGGAGGTGGTCGCGGTGGGCACGGCGACCGAGCTAGGAGAAGCGGTGCGGGCGGCGGCGGGGGAGGCGGACGCCGTCGTGATGGCCGCCGCCGTCGCGGACTTCCGCCCGGCGGTCTACGCGCCTGGCAAGATCAAGAAGCGTGAGGGGCGGGACCCCGAGCCGATCGCCCTCGTACGCAACCCGGACGTTCTCGCCGAGCTGGCCGCGGAGCGCTCCCGCCCGGGGCAGGTGGTCGTGGGCTTCGCGGCCGAGACCGAGGAACCCCTGGTCAACGGCCGGGCCAAGCTCGCGCGCAAGGGATGCGACCTTCTCGTGGTCAACGAGGTGGGCGAGGACAGGACCTTCGGCGCGGAGGAGAACGAGGCCGTGGTGCTGGGCGCCGACGGCAGTCGGACGCCGGTCCCGCATGGTCCGAAGGAGGACCTGGCGCACACCGTCTGGGACCTCGTGGTGGAGCGCCTCGGGTGAGATCGGCATCGTACCGCCGGGGCATCGGCGACACATTGGGGTGTGGCGACCCTGGCCAAGGTCGCTTCCGATTGGGCAGAATGCCCGTGCCGCAGGTCATCGCGTTCCCGAGAGCCGAGACGGGTGGGGCCACGGCCAGGTGCGACCGATAAACTGTTCGCAGGATGTCGCCGGGTGCAGCTCCCCGCGTCGTCCGTCATTGATCAGACAGCAGCCGCTGCAACCACAGGGAGCGTTGTGTCCCGTCGCCTGTTCACCTCGGAGTCCGTGACCGAGGGTCACCCCGACAAGATCGCTGACCAGATCAGCGACACGATTCTGGACGCGCTTCTGCGCGAGGACCCGGCCTCCCGGGTCGCCGTCGAGACGCTGATCACCACCGGCCTGGTGCACGTGGCCGGAGAGGTCACCACCAAGGCCTACGCGGACATCGCCACGCTGGTCCGGGGCAAGATCCTGGAGATCGGCTACGACTCTTCCAAGAAGGGCTTCGACGGCGCTTCGTGCGGTGTCTCGGTCTCCATCGGCGCCCAGTCCCCGGACATCGCCCAGGGAGTCGACACCGCCTACGAGAACCGGGTCGAGGGCGACGAGGACGAGTTGGACCGGCAGGGCGCCGGCGATCAGGGTTTGATGTTCGGCTACGCCTCCGACGAGACCCCGACGCTGATGCCTCTCCCCGTCTTCCTGGCGCACCGGCTGTCCAAGCGCCTCTCGGACGTCCGCAAGAACGGCACCATCCCCTACCTGCGTCCCGACGGCAAGACGCAGGTCACCATCGAATACGACGGCGACAAGGCCGTGCGCCTCGACACCGTCGTCGTCTCCTCGCAACACGCCAGTGACATCGACCTCGACTCGCTGCTGGCGCCCGACATCCGCGAGTTCGTCGTCGAGCCGGAGCTCAAGGCCCTGCTCGACGAGGGCATCAAGCTCGACACGGAGAACTACCGCCTCCTGGTCAACCCCACCGGCCGGTTCGAGATCGGTGGCCCGATGGGGGACGCCGGACTGACCGGCCGCAAGATCATCATCGACACCTACGGAGGCATGGCCCGCCACGGTGGCGGCGCCTTCTCCGGCAAGGACCCGTCCAAGGTCGACCGCTCCGCCGCGTACGCCATGCGCTGGGTCGCCAAGAACGTGGTGGCCGCGGGCCTCGCGTCCCGCTGCGAGGTGCAGGTCGCCTACGCCATCGGCAAGGCCGAACCGGTCGGCCTCTTCGTCGAGACCTTCGGCACCGCGAAGATCGACCCGGACAAGATCGAGCGCGCCATCGAGGAGGTCTTCGACCTGCGCCCGGCCGCCATCATCCGCGATTTGGACCTGCTGCGCCCGATCTACGCGAGGACCGCCGCGTACGGGCACTTCGGTCGCGAACTGCCCGAGTTCACCTGGGAGCGCACCGACCGGGTGGACGCACTGCGCGCCGCCGTCGACCGCTAGGCCCGAACCCGGCACACACACGGCACGCGGGCGACGGCCCGTGGGTCCGGCCTTTTCGGAATGAGCCGGGCCCACGGGCCTCGGCGTGCGCGGCCTCGATCCGGCCGCTGTCGGCGGGCTTTGGTAGGAATGCAGGGTGAACACCGCAGACCGGCCGGGGGAGGGCGGCGGACGGACCCCGCCGCCGGAGCAGCTGGCTCTCATCCGGGAGGCCGTGCGCGAGGCACCCGCTCCGCGCGCCCGGCCGCGCACCTGGCGGGGCGCGAATCTCGCAGAGCACCTTCCCATCGCCCGGGTACTCGTCGACCGGGGCCCCCTCCACCTCGACCGGTTCTTCGACTACGCCGTCCCCGCGGAACTCGACGCCACCGCGCTGCCCGGGGTCCGGGTCCGGGTCCGTTTCGGCGCGGGTACCCACCAGGTGCGCCACGGCCGACGCGAAGGCGGTGGCCTGCGGGACGGCTTCATCGTGGAGCGGCTGGCCGAGAGCGACTACGACGGCCCTCTCGCGGCACTGGCCCAGGTGCTGTCGCCCGAGCCCGTGCTCGACCCGGACCTGCTGGCGATCACCCGTGCGGTGGCCGATCGCTACGCGGGGAGCCTCGCCGACGTCCTGAGGATGGCCGTCCCACCGAGACACGCCCGCGCCGAGCTTCGCACGCCGTCTCCGCCGCCGCCCCCACCCTCCCCACCCGGCCCGGGGACGTGGCTCCGCTACCGACACGGACCCGAGTTTCTCTCCGCCCTGGCCGAGGGCAAGGCCCCCCGGGCGGTCTGGAACGCGCTGCCGGGTCCCGAGTGGGCCGCGGAGATCGCCGCGGCGGTCCGGGCCACCCTGGCATCCGACCGCGGGGCCGTGGTGGTGGTGCCGACCGGTCGACACGCCGCGCGGGTCGACACCGCCTTGCGGGAGACGCTCGGCCCCGGGGGGCACGCGCTGCTGACCGCGGAGGCGGGCCGCGAGCGCCGCTACCGCGAGTGGCTCGCGGTGCGTCGGGGATCGGTCCGCGCGGTCGTGGGGACCCGCGCGGCCATGTTCGCGCCGGTGCGGGATCTCGGCCTGGTGGCGTTGTGGGACGACGGCGACGCGGCGCACGGCGCCGAGGGCGCCCCGTTCCCGCACGCCCGTGAGGTGCTGGAGTTGCGAGCGGCGCGCGGCGGCTGTGGCTTCCTCCTGGGGGGCTGGAGCTGCACGGCGGAAGCGGCCCAACTGGTCGGCAGCGGCTGGGCCATCCCCGTCGCCGCGGATCGGGAGAGGGTGAGGGCGACCGCTCCTCGGGTGCGGGCCGTCGACGAGGGTGACCTCGCTCGGGACGGCGCGGCGCGCAGCGCCAGACTGCCGTCCGTGGCCTGGGAGACCGCGCGGGACGGGCTGCGCCGAGGGCCGGTCCTGGTACAGGTCCCTCGGCGGGGATACGCGCCGCGGCTCGCCTGCGCGCGCTGCCGCGAGCCCGCCAGATGCGCCGGTTGCGCCGGGCCGCTGGAGGCCAGGGAGCGCGATGGGGCCCTGCACTGCTCCTGGTGCGGTCGGGAGGACGACACGTGGCAGTGCGACCGCTGCGGCGGGGCGCGGCTGCGCGCGCGGATCGTGGGAGCCCGGCGCACCGCCGAGGAACTCGGCAGGGCGTTCCCCGCCGTGCCGGTGCGGACCTCCGGGCGGGAGCAGGTCCTGGACACCGTCCCCGACAGCCCCGCGCTGGTGGTCAGCACACCCGGTGCCGAACCCGTCGCGGAGGGTGGCTACGCCGCGGCGCTCCTCCTGGACGGCTGGGCGATGTTGGCGCGCCCGGATCTGAGGTCCGCGGAGGACGCCCTGCGCCGTTGGATCGCGGCGGCTTCCCTGGTGCGACCCCGGGAGAGCGGGGGCAGTGTGGTGATCGTCGCCGAGGCGTCGCTGCGCCCCGTCCAGGCCCTGGTGCGCTGGGATCCGTTGGGACACGCCAGGCGAGAACTGGCCGAGCGGGCGGAACTGGGGTTCCCGCCGGCGTGCCGAATGGCCTCGGTGACCGGTACACCGGATGCTCTCGCCGGTTTCCTCGGGGAGGTCGCCTTGCCCGCGGACGCGGAGGTCCTGGGACCCGTCCCGCTGCCCGAGCTGCGGACGGGGCGCGGTACCGAGCGGAGTGCGGGCCCGAGGGCGCGGGCGCTCGTCAGGGTGCCGCCAGGCAGCGGCTCGGCCCTGGCCGCGGCCCTCAAGACGGCTCAGGCACGGCGACAGGCCCGGGGCGAGGGGGAGCGAGTGGCCGTGAGGATCGACCCGTCCGACATCGGCTGAACGCGCCGGACGGGGAGTGGCCGGGGGCGGAGCCGGGGTGAGGCCGGCCGCCGGCGCCCTGGGAGGCCGGCGGCCGGGCGGAGACGATCAGGCGTTGCGCGGCCCGGGAAAGGCGGTCGCCCTCGTCTCCTCACGGAGGGGCGCTCCTGTGGTGGGCGTCGGTTGTGGGGGCATGGCGCGAGCCGCGGGCACGGCGGCCGCGCTCGTGCCGACGCCCACCGTCCTGGCGCCGGGTGTCTCGGGGGCGAGGTCGACAGGCTCGACACCCGCGCTCTGCGCCGCCGACCGCCGGGCGCCGTAGCGCCGGTGGACCGCCTGTTTGGTGACGCCGAGTGCCGAACCGACCGCGTCCCAGGAGAACCCGAGAGAGCGATCGAAGTCCACCGCGTCGGTGACCAGGCTCTCGACGCTGTCCCTGAGCTCCTGGGCGAGACGAACGGTGGGAGCGGGTGCCCGACCGTAGACGACGAATCCCGTCGAGGAGCCGGAGCGGCGCGGGCGGTAGACGTTGCCCAACTGGGCCGTGAGCGTGCGCAGTGCGTCCACCTGCCGGCGGACCCGCTCGATGTCCCGCACCAGGAGGTGAAGGCTGGCCCGGGCGTGGGCGTCGGGGGTTGCGTGGTCGGCCATGAACAAGCCTCTCGAACCGGCGTTGAAAGGAATCGGGTCGCCGGAGCGGCCCGTTGGTCAACTCTTTCTTGACCAACGCGGGACGGCTTCACTGGTCACGGTGTACGGCGCGGCGGCATATGCGCGCGCCGCTTGCCCGGACATCGTGGGAGGGAACCAGGCGCTCGCTCCCCGCCGGCTCGTCGCCCCTCGCGGAACCCCCCGCCGGGAGAGGGGCGCCCCCGTTATGTTTTCTGCGGTTCCGCAATGGGGCCGCCGGCCTCCGGGCCCGGTATGACTGTGTCCCCCTGTCGATGGCATGACCTGGGGGGTGGTGTCGCCGCGGTCCGGGGGTGTTCGTCGGAGACGCTGATCAGAGGTCCGGCCACCGTCCGGTCCGGCGCAATGCCGGGCAGTTCGCGGGCGGCAGGTCTGCATAACGTGGATGCGCGAGCACGACGCCCGAGCCGAGGCCGGCACCGCCAACACCCCCTGGGAAGGGGCACGATGTTCGAGATCGAAGACGTGGGCGTGTTCCTGGGCCTGGACGTCGGCAAGACCGCTCACCACGGCCACGGACTCACCCCGGGCGGGAAGAAGGTCTTCGACAAGCCCCTGCCCAACAGCGAGCCCAGGCTGCGGGCCGTCTTCGACAAGCTGCGCGAGAAGTTCGGCACCGTCCTGGTGATCGTCGATCAGCCCGCCTCGATCGGTGCCCTGCCGCTGACCGTGGCCCGCGATGCCGGCTGCAAGGTCGCCTACCTGCCCGGACTTGCCATGCGCCGGATCGCCGACCTCTACCCGGGCGAGGCCAAGACCGACGCGAAGGACGCCGCCGTGATCGCGGACGCGGCCCGCACCATGCCGCACACCCTGCGCTCCCTGGAACTGACCGACGAGATCACCGCCGAGCTCACGGTCCTCGTGGGTTTCGACCAGGATCTCGCGGCCGAGGCCACCCGCACCAGCAACCGGATACGCGGCCTGCTCACCCAGTTCCACCCCAGCCTCGAACGCGTCCTGGGCCCGCGTCTGGACCACCAGGCCGTGACCTGGCTGCTGGAGCGCTACGGATCCCCGGCCGCCCTGCGCAAGGCAGGCCGCCGCAGACTCGTCGAGCTGATCCGCCCGAAGGCCCCGCGCATGGCCACCCGGCTGATCGACGACGTCTTCGACGCCCTCGACGAACAGACCGTCATCGTCCCCGGCACCGGCACCCTGGACATCGTCATCCCCTCCCTGGCCGCCTCGCTCGCCGCCGTCCACGCCCAGCGCCGGGCGATGGAAGCCCAGATCAACGCCCTGCTGGAGGCTCACCCTCTTTCCCCGGTCCTGACGTCGATGCCCGGCGTCGGCGTCAGGACCGCCGCCGTCCTGCTGGTCACCGTTGGCGACGGCACCAGCTTCCCCACCGCCGCCCACCTCGCCTCCTACGCGGGACTCGCCCCGACAACGAAGTCTTCCGGGACCTCGATCCACGGTGAGCACGCACCCCGAGGCGGAAACCGGCAGCTCAAACGGGCGATGTTCCTGTCCGCCTTCGCCTGCATGAACGCCGACCCGGCCTCCCGCGCCTACTACGACAAGCAACGCGCCCGCGGCAAGACCCACACCCAGGCCCTCCTCCGCCTCGCCCGTCAACGCATCAGCGTCCTGTTCGCCATGCTCCGCGACGGCACCTTCTACGAATCCCGGACACCGACGGACATCGAGCTCGCCGCATAGCTTCAGCAAGCCCGAACCACCCGAAGACAGAGATGCCTTGACGAAAGACATAGAGGCACCCCCCCGGGTCCGCCACGGGCACGAAGTCGCCCCCCGAGCACGGGACGCGGGGCGGGCGGAAGCGCCGCGGTACCGTCGGCCCCGGAGGCCTCTCGGGACACGCCCTAGACTGGTGCGTCGCCCCGTCTCCCCTGTCCGAGAGGCCCTTCCCCGCCATGAAGCTCGTCTTCGCCGGTACCCCCGAGGTGGCCGTGCCCGCCTTGGACGCCCTGATCTCATCCGATCGGCACGAGGTGGCCGCGGTCGTGACCCGCCCGGACGCCCCGGCGGGGCGAGGGCGTCGGTTCGTCGCCTCGCCGGTCGCCGAGCGGGCCGCGGAGGTCGGGATCGAGGTCCTCAAGCCCCGCCGCCCGGGTGACGCCGAGTTCCTCGACCGGCTTCGGGAGATCGGGCCGGACTGCTGCCCGGTCGTCGCCTACGGGGCGCTGTTGCCGCGCGTGGCGCTCGACGTCCCTCCCCGCGGTTGGGTCAACCTGCACTTCTCCCTGCTCCCCGCCTGGCGCGGTGCCGCCCCCGTGCAGCACGCCCTGATGGCGGGTGACGAGATCACCGGTGCCTCGACCTTCCTGATCGAGGAGGGCCTCGACTCCGGGCCCGTCTATGGGACGGTCACCGAGGAGGTCCGCCCCACCGACACCACCGGAGATCTGCTGACCCGTCTGGCCTTCGCCGGAGCCGGGCTGCTCGCCGCCACCATGGACGGCATCGAGGACGGCAGGCTGACCGCGGTGCCCCAGCCGAGCGAGGGCGTCAGCCACGCGCCGAAGGTCGCGCCCGAGGACGCCCGGGTCGACTGGAGCACCCCCGCCCTGCGCGTGGACCGACTGGTCAGGGGCTGCACCCCGGCCCCCGGGGCGTGGACCACCTTCCGGGGCGAGCGGTTGAAGCTCGTCCAGGTGCGGCCGGCGCCGGACCGGACGGATCTCGACCCCGGCCGGCCGGCCGCCGGGAAGCACAGCGTCCATGTCGGGACCGGCTCCCACGCGGTGGAACTGCTCTGGGTCCAGGCTCAGGGGAAGAAGCCGATGCGGGCCGCCGACTGGGCCCGAGGTGTGCGGATCGCCGGTTCGGAGCTGTTGGGCGACTGACGCGCGGCGAGGCCCCGGTCCCAGGACGCGTAGGCTGTGCGGGCCTCTCGTCCCAGATCCGGAGCACCTTTCGTGACTGACCAGCCCCGTCGTCCCCGCAGACCCGCCAAGCCCTACCGCCGTCCGACGAAGGACCCCGTCCGGATCCTCGCCTTCGAGGCGTTGCGGGCCGTGGACGAGCGGGACGCCTACGCCAACCTCGTCCTCCCGCCGCTGTTGCGCAAGGCGCGGGAGAACGCGGGGCCCGAGGGTTTCGACGCCCGGGACGCGGCCCTCGCCACCGAGCTGGTGTACGGAACCCTGCGCCGTCAGGGGACCTACGACGCCGTCGTCGCGGCCTGTGTGGACCGGCCGTTGGGCGAGGTGGACCCGCCCGTGCTCGACGTCCTGGCCCTCGGCGCCCATCAGTTGCTGGGCACGCGCATCCCGACCCACGCGGCCGTGTCCGCTTCGGTCGAGCTGGCCAGGGTGGTCCTCGGCGACGGGCGGGCCAAGTTCGTCAACGCCGTCCTGCGCAAGGTCGCGCGGCACGATCTCGACGCGTGGCTTGAGCGGGTCGCCCCGCCGTATGACGCGGACCCCGAGGACCACCTGGCCGTCGTGCACGCGCATCCGCGGTGGGTGGTCTCCGCCCTGTGGGACTCGCTCGGCGGTGGTCGGGCGGGGATCGAGGAACTCCTCGCCGCCGACAACGAGCGCCCCGA
The DNA here is from genome assembly GCF_016598575.1 of Streptomyces sp. HSG2. Lineage (NCBI taxonomy): Bacteria > Bacillati > Actinomycetota > Actinomycetes > Kitasatosporales > Streptomycetaceae > Streptomyces > Streptomyces sp. HSG2. Next base: position 4,668,717 of record NZ_CP066801.1, read on the forward strand.
GGTCACCCTTGTCGCCCGGCCCGGCCGGGCCGACCCCGAGGAGTTGCTCGAAGAGCCCGCGGCGGTGCCGGGCCGGTGGTCGCCTTGGGCGGTGCGGCTGACGGAGGGTGGCGAGCCCGGTGCCGTGGAGGCCGTCCGGGAGGGCCGGGCCGGAGTGCAGGACGAGGGCAGCCAACTCGTCGCCCTGGCCTTGGCCGACGCCCCGCTGGACGGCCCGGACAGGCTCTGGCTGGACGGCTGCGCGGGTCCGGGCGGCAAGGCGGCGCTCTTGGGAGCGCTGGCCGCCCGAAGGGGGGCCGCGCTGATCGCCTCGGAGAAGCAGCCGCACCGCGCGGGGCTCGTGGCCCGGTCCCTGGCCGGAAACCCCGGCCCTCACCAGGTGATCGCCGCCGACGCGACCCGTCCCGCGTGGCGGCCCGGCACCTTCGACCGGGTGTTGGTCGACGTCCCCTGCACCGGACTCGGCGCGCTGCGACGCCGCCCCGAGGCCCGCTGGCGGCGTCGCCCGGACGATCTGGACGCGTTCGCTCCGCTGCAGCGCGCGCTGCTCGCCGGAGCCCTGGAGTCCGTCCGGGTCGGCGGCGTCGTCGGCTATGCCACCTGCTCCCCGCACCTCGCGGAGACCCGGGCCGTCGTCTCCGACGTGCTGCGACGGCATCCGGACGCCGAGCTCCTCGACGCCCGGGCGTCGCTGCCCGAGATGCCGCACCTGGGCGAGGGTCCGGACGTCCAGCTCTGGCCCCACCTGCACGGTACGGACGCCATGTACCTGGCGCTCATCCGTCGCACGGGGTGAGGCCCCCGGCGCTCCGTCGCCACCGGGGGCCGGGCAAGCGGTCGGCTCGCGGACGCGGTCCGCCTCGTCGCGGACCCCGGGCGGCAGGGAGGCGACGCCCGGATTCCGGCGAGAGGCGCGCGGTGTGGTGCCGGTGACCCGCCGGCTCCCCGCGCATGGCACGCTTGGACCATGCCCGCGCAGATCAGCCCCAGCATCCTGTCCGCCGACTTCGCCCGCCTCGCCGACGAGGCCGAGGCGGTGGAAGGGGCCGACTGGCTCCACGTCGACGTGATGGACAACCACTTCGTGCCCAACCTCACGCTCGGCGTGCCGGTCGTCGAGTCCCTCGCGCGGGCCACGGACATCCCGCTGGACTGCCACCTGATGATCGATGCCCCCGACCGCTGGGCGCCGCGCTACGTCGAGGCGGGGGCCGGTTCGGTCACCTTCCACGTGGAGGCGGCCACCGCCCCGGTGCGGCTCGCCCGCGAGATCCGGGCGAAGGGCGCTCGGGCCTCGATGGCCCTTCGACCGGCCACGCCGATCGAACCGTACGAGGACCTCCTCCCCGAACTCGACATGCTGTTGATCATGACGGTCGAGCCTGGCTTCGGGGGACAGGCGTTCCTCGACATCATGCTGCCCAAAATCCGCCGGACGCGTGACCTGATCGACAAGCACGGTCTGGAGCTGTGGCTTCAAGTGGACGGCGGGGTCTCGGAGACCACCATCGAACGCTGCGCGGAAGCGGGCGCCGACGTCTTCGTGGCGGGTTCCGCGGTGTACGGCGCCGCGGAACCCGCCCGTGCGGTGAGTGCCCTGCGTGAGCGGGCCGAGAGGGCGATGGCCGAGACCTCCCGCGTGTGCGGCCACCGAGAGGCGAGAACGTGAACGAGAACCGTCCGGGCTGAGCACGGGCACCGGATCTGCGAGGATGAGCGGCGAATCCGGATTGTGAACGACGCAGTGTGTGAACAGCAGTGAGGAGAACGCCGTGTCGGGTATGTCGGCGGGCCGGTCGGCCATGCGGATGGGGCCCGCCGAGTTGGTGCAGGCGGCGGCCATGGCGCGTCGCTTCTACCTGGAGGGCAAATCCAAGATCCAGATCGCCGAGGAGTTCGGCGTGAGCCGCTTCAAGGTGGCCCGGGTCCTGGAGACGGCCCTGGAGCGGGACTTGGTCCGCATCGAGATCCGCGTGCCGGCCGAACTGGACGCCGAACGCTCGGACGCGCTGCGGGCGCGCTACGGCCTGAGGCACGCCGTCGTCGTGGAGTCCCCGGCGGACGCCGAGGAAACCCCCGACCCGGAGAACCTGGGCGAGGTGGCCGCCGATCTGCTCGGAGAACTGGTCGACGAGGGGGATGTGCTGGGCCTTGCCTGGGGCCGGTCCACCATCCACATGGCCGCCGCCCTCAACCGGCTCCCGCCCTGCACCGTGGTGCAACTGACCGGGGTGTACGACGCCGGCACGGCCGAACGCGGCTCCGTGGAGGCGGTGCGCCGCGCCGCACAGGTGTCCGGTGGCGACGCCCACCCCATCTACGCGCCGATGCTGCTGCCGGACGCCGCCACCGCCGCCGCGCTCCGTCACCAGACGGGCATCGCGCGGGCCTTCGAGTACTTCGACAAGGTCACCGTGGCCTGTGTGTCCATCGGCTCTTGGGAACCGGGAATCTCCACGGTCCACGACATGCTCAGCGACCGGGAGCGCGCCCACTACGCCTCGCTCGGCGTCGCCGCCGAGATGTCCGCCCACCTCTTCGACAGCGACGGACGCCGGGTGGGCCGGGACCTGCAGGAGCGGTGCATCACCGTCAAGGCGGACCAACTGCGCAGGATTCCCGAGGTCGTCGCCATAGCGGGTGGGCAGCGCAAGGCACCCGCCATCGACGCCGTGCTGCGCTCCGGACTCGTCACCAGCCTGGTGACCGACACCTCGGCGGCCGACTACCTCCTGGCCGCGGGCCCGGCCCCCAGACCGGCGCGGGGGCGCACGGACCCGGACACCGCCTGAGCCTCCAGGGAAGGGGACACGCCCACCGGTACGCCCCGGTCGAGCCCGCGCCCATTCGGAGGACCGGCCGAACCTCGCCCCCGGCGGTCGGTCGATCCTCCGAGGCCGCCCCGCTCCCGGGGCGTGGGAGAATGAGGTACGTGCTCTTTCCCCCTGGCTGACCTGTCCGGGGGCCGCCGATGATCGACTGGGATGTGCAGCACGTGCGTTTCCTCAATGACCTCCAGCCCTCGTACGACCTGACGTACGACGACGTCTTCATGGTGCCGAGCCGTTCCGCCGTGGGCTCGCGACAGGGCGTGGACCTGGCCTCGCCCGACGGCACGGGCACCACCATCCCGCTGGTGGTGGCCAACATGACCGCGGTGGCCGGACGCCGCATGGCGGAGACGGTCGCCCGGCGCGGCGGACTGGTGGTGATCCCCCAGGACATCCCCATCGAGGTCGTCGCCGAGGTGGTCTCCTGGGTCAAGGGCCGCCATCATGTCCTCGACACCCCGATCGTGCTCGCTCCCCACCAGACCGTCGCGGACGCGCTGGCCCTGCTGCCCAAGCGGGCGCACAACGCCGGCGTGGTGGTGGACGAGCGACACCGGCCCGTCGGCGTGGTCACCGACGCCGACCTCACCGGGGTGGACCGCTTCACCCAGCTCGACGTGGTGATGTCCAAGGACCTGCTGCTCATCGACGCCGGTCTCGATCCGCGTGAGGCGTTCAACACCCTGGACAACGCCAACCGGCGCTACGCCCCGGCCGTCGCCGAGGACGGCACCCTGGCGGGCATCCTCACCCGCAAGGGTGCCCTGCGCGCCACGCTGTACCGGCCCGCCACCGACGCCCGGGGGAGGCTGCGGATCGCCGCCGCCGTCGGGATCAACGGCGACGTCGCGGGCAAGGCCCGACAACTCCTCGACGCCGGGGTCGACGCGCTCGTCATCGACACCGCCCACGGCCACCAGGAATCCATGGTCGGCGCGGTGCGGCGCGTCCGTGCCCTCGACCCGGAGGTGCCGGTGGTGGCGGGCAACGTCGTGGCCGCCGCGGGCGTCCGCGACCTGATCGAGGCCGGGGCCGACATCGTCAAGGTGGGCGTCGGCCCGGGGGCCATGTGCACCACCCGGATGATGACCGGTGTCGGCCGACCCCAGTTCTCCGCCGTCCTGGAGTGCGCGGCCGAGGCGCGCAAGCACGGCAAGCACGTCTGGGCCGACGGTGGAATCCGGCACCCCCGCGACGTGGCGATGGCGTTGGCCGCGGGTGCCTCCAACGTGATGGTCGGCTCCTGGTTCGCCGGTACCTTCGAGTCCCCGGGCGACCTGCAGCAGGACGCCGACGGGCGTCTGTACAAGGAGTCGTTCGGCATGGCCTCCGCCCGCGCGGTGCGCAACCGCACCTCGGAGGAGTCGGCGTACGACCGTGCTCGCAAGGCGCTCTTCGAGGAGGGCATCTCCACCTCGCGGATGTACCTCGACCCGGTCCGCCCCGGGGTGGAGGACCTCATCGACGCGATCATCGCGGGTGTCCGCTCCTCCTGCACCTACGCCGGTGCCGGGTCCCTCGCGGAGTTCGCCGAGAAGGCCGTCGTCGGCGTCCAGAGCGCCGCCGGCTACGCGGAGGGCAAGCCGCTCCACTCCAGTTGGAACTGACGACCCGAGCGCGCCCGCACGGTCGCCCGGCCGAGGGAGGCGCGCCCCCGCCGTCGCCGGTCCGGCGTTCCGGGCGGGCGTCGCCGACGTGGTCTACTGCGGGGGTCGCCGCGGCCGCGTGACCGCCGTCCCGAGACCGCCCCTTCAGAAGCGAAGTGACCATCCGCCCGTGCTGAACGAACTCGACGCGCGCATCGTGCGCGCCCTCGCCGAGGACGCCCGCCGCTCCTACGCGACCATCGGAAGCATGGTCGGCCTCTCCGCGCCGGCGGTGAAGAGACGCGTGGACCGGCTCCGTGCAACCGGGGCCATCACCGGATTCACGGTGCGAGTCGACCCGGCGGCTCTCGGCTGGGAGACGGAGGGACTCGTCGAGATCTTCTGCCGTCGCAGCACGTCCCCCGAGACGATCAGGCGGGGCCTGGAGCGCTACCAGGAGGTCGTCTCGGCCTCCACGGTGACCGGCGAGGCGGACGCCGTCGCCCAGGTCATCGCCTCGGACATGCGCCACTTCGAGCGAGTGCTGGAGCGGATCGCGGGGGAGTCCTTCGTGGAGCGCACCAGGTCCGTACTGGTCCTCTCCCCGCTGTTGCGCCGGTTCACCTCGGCGTGACCCAACGGCGCCGCGAAGCCGCTCGGCCCACCACCGCCGGGCGGTCCGCCACCACGAGGACGGGGAGGGCACGGCGCGCGTCCGCCCCTCGCCGTCGCACCCCTGGCCCGGTGGGCCGGAGTCCGCGCGCGAAGGCCGCTCCCGAGACGGCGTATCCGCCGCACGCCCCCGCACGCCCTCCCGGAGTCGGGAGCGGGGCCGCCGCCGGTGCCGCCGAGAAGTCCCTTTCCCCTCCGGCCCCCTCCTCCTAGGATGGGGCGCATGAACTGGCGACATTGACCCACCAGTAGAGCCACCCGAGGGCCACCCCGGGCCCCCTGAGCCCGGTGTCCGCGTCCAGCTCTCGGGAAGGCCTCATGACCCTCTCCACCGAGCGCGCCTCGATGCCCGCCGCTTCTCTCCGGCGGCTGACGCGCGTTCTCCACGTCTACGTGTTCTGCGGGGAGTTCGTCCTCCTCTACCCCCTCTACGCCCTGTTCTTCCAGGACACCGGACTGTCCGTCTGGCAGATCAGCAGCTTGTTCGCCCTGTGGTCCGGCACCGTCGTGGTCCTGGAGGTGCCGTCCGGCGTGTGGGCCGACGCCGTCTCCCGGCGCGCCTCGCTGGTGCTCGGTCCCCTGTCGACGGCCGCCGGATTCGCCTCGTGGGTGCTGGTGCCCTCCTACGGTGCCTTCGCCCTCGGCTTCGTGCTGTGGGGCGTGGGCGGGGCCCTGTGCTCGGGTGCGCTGCAGGCTCTCGTCCACGACGAACTGGACCACGCGGGCGCGGCCGACCGGTACGCCCGCGTGATGGGGCGTGCCCGTTCGGTCGGTCTGATGGCCGTGATGGCCGCCATGGCCTTGGCCGGCCCCGTCTTCTCCTGGGGCGGCTACCCGGCGGTCGGGGCCGCGAGCGTACTGGTCTGTCTCGTCGGAGCCGCTGTCGCCACGTTGTTCCCGGAGCACCGGCGTCCGTCCCCCGAGGCCGCGCGAGGCTGGGTCGGACCCCTGCGCGCCGGGTTCGCCGAGGCCCGCTCCGACCGGTCGGTCCGGGCCGCGCTGCTGTTGGTGCCGGCGGTCGGGGCGATCTGGGGAGCCCTGGACGAGTACACCCCGCTGCTGGCCGGCGAGACCGGCGTGGCGCACGCGGACGTCCCCTGGGTGCTGCTGGTGGTCTGGGCCGGAGCCGCGGTCGGAGGCCTGCTGGCCGGATCGGCCGAACGGATGGGTCCGAAGGGGCTGGCGGGGCTGTTGGTCGGGTCGGCCCTCGCCCTCGCCGCCGGCGGAGCGGCGGGCACCCCGGGCGCGCTGGTGCTGGTCGCCGTGGCGTTCGGTGGCTTCCAACTGGCGGAGGTGCTCGCCGACGCCCGTCTGCAGAGCCGGATCGAGGACACCGGGCGCGCCACCCTCACCTCGGTGGCGGGGCTCGGCACCCAGGTGGCCACGCTGGCCGTCTTCGCCGCGTACGCGGCGACGGCCGCGACGACCGGGCACGGCTCGGCGTTCGCCTGGGCGGCCCTGCCCTACCTGCTGGTGGCGATGTTGCCGGTCGTCGACGCGCGGAGGGACGGGCCCGGTCGGGTCGGTCCGGACCGTTCCGCACCCTGACGCCGAGGCGGGTGCCGGTTCCCGGCGGCAGCCGAGGCGGGAAGCCCGAGGGGCACGCAACGAATCGCCGTTCCCATCCTGTCTCGCGCAACGAACCACGCCAAAGAGCGCAACGGCGGCTTCTTGTCGCCGGCGGAATCGCCACCGTAGCGTCTATCCGGCCCCGCCCCACCAGCCCCTTCCGAGGATCCCCATGCGCACCGCCCTGCTCCAGCACTCCGGCCGCCCCGGCTCGCCCGTCGAGAACCTCTCGGTCCTCGACGAGGCGGCCGGCCGGGCCGCCGAGGCGGGGGCGAGGTTGCTCGTCACCTCGGAGTTGTTCCTGTCCGGCTACGCGATCGGCGCGGAGCTGGCCCGGCTGGCCGAGCCCGTGCGGGGTCCCTCGGCCGAGGCCGTCGCGGAGATCGCCGCGCGTCGCGGTCTGGCCATCGCCTACGGATGCCCGGAGCGGGCCGGGGCGAGGGTCTTCAACACCGTGCAGCTCATCTCCGCCGAGGGCGATCGGCTGGCCGGGTACCGCAAGACGCACCTGTTCGGCGCGTACGAGCGGGAGCACTTCGCCCCGGGGCGAAGTGCGGTGGTCCAGGCTTCGCTCCACGGCCTGACCGTCGGCCTGTTGGTCTGCTACGACGTGGAGTTCCCCGAAGTCGTGCGCGCCCACGCGCTCGCCGGCACCGATCTGCTGGTCGTGCCGACGGCACAGGCCCACCCGTTCGAGTTCGTCGCCGAGCAGCTTGTGCCGGTGCGCGCCTTCGAGAGCCAGATGTACGTCGCGTACGTCAACCGAGTGGGCCGGGAGGGCGCGCACGAGTTCGTGGGGCTGTCCGTGCTCGCCGGGCCGGACGGCCTGGCCCGGGCCCGCGCGGGACGGTCCGAGGAGCTGATCGTCGCCGACGCCGATCCGGCGATCCTCGCCGCCTCCCGCGCGGCCAACCCGTATCTGGTCGACCGCCGGCCCGGCCTGTACGGATCCCTCGCCTGACCGGCCGACCGCCGGTCCGCACCACCCGCACCACCGTTCGCGCAAGGAGTCCTCGCCCCATGACGTCCACCGTGCCCAACGCCGTCGAGCAGCCCGCCGGGGCGCAGCCGCCCATCACCATGTTCGGGCCGGACTTTCCCTACGGCTACGACGACTTCCTCGCGCATCCGGCGGGGTTGGGCCAGGTCCCCGCGACCGAGCACGGCACGGAGGTGGCCGTCGTCGGAGGGGGGCTGTCCGGTGTGGTGGCCGCCTACGAGTTGATGAAGATGGGGCTGAGGCCCGTGGTGTACGAGGCCGATCGGATCGGCGGACGGCTGCGCACCGTGGGCTTCGACGGCTGTGACGAGACCTTGACCGCCGAGCTCGGCGCGATGCGATTCCCGCCGTCCTCGACCGCCCTGCGGCACTACGTCGACCTCGTGGGGCTTCGCACGGAGCCGTTTCCCAACCCCCTGGCCGACGCCACCCCGTCCACGGTGGTCGACCTCAAGGGGGAGACCCACTACGCCGAGACCATCGCCGATCTGCCCCAGGTCTACCGGGACGTGGCGGACGCGTGGAACCGCTGTCTCGAGGAGGGCGCCGACTTCTCCGACATGAACCGCGCCATGCGCGAACGCGACGTCCCGCGCATCCGCGAGATATGGTCGCGCCTGGTCCGTGAGTTGGACGACCAGACCTTCTACGGCTTCCTGTGCGACTCCGAGGCCTTCCGCTCATTCCGGCACCGGGAGATCTTCGGCCAGGTCGGTTTCGGCACGGGCGGCTGGGACACGGACTTCCCCAACTCCATCCTGGAGATCCTCAGGGTCGTCTACAGCGAGGCCGACGATCATCATCAGGGCATCGTGGGGGGCTCGCAGCAGCTGCCGCTGCGGCTCTGGGAGCGGGAGCCGGGGAAGATCGTCCACTGGCCACAGGGCACCTCCCTCGCCTCTCTGCACCAGGGCGGCGAACCACGCCCCGCGGTCACCCGGCTGCGCCGCGTCGAGGGCGACCGCGTCGCGGTGACCGACGCCGCCGGCGACACCCGGACCTACCGTGCCGCGATCTTCACCGCCCAGTCGTGGATGCTGCTGTCCAAGATCGCATGTGACGACGCGCTCTTCCCCATCGACCACTGGACCGCCATCGAGCGCACCCACTACATGGAGAGTTCGAAGCTCTTCGTCCCCGTCGACCGGCCGTTCTGGCTGGACAAGGACGCGCGCACCGGGCGGGACAGGATGTCGATGACCCTCACCGATCGGATGACCCGAGGCACCTACCTGCTCGACAACGGTCCGGACCGACCCGCCGTGATCTGTCTCTCCTACACCTGGTGCGACGACAGCCTGAAGTGGCTGCCGCTCTCAGCCGAAGAGCGCATGGAGGTCATGCTCGCGTCGCTCGGCGAGATCTATCCCGGGGTGGACATCCGTCGGCACGTCATCGGGGATCCGGTGACGGTCTCCTGGGAGAACGAGCCGTACTTCATGGGGGCGTTCAAGGCGAACCTGCCCGGACACTACCGCTACCAGCGGCGGTTGTTCACCCACTTCATGCAGGACCGCCTGCCGGCGGACAAGCGAGGGCTGTTCCTGGCCGGCGACGACATCTCCTGGACCGCCGGGTGGGCGGAGGGTGCCGTGCAGACGGCGCTCAACGCCGTATGGGGCGTCATGCACCATCTGGGCGGTGCCACCGACGCCGCCAATCCCGGCCCCGGGGACGTGTACGACGCCATCGCGCCGCTCGAACTCCCCGAGGACTGAGGAGGTCTCCGCCCCGGCCGGACGGCTCACGCCCGGTGCGCGCCGAGGGCCTGCCCGACACGCGGTCGCGAGTGGGCGCCGTCGAGGCCGTCCGGCAAGGGGGTGAGCAGCAGCCGGGTCGCCAGCCCGACCCCCGCGTCCAGCCTGGCGGCGAAGTCCCGCGCCACCTCGGGCCGGCGGTCGAGCGACCACAGAGCCCGGGCCGAGGCCCAGGCCGTCTCCCGCGCCCGGTCGAGCCGCCAGGCGTCCAGGAGGTGCGCCAGGGGATCGGTGACACGGAGCACCTCCGGGCCCGGTACCAACTCGTCGTGGACCCGCTCCTCCAGCACCGTGAGCAGGTCGCCCACCCGATCGAAGTCGTCCTCCATGTCCGCAGGTTCGCAGTCGAGGGTACGGCAGGCGTCCACGACGGCGAGCGTGAGATCGTGGCCGACGTGCGCGTTGATCGCGGCGAGCGCGAACTGCGCGGGGCGTACTCCGGCGTGCCGGCGGAGCCGCAGGAGGGGTCGCCACGCGGCCGGCGGCACGTGGCCGGCGTCCATGGTGCCCACGGCGCCGAGGTAGCGGGCCGCCAGCCGCTCCACCAGCACGATCGTGGCCCGGACCTGCGGAAACCCGCCGCCGGTCGGCTTCGCGGCGACCGCCTCCGCCACCGTCAGGTAGACACGGTTGAAGACGGCGACCCCGTCCCGTGGAGGGAGGGCGGAGTCGAGTTCCCGCATCCGGCCCCGGGCGGAAACCATCGGACCGACCGCGGTGGTGAGTTGCTCGCACTGGGCCATGACGGCAGCGTGGCAGCCCTAGGGTGGCGCGAGTGCCGGCGGGCCCGGTGCTTCCCCGGAACGAGGGAACGTGCCCGCCGTGTGGGAGAGGGGGAAGGGACATGTCGGACCTCCGCGCTCGGCGCGGACGGGTCATCGGGCGGGACGCGATGGTCGCCGCCGCGTCGATCGTGGTCGCCGTGGCCACGGCGACCGGGGTGCTCGCCTCGCCGAGAGAGGGCGGGGGAGGCGACGGGGTCGACCCCGAGGCCGCTCGGTCGTCGCCGACGGTGATCGCCGACGAGCGGCCTCCGGCGCCGAACCCGGTGCGGCCGGTCTCCCGTCACACCGAACCCTCGTCGGCGCCGTCCGCGGCGCCCCGCCCGGCCACACCCTTCACGCCTCCCGACCCTCCCGCGAGCGGCCGGGAACCGGCGGAGGCGGAGGAGACGCCGAAAACCGCGGGGCTGTACCGTCACCCCGATTCCCGGGTTCTCGACTGGGTTCGGGAGAACCCGGACGACCCGCGGCTTCCCAGGATCGTCTCCGAGATTGCCGACCGACCCGCGGCCGTGTGGTTCGCCGACTACACGCCGGACACCATCACCGAGCGGGTGCGGGCGGTGACCTCGGGCGGGGAGGCCGAGGGACGAGTGCCGGTCGTCGTGCCCTACGCCATCCCGGACCGGGACTGCGGCGGCCACTCGCTCGGCGGCGCCCCCGATCTCGCGGCCTACGACGACTGGATCGACCTGTTCGCCGCCGGCCTGGGAAGCGCCGAGGTCATCGTGGTACTGGAGCCCGACGCCGTCGCCCAGGCCGAGTGCCTGACCCAGGTGGCGCGTGACGGACGGTTCGCCTCCCTGGCCCGTGCCGGACGCGTGTTCAAGGAGGCCAATCCCCGGGCCAGGGTCTACTTCGACGCCGGTCACTCCGGTTGGCACGCGCCGGACGTCCAGGCCGCCTGGCTTCGGGGGGCCGGCGCGGCCTCACCCGAAGCCTCCGACGGTGTCTTCACCAACGTGTCCAACTTCCACACCACCGCGGACGAGGTGGGATACGCCCGGGAGGTGTTGGAGGCGCTCGGCGGTCCCGAGTCGCTGGGAGCGGTGGTGGACACCAGCCGCAACGGCAACGGGCCCCCGGCGGACGGTGCCTGGTGCGATCCCGAGGGGCGTGCCCTTGGTCGCCCCCCGACGCTGACCACCGGCGAGGATCGTGTGGACGCCTACCTGTGGATCAAGCTGCCGGGCGAGTCCGACGGGTGCCTGGCCAGGCCCGGCACGTTCAGCCCGGAGTACGCCAGCGAGCTGGCGGGCTGACTCGGGCGTCCCGTTGGCCCCGAGCGATCCGACGGCCCGGAGGGGTGAAGGATGTGATCCACCCCACATCCTTCACCCGCATGGCCTCCTGTCGAGCGTGGCAGACTGGCCCCGTACCAGAAGCAGCGCACTCCGGGGTCGGTGAAAGTCCGAGCCGGCGGTTACAGTCCGCGACCCGGCCGCTTCCAGCGGCCGGTTGACCAGGTGGAATTCCTGGACCGACGGTGAAAGTCCGGATGGGAGGCAGTGCGCGGCGGGCGGGCCTCCGTGCGCGCCGCCGTACCGTCCGTCCACGGGTCGTACCCGGGGCCGGTCTAGGTCCGGTGCCGCTTCGAGGGGTTCCCGACCGCTTCATACGTCGCTCGTCGACATCCCCGGAGTCCGCGCCCGATGAGGCAGGAGGGCCCGGGCAGTGTTCACCGGAATCGTCGAAGAGCTGGGCGAGGTAGCCGCCGTCGAGATCCTCCGCGACGCCCGCCGCTTTCGACTGCGCGGCGCCATCGTCACCGAGGGTGTGAGCCACGGCGACTCCATCGCCGTCAACGGCGTGTGCCTCACGGTCGTCGCACACGAGGGCGACGAGTTCACCGCCGACGTCATGGCGGAGACCCTTGACCGCTCCGGCCTGGGTTCCCTGTCGGTCGGCTCCCCGGTCAACCTGGAGCGGCCCACCGCCGTCGGCGACCGCCTCGGCGGACACATCGTGCAGGGCCATGTGGACGGGACGGGCCGAGTCGTGGAGCGCACGCCGTCCGACCACTGGGAGATCGTCAGGATCTCGCTCCCCGCCACCCTGGCCCGCTACGTCGTGGAGAAGGGCTCCGTGGCCGTCGACGGCGTCAGCCTGACCGTCGTCGACGTCGGGGCCGACTTCTTCACCGTCAGTCTGATCCCCACGACGCTGGAGCTGACCACGCTCGGCGCCAAGCGGATCGGCGACCCGGTCAACCTGGAGGTGGACGTGGTCGCCAAGTACGTCGAGCGCCTCATGTCCCTTCCCGCCGCGGAGAACCACCGGTGAACTGGCTCAACGCGGAGGCGTTCACTGTTCTCGACCAGCACATCAAGTGGTCGGACATGATCGGCAACGTCATCGGGCTGACGGCCCTGGCCCTGGGATGGCGCCGCTCGATCTGGACGTGGCCGGCGCAGTTCGTCTCCGGTCTCGTCCTGTTCGCGGCCTTCGCGACCGCCCACCTCTCCGGCAGCGCGGGCAAGCAGATCGTCGTCATGGTGGTCGCCTGTTACGGCTTCCACCAGTGGACCCGCGGCCGGCGGCGGGAGCGGGACGGCTCGATCGCCGTACGCTTCGCCACCTGGCGGGAGCGAGGGGTCCTGGCGGGGTCGGCGCTCGCCGGCACGCTGGTCGTGGGCGGACTGTTCACCGCCTTCCCCACCCTGTCCTGGGACCCCTGGCCGGACGCCTATCTCTTCGTCGGGACCGTGGTCGCCATGTACGCCCAGGCGCGTGGCATGGTCGAGTTCTGGCTCGCGTGGTTGCTCGTCGACCTGGTCGGTGTCCCGTTGAACTTCGCCAACGGATTCGCCTTTTCCGGTTTCGTCTACATCGTCTACGGCGCGCTCGTCCTGTGGGGTCTGCGCGACTGGTGGCTGCGCTCGCGCGGGGCCGCGCCGACCGTCCCGGAAGGAACCCCCGCATGACCGTGGCAACCGTCCTCAGCCCTCCCGCGGAAACCGAGGATCTCGCGCTGGACCCCGTCGAACGCGCGGTGGCGGACATCGCCGCGGGGCGCCCCGTCGTCGTCGTCGACGACGAGGGGCGGGAGAACGAGGGGGATCTCGTCGTGGCCGCCGAGCTGGTCACCGAGGAGATCGTCGCCTTCATGATGAGCGAGTGCCGCGGCCTGATCTGCGCGCCCATGGAGGGCGACGAACTGGACCGACTGCGGCTCCCGCAGATGGTCCGGGACAACACCGAGGCCCTGCGCACCGCGTTCACCGTCTCGGTGGACGCGTCCGGCGCGCACGGGGTGACCACCGGCATCTCCGCCGCCGACCGGGCCAGGACGCTCCGACTGCTCGCCGGCGGCACGGCGACGCCCGGCGACCTGGTCCGGCCGGGGCACGTCTTTCCCCTGCGCGCGCGCCCCGGCGGGGTCCTGGCCCGCGACGGCCACACCGAGGCCGCCGTGGACCTCGCCCGGATGGCGGGGCTGCGGCCCGCGGGGGCCATCGTGGAGATCGCCGGGGAGGACGGGCGCATGCTGCGGCTCCCCGAGCTCGTCCCGTTCGCCCGGAAGCACCATCTGACGATCATCTCCATCGAGGACCTGATCGCCTATCGGAGGCGGGCCGAGCCGTCGGTGCGGCGTGAGGTGTCGGTCCCCCTGCCCACCCGGCACGGGGCCTTCACGGCGCACGGCTACCTCTCCGCCGACGGCGTCGAGCACGTCGCCCTGGTCCACGGGGACCTCGGCGACGGCGCGGACGTCCTGGTCCGCCTGCACTCGGAGTGCCTGACCGGTGACGTCTTCGGTTCCCTGCGCTGCGACTGCGGCCCCCAACTGGACGCGGCCATGGACCGCGTCCGCGCCGAGGGTCGCGGAGTGGTCGTCTATCTGCGGGGCCACGAGGGCCGGGGCATCGGACTGATGTCCAAGCTGCGCGCCTACGAACTCCAGGAGCGGGGCCGCGACACCCTCGACGCCAACCTGGAACTCGGCCTGCCCGCCGACGCCCGCGACTACCGCGCGGGCGCGGAGATCCTGGCGGATCTGGGGGTGAGCGGGGTGCGACTGATGACCAACAACCCGGAGAAGGCCGACGCCCTCGCACGACACGGCATCCGCCCGGTCCGCCGCGAGCCGATGCCCGTCCAGGCCGGCGAGCACAACCTGCGGTACCTGCGCACCAAGCGCGATCGGATGGGGCACGACCTGCCCTGGCTCGACACCCCGGTGGGGTCCGGCCACCGGGAGGAGTAGCCGAGCGGGACCCGACAAGACAGACGAGACAGACGAGACACGAGGAGAGAACATGAGTGGCAAGGGCGCGCCCGAGCTGTTCGTCAGCGGAGTGGGGGACCTCAGGGTGGCCGTCGTCGCGGCGCGGTGGCACGAGAAGGTGATGGACGGACTCGTCGACGGCGCGCTCCGTGCTCTGCGCGATCTGGGCATCGACGAGCCCACCTTGCTGCGGGTCCCCGGGAGCTGGGAGCTTCCGGTCGTGGCCAAGGCCCTGGCCGATCGGGGCTACGACGCGATCGTCGCGCTCGGGGTCGTCGTGCGCGGTGGGACTCCCCATTTCGAGTACGTGTGCCAAGGTGTCACGGAGGGACTGACCCGGGTGTCGGTCGACACCGGGGTCCCGGTCGGGTTCGGGGTGCTCACGTGCGACACCGAGGACCAGGCCGTGGACCGGGCGGGTCTGCCGGGGTCGGCCGAGGACAAGGGGCACGAGGCGGTCACCGCCGCCGTGGCCACGGCGGCCACCCTCCGGTCGCTCTCGGAACCCTGGCGCTGAGCACCCGGGCGAAGCGCGTAGGGTTGGGGTCACCATGTCCAAGAAGACGTTCGAGGAGCTGTTCAGCGAGCTCCAGCACAAGGCCGCACACGGTGACCCCGCCACCTCCCGCACCGCCGAGCTGGTGGACAGTGGGGTTCACGCCATCGGCAAGAAGGTCGTCGAGGAGGCCGCGGAGGTCTGGATGGCCGCCGAGTACGAGGCCAAGGAGGCCACGGCCGAGGAGATCTCCCAGCTGCTCTACCACGTCCAGGTGATGATGGTGGCCCGAGGCATCACCCTCGACGACGTGTACGCCCACCTCTAGACCACACCTCGTGCAGAACCCTCTCACGCAAAGGAAGCCGACTCCATGCTGCGCATCGCCGTCCCCAACAAGGGTTCACTCGCCGGCCCTGCGGCGGAGATGCTCCACGAGGCCGGCTACCAGCAGCGCCGCGAGTCGAAGGAACTGCGCGTCGTCGATCCGGTGAACGAGGTCGAGTTCTTCTATCTCCGCCCTCGGGACATCGCGATCTACGTCTCCTCCGGCCGGCTGGACATCGGCGTCACCGGACGGGACCTGCTGGTCGACTCCGGCGCCGAGGCCGAGGAGATCCTCCCGCTGGGCTTCGCCAGGTCCACCTTCCGCTTCGCGGCCAAGCCGGGAGCGGCGCGCGACCTCTCGGACCTGGCGGGCAACACCGTCGCCACCTCCTACGAGGGCATCGTGGCCAGGCACCTTGCCGACCGGGGGATCGACGCGTCCGTCGTCCACCTCGACGGGGCCGTCGAGACCGCCGTCGAACTGGGTGTGGCCCAGGTCATCGCCGACGTCGTGGAGACGGGCACCTCGCTGCGCAACGCCGGGCTGGAGGTCTTCGGCGATCCCATCATGACCTCGGAGGCCATCGTCGTCCGCCGTGTCGGCGCGGATCCGGCGGAAGCCAAGGTGCAGCAGTTCCTGCGCCGTCTCCAAGGCGTCCTGGTGGCCCGGACGTACGTGATGATGGACTACGACTGCCGGGTGGAGCAGTTGGAGAAGGCGGTCTCCCTCACCCCGGGGCTGGAGTCGCCGACCGTCTCGCCGCTGCACAACGAGGGCTGGGTCGCGGTGCGGGCCATGGTCCCCTCCAAGGAGGCCCAACAGATCATGGACGGCCTCTACCAGATCGGTGCTCGCGCCATCCTGACCACGGCCATCCACGCCTGCCGTCTCTGACCGCCCCACCGGGGCGCCGCGGCGGACCCGAGACGAGAGGTGGACCGCGTGACGTCCGACCCGCCCGCATTGCCCGTCACCTTCCGGCCGGGCCGGACCCGTGCCGTGCTGTACTCTGCCGCCGTCGCCTGTTTCGCGGCCATCACCGCGGTCGCCCTGCTGTTGGAGCGGCTCGGCCCCGGGGAGCGGCTGAGCTTCGTGGCGACCGCCCTGCTGCTGGACGCGGTGCTCGTCGTGCTCGCGCGCCCCAAGGTGGTGGCGGAGGAGTCGGGCGTCACCGTGGTCAATCTCGTGAGCGTTCGCCGGTTGGAGTGGGCCGAGATCGTCCGGGTCAACCTCCGGCAGGGTGACCCGTGGGTGTTCCTGGACCTGAGCGACGGGACGAGCCTGCCGGTACTCGGCATCCAGCCGGGTATCGCCAGGGAACGGGCCGTCGCCGACGCCCGGGCCCTGAGGGCGCTGGTCGAAGCGCGCTCCGTCCCCGGCCCCGATCCACGGCAGGCCTGACCGGCCGGCGGCCCGGTGCGCGGGGCGGGCCGGCCGGAGCGGCGGGCATCCGGTGCCCGCTCACTCCGGAGCCGTCCCCGGCCCACGCCCGGAGAGGACCTCGCCGTACGCCTGGATAAGATCGGGAAGCCGGAGCGTGGCCAGGTCCTCACGGGTGGGCGTGTCCGGACAACAGGACAGTCGCAGGTCCCGGTAGGCGCAGCTCTTCTCGTACAGCGTGCGCAGGAAGCGGCCGTTGCCCAACTCGTCGATCCAGCCCTGCTCGACGACGTGACCGGCGATCGAGAGCAACTCCTGTCGGGCCTCCTCGTCCCAGGAGTCACCGTGTTCCGCGGCGAGCACCTCGCCGATCTCCGTCAGTTCCCCCGGGCGGTAGGACGGGAAGTCCACCCGGGTGGTGAAGCGGGACGACAGTCCGGGGTTGGCGGCCAGCAGTCGGTCCATGCCCTCGGGGTGGCCGGCGAGTATCACCACCAGGTGGTCGCGGTTGTCCTCCGCGCGCTTGAGCAGCACCTGAAGGGCCTCGTCGCCGTAGGCGTCGCCCCTGCCGTAGCCGGAGTTCGACAGGGAGTAGGCCTCGTCGACGAAGAGGACCCCACCGAGCGCCGAGTCGATCAACTCGTTGGCCTTCACCGCGGTCTGGCCCAGGTACTCGCCCACCAGGTCCGCTCGCTGGGCCTCCACCAGGTGGTCGCCGCCGAGAAGTCCGAGTGCGTAGAAGACCCGGCCGAGTATGCGCGCGACGGTGGTCTTCCCGGTGCCCGAGGGACCGGAGAAGACGAAGTGGCGCTTTGGCGGCTGCACCGGCAGGCCCTGATCGGCTCGCAGCCGGGCCATCCCCAACTGAGCCGAGAGGGCCTTCACCTGGCGCTTCACCGGCTCCAACCCCACCATGCGTTCGAGTTCGGCCAGCGCCTCCTCCAGGAGCAGTGGGTCGGCGGGCTCGGTCGGCGGTTCGGAGTCCCGCGCCACCGGCCCGTATCGGGCCGACCTTCCCGAGGTCGCCACCGTCGTGGTGGGCGCCGGTGGGTCCGGCGGCCGCAGGTCCCGTGCCTCGGTGCCGAACAGGGGGTCGAGCGTGTCCGGGAGGCAGTCCCGCTCCTCCTGTTCCACCTCGGCCAAGGCGAGCGTCACCAGATCACCGGCCTCCTCGTGGCCGTCGGCCTCGTGGATCGCGGCGAGTCGCGCCGAGGTGTCCATGAAGGCCGGATCGACGCGGTGCACCGCCCGGTACAGGGGCAGAGCGGCGGCGCTGCGGCCGGTCCCCTCGTGGGCCCGCGCCAACCAGTAGCGCAACTCCTTGCGTTGCGGCTGCTCGCTCCGACAGCGCATCAGCGCCGCCGACAGCAGAGGCTCGGCCTGGCCGTACATCTCCATGCGCACGCGGGCCATGCCGCCGAACAGGCCGGCCTCGACGCCCAGCACGGGATCCCCGAGAAGGGGGTCGGTGTGCCGGACGAGCCGGTCCCAGTCCTTCACCAGGTAGGCACGGCAGGCGTGCAGGAAGCGCACCTGAGGGTCGCCGTCGACCGGCGGGAGGCCGGCCAGGGCGCGGTCCAGTTCCGCCACGTGGCGCCCGTCCAGCCAGTGGGACGCGTACGCCAACGCCAGGTCCCGCGGGCGTTCGAGGACCGGCTGTACCCACCAACCCAACCAGTACCAGGAGTTGAGGGTGCGCCGGTGGCGTGCCCGCTGCTCGCCGAAGCGGTCCCGATGCCGGAACATCCGCAGCAGCGCGGTCGTGGTGTCCACCCGCAACGCGTGCAGCCCCAGCCAGCCGTCGGCCATCCCCGGGTCCACCCGCACGGCGGTCCGGAATTCCTCCTCGGCCTGCGGGTACGCGCCCAGGGTGTAGGCGTCCACACCGCGCAGCCAGGCGAGGTCGGCCGGGGCGGGCGGGCTCTGCGTGCCGAAGTCCATCAGGTCCCCCCACAAAGCGTGCCCCCGTCGGTGGTCCGACGGGTCCGACCCGCCGGTGTCCTCGATCCAACCGCGCCGGCGCGGACCGGAGTTGCCGGGTGCGCGCGGTGCTCCCCCCGGTCGCACCGAGGGCATCGTACCCGCGTGGGCGACCGCCCGAAGGAGATGGCGGCCCGCCGCTGGGCGGATCGGAGGCCGCCAGGGAGCGCGAAGCGACTTCACGGACAGTGAGTGAGTGGGGCGCCCATGGGGCAGAGCGAAGCCCCCGATCACGGGGGAACAATCGGGGGCTTCGCGTCAGGGGGCGACCCGAAGGTCGCGCATGCAGAACGTAGGACCTGGACTGCCTTGGGGTCAAGCGGAGTTGGGGGCGAGGCGATGAGAAATCGAAGATCCCCGCAGTAGCGGCGCCATGCCTCCGAATGATCACCCTCTGTGACGATCGCTCCATGAGCGAGGCCGGGCCCCGGGTCCGTCCAGCAACCGATACCCCTCGCGCCCCGGCCGAACCAGCAGATCCGCGAAGGGGCGCGAGGGATCTTCGGCGAAGTGCTCCCGCTCGGCGGGCTCCCAACGGTCCCAGAACTCGCGCTGGGCATCGCCGTCCCGCGCCCGGCCTCGGGCCCACGCCTGAGAGGCCGACAGATCCATCCACAGCGAAGCCGCCAGGAGCGGCCGCAGCGCGCGCCGACCCGCCCCGACCCCCTCGATCAGCACGACCGGAGCGGGCGGCAACTCGCGTGGAGGCCCGAACCGACGCGACGCCCAGTCGTAGGCGGAGTAGACGGCCGTCTCGCCCCGGGCCAGCGGCTCCAGGACCCGCCGGGACAGGCGATCGGTCCAGTCGAAGAGCCGGTCGTGGTCGGCGATGTCGTCCAGACACAGGACCGGGGGGCCGCCGAGTCGCTCGGCCAGCAGGCGCGTGAACGTGGACTTGCCCGAGCCCGCGTGCCCGTCCACCCCGATCAGTCGGACGGGCCCGCAGGTCGGCGGCAGGTCGCGGAGCCTGGTGGTGAGTGGAGGAATGGGTGCTCCCGGAGGCGACGAGGGTCGGGGGACCGCGCCACCGTAGTGGCTGTCGGCGCCCGTGGCGAGCCCGGGGCGGGTGGATGGTCCACCCAGGTTGTCCCGGCGTGACGCGGGTCGGGACGCTGGCCGAGGACCGGGGTGGCGGCGATAGTGGCCCCAGCACGCGAGATCCCGGCCACGACCGGGCCATTCGGGAGGCGACCCACCATGAGCAGAGGCCGACCACCGTCCCGCCGTTCCGTACTGTTCGCCGTGGCCGCCACGGCCGCGGCCGGCGGCTCCGTCGCCTCGGCGTCCCCCGGAGCGTCCGCCGCCCGGCCGGGCCCAGGACGCCGAGTGGACTTCCTGAGCTGGTCCTCGACCGCCGACTGGAGCTCGGGGACGGCCCAGGGCGTTCGCGTCGACCGCGGCCGTGATCCCGCGATCGCCCTGAGCTCTCCCCTCGGCGTCCGACGCCACCGCGATCCGCACACCGGCACCACCGAGCCGTGGGAGTACGGCGTCTGGACGTCGACGGAGCGCCCTCTCGCGGTGCCGGCGACCGAGATCATCGCCTCCTGGAACGCGCACACCCCGGCGGGCACGTGGATCCAGGTCGACCTGTCCGCCACGTACGCCGACGGGACCCGCACGCCCTGGTACGTCATGGGCCGCTGGGCCGCGGGTGACGAGGACATCCGCCGCCACTCGGTCGACGGGCAGGGCGACGGCAGGAGCACCGTCCACACAGACGTCCTGGCCATGGACGACACGGCGACCGGATCCCGTCTGACCGCCGTCCGCCTGCGGGTGCTCCTGCACCGCCGTCCCGGGACCGCCGCGACGCCCCTCCTGTGGCGGCTGGGCGCGGCAGGCTCCGATGTGCCCGACCGTTTCACCGTCCCGCCCTCCCCGCCCGCGGGCGCCTCGGAACTGGCCGTCCCGCGCTATTCGCAGGAGATCCACCGGGGTCGGTACCCCGAGTACGACGACGGGGGCGAGGCCTGGTGCAGCCCCGCCTCCTCGCAGATGGTCGTCGAGTACTGGGGCGGTCGAGTCGACGAGGAGGCCCTGTCCTGGGTCGACCCGACCTACACCGATCCCCAGGTCTGCCACGCCGCCCGGCACACCTACGACCACCAGTACGGCGGCTGTGGCAACTGGCCCTTCAACGCCGCCTACGCGGCCGGGTTTCCCGGTCTGCGCGCCGTGGTGACCAGGCTGGAGTCGCTGGCCGACCTCGAACGGCTGGTCGCCGCGGGCATCCCGGTGATCACGTCACAGTCCTTCTCGGCCGAGGAGCTGACCGGTGCGGGGTACGGCACGTCGGGCCACCTGATGGTGGTGGTCGGATTCACCCGTGACGGCGACGTGATCGCGAACGATCCGGCCGCGCCGACCAACGTCGAGGTCCGCCGTGTCTACCGTCGCCGCGAGTGGGAGAACGTCTGGCTGCGCACCAGGCGACGGGACGCCGCCGGACGCGTGCTGTCCGGGACGGGAGGGGTGTGCTACCTCTACTTCCCGACGGACCCCGGTCCGCGCCGGACCCTCGCGCTCGCGGCGGTGGGCGTCCACTGAGGAAGTCGGGTCACCACGCCGGCTCGGCCGGGGACGGTTGCGGCGCCCCGGTCGCGCGGCCAGGGCGCGCGTCTGCCGAGCGGGACGCCGCTCACGAGTGACAGGCCATGATCGATCGGGCATACTCACAGCGCACAGCCGCTGGTCAGCGGCTTCCGTGACCCGGAGGCCCCGTCCGGCCAGGCCCGGAACGACCCGGCGGAGCCGCCCACCCGCGGCGCCCTTCCGCCGAGCCCCGACAGGGAGGAGAGCGTCGCATGCCCGACCGCGCCCCGCAGCCGGTGGACCGGCAACTGCCCACGGAGGAGGCACGGGACCTCATCTCGCTCGTCCGAGACATCGCCGAGCGAGAGATCGCCCCGAGCGCGGCCGAGGAGGAGGAAGCGGGTCTCTTCCCGCGCCGGGTCTTCACCCTGCTCTCCGAGGCGGGCCTGTTGGGCCTGCCCTACGACTCCGCCCACGGCGGCGGCGAGCAGCCGTACGAGGTGTACCTCCAGGTGCTCGAGGAGCTGTCCGCCGCGCGACTGACCGTGGGCCTCGGGGTCAGTGTGCACACCCTGGCCTCCTACGCGCTCGCCACCCACGGCACGAAGGAGCAGCGGGCCGAGCACCTCCCGACGATGCTCGGCGGGGGCACCCTCGGCGGGTACTGCCTCTCCGAGCCCGCCTCCGGCTCCGACGCGGCCTCCCTGCGCACCAGGGCCGTGAGGGAGGGGGAGGACTGGCTGATCACCGGCACCAAGGCGTGGATCACCCACGGTGGTGTCGCCGACTTCTACACCGTGATGGCACGTACCGGCGACGACGGCCCCCGGGGGATCACCGCCTTCCTGGTGCCCGGTGACGCGCCCGGACTGAACGCCGCCGCGCCCGAGAAGAAGATGGGGATGAAGGGGTCACCCACGGCCCAGGTCCACCTCGACGGCGTCCGTGTCCCGGACTCCCGGCGCCTCGGTGAGGAGGGCGGCGGGTTCGCCATCGCACTGTCCGCGCTGGACTCGGGGCGTCTCGGCATCGCGGCCTGTGCGATCGGCGTGGCGCAGGCCGCACTCGACGAGGCGCTCGCCTATGCCGGTGACCGCCGGCAGTTCGGTCGGCGGATCGTCGACTTCCAGGGCCTGCGCTTCATGCTCGCGGACATGGCCACCCGGATCGAGGCCGGTCGCGCGCTGTACCTCGCGGCGGCCCGGCTGCGGGACACGGGCCGACCGTTCGCCAAACAGGCCGCCATGGCCAAGCTTTACTGCACCGACGCGGCGATGCGGGTCACCACCGACGCCGTGCAGGTCCTCGGTGGCTACGGCTACACCTCGGACTTCCCGGCCGAGCGCTACATGCGGGAGGCGAAGGTCCTGCAGATCGTCGAAGGGACCAACCAGATCCAGCGGATGGTCATCGCCCGACACCTCGCGGGCCCCGAGGAGCGCTGACACCGGGGTGCCCGCACCGGAGGCCGGCGTCCCCGACGCGGACGGGCGCGGGCACCCCCGTCCGTGTCGGGGAGCATCGGCGGCGGGTGCCCGCTCAGGCCGCGCGGCCACCCAGCAGCGGTCGGCGCATCGGGCGTGATCCGGGGCCGCCCACGTGCGAGAAGGGCTGGGTGCGCCAGTCCAACCCCTGCGGAAGTGTCAACACCCGGGCCGTCTCGCCCTCCCGGGGTGCGTACGACTCGTCCGCCGGGCGGGCCTCGGCGGCGTCGCGGCCGGTCCCGGCGCACACCGTGAGGCCGAACGGGTTCCAAGGGGAGGCACAGAGCGCGTGCTCCGGCAGTGTCTCCTCGTCGGCGAGCAGGGCGATGGGCTGCCGGCAGTCCGGGCACACCACGCGGTACGTCTCGAAGGTGTCGTGGAGGTCGTGGTCTCCCTCGACGGGCGCTTCGAGTTCGCGATCCACCGGCTCGGGCTCGGCGGTCGGTCGCCGGTGCTTGAGCGCGGGGCGACCGGGGCGTTGAAGGCTGTGCATGGATTCTCCCCCTAGAGCTGGGCCGTGACGGCACTGCGGCCTCGACCACAGCAAGCACTTCCCGTCCGCCCTCGGCGGTAATCACGAGAACATCACGGAGACCGCGCACGTCTTGTGATGTTCGTCACGTATCGGTGTCCGGTCGCGTGCGGGAACGTCGGAATCCCACCGCGCGCACGCGGCGCACACACGCGCAGGGTAGGTTCTTGGGCCATGGAGGAGCTGGACCGGCGGATCGTGCGGTTGCTCGTCGAGGACGGGCGGATGAGCTACACCGACCTGGGGAAGGCCACGGGGCTGTCCACCTCGGCGGCGCACCAGCGGGTGCGCCGTCTGGAGCAACGGGGGGTCATCCGAGGCTACGCGGCCGTCGTCGATCCGGACGCCGTCGGCCTGCCGATGACTGCCTTCATCTCCGTGAAGCCCTTCGATCCCAGCGCGCCGGACGACATCGCGGAACGGCTGGCCGGAATGCCGGAGATCGAAGCCTGCCACAGCGTGGCCGGCGAGGAGAACTACATCCTGAAGGTGCGCGTCGCCAGCCCCCACGAACTGGAGGAACTGCTCGCCCGGGTCCGTTCGCTGGCCGGAGCGTCCACGCGGACGACCGTGGTTCTCTCGACGCCCTACGAGGCCCGACCGCCGCGTTTTTGACCCCGGCCCCGGCTCTCGCCGCACCGCCTCCGCGGCCGGGCGGCGAGAGCCGCCCACCCCCGTACGAGACCCGCCCCGGCAGGGGCGAGACTGGTGCCATGAACGATCCCACCACCGCGAACGACACCGTCCTGCTGCGCCGCGGCGAGATCCACAGTCCCGCCGATCCCTTCGCGACGGCCATGGTCGTCGAACGGGGTCGGGTGGCCTGGGTGGGCTCGGAGGGCGCGGCCGACGGATTCGCGGACGGTGTGGACGACGTGATCGATCTGGCCGGGGCGCTCGTCACCCCGGCCTTCACCGACGCCCACGTCCA
This sequence comes from Streptomyces sp. HSG2, assembly GCF_016598575.1. Classification (NCBI taxonomy): domain Bacteria; kingdom Bacillati; phylum Actinomycetota; class Actinomycetes; order Kitasatosporales; family Streptomycetaceae; genus Streptomyces; species Streptomyces sp. HSG2. Next base: position 4,692,808 of record NZ_CP066801.1, read on the forward strand.
CACCACGGCCACCGGCCTGGCCCTGACCGGGCTGGACCTCTCCTCGGCGGTCTCGCGTGAGGACGCGTTGGCGCGCGTGCGCGCGTACGCCCTCGCCCACCCGGACGACCGGGTGCTGCTGGGCCACGGCTGGGACGACGCCCGGTGGCCGGACGGACGTCCGCCGTCCCGCTCCGAGCTCGACGAGGCCGCCGGGGGCCGCCCGCTGTACCTCGGCCGCGTCGACGCGCACTCCGCGGTCGTCACCACGGCGCTGCTCGACCTGGCACCGCGAGCGACTCGGCGGACCGATGGTCCGCTGACGGCCGACGAGCACCACGCGGTGCGCTCGGCGGCGCTCGGCGCGATCTCGGCGCGCGGGCGGACGGCCGCTCAGCGCGCCGCGCTCGACCACGCGGCCTCCCTGGGCATCGGAACGGTCCACGAGTGCGCGGGGCCGGAGATCTCCTCCGAGGACGACCTCACCGGGCTTCTGGCGCTGGCCGCCGAGCGACCGGGCCCCCGGGTCGTCGGCTACTGGGCGGAGCGGGACGTCGACCGCGCGCGGGAGCTCGGCGCCGCCGGCGCCGCCGGCGATCTGTTCGTCGACGGCGCGCTGGGCTCGCGCACGGCCTGCCTGAGCCGGCCCTACGCCGACGCCGACCACGGCGGAATCGCCTACTTGGACGCGGGCGAGGTCGCCTCGCACGTCGTGGCCTGTACCGAGGCCGGCCTGCGGGCCGGGTTCCACGCCATCGGAGACGCCGCCCTCACTCGCGTCGCCCAAGGGCTGCGGGCCGCCGCCGACCGGCTCGGCGCCGCCCGGGTCCGCGCGGCGCGGCACCGGGTGGAGCACGTCGAGATGATCGGGGAGGGAGCCATCGCGACCTTCGCCGACCTGGGCGTCACCGCCTCCGTCCAGCCCGCCTTCGACAGCCGTTGGGGAGGGACCGAGGGCATGTACGCCCGTCGCCTCGGAAGCGACCGGGCCCGCACCCTCAACCCCTTCGCGGCCTTGCTGAGGGCGGGTGTCCCGCTCGCTCTGGGTTCGGACAGCCCGGTCACCCCCCTGGACCCGTGGGGCGCGGTGCGCGCCGCGGCGTTCCACCGCACGCCGGAACACCGCGTGTCGGTGCGTGCGGCCTTCACCGCCCACACCCGCGGCGGCAGCCGCGCCGAGGGCAGGGACGAGGCGGGGGTGCTGGTCCCCGGTGCCCCGGCCGACTACGCCGTCTGGCGCACCGGAGACCTGGTCGTCCAGGCCCCCGACGACCGGGTGGCCCGCTGGTCGACCGACCCTCGCTCCGGCACGCCCGGTCTGCCCGACCTGACCCCCGGACGGGACCTTCCGACCTGCCTGCGCACCGTGGTCGGCGGTCGCACGATCTTCGTACGGCCGGGCGAGTGATCGACGCGTCCGACGGGGCGACGATCCCCCGGCCCCGCTGTGTCGCTCGCCACGAACCAGCCAGGCCCTGACCAGGCAGGCGCCACTCGATCCGCAGGTCGAGTGGCGGTTGACAGGCGGGCGTCGGAGGCCGGTAGGTTCGGCCGGGTCCACCACCGGACGTCCGGCCGGGGAACGGGCGCGCGCCGTCGCGGCGCGGCTGGGTCACGGGCGGCGCGCGTGTCGCGGGTCGTCCATCGGGAGCCAGGTCCAGCGCTCGCCGCGACGGGGGGACGCCGCGACGGTCGGGAGGTGTGACCCGGTGGGGCCCGGGCGCTCAGTAGACAACGGTCCCGGTCGATCCGCAGCCGGCGGGTCCCGGGGTCGGCCCGAAGGGCGCCGGGCCCCCACCCGCACTGTCCGTTCGCGGGTCGCTCGTGTCGGTACGCGGCGCCGTGGAGACGGCGGACGCTCGGGGCGAGAGCCCGTCCGACGACACCGCCGTGCGGACGTCCCGTCAGGTCGGCTCGGCGGCGGGCCATTATGGTGGTCCCCTGCGCATTGCCCTATCCCGTGCCCCGCTCCGCGGGAGCTTCGATTCCTCCCCGGCCCGCGGGCCGGAGCATCCTCGTAAGGAGACAAGGTGAACGACGGTGACGGGGAGCGCGAGAGGCCGGACCACGGGAGAAGGTTCGGACCGCTCGGCACGGTTCTGGTGATCATCCCGACGTACGACGAGGCGGACAACATCGCGGCCGTGGTGAGGCGGGTACGCGAGGCCGTTCCCGACGCGCACGTGCTCGTGGCCGACGACAACAGCCCCGACGGTACGGGCGCGATCGCCGACGATCTCGCCGCCGCCGACGGCCGGGTCCACGTGCTGCACCGCCAGGGCAAGGAAGGGCTCGGCGCCGCCTACCTCGCCGGCTTCCGATGGGGGCTGGAGCGCGACTACGGCGTCCTGGTCGAGATGGACGCCGACGGTTCGCACCAGCCGGAGGAACTCCCCCGGCTGCTCACCGCGCTGAAGGGCGCTGACCTGGTCCTCGGTTCGCGCTGGGTGCCCGGGGGGCGGGTGGTGAACTGGCCCCGTTCCCGCGAGGCCATCTCCCGGGGAGGAAGCCTCTACTCCAGGCTGGCACTGGACCTGCCGCTGCGGGACGTCACCGGTGGCTACCGCGCCTTCCGACGGGAGACCCTCGACGGCCTGGGGCTGGGCGATGTCGCCTCCCAGGGCTACTGCTTCCAGGTCGACCTGGCCCGCCGGGCGGTCAAGGCCGGCTACCACGTCGTCGAGGTGCCTATCACCTTCGTCGAGCGGGAGTTCGGGGATTCCAAGATGAGTCGGGACATCCTGGTGGAGGCACTCTGGCGGGTGACCGCCTGGGGGGCGGGGGAGTGGTTCGGCAAGGTGCGCGACCGTGATCGCTCCGGGCGGGAGACGTCCGGGGGAGAGAACGCCGTCGAGCGTCGCGCGCCGTCGCCGTACCGTTCCGGCCGGCCCTGACCGCCCGGCCGTCCGGGCCGGGGCGAGACCAGGCACAATGGGAGCATGACGACAGGCACCCGGCCCCTCGGGAACTCGGCCGCCCGACCTCGGCGCTCCCGGTTGCGTGCGCTGCTCCCCCTGACGGTGGCCGCGTGGCTGGTGGTGGAGATCTGGCTGCTGACGGTGATCGCGTCCGCGAGCAGCGGGTGGGTCGTGCTGCTGATCCTTCTGGCGGGTCTCTTCCTCGGTTCGGTGGTCGTGAAGCGTGCGGGGCGCCGCGCCTTCCGCGCGCTGTCGGAGAGCCTGCGCAAGCGTGAGTCCGGCCAGGAGCTCCCGGGGCGAGCGGAGAGCGAGGGCAACGGACTGACCGTGCTCGGCGGTCTCTTGTTGATCATGCCGGGGGTGTTGTCGGACGGCCTTGGCCTGCTGCTCCTGGTGCCGCCCGTCCAGCGGTGGGTGGTCCGTCTCGCCCGGCGCGCGGTGGAGCGGGGGCTGAGCCGGGCCCGGCCCGGCACGCTGGGGGACGCCGTGCGGCAGGCGCGGATGCACCGGCCCGACGGCAAGGTCGTCCCGGGAGAGGTCGTCCGGGATCCCGGACCGGACCACGCCCCGGACGACGGGCGCCCGCCGCTCGCACGCTGAACGGTCGCTCGGCTTCCCACGAGATCGCGACCCTCGAAGGCGCGCCGGGGTGAGCGAGGCCGGACACGCCGAAACCGCGTAGGTCGCACCCTGCGGTGTGACCTACGCGGTTCCCGACGCCCGGTACGGACCAGGCGGGCCGGAGCCGGGCGTGACGAGCGTGCGCTAGGCGGACTTGCGGCTGTCCCTCGGGTGTACCGCGATGTTCATCGCTCCCGAGCGCAGCACGGCCAGCCGCTCTTCCAGGACCTCTTCGAGCTCCTCGCGCGTGCGTCGCTCCATGAGCATGTCCCAGTGCGTGCGAGCGGGCTTGCCCTTCTTCTCCTCCGGACCGTCGCCGTCCACGAGGAGTGCCTGCGCACCGCAGACCTTGCACTCCCACTCCGGCGGGATCTCCGCCTCGACCGAGAAGGGCATCTCGAACCGGTGCCCCTTCTCGCATGCGTACTCCACGGCCTGGCGCGGGGCCAAGTCGATGCCGCGGTCCGTCTCGTAGCTGGTCACCACGAGGCGCGTGCCGCGAAGAGCTCGCTCACTCATGAATCGTGCCTCCCGGGCTTGTCGCCCACAGGACAGGTGTCGCTGTCGTCGTCATCCGGTCAACGTCCGGTCGGCGTTGAAGATTCCCGTCCCGAGTGCCGTTCCGGGTGTGTGTCGCCGTCGTAGCCGCAGCCCTTGTCAACCAGTGCAGTACCCACCGACGTCCGATTCGTCACATCCGCCGGTATATGTCACCCGGCATATCGGAACCTTCGGTGCGCAGGAACGGTCCGCCTGGCAGGCCGAACGCGTACACTACAGCGCTTTCGCGCCGAGTGCTAAATCCTTTCCGGCACCGGATTGCCCGCGTCGTGGATGGCGCGCCGCACCGGGACCCGCGCCAAGAGAGCGAACCCGAGCACGAAGAACGCCACCAGCGAGAGGATCGCGTCCCGGTAGCTTCCCGTGAGCTGGTAGGTCAGACCGAACAGCAGGGGCCCCAACCAGCTCATGCCCCGGTCGCTCAGTTCGTAGGCGGAGAAGTACTCGGCTTCCTTCCCGGGCGGGACGAGGTGGGAGAAGAGCGAGCGGGACAGCGCCTGGCTGCCGCCGAGCACCAACCCGATGCCGGCGGCGAGGACGAAGAACCACATCGGCGCCCCGGCCGGCAGGAAGTAGCCGGCGCCCAGGGTGAGCGTCCAGGCGACCAGCGACCCCAGGATCGTGCGCTTGGCGCCGTGTGTCCTCGCCAGCCTCCCCATAAGGAGGGCGCCCGCCACCGCCAGGACCTGTACCAGGAGAACGGCCGCGATCAGCGTGGACTGGCCGAGGCCGAGTTCCTCCGAGCCGTACACCGATGCCTGGGAGATCACCGTCTGGATCCCGTCGTTGTAGACCAGGTAGGCCAGGAGGAAGGCCAGCGTCAGGGGGTGTCGGCGCATGTCCCGCACGGTGGCGGCGAGCTGCCGCCAGCCGGGGAGCGCCGCTTCGCGGGCGGGGGCGCGCCGGTCCCGCAGCCGACGCAGAGGGATCAGCGCGAACGCCCCCCACCACAGTCCCGCGGAGGCCAGACAGACGCGGACCGCGGCGCTCTCGGACAGTCCGAACGACTCGTGGGCGCTGTAGAGGATCAGGTTGGCGACGAGCACGAGCGAGCCGGCGGCGTAGCCGAAGGCCCAGCCGCGCGAGGAGACCGTGTCGCGTTCCTCGGGATCGGCGATCTGCGGGAGGTAGGAGTTGTAGAGCATCATCGCCACGGACTGCGCGGCGTTCGCCACGATGAGCAGGAAGCCGCCCAGCAGATAGCGGTCGCCGTCCAGGAAGAACATCCCGCAGGTGGCGGCTGCCCCGGTGTACGCGGCGACGCCGAGCAGGCGCTTCTTGTGGCCCGACCGGTCGGCCGCCGCCCCCACCAGGGGCATCAGGAGCACCGCCACGATCACCGACAGGGATATCGCGTAGGCGAAGAAGGACCCGGCCCGTACCGGTATGCCGAGCGGGTGCACGAAGCCGTCGGCGTCCGCCGCCGCCCTGGCCACCGCCGTCAGATAGGGGCCGAGGAACACGGTGACCACGCTGGTCGAGTAAACCGAGCACGCCCAGTCGTACCAGTACCAGGCCCGCTGCTCGCGTCGTCGTTCGGCGGACCGGCCGCTCGCGTCCTGACGCACGGTGTCGATTCCCACCCGTGCCCTCGCTTCCGTGAACGCGCGACGTCCGGGCCCGGCCCCGGGTCAGCCCCAGACGCCGCGGTCCTCCATGACCTTGCGCAACGTGTCGATGTGATCGGTCATGATGCCATCCACTCCCAGGTCCAGGAGCCGGTGCATCCGCCGGGGATCGTTCACCGTCCACACGTGCACCTGGGTGCCGTGGGCGTGCGCGGCGCGCACGAAGCGTTCGTCCACCACCCGGAGACCGGACCTGCTCTCGGGGACCTGGGCCGCCACGGCCCGGCGGCGCGGGCCGGTGGGGATTCCCCACGAGCGCAGCCGCAGCCCGAACACGCCCCGCACGCCGTAGGAGGTGGCCAGCCTCGGCCCGGCCAGCCGCTGGGCCCGGGCCACCCGAGCCTCGGAGAACGCCCCCACGCAGATCCGGTCCCAGGCCTCCGCCCGTCCCACCAGGTCCAACAGGGGCGCGAGCGCGGCCTCGGTCTTGACGTCGACGTTCCACCGCACCTCGGGGAAGTCCCGGAGCAGCTCCTCGAAGAGCGGCACCGGCTCCACGCCGCCCACCCGGGCTCGTCGCACCTCTGCCCAGGGCAGCTCGGCGATCCTGCCGGTCCCGTCGGTCACCCGGTCCAGGGTCGAGTCGTGGAAGGCCACGACCCTGCCGTCCCGGGTCGTGTGCACGTCGGTCTCGATGTAGTGGTACCCGGCGTCGACCGCCCGCCTGAACTGCCGCGCGGTGTTCTCCATGCCGTCCGCGTCCCCGCCCCGGTGGGCGAACGCGAGGGGGGTGGGTCGATCCAGGAAGGGGTGCGGGGAAGGGGGGCTCACCCTCGGAGTATCGCCCGACGCGACCGCGCGGTGGCAACCCCCGGATCGGGTCCGGATGCGGCGGGCAGGGCGAAGACCCGCAGGAAGAGCTGCGCCAGCGGCCCGATGGACACCGCGTACAGCAGGGTCCCGGCACCGACCGTGCCGCCGAGGGCGAACCCGGAGGCCGTCACCGTCGCCTCGATGACCGTCCGCACCAGGCGCACCGAGTGTCCCGTCCGCACGTGGAGCCCCGTCATGAGCCCGTCGCGCGGTCCCGGGCCGAAGCGTGCCGCGATGTACAGCCCGGTGGCCGCGCCGTTCAGCACGATGCCACTCGCCATCAGCGGCACCCTGACGGCGAGCGATCCCGCCTCGGGGACGAGGGCCAGGGTCGCGTCCATGGTCGCCCCGATCACCAGGACGTTGGAGACCGTGCCGAGGCCCGGACGCTGGCGCAGAGGAATCCACGACAACAGCACGAACGCGCCGGCGACGGTGATGACCAGCCCCATCGACAGCCCGGTCAGGTCGGCGAGGCCCTCGTGCAGCACGTTCCAGGGCTCCAACCCGAGACCCGAGCGGACCAGCAGGGCCGAGCTCGACCCGTACAGCGCGAGCCCGCCGTACAGCTGGGCCAGTCGACGAGTCAGGTGGCCGTCGACGGGACGGTCGCGGCGGGGGCGGGACTCCTGGGACACGTGTGCCCTCCTGTGGTGCCAGTGGACTGATGCGTGACACTGTGTGGCGTGAAGGCACGCACCAGCCATGGCCAATCACGGGAAGGTGGACTGATCTTCATGCCTCAGTGGACCTCTGTTGTGGGGGCCGCGCAGGTGGCCCGTCTGCTCGGTTCGCAGCGGGAGCGCCCGGCAGGACCCGGCACACGCCGCCCGCCGGCCTACCGGTCGCTCGCCGACGGCATCAGACTGCTGGTGCTGGAGGGCAGGGTCCCCGTCGCGGCTCGCCTGCCCGCCGAGCGCGAACTGGCCCTCGCCCTGCGCGTGAGTCGCACCACGGTCGCCGCCGCGTACGAGGCGCTGCGCTCCGAGGGGTTCCTGGAGTCCCGTCGTGGCGCCGGCAGCTGGACGGCGGTGCCGGCCGGGAACCCCTTGCCCGCCCGCGGGCTCGAACCCCTGCCGCCCGAGGCGCTCGGCTCGATGATCGACCTCGGCTGCGCGGCGCTCCCGGCCCCGGAGCCGTGGCTGACGCGAGCCGTGCGGGGAGCGTTGGAGGAACTGCCGCCCTACGCCCATACCCACGGCGACTACCCGGCCGGTCTTCCCGCCCTGCGGGCCACGATCGCGGATCGTTACTCGGCCCGGGGCATTCCGACCATGCCCGAGCAGATCATGGTCACCACGGGGGCCATGGGGGCCATCGACGCGATCTGTCATCTGTTCGCCCCTCGGGGGGAACGCGTGGCCGTGGAGTCCCCGTCCTACGCCAACATCCTCCAGTTGATGCGCGAGGCGGGCGCGCGGCTCGTGCCGGTGGCGATGGGCGAGGGCCTGTCCGGATGGGACATGGACCGGTGGCGCCAGGTGCTGCGGGAGGCCGCGCCGCGCCTGGCCTACGTGGTGGCGGACTTCCACAACCCCACCGGAGCGCTGGCCGACGAGGACCGGCGACGCGCGCTGGTGGACGCCGCGCGGTCGGCGGGAACCGTACTGGTGGCCGACGAGACCATGAGCGAGTTGTGGCTCGACGAGGGGGCCCGCCTGCCCCGGCCGGTCTGCGCCTTCGACCCGGCGGGGTCCACGGTCGTCACGGTGGGATCCGCCAGCAAGGCGTTCTGGGCCGGGATGCGGATCGGATGGGTGCGGGCCGCCCCGGACGTGATCCGCAGTCTGGTCGCCGCACGGGCCTACGCCGACCTGGGCACGCCCGTGGTGGAGCAACTCGGCGTCGACTGGCTGTTCCGCACGGGCGGCTGGGAGCGCGCGGTGGCCCTGCGACGAGCGCAGGCCAGGGAGAACCGGGACGCGCTGGTCGCGGCGGTGCGACGGGAGCTGCCCAGCTGGGAGTTCGAGGTGCCGGACGGCGGGCTGACCCTCTGGGTCCGCGGCGGTGGGCTCTCCGGCTCCCGCCTCGCCGAGGCGGGAGAACGCGTGGGGGTGCGCGTCCCCTCGGGGCCGAGGTTCGGCGTCGACGGCGCCTTCGAGGGGTACCTTCGGCTGCCGTTCACCGTGTCCGGCGCCGTGGCCGAGGAGGCCGCGGTGCGTCTCGCGGCGGCGGCGCGCCTGGTGGAGAGGGGCGGCGCCGGCGGAGCGGAGGCCCCGCGCCCCTTCGTCGCCTGAGCGCGGCACGCCCGCCCGAGCGCCGGCCGGGTTCCGCGTTCCCGGGGAGGGCGCGGTTCGGTCGCGCCGCCTGGTGAGGCGGGGCTAGTGCTTGCTCAGGGCACCCGAGGGTTCGGGCTCCGGGCGCGCGTGCCCGCCCTCGGCAGGCGGGGCGGTCGGTCCTCCGGCGCGGGTGTCCTCGCCGCGCTCGGGCCGGTGGGATTCCCCGACGAGCGGCGCGAAGGTCGGCGAGGCCGGGCCGAGGACCGCCGTCGCCTCCGTGTCCGCCTCGCCGGAGCGACGCTCGTCGCCGGTGGACGTCTCGGGGAAGGGCGGCAGCAGGGCCAGGACCGCCTGACGTTCGGCGTCGCCCGTCGCCTCGTCGTACGGGTCGGGAGTGGCCGGCACCTGGAGTCGCAGCACCGCTTGTGTGCCCAGGCGCGCGTAGCCGCGTCCCGGCGGGACGTCGTCGACCAAGGTGGTGCCGGGCGGGACCCCGAGCACGGCGGCGAGCTGGTCAGCGGTGGCGGGGCCGAGCACCACACGGGCGTGGGTGTGCCGCCACACCGCGTCCTCGATGGTGTCGACGCAGTCCAACTGGTCGGCCACGACGACCGTGACCCGGGCGGCCCTGCCGTGCCGCAGTGCCGCCTGCAGGAACGACTGGGGGTCGCGGCGCCCTTCCGCGGCGGCGAGGTGGGAGAACGTGCCAGGTCGATCCAGCAGCACCCACAGGGGCCGCCCGGTGTCCTCGGGCGGCCGGCGACCTTCCTGGCGGGCCCGGTCGAGGGAGAGCAGGCGACGTTCCGTCTCCTGGGCCGCCCACCGCAGGACCGTGAGCGCCCCCGACAGTCCGCACTCGACGGCCAGCACCCCTTCGCGTCCTCGTAGACAGGCGTACTCGCCGGTGCCGCCCCCGTCGACGACGATCAGGTCGCCTCCGTCGCGCAGAGCCTGAAGCGCGATCAAGCGAAGCAGAGTCGAGGTGCCCGAGCCCGGGCGTCCCAGGGCCAGCAGGTGCGGCTCGGTGGAGCGCGCGCCGGTGCGCCAGACCACCGGCGGAACGTCTCGCCGGGCGTCGCCCCGGCCCAGGGGCAGGGTGCGACGCACCCGTGTGGGGTCGGTGAAGCCCAGTACCGTCTCGCCCGGAGCGGTGACGAAGTGCTGCGCGGTGATGTCCGCTGGAAGCGGCGGCAGCACGGTCAGCGTGAGGTGGTTGGCCTCCTCGTCCCAGACGTAGTGGTACTCGCGCCCGCGCCCGGCCTTGGCCGTCAGCAGGTACTCGATCCTGAGCCGGGCCGCGGCCTCCCCGTCGGTGAAATACGCCGGGTAGCGGACGACCAGATGAGAGAAGCGGCCGGATTCGTCGAATTCGTACGCCGGGAACGCCTTGTGCCAGTCTCCCCCGTGGCGGTAGAGCGGATCCGGATCCTCCGGGAGGGCGAAGTACGGCACCAGCGCCTCGTAGAGGGCCGCCAGCCGCGCGCCTCGGGCGGTGTCGGGGCCCTCCGGGGAGGCAGGCCGCGCCGTGTCCCGTCCGCGACGGGCCGCCGCCGCCATCAGGCCGAGGCCCGCCAGGTGGGGACCGTACGGAGTCAGCGCCACGACCAGGATCACCGAGGCCACCAGGAACAGCAGCGGTCCGCGACGGTCCCTCGGCGTCTCCGTCCATTTGCGTCGGGCCGCGGCCGTCAGCAGGCGCAGCCCGCGGACGATCGTGACCAGCGGACGCAGGGCCTCGACGAGGCCGTCGACCGCCGTCCGGGCCGGCTCCCGGCTCCTGGCGAGTCGGGCCGCGCCGTCGCCGAGAACGCGGGGGAGGGGGCGCCGGGTCAATGCTGCCTCCTGGTGAGTCCGTACGGGTGAGGGAAGGCGGTCAGAACTTGATCCCGCCGAGGAGGCTCGCGAGGCTCTCGCCGCCCGCTCGGATGCTCGGCGCGATGGCGGTGCTGGCCAGGTAGAAGCCGAACAGCATCGCCACCAGGGCGTGCGAGGCCTTCAGGCCGTCCTTGCGGCAGAGGATGAAGAGCACGATGCCGAGCAGGACCACGCTTGAGATCGGGAGGATCATGTGAGTTCTCCTGAGTGCCGACGTTCACCATGGGTGCTTCTCGGCTCACAGAATGTGTCCATGTGATAAAAGGTGCAACTGGACCCGAAACGCCCCCTCGCGATCGGTCGAGGTCGCGACCGCCCGGCCCACGAGGCGTCGCGCGAGCCGGCGTGCTCCGCCCGGCCGCGGTCCGGACCCCGGCCGGGCGTTCCGGAGTCGCGAGAGCCAGTACGCTGGCGTTTCACTCGGACGGCCCCGCCCCCCGAGGTCCCCGCACCCCAGCCCCACGTTCCCAGTTCCCGCGAGAGGCGGTCCGGAGATGAGCGAAGCCCCCGACCCCGAGGTCGTCGAGCTGGCGACCAAGATCTTCGACCTGGCCAGGCGTGGGCGCGCCGACGCCCTGGTCGCGTACGTCGACGCCGGTGTCCCCGTCGGCCTCGCCAACGACCGCGGGGACTCCCTCCTCATGCTCGCCGCCTACCACGGCCACGCCGAGGCCGTGCGGGCGCTCCTGGCGCGTGGTGCCGAGCCCGACCGAGCCAACGACCGAGGTCAGACCCCCCTGGCCGGAGCCGTCTTCAAGGGCGAGGCCGAGGTTATCCGAGTGCTTCTCGCCGGCGGCGCCGACCCCGACGCCGGCACCCCCTCCGCCCTCGACACCGCTCGGATGTTCGGCCGGTCCGAACTCGTGGAGCTCTTCGAGCGGGGCTGAGCCCCGCCCTCCGCGACCGGGGAGGGCGGGTCGGCGCCGCGGCGGGGAAGGCGAGCGCGCCCCGGGGGGGGTGAATTTCGGTCGCGGCGGCCGGGACCGCCGGGTCATCATGGCGACGTGGTTCACGGACACGACGGCTGGGCAGGTGTTGCCGCACCACGTGGGCCGTGTCACGGCTCACGGGGGCCACCGACGAAAGGCAGAGGAAGATGGTCTTCTACAAGCAGCAGACGGCGGGCGCTCCGACGTGAACTCGCGCGGCCAGGAAGCTCCACCCCCCGGTTGCGTCGACGCTTGATGTGAGGCTGTTTCCCATGTTCGATCCGGTCATAGCGCCCAGCGGCACCCTGCTGGGCCTTCTCCAGCGTGGGCGTGGCGACGGCACGCTGCACGCGCTCACCGCCCCCCGTCCGGATGCGCTCGCGGCGCTCAACCACTGCGTCCTGCGCGACCCCCGCCACGACTGGCAGCTGGAGAACCGCTCCCTGTACTACGCCCGGCTCTTCCTCGACCTCGACGGCGAACTCGACGCGATCGAGGCTCATCTCTTCTCCGCCGAGGACACCCTCGACACGGACGAGTCCCGAACCGGTCTCGCGTTGGCCGTGCTCGGTCACCTGGCCTCCTACGGCAGGCGCGACGCCCTGGAGATGCTCCGCCGGTACGCCGCCGACGGCAGCAACTGGGCTTGGGCGCTGGACGAGTTGGCGCTCCGGGACGACGACGCGGGACTGCGCGCGCTCGCCGCTCCGGTGCTGGCCCGCTTCCCCCGCGACCCCGGTGGAGACGCCGAGCTGGCCGCTGCCGTGCGCGACGCCTTCGAGCCCCGCCCCTGGCGACTCTGGGCCGAGGACCCCCTCCCGGCGACCGCCGCTCGCGTGCGTGCCGCCCAGGAGGCCGGTTCCTTCGACACCTGGGGACGGCAGCTGGCCCCGGCCGGACCGCGACCCGCCTGGAGCGTGGGAGCCGTGCTCGCCTGGGCCCAGGAGGGGGCGGACCGCGGCGTCCCCCGACATGTCCCCGCCGCCCGCTGCCTGTCCGCCGTCGCCGGCCCCGACGACCGTTCCGTGATCGTCGAGGCGGCCCGTACCGGCGGCGAGGGAGCCCGCTGCACCGCGCTGCGCTACCTCGCGGGGCGCGGGGACGGGGAGGCGCTCGACCTGATCGAGGACGCCTACTCCGGTGGTTCGGATGCCGTCCGGCGGGCCGCCCTGGACGCTTTCGAACGGATGGGCGGCGACGTCGCGGTGGACCGCGCCCGGTGCTGGGCCCCTCGCCCCGACGCGTTGGGAGCCGCCGCCTGCCGGGTCCTCGCCTGCCGAGGCGGCGCCGTCGATCGGGAAGCGGTGCTGGCCGCGCTGCGCGAGGCCGTGCGGGGGGAGGGTCCCGACGCCCCGACCCTGTGGACGCTCGTCGATGGCACCGGTCGGCTCGGCATCGCCTGCGCGGCCCCGGTGCTCCGCCACGTCTACCGCGAGACGACCTCCTCCCACCTGAGGGGCAGGGCGGCGCGCGCGCTCGCCGTCACCGACCCGTCCTTCGCCGCGGGCTTCGCCGTGGAGTGCCTGTGGGACTGCGAGGAGTCCACCCGGGAGGTCGCCGCCCGCCATGCCGGCACCGGCGACGCCCGCGTCGTCGAGCGCCTGCGCCGACTCGCGGCGGACCCGGCCGAGGAAGCCGAGGTGCAGACCGTCGTGAGGAGCCGGATCCCGCCGGACGCCCGTCGGGTGACGCAATGAACCACGAACCACCGGGGGCCGGCACGGGAGCGCGGACGCGAGGTCGGCGTCGGCCGCGCGCCGGGCCTCCCGGGCTCACCGGGTGGCCCGGCTCACCGGCCGTTCCCCCGTCCGCGCGACGGCCGGCGGGGCGGCCCGCCGACCCCGACGAAGCGCACGGGCGTGCCGGGGGCCGCTTGCGCGGCGGCGGGGAGGTCGCTGCCGCGGACCACTCCGATCACGGGGTAGCCGCCCGTGGTGGGGTGGTCGGCCAGGAACACCACCGGACAGCCGTCGGGCGGCACTTGGACCGCGCCCAGCACCATCCCCTCGCTGGGCAGCTCACCTGGTGCGGAGCGCTCCAGAACGGGGCCCGTCAGACGCAACCCGATCCGGTTGCCGGAAGAGGCCACCCGGTAGGGGCGTGAGACGAGGACGCGGACGGCCTCGGCGGTGAACCAGTCCTCTCGCGGGCCCGGTGTCACCCGCAACACCAACTCCACCGGCGGTGCCGGGTACGGGGCCGCGTCCGCCGGAGCGGGAGGCGGCCCCGGGCTTCCGACGGGCAGCACCGTCCCCTCGACCAACGGTGGCGGGCCCAGGCCGGACAGCAGATCGGTGGACCGGCTGCCGAGCACCGGCGCCACGGCCACGCCGCCGGCCACCGCCAGGTAGCTGCGGACCCCGCGGACCGCCTCGCCGATCTCCAGCACCGCGCCCGCCGGCACCCGGACGGCGGCCCCCCACGCCGCGGGTCGGCCGTCCACGCCGACCGGGCACGGCGCTCCGCCCACCGCGACGGTGACGGGGGTGGTGGGGCGCAGGGAACAGCCGTCGAGGGTGGTCTCCAACACGGCCGCGTCCACGGCGTTGCCGACCAGCCGGTTGGCCAGACTCGCGGCCGGTGGGTCGAGGACACCGGAACGTGGCACTCCGAGGTGTGCGTGGCCCGGACGACCCCGGTCCTGGACGGTCGTCAGGAGCCCCGCCCTGACGACCACGAGTTCGCTCACGACGCCCGTTCCTCTCCGGGGTGCCCCACCGGTGCGAAACGTACCCGGGTCCCGGGCGCCAGCAGGGCCGCCGGGGACCGCGAGGGATCCCACAGCACCGCGTCCGTCACGCCGATCAACCGCCAGCCGCCCGGAGACGACCCCGGATACACGCCCGTGTAGGGCCCCGCCAACCCCACGGAACCCGCCGGCACGATCCGACGCGGTGTGGACAGACGCGGCACGTGGTAGCGCTCCGGCAGGCCGGTCAGATAGCCGAAGCCGGGCGCGAAGCCGCAGAACGCGACGTGGAACTCGGTCGCCGCGTGGATGCGTGCCACCTCCTCCACGCCAACGCCCCAGAGGTCCGCGACGCGCCGCAGGTCGGCTCCGGTGTAGCGCACCGGCAGGACGACCTCCTCCGACGCGGGCGGTCGTGCCGGTGGCACCGGGGCGGAGGCCAACTCGGCGGCCACGCGCACCGGGTCGACCAAGCCGTCGAGGAGAACCGTCCGGGCCGCCGGCACGATCTCCCGCACGGTGAGCGAACCCGCCTCCCGGCGGAGGACCAGCGCGGCGTGCAGAGCCCGCGCCTCCTCGCTCGTGGAGAGCTCCACGAGCAACGCCTCCTCGCCCACCGTCAGCACCCTCACGTGAAGGGCTCCACCCGGATCCCCTCCGCCTCCAGCCCAGCCCGGATCCGGTGCGCCAGTTCCACGGCGCCGGGCGTGTCGCCGTGCAGGCACAGCGACCGCGCCCTGACCCGGATCCGGGCCCCTGTGTGCGATGTGATCCTGCCGTGGGACGCCAGGCCCACCGACCGTTCGACCACCTCGTCCGGGTCGACGACCACGGCGCCGTCGGTCCCGCGGGGCACCAGCGCCCCCCGCTCGGTGTAGGCGCGGTCGGCGAAGGCCTCGGCGACGGTCGACAGGCCGGCGCTCGCCGCGAGGCCCAGCAGGGCCGAGTCGGGCAGCCCCAACACCGGGAGGCCGCCGGCGAGGAGCACGCCCTCCACGACCGCGCCGGCCTGGTCCTCGTCGTGGGCCACCCGATGGTAGAGCGCGCCGTGGGGTTTGACGTACGCCACCGCGGTCCCGGCGGCACGGGCGAAGATCTCCAGTGCCCCGATCTGGTAGGCCACCTCCGCCGCCAACTCCGCGGCCGGCACGTCCATCGCCCGTCGGCCGAAGCCGGCGAGGTCGCGGTAGGAGACCTGAGCCCCGATCCGCACGCCGCGCTCGGCCGCCAGTTCGCAGACCCGCCGCATGGTGGCCGCGTCCCCGGCGTGGAAGCCGCAGGCGACGTTGGCGCTGGTGACCACTGACAGCAACGCCACGTCGTCGGTGAGGTGCCAGCGGCCGAATCCCTCGCCGAGGTCGGCGTTCAGGTCGATCGGGTCCATGCTCGCATTATCTCCTCGCGGGCGCCCCGCGGACGAGCGGGCCGCCGCCGGTGTGGGCCTCGCGACGGCGCCGAGGCCGACGGTCGGGCCCGGTCCCGCCCTCGGCGACGGGCCCTTCGACCGCGACGCCCCGCGGGGCCCTCGGACGCGTCGTGCCGCTCCGCCGCGGGTGCCGTCCGGCCGCCTCGCCCGTCGCGGAAGCGCTGGTTGGGATGTTCTCCGACGGAGGACCTACTCTGTGCACCGTGATCTCGCCAGCACCGCCGCACGGCGCCCCGCAGTCGCCCCCCGCCGGGGCTCGCCCCGCCACCGGGCCGGCGGCCGACGAGGGGCTGGCGCGCAGGTTGCGCGCCCTCGCCTGCACGGCGCCCCTGCACGACCTGGACGTCCGCAAGGTCAACCTGGCGGGCGAGTACGCGGTCTACGGCATGGCGGAGGTCGCTCTCGCGGCGATCGACCTCGTCACCCTGCACATGGACTTCGACACCGGTGCCGACCACGACAGGGTCGTGGCCCGCCTCGTCCCCCGCGTCGCCGCCCAGGCACCCCACCGACCCGGTGTCGAACACGAACGGGTGGCCCGCTGGGTCCTGGAGAACCTGATCAACGTGGGAAGCGTCGACCGCGGCTTCCGCGCCGTGTACGGCACCTTCGGCCCCGACGGCGACTACACGCGGCGGGACTACGACTTCAAGCTCGTCGAGGAGGTCCCGGGACCGGGCGGCACGGTCTACCTGCGGACCACCGACGAGGCCGTCAACGTCCTGGTCGGGGCCCTGGACACCGACGTCACCAGCGCGCAGATCGCCGCCGAGGTGAAGCTGGAGGTGCTGATCAACCGAGGGAGGCTGGCCGATGCCCAACTCGCCGCGGAACAGGCCCGGTACCGCACCGTGCAGTACTCCGAGACGCTGCGCAGGACGCTCGACGCCACCCGCCGCGACGTGCGCGCGGTGGACTGGCTCGCCACCGTCCCGGACATGATCGCCGAGGCGCTGGACCACGTCGCCGACCGCTACCGCCACGAGAACGCCATCCTGACCAACATCCGCAAGGCCCGCGACGAGTCGGAGGACCCCGAACACAAGCGCCGCGCCGCCGAACTCGTCGACATCGTCAAGGACTGCATCCGGCGCCACACCCACCTGCAGTCCAGGTTGTTGGAGGCGGGTCCGCTCTTCCGCGCCGAGCAGGACCGGCAGTCCTTCGCCGCCCCCTCCACCACGGCGGGGATCGATCTCCACGGACACCTGCTCACCCCGATCCTCCCGTTGCCCGTGGAGCGGGCCCGTCGTGTCACCGACGCCTTCTTCGCCCGCGGAACCGGAGCGAGACCCCCCGCGTCCGTGCGCGTCGCCGACCTCGTCGACCTGTTGCTCTCGCCGCCGCTGGAACGCGAGCACCTCGGCGCCGAGATGCCCGAGGCCGACCTCGTCGCCACGCCCGACGACAGCCGGTTCGACGAGCGGCAACTCGCCATGGCCCGGGAACTGCTCCATCTGCCGCCCGACGCCCCCAGGCGGCTGTCCGGGCTGCTGGCCGAAGCACGTGCCCGAGACGCCGAACTGCCCTACCTGGTCGTCCTGCTGGCCGTCCACGCGGCCAGCCCTCCCATCGGCACCGCCCACCGGCAGGGCGATGGCGAATTGCTGTTCGCCGTGGACGACGGCACCGAACTGGACGACCCCGAGTTCGGCGGCGCCGACCTCCTCGTCGGCACCGCGATCCTGACCGAGACGACACCGGACGACCGCCGGGAGGCGGCGTGACCGACCCCCTGCGCGCCTCCCGCGCCCGTACGTCACCGCGCACCGAGGAACGACCCAAGTGACCGAGCACCTCGACCCGAGCGAGCCCGAGCGCGGTACACCCGCCCCGGCCGTCACACCCGCCGACGCCGCCGACGCGGCCCGGCTCGTCGCCTGCGGCCTGCAACCCAGGCTGCACCCCGCCCGCGACCAGGAGTACGCCACGCTGCTCCGTCGCCACCGCGAGGACCCGCCCTTCGCCCGGCTCGCCGACGCGGTCGCGGCCGGACTGGGTCTGGTCGTGCTGGAGGTGTCCGCCCGCGCCGGCATGGTGGTGACCGCCGCTGAGGACTCGGTCTTCGCCGTCCGCATGGGCGACTACGCGCGCAGAGCCGGGTCGGACTCCGCCGACCGGTTCCTGCACGGACTGGCTCATCTCGCCGCGGCCGCCATGGCCTTTCCTCGCCCCGAGGACCTCGCCGACGACGGCTACGTCGGACGTGTCACCGTCACCGGCGTCGACGCCTTCGTCCGCCAGGCATGCCGCCGCCTGGAGGAACGGGCCGCCGAACGGGGCGAGAACACCGACCCCGCCAGTGACGCCCCGGGGTTGGAGGCCGCCTGGCGGGTCTGGTCCAGACGCGGTGCGACCGGCGCCACCAAGGACGCCCGCCGCCTGCCCGGCTCCACCACCGGGATCATCGGCAAGGCCGTCACCTTCCTCACCGAGTCCGGGTTCCTCCAGCGCGCCGGAGACGACCACGGTGGCACCTACCGAACGACACCCCGTTACCAACTCCAAGTGCGTGACATGGCCGGCTCCGCCGCCCTGTCCGAGCTGCTGAGTCTGGGCGTCGTCCCGGTCGCGGACGGCAAGGCTACCCTGCTGCCGGCCCCGGAGGACGGGGACCACGCCCTCGCCCCGGGCGCCGCGCTGCCCTTCCACTCCCTGTGAACACGTCCCCGACCGACGCCCCCATCCACGCCTCCCCGGAAACCGACGAGAGCCCCCACCATGTACGAGCTGTCCCGGGTCCGCCTCTACTCCATCGGCCCCGCGGGCGCGCGCTACGCCGATACCGTGCTCGATCTGCGCGGCGTGGGCGAATCCGTGCCCGAACCCGCTCCCACCCAGGCGGAGTTCTTCGAGGAGGAGCCCCTCGGCCCCCCTCGGCGTCCCGCCCCCGCCGGAGTCCTCTTCCTGGAGAACGGCGGCGGTAAATCCGTCCTGCTCAAACTGATCTTCTCGGTGATGCTGCCCGGCCACCGCAACACCCTGGGCGGGGCCAGCTCCGGCGTCCTGCGCAAGTTCCTGCTCGCCGACGACTGCGGCCACGTCGCCCTGGAATGGCAGCACGTGCGGACCGGCGCCTGTGTCGTCGTGGGCAAGGTCAGCGAGTGGCGTGGACGTCAGGTCTCGCAGGATCCGAGGAAGTTCGCCGAGACCTGGTACTCCTTCCGCCCCGGCCCCGGCATGACGCTGGACGGCCTCCCCGTCGCGGAGGCCACCGCCGCGAGCGCGGCCTCGCAGGGTGCCTCCGGGGCCCGAGGACGGCGTCGCACCATGAAGGGCTTCCGGGACGCCCTGACCGAGGCCGGAAAGACCTACCCCCACCTCGACGTGCACTTCGAGGAGGTCCACGAACGATGGACCGAGCACCTCGGCGACCTCGGCCTCGACCCGGAACTCTTCCGCTACCAGCGAGAGATGAACGCCGACGAGGGAGAGGCCGCCGGCCTCTTCGCGGTGAAGAAGGACTCCGACTTCACCGACCTGCTGCTCCGTGCCGTCACCGACACCCGCGACACCGACGGACTGGCGGACCTGGTCAGCGGCTTCGGCGGCAAGCTGGGCAGACGGGCCGAGTTGATCGCCGAACGGGACTTCACGGCCGGCGCGGCGGACCTGCTCCACCGCGTCGTCGAGGGCACCGCGACCCGCTCTCGGGCCAGGGAGGTGCACACCGCGGCCGAGCGCCGCACCGGCACACTGGCACGTCGGCTCTCCCTGCGCGGGGCGACCGAGCGCGGCAGGGCCGCGGACCTCGCCGATCGACTGTCCACCGCCGCGACAGCCGTCACCGACGCCGAGACGGCCCGTGAGCAGGCCGCCCGCACGGTCGACGAACTCGCCTATCGGCACGCCTCCCTCGCGTTGGCCGCCGCCGAACGCGCCGCCGCCGCGCAGAAGCGCGAGCTCGCCGACGCCCGCACCCTCCACGCGGCGTGGCAGGCCGCGGAGTCGGTCCTGCGCCACCGCGCCTCCGCCGACCGGGTCGCCCGGGTCGCCGCCGCGATCCGCGAGGCCGAGCGGGACGCCGCGCCCGCTCTCGCGGCGCGCACCAGCGCCGCCGTCGCGCTCGTCCGCTCCCTGCACGCCGCCGCCGTCGACGCCGAGTCCCAGGCGGACACCGAGGAGCACCGGTCCGCCGCGCTCCAGGAGGCCGCCGACGCCGCCCACCGGGCCGCCACCACCGCCGCCACCGAGGCCGAGCGCGCCCGAAGCGAGATCGGGCACCTGGGCCAACGGCTGGCGGAGGTGGAGCGGGAGACCGCCGAGGCGGTCCGCGCCGGCTGGCTCGACGACAGCGCGCCGGACGCCGACCCGGCGCGGGCCGCCCTCGCCGCGAGCGACGCCGAGCGCGCCGCCCGGGCGGCCTGGGACACCGCTCGCGAGGCCGCCGAGGCCGCGGCCGGGCGGGCCCGCGAGGCGGCGGGCGCGGAGACCCGGGCCGAGCTGGCGGCCGCCCGCGCCGCCGACGCGGCCCGCTCCGCCGTCCGCGCGCACGAGGACGAGCGCGACACGGCGGCCACGCTGGCCGCGGAGGAACGCCTGGTCGAGTTGGTCGGTCCCGGCCACGACGCGTCGCGGACCGAGATCCCGCAACCGCGCCGGCCCGACGCGGTGGGTTCCTCGTCGGAGGAGTCGGGCCTCGCGTCGTCGGGGGCTGCCCTCACCCCCGAAGAGCTGGACCGCTGCGCAGACACCGTCCGCGACGTTCTGGAGGAGGCCGTCTCCGCGTCCGAACGGCAGCTGTTCGAGCTGCGCACCGCCGCGGTCGACGACTCCCGAATCCTCGGCGCGCTCGGCGATGGAGGGCTGCTCCCTCCCGGCCCCGACGTTCTGGCCACCGTCGAGTTCCTCGGAGAGCAGGGCATCCCGGCGCTCCCGGGCTGGCGCTACCTGGCGCAGGCCGTCGACCCCGCCGACCACGCCAGGGTTCTGACGACCCGTGCCCATCTCGTCGACGGCGTGATCATCACCGACCCGGCGGCCCACGCCAGGGCGCGGCGGGCACTCGACGAAGCCGCGCTGCTGCCCCGCAGCGCCGTAGCCGTCGGGACCGCCGAGGCGCTCCTGGCGCCGCCGGCATCCTCGGACGATCCCGACACGGGGGTGTTCCTCGTGCCCCCGAACCCAGCCATGCACGACGAACTCGCCGCCGATCAGGAGAGGCGGGAGCTGCGGGCCCGGACGGCCCGGCGGGACGAGGAGATCCGCGCCCTGGCCGCCCGGCTCTCCGTCGATCGTCGTCTCGCCGCCCGCCTCGCCTCCTGGCGCACCGCATGCCCGCCGGGCCGGCTGGCCGAACTGGCCGAGTCGGCGGAGCGGGCCCGTCGGAGCGCCGCCGAGAGCGAGGCGGCCCTGGCCCACGCCCGCTCGGAACGGGCCGAGGCGGAGGAGATCGCCCGGGAGACCTCCCGGACACGGGACGAGCGGCAGGAGGCCGCCCAGCGGGCCCGCAGGGCCGCGGACGCCCTCGCCGGCCTCGCCCACCGACTTCGCGAACGGGAGGCGTGGCGGACGCGGGCGCGTGAGGCGGCAGAGGAGGCCACCGAGGCGGAGCGCCGTGCCCGGTCCTGTCTGGAACGGGCACGCGCCGCGGACGAGGACCGCCGCGCCGCCCAGCGCGCCGCCGACGATGCCCGCCGCACCGCCCGCGCGTTGCGGGCGGAGCGCGCCGAGATCGCCGGAGCGCCCGACGACGTGCCCGAGGGCGACACGCCGAGGCCCGCCGGCGCGCTGCCCGCGTTGCGCGAGGCGTACCGCGCCGCTTCCCACCTGTACGAGAAGGTGGGTGTCGGAGCCGACCTCCGAGCCGAGCAGGCTCGCGCGGAGAGCGACGAGACGGCGGCCCGGGCGGAATCGGATCGCCTCTCCACCAAGGTCCGTACCCGGGCGGAGCGGCTGCTGGAGTCCCCGGAGGGGTCCGACGGACCCTCTCGACAGGCCGCGGCGGCCCGCGCCGAGGAGCTGGTGCACCTGCTGGAGGCCAGGATGTCCGGCGCCAGCGAGCGACTCGGCAGGCTGCGCGGCGACGCCGAACGGCTGGCACCCTCCGGCGGCGACGCCCACACCGAACTGCCCCAGGGGCTCGTCCCGCGCGACGCGGACCACGCGCGGACCCTGCTGCGGGGCGCCACGGCGGAACTCGCCTCGCGGGAAGCCGAGTCGGCCGAGGCTCACGAGGCGCACGTCGCGCTGGGTGACGCCCACCGCGCCGCCGAGGACGCCGCCGGCGGCTTCGAGGAGATCGCCGCCATGCTCCGTGACCTACTGCGTGATCACCCCGACCACGACGAGCGACCGGCCCCCGAGCCCTACCCCGACGGCATCGAGGAGGCGCGCCGCGCCGCGGCGGAGGCCCGCAGGGCGTTGCGGGGGTGCGCCGCCGACCTGTCCGCGGCCGACTCCGCGCTGCGTGACGCCTGCGACGTCCTCGTCCGGCATGCCAACTCCAGTCGATACGAGCAGGTCCGCACGCCGGCCAGGCAGCAGATCCGCGAGCTGCCGGCCGCCACGCTCCCCGACCACGCCCAGCCCTGGGCCGACGCCTTCGCCCCGCGCCTGCGGGTGCTCACGGACGAGTTGGCGCAACTGGACCGCAACCGCGAATCGATCGTGGACCGACTCAGGGGGCTCGTCGAGTCCGCCCTGGCCACGCTGCGCTCCGCGCAACGACTGTCCCGCCTGCCGGAGGGCCTCGGTGAGTGGTCCGGACAGGAGTTCCTCCGTGTCCGCTTCGAGGAGCCCGACCAGGCCACGCTCACCGAGCGGCTGGAAGAGGTCGTGGACGACGCGACACGTGCGGCCGTGCGCGCCAACTCGGACCTACGGCGTGACGGCATGTCCCTGTTGCTGCGCGGTGTCGCCGCCGCCCTGCGCCCCAAGGGCGTCGCCGTCGAGATCCTCAAACCGGACGCCGTGTTGCGCGCCGAGCGCGTCCCGGTGGGACAGATGGGCGACGTCTTCTCCGGCGGCCAACTGCTCACCGCGGCCATCGCCCTCTACTGCACGATGGCCGCGCTGCGCAGCAACGATCGGGGACGCGACCGACACCGCCACGCCGGCACGCTCTTCCTGGACAACCCGATCGGCCGGGCCAACGCCACCTACCTGTTGGAGCTCCAACGGGCCGTCGCCGACGCCCTGGGCGTCCAACTCCTCTACACCACCGGCCTCTTCGACACGACGGCGCTGGCCGAGTTCCCCCTGGTCATCAGGCTGCGCAACGACGCCGACCTGCGTGCGGGACTCAAGTACATTCAGGTGGAGGAGCACTTGCGACCGGGCCTGCCGAGCCAGGCCGACGGCGACGGCCGCACGACGCACGGCGAGATCACGGCGACCCGCGTGTTCAAGCGGCCCGGCTGATCCCGCCCAGGCCCGACGCCCGGGCGGCCCGGTGCCCGAGGGCGATCGCTCACCGGCGCGACAGCCGCTCGGCCCCGCCGCCGCGAGCGCCGCCCCGGACCCCTTCGCGGGCACCCGGCCCCGCTCCACGCCGCCCCCCGCGCGGTGGACGGGCGGTGCTGCTCGGCGCCGACACCACACCGTG
Source organism: Streptomyces sp. HSG2 (assembly GCF_016598575.1). Taxonomy (NCBI): domain Bacteria; kingdom Bacillati; phylum Actinomycetota; class Actinomycetes; order Kitasatosporales; family Streptomycetaceae; genus Streptomyces; species Streptomyces sp. HSG2. Next base: position 4,716,012 of record NZ_CP066801.1, read on the forward strand.
GCGTTGCTTCCAGACCTGACGGGTCACCCACACGTCCAGGACGGCCCACGTCGCCACCACGGTGCCCACCACACCGAGGATCACGGCGGGGAAGGCCAGCCACGACCCGGCCAGGGCGCAGAACACCGCCACCATCGCCTGGACCAGACTCACGGCGACCACGAGCAGGGCCCGGACGGCGGCGTCGCGCACCGAGTCGGGAACCCGCGGTGCCCGCGCCGACTCCTCCGTCCACAGGAGCCGGTCGACCGCTCCTCCCCGCTCGGCCGCGAGCCGACCGCGCCCAGGAACCTCGCGGCCCTCCGGCGGGTGCGCCCCGCTCACCCGGCGCGCACCGGGCCGCTCCACCGCGTCCACATCCACGTCACTCCCCACCGCCGGCGGCTCCTCCGCCTCGTTCGGACCACCGTTTCGCGCGAGGTCGTCCGTCCCGTCGTACGCCCTCCGCGCGGAAGTCACCACCCCGCGATCCGGCGCGCTCCCGCCCCCGAAGGACGCCGGGTACTCCCCGCGGATTCCCGACACCTTCGGCCGGTGGGGCGTTTTCGGCCAACCCCGGACGGCGGACGCGCGTCGCTCGACCGCCCGCGCCGCCACGATACGGGGGCGATCGTCCCCGATGTCCGGCCGACCTGCCGCCCGGCGGGGCCGGATACGGCCGGCGACGGTTCCGCCCTGAGCCTTCGGGTCCCCGCCGGGCCGGTAGTAGGCTCGCGCCGTTTGCTGACGCACGTGCGTCCCCACGGGGCGCGAGGTGGGGGAGGCCATGCGCCTGCGCGGGAAGACCATCCGCCGGAAGTTGGTGGCCCTGCTTCTCGTGCCGCTCGCGTCCCTCGGCGCGGTGTGGGCCTTCGCCACCGTGCTCACCGGTCGCGAGGCGGCCCGGCTGGCCGACGTGTCCGCCGTCATGGAGCACCTCGGCGGGCCCGTCGAGGACACCGTCCGCGCGTTACAGGAGGAGCGCCGTCTGACCCTGACCCACCTCGCCGACCCACGCGCCTCCGACGGGCTCGCCGCGCTGCGCCGGAGCCGGTTCGAGACGGATGACGCCGTCGCCGTCCTGCGTGACGGTGCCGCCGCCCCGGACGTGCGGAGGGCCCTGGAACACGCGCAGGCGGAACGCCTGGCCGAGGCGCTGGACGCCCTCGACGGGGTGGACGCGCTGCGTCGCGGCGTCGAGGCCGGCACCATCGACCGGCACCGCGCCCTCGACCTCTACAACGGTCTCGTCGATCCCGGTCAGGCCCTCCTCGCCGACCTCCACGTCATCGACGACGTCGCCCTGGACACCGAGCACCACGCACTCGTCAACATCGCGCGAGCACGGGAACTCCTGTCACGCGAGGACGCCCTCCTGGGGTCCGCGCTGGTCGCGGGCCGCGTCACCCAGGCGGAGGTCCGGGCGGCGTCGGACCTCGTCGCCCAGCGCACGCTGTTGTACGACGTCAACCTCCCGATGCTCCCGGCCGCCGAACTGGGCCACTACGAGCGCTTCTGGGAGGAGGCGCCCTCCCTGTCGCTCCGAGAGGCCGAAGGGACCCTCCTGCTCTCCGCGCCGGGAACCCCGGACACTCCCGACGCGGCGGAATGGGAGGCCGTCGCGACCGACGTGCTCGACGGGCTGGCCTCCCTCGGCGAGGAGTCGGCGGCCCGCTACCGGGACCGGGTGAGCCCGGTGGCGACAGCCGTCGTCACGCGTGCCGCGGTGGCCGGGGTGCTCGGCCTCGCGGCCCTGTCGGTCTCGCTCCTGGTGTCGGTGCGCGTGGGGCGCGGCCTCGTCCGCGACCTGCGCCGGCTGGGCGCCGAGGCACACGAGGCCGCCCGGGTCCGCCTGCCCTCCGTGATGCGCCGCCTCGCCTCGGGGGATCGGGTCGACGTGGAGACCGAGGTCCCCCGCCTCGACTACGCTCGGGACGAGATCGGCGAGGTCGGCCGAGCCCTGAACACCCTTCAGCGGGCCGCCGTGCGAGCCGCGGTGCGGCAGGCCGAGATCCGGTCCGGTGTCTCGGACGTCCTCGTGAACCTGGCCCGTCGCAGTCAGGTGCTCCTGCACCGACAGCTCACCCTCCTGGACGCCATGGAGCGGCGCACCGAGGACCCCGGGGAACTCGCCGACCTGTTCCGACTCGACCACCTCACCACCCGGATGCGTCGTCACGCCGAGGGGTTGGTGATCCTCTCGGGCGCCGCGCCGTCCCGGCAGTGGCGCAGGCCGGTGCCGCTCATGGACGTGGTGCGGGCGGCCGTCGCCGAGGTCGAGGACTACGAACGCGTGGAGGTCAGACGGCTGCCCCGGATCGCCGTCACCGGGCCCGCCGTGGCCGACCTCACCCATCTCCTGGCCGAACTCGTCGAGAACGGCGCCGCGTTCTCCCCGCCGCACACCGCGGTCCAGGTGCGCGGGGAGCGTGTCGGCAACGGCTTCCTGCTGGAGATCCACGACCGCGGTCTCGGCATGACGGCGGACACCATGACCCAGGCCAACCTGAGACTGGCGGGGCACGCCGAGTTCGACCTCCGCGACAGCGATCGACTGGGCCTCTTCGTCGTCAGCCGACTCGCCCTGCGACGCGACGTCCAGGTCTCCGTACAGCCGTCACCGTACGGCGGCACCACAGCGGTGGTGCTGATCCCGGAGACCCTGCTGACCGCCGTCGAGGACGACGACACCGCCGGACCGGTCAACGGCCGTCCCCTCGACGAGCCGAGCCCGGCGACGGGAAGCCGCGCCCTCCGCCTCTCCCGCTCGGCGGCCCGCGCACCGGGGGCGGTGCCCCCCGGTCCGGTGGAACTGGAGCCGCCGGTGGAGCCAGAGCCCGTCGACGCGGCGCCCGAAGACCGAGAAGGCCCTCTCCCCGACGTCGGGCCGTGGGCGCCACGCTCGGACACCGGCCCGGAGGAGACGATCTCCGCCCCGGGTCCCTTCCACCGGGAGGCCGCGCGCCCTCGCTCGGCGGAGGAACGACGGCACCCGACGCCGCTGCCGCGCCGCACACCTCCCAGGCTCGTCAGCTCGCACGGCCGTCTTGTCGGTGGGGACGACGCCGGGCATCCCGCCACCCCCGCCACCAGGCGCCCGGCGCTCCCCGACGACACCTGCTCACCCGCCGGCGCACCCGATCCCGCCGAGGGGGAGTCACGGAAGAACCCCGGGGAGCCGGAGAGGCCGATGCCGCGCACGTCCGAACCGGTCGGACGCGCTCGCGTCGAGAGAGAGGAGAGCGGACAGGGCGGCCCCCCGGCGGGGTCCGGCGCTGTTCCCCACGTCGACCGCCCGGCTTTTGGGGGACGGGCGGGCCACCGGGAGCCCGACTCGGCGGTTCCCGGGCGCGCCTCCCTCCCACGACGGCTGTCGCGACCGGGACAGGACGGCGATCTCGGCGTGGATGGCGACAGCCTCACCCCGCAGAGGCGGCCCGGAGCCGAGAAGCGGGACGCCGAGGAGGTTCGCGGCCGGATGGCGGCCGTCCAACGCGGTTGGCGGCGAGGGCGCTCGGAGGCCGGGCGGAACGGCCGGGGCGCCCCGGGGCGAGCACCGGGTGGCGAGGGCGTTCCCGAACTCCCGGACGCGGAAGGGTCCTCCGCCCCCACGGCTCGTGCGCCGACCTCACTCCCACGGACCGAAGGGCGACGCCACGGGCCGGGGGGTCCGTCGGGCTCCGACGAGCGCGAGGGTCGTTGACCCCTCCCATGCCCGGTCGCCGCCCGGTCCCGTCCCGGGAACACCTCGGCCCGGAACGAACGAGCACGGCGGTCCACGCGGCGAACGCCGCGTCAACGGGTAGTCATGCGACATGAACACAGAAGGTCGGGGAAAGGACCATTGGTTCGACGCGGAGGCGGGCCCGGTCGTCCGGCCCTACGCCATGACGCGGGGGCGAACCGACGGCGCGCCCCCTCACCGACTCGACGCCGTCGCGATGGTGAGCACACGGGCAGGCGAAGACGCGCCGGAACCTGACACACTGCTGTCGCCCGAGCACGTCGACATACTGGACCGGTGCCGGCGGACCCCCCGGTCCGTGGCGGCCCTGGCCGCACGACTCGACCTGCCGCTGGGTGTCGTCCGCGTCCTCGTGGGCGACCTGCTGGCCGAGCGACTCGTCGAGGTGCGGCAACCCACGACCCCCGCCGAACGACCGGACACCAGGACACTGCGTCAGGTGATCGACGGCCTCCGGGACTGGTGAAGCACGGCGAAGCGCCGACCCCGCGACTCAGCGAGGCCCGGCCCCGGGAACCGGCCGCCGCGTACCCCATGTCGCCGGGAGAGCCGGTGTACCGGTCAGCGACTCCCAGCCGGCGGCCACGCGGGCCGGCGTCCCCACGATCACCCAACAGCGAAGCGGCCCCCCGGCCATCCGCAACACGCTGGATCCCCTGCGGTCGTGACCCGACCCCGCGCCCTCCACGCCCTCGCGCAACGTCATGACACCGTCCCCCCGGGCGTCGTGGAACGCGAGATGCGTGCCCGCGCCGGCCACCACCACCTGCGCCGCCGTCGCCACAGCGCACGGCTCGTCCCCCGGAGCCGGGCGGCCTCCCGGCGCGGAGCCGCCGAACCGGTACGTCCCGTCGCGCAACAGCGGTCCTCCGGCTCGAGCCCCCGGCGCGAAGAACCGCGCGTCCGCCGGCACCTCGGATCGCTGCATCCAGCGGCCGCCACCGCCCGACCCCGTTTCCCACCACCGAGGCGGCGGGTCCCGCCGCAGTGACACTCCACCCGGTGTCCTCACCTCGACGGCGCCGTCCCGGGAGACGACGACCGTGACCCGCTCCGCCACCACCCGCCGGCCGCCCAGCTTGTCGGGTTCCAGCACGGCCCGCGGGTCCGGCTCCGGGCCCGGCCCCGCCAACACCTCGGACGGCTCCGGGCCGGCGCCGTCCCAGCCCCAGAAGACCGCCCCGATCGTCGTGACCACCACCCGCAGTTCCGAGCGCGCGAAGCGCAGGACACCACCACCCCGCTCACACTCCACCGCCCTCAGCGACCCCGGGACCCGAGCCCGCTCCGCCACCGGCCGCTCCGTCGCGAACGCCTCGACCCGCCGTCGCCACGTCGTGTGCGCGCCGCGCCCTTCCCGCCACGTCCTCGACCAACCGAGCGCGCGCGCCGAGCGCACCGGATCACCTCCGTCCATGACCACGACCCTGCCGGCACCGTCCACTCGGCGAGGCCCTGTTCAACGACAGTTCACCCTCGCGCCCCGAACGTCCGGGACGACCGGTCGGGGCGCGGCCTGGTGTCCCCGTCGATCACATGGCATGGTCCCTGTCTGGGTCCTCGCGCACACCCGGCTCGTGCGAAGAGGACCACACCAGACGCACTGCCCCCGGGAGTCGACCATGCCGACCGAAGAACCCCAGCCGCTCTGGCGTCCCGATCCGCGGCATGTCGCCGCGGCCCGGATGACCGCGTTCCAGGCCTGGGCGGCCGACCACCACGGCGCCCCGGCCACCGGCGGCTACCCCACCCTGCACCGATGGTCCGTGGCGGATCCCGAGGCGTTCTGGAAGGCCGTCGTCGAGTGGTTCGACGTCCGCTTCTCCCACCCCTACGAGCGGGTCCTGGGCGACCCGGTGATGCCCGGTGCCCGGTGGTTCGAAGGGGCCACGCTCAACTACGCCGAACACGCCCTGCGTGCGGCGGCGGAGCGGTCGGAGGATCCCGCGCTCCTGCGGATCGACGAGACCCACCCGCCGACCCCCGTGACCTGGGGCGAGCTGCGCCGCCAGGTGGGCTCGCTCGCGGCCGCGCTGCGTGCCCGCGGGGTCCGGCCCGGTGATCGGGTCAGCGGCTACCTGCCCAACGTCCCGGAGGCGGTGGTGGCGTTCCTCGCCACTGCCGCCGTCGGCGCCGTCTGGACCTCCTGCGCGCCCGACTTCGGCGCTCGGAGTGTCCTCGACCGATTCCGGCAGGTCGAGCCGGTCGTCTTGTTCGCCGTCGACGGCTACCGCTACGGCGGCAAGGAACACGACCGTCGCGAGACCGTCGCCGAACTCCGTCGCGAGCTGCCGACCCTGCGCGCCGTGGTCCACGTCCCCCTCCTCGGGACGGACGCCCCGGAGGGGGCACTTCCGTGGTCCTCCCTGACAGCCGCCCAGGTCGAACCGGTCTTCGAGCAGGTGCCTTTCGACCACCCGCTCTGGGTGCTCTACTCCTCCGGCACCACCGGCCTGCCCAAGGCCATCGTCCAGTCCCAGGGGGGCATCCTGGTCGAGCACCTCAAACAACTCGGCCTGCACTGCGATCTGGGGCCCGACGACCGCTTCTTCTGGTACACGTCGACAGGGTGGATGATGTGGAACTTCCTCGTCTCCGGCCTGCTGACGGGCACCACCCTCGTCCTCTACGACGGCAGCCCCGGATTCCCGGACACCGGCGCCCAGTGGCGTGTCGTCGAGGAGACCCGCGCCACCTTCTACGGCACCTCCGCCGCCTACGTCACGGCCTGCGGCAAGGCCGACGTCCATCCGGGACGCGACCTGGACCTCTCGTCGGTGCGCTGCGTCGCCACCACCGGATCGCCGCTTCCGCCCGACGGCTTCCGCTGGCTCCACGACGAGGTCCGCGCCGACCTGTGGATCGCCTCGGTCAGCGGTGGCACCGACGTGTGTTCCTGCTTCGCCGGAGCCGTCCCCACCCTCCCCGTCCACCTCGGCGAGCTCCAGGCGCCCTGCCTCGGCACCGACCTGCAGGCCTGGGACCCGGCGGGGCGACCACTGGTCGACGAGGTCGGCGAGTTGGTCGTAGTCAACCCGATGCCCTCCATGCCGATCCGGTTCTGGAACGACCCCGACGGCACCCGATACCACGACAGCTACTTCGCCACCTACCCCGGCGTGTGGCGCCACGGCGACTGGATCACCCTCACCTCGCGCGGGACCGTCGTGGTGCACGGCCGCTCGGATTCCACGCTCAACCGCCAAGGCGTGCGCATGGGATCCGCCGACATCTACGAGGCCGTCGAGCGTCTCCCGGAGATCAAGGAATCCCTCGTCATCGGCGTGGAGCGGCCCGACGGCGGGTACTGGATGCCGCTCTTCGTGCACCTGACGCCGGGAGCCGTCCTCGACGGGGCGTTGACCGACAGAGTCAAGCGCACGATCCGGGAGAACCTCTCCCCACGCCACGTCCCGGACGAGATCATCGAGGTGCCCGCGATCCCGCACACGCTGACCGGCAAGCGCCTGGAGGTACCGGTCAAGCGCCTCCTCCAGGGAACGCCGCTGGATCGGGCCGTCAACCCTGGCTCCGTCGACGACCTCGACCTCCTCGGCTTCTACCTGGACCTCGCCCGCCGCGACGACTGACCGGCACCGGGTCGCCGTCTCCCGCGTCCTCGACCAGAGGCGGCGGGCGCGTCACGCCGGACCCCCGCTGTCGGAGCCTCCGACTACGGTGAGTGACTGTCACCGCACGGCGCACGGGGGAGAACACATGGCGCACACCGACCGATCCGACTCGACCGCCCGTCAGGTACTGCACCGCGAGATCGCCGGCACGATGGGCCTGCTCGCCGACGAACACGACTTCCACGCGATGCGGTACTACCGAAGCTTCACCTTTCGTGACCACGCCGCCTATCTGCGCCACGTCGAGGCGGTGCTCAAGGCACGGGCGGATCGCGGCGGCCACACGACGATCGCTCTGTTCGATCCCGTGGCGTACGCCGGATTCTGCGCCACCGTCGGCATCGACGCCGACACCGCCGCCGGCCGCTCGCGCTTCACGGCCGTGCTCGCGGCCCGAGGCACGACCGTGGCGTACGACGGGCGCCCCTTGGTCGACCTCCTGCCCTCCCTCCTCGACGCGGCGGTCCGCCGCGCGACCCGGGAGCACACCGCCACGATCCTGGCCGCGATCGGCCCGTGCGCCCTATGCGGAGAGGACATCGGGCGGGCCGCCCTCGCGCGCGCCGGCGAGTTGCTCACGCGCGTGCTCGACACCGCGCCGGACGACCATCTTCACCTGGTCTGCGCGGTCTCCGGTGTCCACGAGCGCCTCTCCGCGGTCCTGCGCGTCGGCCCCACCCGACGAAGGGACCGCCTACCGGACCACGCCGCCGTACCCGAGTTCACCGGCGTCCTCGCGGTGGGGCTCGCCACACGTGCCCCCGGCGGTCTGATCCTGCGGGCCGGCGCGCCCGGCCGCGTCTACGGCTGGCGTCTGCGGGAGTACGGCCTCGTGGCGCTCACGGCCGGGGAGGTCTTCGACGCCTACTGCCTCGACCCGCGGACCGGCGAGCCCATCTCCCCGGAACCCGGGGTGCGGTACAGCGAGCCGCCCGACCTCGGCGAGGATTCACCCGAGCGGGGCCACCACCACTGAAGCCGAGGTGTGTTCGGGGCGGGCCGCCGGCCCGCCCCGCGTCCCCTCGGTGTCCCGGAGCGATCGACTGCTACGCGTCCCGAAGGAGGATCTCGCGAGCCGCGTTCCGCGCGTCCTCGGCCCCGTCCGCCGCCCGCGCGGCGGAGGCGGCCCGCTCGCACCGCGCGAGTGTCACCCTCGACACAGACCGGCGCACCGAGGGGATCGCGGCGGGTCCCATCGAGAGCGAGGACACCCCCAGACCGACCAGGACACAGGCCAGGAGTGGGTCGGCGGCGGCCTCGCCGCACACGCCGCACCCCTTGGCCTGTGCCCGAGCCGCCCACGTAGCCGATGCCACCAGATCGAGCAGCGCGGGTTGCCACGGATCCTGGAACCGGGCCACGGCACCCACCTGGCGGTCGGCCGCGAAGGCGTACTGGGCCAGGTCGTTGGTCCCCAGGGAGAGGAAATCGACTTCGCGCAGCACCGCGCCCGCCCTCAGTGCGGCCGAGGGGACCTCCACCATCGCCCCGACATCCGACCGCAGCCCCGCCGCGCGGCAGGCGTCGGCGAACGCCTTGGCATCCGCCCGGTCGGCGACCATGGGCGCCATCACGTCGAGGGTGCCGGGTGAGGAGTCCGCGGCCTTGGACAACGCGCGCAGTTGCGCGGCCAGGATCTCCGGGTGGTCCAGCAGGGCGCGTAGTCCGCGGACGCCCAGTGCGGGGTTGGGCTCCTCGGCGGGGGAGAGGAAGCCCAGTGGCTTGTCCGCGCCGGCGTCGAGGACTCTGGCCACCACGCGTCCTTCGGGAAAGGCCTCGATCACCCGACGGTAGGCGGCGATCTGCCTTTGCTCCGACGGGGCGCTCTCGGCGTCGTCGAGGAAGAGGAACTCCGTACGGAACAGTCCCACGCCCTCCGCCCCGACCTCGACGGCCCCCGCCACGTCGGCCGGGCCTCCGATGTTGGCCAGGAGTGGGACGCGGTGGCCGTCGGCGGTGCGCCCGGGCTCGCGCGCCGAGGCTCTCGCCTCGCGCCGACCCACCCCTCTCCGCCGTGGCCCTCGCCGGTCGTCCGGGTCGACACGGACTTCTCCGGAGTCGCCGTCGAGAGCGATCACGGTCCCCTCCGGGAGTTCCCGGGCACCGGACAGGGCCACCACCGCCGGCACGCCGAGGGCGCGTGCCAGGATCGCCGTGTGGCTGGTCGGGCTGCCCTCCTCGGTCAGGAAGCCCAGGACCAGGGCGGGGTCCAGGAGCGCGGTGTCGGCGGGGGCCAGATCGCGCGCCACGAGAACGTAGGGGCTGTCGCTGTCCGGTACCCCCGGGATCGGCACGCCCAGCAGTCGGGCGACCATCCGATTGCGCACGTCGTCGAGGTCGGGGATCCGTGCCGCGTGGAGCTCGCCGGCCCCGGCCAGCAAGGACCGGTAGCCCGCGAAGGCGTCGTGGACGGCCCGTTCGGCGGTGCCACCCGACGCGACGCGTCGGCCGACCTCCGCCATCAGCTCGGGATCCCGCGCCATCAACGCCTGCGCCTCCAGCACCGCCCGCGCCTCGCCACCGGCCAGATGTCCCCGGGCCGTGAGATCCGCGGCGACGGCCTCCGCGGCGCGCCGGGCCCGGGCTCCCTCCCTTTCTCGCTCCGCCGCCGGTACCTGCCTCACCGGGGGTTCCAACACGGCGGCTCCCATGTGACGCACCGGACCGACGGCCACTCCGTGGCTCACGCCGACGCCTCGCAGAGTTGTCTCCATCCGCACCTCCCGGGAGGGTTCTCCGGCTCTCCGGTGGGGAGTCCGTCGGCCGAAGGACGATGGTGGCGTGTCAGGACCAGTCGAAGAGTCGCTCGCCGACTCGGACGGGGCCCTCCTCGCGCAGATCCATGAGGGCGTGGGCGTCCGCGTCCAACGCCACGACCGGGCAGAGCGGCGACTTGCCCGAGGCCTCCACCTCGGAGGGGTTCCAGCGGACGATCGCCTGTCCTCGTTCGACCGTGTCCCCCTTGTGAGCGAGGAGTTCGAACCCCTCGCCGTTGAGCTGCACGGTGTCGATGCCGAGGTGGGTCAGCACCCCCCTGCCGCCGTCCGTGACCACCACGAAGGCGTGGGGGTGCAGGGAGACGAGGACCCCACCCACCGGAGCGACGGCTTCGCAGGGTTCCCGCACGGGGTCGACGGCGGTGCCCGGACCCACCATGGCTTCGGAGAAGACCGGGTCGGGTACGGCTGTCAGCCCGACGGCGCGTCCCGTCTGCGGTGACGTCACGGTGGTCATGGAAGGGGCCTCCCGGGGGTGGAGAGATGCACACGCAGCATATGTCAGCTCACGTCCCGCTTCCGCCCGATGTTCCCGGCCAAAGCCTCGGACCCGTCCCAGAGGGTGGTTTGCGTGCGGCCTTGTGGGCCTGTACTGTTGTGGGTCCTGCCTCGGAGAGCGAGTGTGATTCCCGCTTCCTCCGGCAGGAATCCGACACACCGGTTGCCTGTTCGGCTTCTCTGCATTCCTCATGCCCGCGAGGGCGTGGGCGGAGAGGGCGAATTCATCTGGTAGAGTCGGTGAAACCGAAGGGAAACGCCCGGAGGAAAGCCGCGAGAGAGTGTGTTTCTCGGGTGAGTACGAAGAAAGTGTCCGTTCCTTGAGAACTCAACAGCGTGCCAAAAGTCAACGCCAGATATGTTGATACCCCGACGCCGGGATTGTTGTTCCGGTGGACGGGTTCCTTTGAAGTAGAACACAGCGAGGACGCTGTGGATCATCGGGTTATTCCTCCGGTGGTCCCGCTCCCGTGTTGTGTGCCGGGTGACCGGCAGAGCATTCACGGAGAGTTTGATCCTGGCTCAGGACGAACGCTGGCGGCGTGCTTAACACATGCAAGTCGAACGATGAACCATTTCGGTGGGGATTAGTGGCGAACGGGTGAGTAACACGTGGGCAATCTGCCCTGCACTCTGGGACAAGCCCTGGAAACGGGGTCTAATACCGGATATTGACTGTCACGGGCATCCGTGGTGGTGGAAAGCTCCGGCGGTGCAGGATGAGCCCGCGGCCTATCAGCTTGTTGGTGAGGTAGTGGCTCACCAAGGCGACGACGGGTAGCCGGCCTGAGAGGGCGACCGGCCACACTGGGACTGAGACACGGCCCAGACTCCTACGGGAGGCAGCAGTGGGGAATATTGCACAATGGGCGCAAGCCTGATGCAGCGACGCCGCGTGAGGGATGACGGCCTTCGGGTTGTAAACCTCTTTCAGCAGGGAAGAAGCGTGAGTGACGGTACCTGCAGAAGAAGCGCCGGCTAACTACGTGCCAGCAGCCGCGGTAATACGTAGGGCGCGAGCGTTGTCCGGAATTATTGGGCGTAAAGAGCTCGTAGGCGGCTTGTCGCGTCGGTTGTGAAAGCCCGGGGCTTAACCCCGGGTCTGCAGTCGATACGGGCAGGCTAGAGTTCGGTAGGGGAGATCGGAATTCCTGGTGTAGCGGTGAAATGCGCAGATATCAGGAGGAACACCGGTGGCGAAGGCGGATCTCTGGGCCGATACTGACGCTGAGGAGCGAAAGCGTGGGGAGCGAACAGGATTAGATACCCTGGTAGTCCACGCCGTAAACGGTGGGCACTAGGTGTGGGCAGCATTCCACGTTGTCCGTGCCGCAGCTAACGCATTAAGTGCCCCGCCTGGGGAGTACGGCCGCAAGGCTAAAACTCAAAGGAATTGACGGGGGCCCGCACAAGCGGCGGAGCATGTGGCTTAATTCGACGCAACGCGAAGAACCTTACCAAGGCTTGACATACATCGGAAGCGCTCAGAGATGGGTGTGCCCTTGTGGTCGGTGTACAGGTGGTGCATGGCTGTCGTCAGCTCGTGTCGTGAGATGTTGGGTTAAGTCCCGCAACGAGCGCAACCCTTGTCCCGTGTTGCCAGCAACTCTTCGGAGGTTGGGGACTCACGGGAGACCGCCGGGGTCAACTCGGAGGAAGGTGGGGACGACGTCAAGTCATCATGCCCCTTATGTCTTGGGCTGCACACGTGCTACAATGGCCGGTACAATGAGCTGCGATGCCGTGAGGTGGAGCGAATCTCAAAAAGCCGGTCTCAGTTCGGATTGGGGTCTGCAACTCGACCCCATGAAGTCGGAGTCGCTAGTAATCGCAGATCAGCATTGCTGCGGTGAATACGTTCCCGGGCCTTGTACACACCGCCCGTCACGTCACGAAAGTCGGTAACACCCGAAGCCGGTGGCCCAACCCCTTGTGGGAGGGAGCTGTCGAAGGTGGGACTGGCGATTGGGACGAAGTCGTAACAAGGTAGCCGTACCGGAAGGTGCGGCTGGATCACCTCCTTTCTAAGGAGCTTTCTCCTGTGCCTCCCCTTGGTTGTGGGGGGTGTGGGCAGAGGCCGGTTCATCAGCGAGTGTCTGGTGCCGGTGTGCTCGTGGGTGGAACGTTGACTATTCGGTCGGGTTTTCTGTTCCGGGTGTGTTTGTACTGCTTCCTGCTGTGGTGGGGGGTGTGGAAGGCATGTTCGGGGTGGGGGTTCGGTCGGGCACGTTGTTGGGTGTCTGAGGGTGCGGCCGTGTGGTCGTGGTCTCGGTTGTGCCGGTCCTGGTGAAGCATCGTCGGTGGATGGTGTGTGACGGGTGGCTGGTCGTTGTTTGAGAACTGCACAGTGGACGCGAGCATCTGTGGCCAAGTTTTTAAGGGCGCACGGTGGATGCCTTGGCACCAGGAACCGATGAAGGACGTGGGAGGCCGCGATAGGCCCCGGGGAGTCGTCAACCAGGCTTTGATCCGGGGGTGTCCGAATGGGGAAACCCGGCAGTCGTCATGGGCTGTCACCCTTGCCTGAACTCATAGGGCGAGTGGAGGGAACGCGGGGAAGTGAAACATCTCAGTACCGCAGGAAGAGAAAACAACCGTGATTCCGGGAGTAGTGGCGAGCGAAACTGGATGAGGCCAAACCGTATGCGTGTGATACCCGGCAGGGGTTGCGTGTGCGGGGTTGTGGGATGTCTTTTTTCATGGTCTGCCGGCTGTGAGGCGAGTGAGAAACCGTTGATGTAGGCGAAGGACATGCGAAAGGTCCGGCGTAGAGGGTAAGACCCCCGTAGTCGAAATGTCAGCGGCTCGTTGAGGATTTTCCCAAGTAGCACGGGGCCCGAGAAATCCCGTGTGAATCTGGCGGGACCACCCGTTAAGCCTAAATATTCCCTGGTGACCGATAGCGGATAGTACCGTGAGGGAATGGTGAAAAGTACCCCGGGAGGGGAGTGAAATAGTACCTGAAACCGTGTGCCTACAAGCCGTGGGAGCGTCGCATGCGAGCCTTTCGGGGTTTGTGTGTCGTGACTGCGTGCCTTTTGAAGAATGAGCCTGCGAGTTTGCGGTGTGTTGCGAGGTTAACCTGTTGTGGGGTAGCCGTAGCGAAAGCGAGTCCGAAGAGGGCGTTGGAGTAGCATGCTCAAGACCCGAAGCGGAGTGATCTAGCCATGGGCAGGTTGAAGCGGAGGTAAGACTTCGTGGAGGACCGAACCCACCAGGGTTGAAAACCTGGGGGATGACCTGTGGTTAGGGGTGAAAGGCCAATCAAACTCCGTGATAGCTGGTTCTCCCCGAAATGCATTTAGGTGCAGCGTCGTGTGTTTCTTGCCGGAGGTAGAGCACTGGATAGGCGATGGGCCTTACCGGGTTACTGACCTTAGCCAAACTCCGAATGCCGGTAAGTGAGAGCGCGGCAGTGAGACTGTGGGGGATAAGCTCCATGGTCGAGAGGGAAACAGCCCAGAGCATCGACTAAGGCCCCTAAGCGTACGCTAAGTGGGAAAGGATGTGGAGTCGCAGAGACAACCAGGAGGTTGGCTTAGAAGCAGCCATCCTTGAAAGAGTGCGTAATAGCTCACTGGTCAAGTGATTCCGCGCCGATAATGTAGCGGGGCTCAAGTGTACCGCCGAAGTCGTGTCATTCACATGGTTGCCTTAACGGGTGTGTGGATGGGTAGGGGAGCGTCGTTTGCCGGGTGAAGCAGCGCCGTAAGGCAGTTGTGGACGGTTGACGAGTGAGAATGCAGGCATGAGTAGCGATTCAAACGTGGGAAACGTTTGCGCCGATTGACCAAGGGTTCCTGGGTCAAGCTGATCTGCCCAGGGTAAGTCGGGACCTAAGGCGAGGCCGACAGGCGTAGTCGATGGATAACCGGTTGATATTCCGGTACCCGCTGTGGAGCGTCAAACGTCGAATCTGGTGATGCTAAGCCCGTGAAGCCGTTCCGGACCCTTCGGGGGATGGATTGTGGTGGAGCCGGTGGTCCGAGCTGGTAGTAGGCGAGTGATGGGGTGACGCAGGAAGGTAGTCCATCCCGGGCGGTGGTTGTCCCGGGGTAAGGGTGTAGGGCGTTGCGTAGGTAAATCCGCGTGACATGTGTCTGAGACCTGATGCCGAGCCGATTGTGGTGAAGTGGATGATCCTATGCTGTCGAGAAAAGCCTCTAGCGAGTTTCATGGCGGCCCGTACCCTAAACCGACTCAGGTGGTCTGGTAGAGAATACCGAGGCGTTCGGGTGAACTATGGTTAAGGAACTCGGCAAAATGCCCCCGTAACTTCGGGAGAAGGGGGGCCATTTCTGGTGATGGGCTGTGCGCCTTGAGCTGGGGGTGGCCGCAGAGACCAGCGAGAAGCGACTGTTTACTAAAAACACAGGTCCGTGCGAAGCCGTAAGGCGATGTATACGGACTGACGCCTGCCCGGTGCTGGAACGTTAAGGGGACCGGTTAGTTCCATTTCGGTGGGGCGAAGCTGAGAACTTAAGCGCCAGTAAACGGCGGTGGTAACTATAACCATCCTAAGGTAGCGAAATTCCTTGTCGGGTAAGTTCCGACCTGCACGAATGGCGTAACGACTTCTCGACTGTCTCAACCATAGGCCCGGTGAAATTGCACTACGAGTAAAGATGCTCGTTTCGCGCAGCAGGACGGAAAGACCCCGGGACCTTTACTATAGTTTGATATTGGTGTTCGGTTCGGCTTGTGTAGGATAGCTGGGAGACTGTGAAGCCTGTACGCCAGTGTGGGTGGAGTCGTCGTTGAAATACCAGTCTGGTCGTGCTGGATGTCTAACCTGGGTCCGTGATCCGGATCAGGGACAGTGTCTGATGGGTAGTTTAACTGGGGCGGTTGCCTCCTAAAGGGTAACGGAGGCGCCCAAAGGTTCCCTCAGCCTGGTTGGTAATCAGGTGTTGAGTGTAAGTGCACAAGGGAGCTTGACTGTGAGACCGACGGGTCGAGCAGGGACGAAAGTCGGGACTAGTGATCCGGCGGTGGCTTGTGGAAGCGCCGTCGCTCAACGGATAAAAGGTACCCCGGGGATAACAGGCTGATCTTCCCCAAGAGTCCATATCGACGGGATGGTTTGGCACCTCGATGTCGGCTCGTCGCATCCTGGGGCTGGAGTCGGTCCCAAGGGTTGGGCTGTTCGCCCATTAAAGCGGTACGCGAGCTGGGTTTAGAACGTCGTGAGACAGTTCGGTCCCTATCCGCTGTGCGCGTAGGAGTCTTGAGAAGGGCTGTCCCTAGTACGAGAGGACCGGGACGGACGAACCTCTGGTGTGCCAGTTGTTCTGCCAAGGGCATGGCTGGTTGGCTACGTTCGGGAGGGATAACCGCTGAAAGCATCTAAGCGGGAAGCCTGCTTCGAGATGAGGGCTCCCACCTACTTGATGGGGTAAGGCTCCCAGTAGACGACTGGGTTGATAGGCCGGGTATGGAAGCACTGTGAGGTGTGGAGTTGACCGGTACTAATAGGCCGAGGGCTTGTCCGTAGGTGCTCGCGTCCACTGTGTTGGTTCTGAAACCACGAACGGTTGTCCCTGTTGTGGGGTGCTGGTTGTTGTTTCGTTGTGTTTCGGTGGTTTTGGCGTAGGGGAAACGCCCGGTTACATTCCGAACCCGGAAGCTAAGCTCTACAGCGCCGATGGTACTGCAGGGGGGACCCTGTGGGAGAGTAGGACGCCGCCGAACAAATCTTGAAAATGGCCCTGTGTGTCGGGAGTACTCCCGACACACAGGGCCATTTTGCGTTGAGGTAGGGTCAGGGGGAATTGTAGGTCCGTTTCCCCAGGAGGCCCCCGGGTGGAGGTCCAGGAGACCCGCGTCCAGACCGACCGGGTCCTCACCATCCCGAATCTGCTCAGCATGGCGCGCCTCGCGGGTGTGCCCCTGTTCCTCTGGCTTGTCCTCAGGCCCGAGTTCGGCGGACCGCAGAGCGATGGTTGGGCTCTGTTGGTACTGGCGTTGAGCGGCGTCAGCGACTATCTGGACGGCAAACTGGCCCGACGGTGGAACCAGGTCAGCAGCCTCGGCAGACTGCTGGACCCCGCCGCCGACCGGCTCTACATCCTCTCCACCCTGGTGGGGATGACCTGGCGTGACATCCTGCCGCTGTGGCTGACCGCGGCGTTGATCGCGCGTGAGTTGGTCCTCCTGGTGATGGTGGGGATCCTGCGCCGGCACGGCTATCCCCCGCCACAGGTGAACTTCCTTGGGAAGGCCGCCACCTTCAACCTGATGTACGCCTTCCCTCTGCTGCTCCTCAGTGACGGCACCGGTTGGATCTCGTCAGTGGCCGCCGTTTTCGGATGGGCGTTCGCCGGATGGGGTACAACGCTCTACTGGTGGGCAGGAGTTCTCTACATGGTGCAGGTCCGTCGACTGGTTCGGGCGGACCCCGTGGCCGACTGAAGCTCCACGCCCGGCCGTCGCGGCCGGATGGCCCGTGTCGAAGAAGTGCGGGATAATCCAGGGCGGGTGAAGTCGGCCGACCGTCGTCTCTTGGAGGAGGACTCTTCCGACATGAAGGCCGTCGTGATGGCCGGAGGCGAAGGCACACGCCTTCGTCCCATGACCTCGAGTATGCCCAAGCCGCTCCTGCCGGTGGCCAACCGGCCGATCATGGAGCATGTCCTGCGCTTGCTCAAGAGGCACGGGCTCAATGAGACCGTCGTGACCGTCCAGTTCTTGGCCTCGCTGGTCAGGAACTACTTCGGGGACGGCGAAGAGCTGGGGATGGAGCTCACCTACGCCAACGAGGAGAAGCCGCTCGGCACCGCCGGGAGCGTGAAGAACGCCGAAGAGGCGCTGAAGGACGACTCCTTCCTGGTGATCTCCGGTGACGCGCTCACGGACTTCGACCTCAGCGAGTTGATCGAGTTCCACAAGGAGAAGGGCGCCCTCGTCACGGTCTGCCTGACGCGGGTCCCCAACCCACTGGAGTTCGGCATCACCATCGTCGACGACGAGGGGAAGGTCGAGCGCTTCCTGGAGAAGCCGACCTGGGGACAGGTCTTCTCCGACACGGTGAACACGGGCATCTACGTGATGGAGCCCGAGGTCTTCGACTATGTGGAGGCCGACGTCCCCGTCGACTGGTCGGGTGATGTGTTCCCCCAGCTGATGAAGGACGGAAAGCCGATCTACGGCTACGTCGCCGAGGGGTACTGGGAGGACGTCGGCACCCACGAGAGCTACGTCAAGGCCCAGGCCGACGTCCTGGAGGGCAAGGTCGCGGTCGACATCGACGGTTTCGAGATCTCCCCGGGTGTCTGGGTCGCCGAGGGGGCCGAGGTACACCCGGACGCGGTTTTGCGCGGCCCTCTCTACATCGGCGACTACGCCAAGGTGGAGGCCGGGGCCGAGATCCGTGAGCACACCGTGGTCGGTTCGAACGTCGTGGTGAAGAGCGGTGCCTTCCTGCACAAGGCGGTCGTCCACGACAACGTCTACGTCGGCCCGCACAGCAACCTGAGGGGTTGCGTCGTCGGCAAGAACACCGACGTCATGCGCGCGGCGCGTATCGAGGACGGTGCGGTCATCGGGGACGAGTGCCTGATCGGCGAGGAATCCGTCGTGCAGGGCAACGTCCGCGTCTACCCCTTCAAGACCATCGAGGCGGGCGCCTTCGTCAACACCTCCGTCATCTGGGAGTCACGCGGACAGGCGCACCTGTTCGGGGCGCGGGGTGTCTCCGGCATCCTGAACGTCGAGATCACCCCGGAACTCGCCGTGAGGTTGGCCGGGGCGTACGCCACCACCCTCAAGAAGGGATCCACGGTCACCACCGCGCGGGACCACTCCCGTGGCGCGCGGGCGTTGAAGCGCGCGGTCATCTCCGCGTTGCAGGCGAGCGCCATCGACGTACGCGATCTGGAGAACGTGCCGCTCCCGGTGGCGCGGCAGCAGACCGCGCGAGGCAGCGCCGGCGGGATGATGATCAGGACCACCCCCGGGGTGCCGGACTCGGTCGACATCATGTTCTTCGACGGGCGCGGCGCCGACCTGTCCCAGGGCGCGCAACGCAAGCTGGACCGCGTCTTCGCGCGCCAGGAGTACCGGCGGGCCTTCCCGGGAGAGATCGGTGATCTGCGGTTTCCCGCCAGTGTGTACGACTCGTACACCGGCTCCCTGCTGCGCAACGTGGACACCACCGGTGTCACCGAGTCCGGCCTGAAGGTCGTCGTCGACGCGTCCAACGGCAGCGCGGGCCTCGTGTTGCCCAGTCTTCTCGGAAAGCTCGGGGTGGACTCCCTCACCGTCAACCCCGGGCTCGACGAGTCGCGTCCCACGGAGACGTCGGAGATGCGGCGGGCCGGTCTGGTGCGGCTGGGCGAGATCGTGGCGTCGTCGCGGGCCGCGTTCGGTGTGCGGTTCGATCCTGTGGGGGAGAGGCTGTCCCTCGTCGACGAGCGGGGCCGTATCGTCGAGGACGACCGGGCACTGCTGGTGATGCTCGACCTCGTCGCGGCCGAGCGGCGGAGCGGCCGGGTCGGGCTTCCCGTGACCACGACCCGGATCGCCGAGCAGGTCGCCGCCTACCACGGCACGCAGGTGGAGTGGACCACGACTTCCCCCGATGACCTCACCCGGGTCGGCGGGGAGGAGGGCACGGTCTTCGGCGGCGACGGGATGGGAGGCTTCATCGTCCCGGAGTTCAGCAGGGTCTACGACGGAACCGCGGCGTTCGTGCGACTCATCGGGCTCGTGGCTCGGACCCAGCTCACCCTCAGTCAGATCGACGCCCGCATCCCTCGGGCGCACGTCCTGAAACGAGATCTGGCAACGCCTTGGGCGGTCAAGGGCCTGGTGATGAGGAGAGTCGTCGAAGCCGCCGGAGACAGGACCGTCGACACCACGGACGGTGTCCGGGTGGTCGAGCCGGACGGACGTTGGGTGATGGTGCTCCCCGACCCGGCGGAAGCCGTGACCCGGCTGTGGGCCGAGGGGCCGGACGACGCCTCCGCGCAGGCGCTGCTGGACGAGTGGTCCGCGATCGTGAAGAGCGCCGGTCACTGACGACGTGCCGGGCCGAGCCCCGCGCGCCCACGCGGGGCTCCGTCCGGACGGCGACACCCGGGGTGTCCCGGGCGGCGTCGGACAGTACCCGAAATCGCCGCTCCCCCCCGCCGTTTTGGAGGGAGGCGGGGGGCGTTGGTGGGCAGCCGCCGGGACGTGCGACGATGTGCGGCATGCCGCAGCACTCCCCCGATCGGAGCACGTCCGCGCGGCCCGCCCGCCCGGACGCGTCCATGTCGTTGCTCACCAACGTCATGGACCACAGCCTCGACGACGGCTACGCCGAGGCGGCGGCGCGCCGCCGGTCGGAAGTCCCCGGCGGCCTTCCGAAGACGCTTCGGGCGAAGTTGGGTCTGTCCGTCGGACTCGTGCTCGCCGCCCTGGTGGTGACGGTGGGCGCCGCTCAGGCGCGGGTCGCCGCGCCGATGATCGCCAAGGAACGCGAGGAGCTCATCGACCGCATCGACCGGCGGACCGCGGAGGCCGACGAGGTCGAGGAGGCCATCGACGCGCTCAGAACGGAAGTCGGCGACCGGCAGCTGGCGGCGCTGCGGCGTACCGGGGACGACGGCGGGTCCGATCTCGTCGGCGTCATGGCCGGCGCGGTGGCGGTGCGCGGTCCGGGCGTGAGGCTTGTGGTCGACGACGCCGAGGGCGCGGGCGCGGGCGAGGGTGGTCCTCGCGGGACGTCCGGCTTCGCCGACACCGGACGCCTGCGCGACAGGGACCTGCAGCGTGTGGTCAACGGACTCTGGGTGGCCGGTGCGGAGGCGATCTCCGTCAACGGACAGCGACTGACCGCGCTGTCCGCGATCAGGGCGGCGGGGGACGCGATCCTGGTCGACAACAGACCGCTCGTGCCCCCCTACACCGTGCTCGCGCTGGGGGACGGCCCGAAGTTGGAGAACCGTTTCCAGGAGGGGGCGGACGGGGTGTACCTGGACGTCCTGCGGGAGAACTACGGTATCCGGGCCGGTCTGACCGTCGAGGACGACCTGGAACTCGCCGCCGCGCCGCGGGTCATCGTACGTTCGGCGCAGCCGATATCCGAGAAGGGCACATCGTGATCGCCGTACTGGGCCTCGTCGTGGGAGTCGTGGTCGGTCTGCTGGTTCGACCGGAGGTCCCGGTGGCCGTCGAGCAGTATCTGCCCATCGCCGTCGTGGCGGCGCTCGACGCCGTCTTCGGTGGTCTGCGAGCCATGCTCGACGGCATCTTCGACGACAAGGTGTTCGTGGTGTCGTTCCTGTCGAACGTGGTCGTGGCGGCGCTGATCGTCTTCCTCGGGGACGAGTTGGGCGTCGGGGCGCAACTCTCGACCGGGGTCGTCGTGGTGCTGGGGATCCGGATCTTCTCCAACGCGGCGGCGATCCGTCGCCACGTCTTCCGGGCGTGAGGCGGGTGAGGAGTTCGGAGGACACGTCGCCGACCCGGGAGCCCCGGGAGGGAGCGCCCGGGGCGGAGGCATCGGTGGCGGCCGACCGTGGGCCGACCGGTCGAGAGCGGTTGGTGAAGGCGTTGTGGCCGCCTCGACTCACCCGCGCGCAACTCGTCGTGGCCCTGCTGCTGTTCGGCCTGGGTTTCGGGCTCGCCGTGCAGGTCGCCTCGCACAGCACGGGCGACGACGCCTTGCGGGGCGCGCGTCAGGAGGATCTCGTGCGCATCCTCGATGAACTCGACGACCGCACGGAGCGTCTGGAAGAGGAGAAGCGGGGATTGGAGCGGCAGCGTGAGGAACTGGAGAACAGCTCCGACCAGGCCGAGGAGGCCCGGAAGCAGACCGAGGAGCGGGAGCGACGACTCGGCATCCTGGCCGGCACGGTGGCCGCGTGGGGACCGGGGATCACGGTGACCATCGCGGACGCGGAGGGTGCCGTGGAGGCGGACGACCTGCTCAACGCGGTCCAGGAACTGCGCGCGGCCGGGGCCGAGGCGATCCAGGTGAACGACGTGAGGGTGGTGGCGGGCACGTGGTTCGCCAACTCGGGCGACGGGGTCAACGTGGACGGGAGCCGCATCGCGGCGCCCTACCGCTTCCAGGTCATCGGCGAGCCACAGGATCTGGAACCCGCGCTGAACATCCCGGGAGGTGTCGTCCAAGCATTGGAGAAGGAGCAGGCCACGGTGGAGATCGAGCGATCCGACAAGATCGTCGTGGACGCCTTGCGACCGGAGGAGCGGGCTGACTACGCTCGGTCGTCCTCCCGGTGATCCGCGGGTGCGCGTCGTCGTCCGCGGATGGTCGGCCGCGACGAGAGCTCGCGGGGGGTCGACGCGCCGAACGGGTGGCGTGTGAGGGAAACTGTCCGGTGGCGACGGGCGTTGTGAGGGTGTCCGGGTCGGTCAGTAGGTTGAGTCAGCGTTCGTCCTGCCCCACGGGCGGGTCTGTTTCGTTCAAGGGGAATCGCCCGTGAAGTTGTTTGCGAAGTTGTTCGGCAAGAGCGCGCGAGAGGGTGGGGCCGACGAGACGGCCAGGTTCCGCGCGCGGCCCGACGACGGGGAGCCTCGTCCGCTCTACCGGGACGAGGTCGCCGGTACGGGCGGTGACGTTCCGGTGGGCGAGGGCGCGCCGTCAGTTGACCCTGCCCGGTCCGCCGACATAGGTTTCGGCCAACCGTCGACCTCAGGTACGGGTGGAGGGTCGGTCCCGGACCCGTACGCGTCCCATGCCCCGGCGGGGCAGCCTCGGCAGGAGGATCCGCCCATGTCGGCCCTGGTCTGTACGAGGTGCGGCAACCGCAACGCGGAGACCAGTCGCTTCTGCTCCAACTGCGGCGCGCCGCTGCGGCCCGGAGTGACCGCCGAGCGTCCGTCGGAGACCACGTCCTCGATCTCCATCTCCGGGCTGGAGGCGTACGACTCCGAGGCCACCGGCCAGACCCCGATGCCGACGCTTTCTCCCGAGGCCCAGGCCGCCGTGGACGCGTTGCCGTTCGGCTCCGCGCTCCTCGTCGTGCGGCGGGGGCCGAACTCGGGCAGCCGCTTCCTGTTGGACAGTGAGCTGACCACGGCCGGGCGCCATCCGCAGAGCGACATCTTCCTGGACGACGTGACCGTCTCGCGACGGCATGTGGAGTTCCGTCGCGATCGGGACGGCGTCTTCGTCGTGGCCGACGTGGGCAGCCTCAACGGCACGTACGTCAACCGCGAGCGGATCGACCAAGTCGCCCTGTCCAATGGCGACGAGGTGCAGATCGGCAAGTACCGACTGGTCTTCTACGCGGGCCAGCGGGGCTTCTGACCGTCCCCGGGGCCGTCCCCGGGGACCACCCAGGGAAGGTCCATGGTTCACACACCTCCCGGCGGCGAGGGCCGTGGGACCGCCGCGGCGGACGCCGGCCTGATGAGCATCGGCGCGGTGTTGGGAGCGCTTCGCCCGGAGTTCCCCGACATCACCATCTCCAAGATCCGGTTCCTGGAGTCCGAGGGACTCGTGGAACCGCGGCGGACCCCGGCCGGCTACCGGAAGTTCAGCGAGCGGGACGTCGAGCGGCTCGGACGGGTCCTGCGCATGCAGCGGGACCACTACCTTCCGCTGCGGGTGATCAGGGAACAGCTGGACACGGGGGAGCCCCCCGAGGTGGTCGCTTCCGCGGCGGCGGACGGTGGCCGGTCCCACGGTTCCCCCCGGGCTCCCGAGCCCCCGGTCACCACCCCCGCGCCCGTCGGGCGGGCGGAGTTGCTGGCCGAGACCGGGACCGCCGAGCGGCAACTCGTCGAGTGGGAGTCTTACGGACTGATCACGCCCCTGCCCGACGGGACCTACGACGGCGGGTCGCTCGCCGTCGCGGCGCTTGTCGGGGAGCTGGGGCGGTTCGGCATCGAGCCACGACACCTGCGGGTGATGAAGGCGGCGGCGGATCGGGAGGCCGGGTTGGTGGACCAGGTGGTGGCTCCCCTGCGGCGTCACCGCAATCCGCAGACCAGGGCCCACGCCGAGGCTCGGACCAGGGAGATCGCCGGTCTCGCCGTGCGGCTCCACGCGGCGCTCGTGCAGTCGGCGCTCGGCGTGCGCCTGCCCTGAGGGGCCGACCCGGACGGGTGAACGGGCCCGGCCGAGTGGTGGCGGTCACAGCGTGGAAACGGGTGGTCGCACTGCGCCGGATCGGCCACCCGTTCCCGGCTCGACTACCCAAACGTCCCGGGCACGGCCTAGGGTTGCTGTGTGAACGAGCTCGATGTCGTAGGTGTCCGGGTCGAGATGCCCTCCAACCAACCGATCGTTCTGCTGCGTGAAGTGGGAGGCGACCGGTACCTCCCCATCTGGATCGGTCCGGGGGAGGCGACGGCGATCGCCTTCGCCCAGCAGGGGATGGCACCCGCCCGACCGCTGACCCACGACTTGTTCAAGGACGTCCTGGAGGCCGTGGGACAGGAGCTCACCGAGGTCCGCATCACCGATCTGCGTGAGGGAGTCTTCTACGCCGAGCTGGTCTTCGCCAGTGGGGTCGAGGTGAGCGCTCGACCGTCCGACGCCATAGCTTTGGCGCTCCGCACCGGGTCCCCGATCTACGGGAGCGAGGCGGTGCTCGACGACGCCGGGATCGCCATCCCCGACGAGCAGGAGGACGAGGTCGAGAAGTTCCGCGAGTTCCTCGACCAGATCTCGCCGGAGGACTTCGGCAGCAGCAACCAGTGACTCGGGCGGCGATCCGGCCGCCGCGGCGGTGTCGCTCGGATCCGCGGCAGCGCGTTCGGCTAGCCTTTCCCCGTGGGAGGGCACGGGAAACCACTCCCAAGGTGATTATCACTCGGCGTGCCGAGTGTGGCGATCGTTGACGCACCTTGGGCGACTGCCTACCTTCGAGGAGGCAGGTCGAGGACGGAGGTCGGCGTGAGAATCAGCGGCGACAGCGTGGTCGGGGGCGCGCCCGAATCCGCTTCCCGGGCGGACGACCGGCCCCGCCCGCTTTCCCCACGGCCCAGGGCTGTTCCCGGTGTCCCAGAGACGTCTACTCCCGACACGACCGAGCGGCTCGGCTACCGAGGCCCGACGGCCTGCGCCGCGGCGGGGATCACCTATCGACAGCTGGACTACTGGGCTCGCACCGGTCTCGTGGAGCCCGGTGTGCGGCCGGCCCACGGTTCGGGGACGCAACGGCTCTACGGTCTTCGGGACGTCGTCGTCCTGAAAATCGTCAAACGCCTCCTCGACACCGGTGTGTCGTTGCAGAACATCCGCGGCACGGTCCGACATCTCGCCGACCGAGGCGCCGGCGACCTGGAACGGATGACGCTCATGAGCGACGGGGCCACCGTCTACGAGTGCGCCTCGCCCGACGAGGTGCACGCGCTTCTCCAGGGGGGCCAAGGCGTCTTCGGTATTGCCGTGGGCGTGGTGTGGCGGGATGTCGAGGCCGCACTGTCGCAGCTGCACGGCGAGCGGATCGACACGGGCGAGACCCTCGTCCGGCACAACCCCGGCGACGAGTTGGCCCGCCGGCGCAACCGCGCGGGCTGATCGGTCGGGGGCGCCGGGCGTGGCGCTCCGGGTCGGCCCCGGAGCGGGCCGTTCCCGCCGCCGGGTTCCCGTTCGGTCGGCCGCTCCGGTGGCGTTGTCGGTGGTCTGCGGCAGCATTCGAGGTGTGCGAACCGAGCCCACCATCCTCCACCTCGACATGGACGCCTTCTTCGCGTCGGTCGAACAGGCGTCCAAGCCGAGTCTTCGCGGGAGGCCCGTGGTGGTGGGCGGGTTGGGACCCCGAGGGGTGGTCGCCACCGCGTCGTACGAGGCCCGCGCCCTCGGGGTGCGCTCGGCGATGCCGATGGCCCAAGCGCGCCGGCTCGCGCCGCACGCCGCCTACCTGGCGCCGCGCTTCGCGTTCTACCGGACGATCAGCGAGCGGGTCATGGCGAGGCTGCGGGAGTTGTCGCCGCTGGTGGAGCCGTTGAGCCTGGACGAGGCCTTCGTGGACCTGGAGGTCGGTGCCGTCGCCTGGAACGCCGCCTCGGCCCGAGAAGCCGCCGTCGGGCTGCGGGCGGACATCCGCGCGGCGACGGGGCTGACCGCCTCGGTGGGACTCGCCGCGTCCAAGATGGTCGCCAAGATCGCTTCGGAGAAGGCCAAACCCGACGGACTCGTGGTGATCACTCCGGGAACCGAGCGCGCCCTGCTCGGCCCGCTGAGCGCGCGTGTCCTGCCCGGAGTGGGCCCGGCGACCGGAGACCACCTGCGGCGGGCGGGGATCCACACGGTGGACGAGATCGCCCGGGCCGGCGAGGCCGAGTTGGTGCGCCTGTTGGGCGGGGCCCACGGCAGGGCGCTGTTCGCCATGGCGACGGCCCGTGACGAGCGGCCCGTGACGGCCGATCGGGAGGCCAAGTCGGTGTCGGTCGAGGACACCTACGACGTCGATCTCCACGACCGGACCCGGGTGGCCCTCGAAGTGCGGCGACTCGCCGGGCGCTGTGTCCACCGCCTGCGCACGGCCGGTCTGTCCGGCCGGACCATCGTGCTCAAGGTGCGCCGCTACGACTTCGCCACCCTGACCCGATCGGAGACCCTCCGGGGGCCCACGGACGACCCGACCGTGGTGCGGGAGGCCGCGGCGCGACTGCTGGACTCGGTGGACACCACGGGCGGGGTCCGTCTGCTGGGGGTGGGCGTCAGCGGACTGGCCGACTACACCCAGGAGGACCTCTTCGCGCAGGCCGCGGGCGGACCGGAGCAGACCGAGGACGAGGAAGGCGGCGCCGAGGAGCCCGACGGCGCGCCGGAGCCGGCGGGCGAGCGGCGCTGGGTTCCCGGACACGACGTGTGTCACGCCGTCCTCGGACCCGGGTGGGTCCAGGGGAGCGGGCTGGGTCGGGTCACCGTGCGCTTCGAGAGACCGGACGGGGAACCGGGCCGGGTCCGGACCTTCCTCGCCGACGACCCGGCGCTCGAACCCGCCGAGCCGCTTCCTCTGACGGCTCCCGCCGCCACGCCGCCCTCCTCGCGATGTTCTCAGTTCTCCTCGGAACCGGCCAGCCTGCCGAACTCGGAGTCCGGTTCCTCGGACGCCGCGGACACCTCGAGTCCGTAGTGGTGGTAGAGCTGCAACTCCTGCTCGGGGGAGAGGTGCCGCCCCACGCCGAAGTCCGGGGCCTCCTTGATCAGGGCCCGTGCGAAGGGAACCCGGAGCACGCCCTCGACCAGTTCGCTCGGGTCCAGCGGCACGAACGCGTCCCTGCTGAACAGACCGGTGCGGATGGCCGCCCACTCGGGTACGCCGGTGGCGTCGTCGAGGTAGACCTCGTCGATCGTGCCGATCTTGGTGCCGTCGCGGTCGAAGGCCTTGCGGCCGATCAGGTCGCGTGGATCGATGTCGGTACGCACGGTCCCTCCACGGGTCGCACTCATTCGATGAGTCATCCGTAAGCACTACAGAACGGCAGAATCCGGGCGGCGGCCACTCGAGGGCCTCGGGCCGGACCCGCTGGTAGGCTGAGATCGGCCGCTGAACCCGTGCGGGAGAGTCCCCCGACCGCCGTCGGAGGGCGCCGAAGGAGCAAATCCTCCCCGGAATCTCTCAGGCATCCCGTACCGCACGGACGAGGTCACTCTGGAAAGTAGGGCGGGTGTCGACGGTTTCCGCTCTCACCGACGGGGAAAGCCGGGTCTCACGGGCGCCCGGTGAAGCTCTCAGGTGGAGATGACAGAGGGGGAGGCCGTCCGGGCACCCGCGCCGTGGTGCCCCTCGAAGGTCGTGTCAGACCAGGAGGCCTCCGCCCATGACCGCCCATCGCATTCCCCTCTCCCGCCTCGAACGGGGAACCCCCTTCGAGCAGCGCCACATCGGCCCCGATCACGAGGCCATGGCCAAGATGCTCGCGCAGGTGGGCTACGGCTCGCTGGACGAACTCACCGCCGCCGCCGTCCCGGACGTGATCAAGAACACCGAGGCGCTGGACCTGCCGGACGCGCGCACCGAACCGGAGGTCCTCGCCGAGCTGCGCGAACTCGCGGGCCGGAACCAGGTCCTCCACTCCATGATCGGCCTGGGGTACCACGGCACCTTCACCCCGCCGGTGATCCTGCGCAACGTGCTGGAGAACCCGGCCTGGTACACGGCCTACACGCCCTACCAGCCGGAGATCTCACAGGGCCGGCTGGAAGCCCTGTTGAACTTCCAGACGATGGTGGCCGACCTCACGGGGCTGCCCACCTCGGGCGCCTCGCTGCTCGACGAGGGCACCGCGGCCGCGGAGGCCATGGCGCTCTCCCGCCGCATGGGCAAGAACAAGAGAGGGCTGTTCCTCGTCGACGCGGACGCGCTGCCGCAGACCATAGCGGTGCTCCGGACGCGGGCCGAGCCCGCCGGGGTCGAGGTCGTCGTCGCCGACCTCGCGGACGGCGTCCCGGACGAGATCGCCGAACGGGAGATCAACGGGGTGCTGATCCAGTACCCGGGGGCCTCCGGAGCGGTTCGCGACATCAGGCCGCTCGTCGATCGCGCCCACGAACTCGGCGCCCTCGTGACGGTGGCCGCCGACCTGCTGGCCCTGACACTGCTGAAGTCGCCCGGCGAGCTGGGCGCGGACATCGCGGTCGGCACCACCCAGCGCTTCGGCGTTCCGATGGGCTTCGGAGGACCGCACGCCGGCTACATGGCCGTGCGGGAGAAGATGGCGCGAAGCCTGCCCGGCCGTCTCGTGGGCGTCTCGGTGGACGCGGACGGCGACAGGGCCTACCGCCTCGCGTTGCAGACCCGGGAGCAGCACATCCGCCGGGAGAAGGCCACGAGCAACATCTGCACCGCGCAGGTGCTGCTCGCGGTCATGGCCGGTATGTACGCGGTCCATCACGGACCCGAGGGCCTGCGGACCATCGCCCGTCGCACCCACCGCTACGCCGCGGTGGTGGCGGCGGGGCTGCGCGCCGGGGGGGTCGAGGTGGTGCACGCCGCCTACTTCGACACCGTCACCGCCCGCGTCCCGGGGCGCGGCGCCGAGGTGGTGGCCGCCGGCAGGGAGAACGGCGTCAACCTTCGCCTCGTCGATGCCGACCACGTCTCCCTCGCCTGCGACGAGACCACCGGGCGGGCCCAGGTGGCGGCGGTGTGGGCGGCCTTCGGCGTCGGGGGCGACATCGAGGCGCTGGACGCGACGAGCGAGGACGCTCTGCCCGAGGACCTCCTTCGCGACGACGCGTACCTCACCCACCCGGTCTTCCACGCCCATCGCTCGGAGACGGCCATGCTGCGCTATCTGCGTCGCCTGGCCGACCGGGACTACGCGTTGGACCGCGGCATGATCCCGCTCGGCTCCTGCACGATGAAGCTCAACGCCACGACGGAGATGGAACCGGTGACCTGGCCCGAGTTCGGGCGGATGCACCCCTTCGCGCCCGTCGAGCAGGCCGAGGGCTACCTGACGCTCATCCGGGAGCTGGAGGAGCGTCTGGCCGAGGTCACCGGCTACGACCGGGTCTCCCTGCAACCGAACGCGGGCTCCCAGGGAGAGCTCGCCGGTCTCCTCGCCGTCCGCGCCTACCACCGGGCCAACGGCGAGGAGCGGCGGACCGTGTGTCTCATCCCCTCCTCGGCGCACGGCACCAACGCCGCCAGCGCCGTGATGGCGGGGATGCGGGTCGTCGTCGTCCGCACCGCCGAGGACGGCGAGATCGACGTCGCGGACCTCCGGGACAAGATCGCGGAGCACCGGGAGGAACTGGCCGTCCTGATGATCACGTATCCGTCCACGCACGGCGTGTTCGAGGAACACGTGGCCGACATCTGCGCCGCCACGCACGACGCTGGTGGGCAGGTCTACGTGGACGGGGCCAACCTGAACGCGCTCGTCGGCCTCGCCAAGCCCGGCCACTTCGGCGGGGACGTCTCGCACCTGAACCTTCACAAGACCTTCTGCGTCCCCCACGGCGGCGGTGGGCCGGGGGTCGGACCGGTCGCCGTGCGCGCCCACCTCGCCCCCTACCTGCCGGGCCACCCCGCGCTCCCCGCGAGCCCGGACGGCGGGGTGGGTCCGGTGTCGTCGGCTCCCTGGGGTTCGGCCGGAATCCTGCCCATCTCCTGGGCGTACGTCCGCCTGATGGGCGGCGAGGGTCTGCGCCGGGCCACGCAGGTGGCGGTGCTCTCCGCCAACTACATCGCCAAGCGCCTCGAACCGCACTACCCGGTCCTCTACACCGGGCCCGACGGCCTCGTCGCCCACGAGTGCGTCGTCGACCTCCGTCCGCTCACGAAGGCGACCGGGGTCACCGTCGACGACGTCGCCAAGCGTCTGATCGACTACGGCTTCCACGCGCCGACGATGTCCTTCCCGGTGGCCGGCACGCTGATGATCGAGCCCACCGAGTCGGAGGACCTCGTGGAGATCGACCGCTTCTGCGAGGCGATGATCGCCATCCGAGGTGAGATCGACAAGGTCGGCTCCGGCCACTGGCCGGCCGACGACAACCCGCTGCGCGGCGCCCCGCACACCGCGAGCGCGTCGACCGGCGAATGGGCGCAGGCCTACACCCGCGAGGAGGCCCTCTTCCCCGGCGGAGTGTCCCCGGCCGACAAGTACTGGCCGCCGGTCCGTCGGATCGACCAGGCGTTCGGCGACCGGAACCTGGTGTGCTCCTGTCCCCCGCTCGACGCCTACGAGGACTGAGCCGGTCGCCCGTCCGACCGACGAGAGGGACGTTTCCCCTCGTCGGTCGGGCACCGGCGCCCGGTCGACGTCGCCGCCCACGGGGGGGCCTCGCGTCCGGATCGGCCCTCTACGCCGGGTAGGCGCGGACCTCCTCCGTCCGAAGCGACGCCCAGACCTCCACTCCCGAGCGAAGCCCCAGTTCCGCCGCCTCGACCGCGGTCGGCTCCGCGGTCAGCCTCTGCTCGCCGTCGAGTTCGGCGCGGATCCGGTCGCCGTGGGGTTCCAGTCCGACGACCCTGCAGCGCCACCGGGGCCGGTGGGGGGAGGCGGCCGGGAGTGCGCGGTGCAGCGTGACGGCCCCGGGCGGGAACGCCGCCAGCGCCGGACCGCGGCCCTCCTCGGGAGAGGCCAGCGTGAACCCGCCGGCGAGCCTGACGCCGCGGCCTTCCGCCCTGCCTCGGAGGAGGTTCAGGCCGACGAGCCTGGCCACGTAGTCCGTGCGCGGGCGGTGGGCGACCTCCTCTGGGGTTCCCCGCTGCACCGCCCGCCCCCGCTCGACGACCACCAGACGGTCGGCCAACACCATCGCGTCCGACGGATCGTGGGTCACCAGCACGGCCACGGCCTCGAACTCCGCGAGGTGACCTCGCAGCACGGTCCGGACGTCCAACCGGGTGCCGGCGTCCAGCGCGGCGAGCGGCTCGTCCAGCAGGAGCAGCCGCGGGCCCGTGGCCAGCGCGCGGGCGAGCGCCACGCGCTGGGCCTGGCCTCCGGACAGCGCGCGCGGCCTGCTGTTCGCGTACCCGGCCAGATCCATCCGCTCCAGCCACTCCGCCGCCCGCGCGCGGGCGGCGGCCTTCGAGGCCCCCCGGCAGCGTGGGCCGAAGGCGATGTTGTCGAGCGCGCTCAGATGAGGGAACAGCAGATGGTCCTGGAAGACCATGCCGACCGGCCGGGACTCCGGGGGAGCTCCCTCCAGCGCGACTCCGTCCAGGCCGAGGTGACCGTCGGTGAGGGGAAGGAGACCGGCGAGCGCGCGCAACGCCGTGCTCTTCCCGGCTCCGTTCGGCCCCAGCAGGGCCACCACCTCGCCGGGGGCGGCCCGAAGCACGAGGTCGAGCCGGAAGTCGCCGCGGTCCACGACCAGGTGGGCGTCGAGGCCCTCGGGACATGGGCGGACCGCCCCGGGCCGGTTGTCGACGCCGCCGGGGGCGGCGGCGGTCTCCCAGGGCCGGATCACGACGGCGTGCCCATCCAACGGCCGCGAAGCCCTGCCAACACGGCGACGGACACGGCGAGCAGGACGAGGCTGAGCGCCATCGCCGCCGCCGGGTCCCGCTGCAGCGCGAGGTAGACGGCCAAGGGCATCGTCTGGGTGCGGCCGGGGAAGTTGCCCGCGAACGTGATCGTCGCCCCGAACTCGCCGAGAGCCCGCGCCCAGGCGAGTACGGCTCCGGCGGCGATCCCCGGGGCGGCGAGGGGGAGGGTGACGCGCCGGAAGGCGGTGAGGCGGGAGGCTCCCAGGGTCGCGGCGGCCTCCTCGTAGCGGTGATCGCCGGCTCGCAGCGCGCCCTCGACGCTGATCACGAGGAACGGCATCGCCACGAACGTCTCGGCCAGGACGACACCGGCGGTGGTGAACGGCAGCGTGATCCCGAACCACGCGTCCAGCCGCTCTCCGACGATCCCGTTCCGGCCGAAGGCCAGCAGCAGCGCGACACCGCCCACCACCGGCGGCAGGACCAGCGGAAGCGTCACCAGGGACCGCAACAGCCGGCGTCCTGGGAAATCGGTACGGGCCAGCAGCCACGCCAGCGGGACGCCGAGGAGCAGGCTGAGAGCGGTGGCGCAGGTGGCGCACACCAGGGACAGACGCAGTGCCGGCCACACCACCTCGCCGGACCACCCTCCGGCCGGCTCCGCCCAGGGGGTACGGACGAGGAGGGCGCCGAGAGGGAGGATCAGGAAGGCGAGGCCGACCAGGGCGGGGATCAGCAGGACCGGCGGCACGTTCCGGCCCCGCCCGCCGCCGGGCGCCGTCGGGCCGCCACGTCGCGGGCGTCGTGCGACCGGTGCGGCGCCGCCGGTCCTGTGGCGATCGGCGCGACTCACGGTGCGAGGAACCCCGCCCCGTCCAGTACACGCCGGCCCTCCGCCGAGGTGACCAGGTCCAGGAATGCCTGGCCGGCGTCGGGGTTCTCGGACCGCCTGAGCCGGGCGATCGGGTAGTCGTTCGTCGCCTCCGCGGCCTCGGGGAAATCCACCCCGCCCACGGCGTCGCCGGCCGCCGCGACGTCGGTGCGGTAGACGAGCGCGGCATCCGCCTCGTCCAACCGGACCTTGGTCAGAGCGCCGCGGACGTCTTCCTCGTACGAGGAGGGTGTGAGCCGGACTCCCCCGGCGGACAGGGCCTTCCTCGCCGCGGATCCGCACGGCACGGTCTCGGCGCACACCACCACCTTCAGGTCCGTCCTGGCGAGATCGCCGAGAGAGGTGATCCCGTCCGGGTTGCCCGGTCGGGTGGCGATCTCCAGCCGATTGCGGGCGAACACCACCGGGGCGCCGGCGGTCTCCCCGGCGTCGGCGACGGTCTTCATGGTCACGGGATCGGCCGCGGCGAACACGTCGGCGGGGGCCCCGGCCGCGATGCCCGCCGCTAGCCCGTCGCTGCCGCCGAGACTCAACGTCACCTCGGTCCCGGGGTGGCTCTTCTCGAAGGTCTCGGCGAGCGCGGCGAAGGTCTCTTCCAAGGAGGCGGCGGCGAACACCGTGACCACACCGCCGATGCTCGGGGCGACGTCCCCCGCGCGGGCGTCGCCCGAGGGGCCGGCGGGGGAACAGGCGCCCAGCAGGAGCAGGGCGGCGACTCCGGCCGCCGGGCCGGCGGCCCTCGGGACACGGCGGGACCGAACCGCCGCGCGGCTCGTCATGGGGCACTCCTCTGCGTCGGCGGCGGAGGTACTCGCGAACGGGCTGCCGGCGTGGCCTCCGCAACGGCGGACTGACGGCGCGTCCACGAGGCAGGTGCCCCGCTTCGTCGCACGAGCGAGGGTATCCGCTCGCCCGCGGCGGGTGTGCGGGGGGCGACTTCGCCGCGGACCTCGGGTGCGGACGCCCGGCCGGCGACCTCGGTGCTCGGCCGATCCGGCACCCTCAGGCGGGTGTCGCCGATCGGGCTCCGTCGGCCGCGCGATGCGGCGGGACGACCCGGCCGTCGGGCAGGATCTCGCCGGTGTCCTCGAAGAACACGACGCCGTTGCACAGCAGGCTCCAACCCTGCTCCGGGTGGTGCGCGGCGAGGCGGGCGGACTCCCGGTCGGCGGAGTCGGCGGACGGACAGGGCGGCTGATGTGGGCACATGGCGGGGATCTCTCGGTCTGACCTCGGGGGAGAGACCGCCGTGCGCGGTGTCCCGGACGATGAACCGTCGTCCACGGCCGCACCCCCGTCGGTGAGTCGGTCGGTTCGACCCCAGTGTTGCCTCGCGGGCCCTGTTCCGCAGGGATTTCGCACGACCGCCGCCCCGGCTTCCGGACGTCTCACCCTCGCGGGCGGGTCGCGGTCCCCGGCGCGCCCGGAAGGGCGGCGAGTCACGGTCGGCAGGGGGGAGCGCTGTCGGCGTCCTCGCCTGACGGAAACACGCGCGGGCGGCGCCGGCCGGTGAGCACTGGCCGGCGCCGCCGCACCCCGGTCGCGGACGTGGCGAATCGGGTCGGCTCGGAGGTCCGTTCTTCCGGTGGGTCAGGCGGGCGAACCGAGGAGGCCGCCCGTGCGGTGTCGTGCCGTGAGCACGGGGAGGAGTTCGGTGACGGGGCGTGGCCGATCGGCCACGATGCCCGGTGGGGCCGGGGCCAGCGGGACCAACAGGTCCGTCGGGTCCGGGTGTCCGGTCGCGGCGTCCGCCCCGCCGTCGTGGTGCAGCCACAGGGCGAGCATGTAGAGGCCGGGTACGGAGAGCAGGCGTGGCTGGGTCTCGCGTTCCGCTTCCTCCGCTCGGCGGAGCGCGCGCTCGGTCGCCGGCACGTAGGGACCCTCGAAGAAGTGCGAGAAGGCCCAGCCGTCCGGGGTCAGCGTGGTCTCCGCGGCGGCGATCGACGCCCCACCGCCCCGGATCAGGAAGCGCCAGCCGGTCAGCCGCGTCACGGGTGTGCCCTCGGCGGTGACCCGCTCGAGCGTGTGGACGGGGAGAGGGAGGTCGGGGGCGAGTGGACCCTCCTCGCGCGGCAACGAGGAGGTGCGCGCCTCGCGGACGGCCGTCGGCGAGGCGAGGGCGACGAGGACCGAGCGGAGCGCGGGCGAGGGGGGCGGGGGGAAGCGGAGCGGCATGGCGGGATCGCCTCTCGTTCGAAGGGGCGTGGCGCGGGAAGGGTGCGGCGTGGCTTCGCAGGAGACGGGGCGGAGAACGACGGCCGGTGACGCGGCGCGGCCGTGAGGGGGGCCGGTCGAGGTCCGTCCTGGGTCCACGCGGCGACCGGATCCCGCGCGTGGGGACGTCGACCCACTACCCCGACCCCGAGCTTATACGAGGGCGTGTAGCGGGAGATCGGACTACCAGTTCCCGTTCGATCAGGCAAGGTCGCATCGCGTCGTCGATTCGCGGAAATCATCCCGATTCCCGAGGGCGAGGGGTCCGATCGGCCTCGCGAAAGGCGACCTGCGGGGGTCGGCCGGTTTTGGTCGGCGCTTTTGGCCTCGCATCGATCGGGTACTGGTGACTCGGGCGGAAAGCCGAGTGTGCCACCGATCACACAGGGGGAGCGTAACCGTTCACGCGGTGTCTCGCCCGCGTTATCGATCGCTCGGACTGGGCAGCATCATCCCACCTGACCCGTACGCCGACGGTCCGCCCGATGGTCCGCCGATCCGAGAAGGGACGCCTCCATGGGGGAGAAGGTCGAGGCAGGTCGGTTCGACCTGTCCGATCGCCGGCGCTACCGGGACAAGCTCAGGCGATGCCTGAGGGGGCTGGAGCGCCTCCTGGCGGAGCAGCGGTTCGACAGCCCCAGGAACCTGATGGGTGTGGAGATCGAACTCAACCTCGTCGGTGCCGACGGCATGCCGAGAATGTTGAACGCGCAAGTCCTGGAGCGCATTGCCAGTCGCGACTTCCAGACCGAACTGGCCATGTTCAATCTGGAGGTCAACGTCAGTCCGCACCGCTTGGCGGGGCGGGTTCTCGATCACCTCGCCGAGGAAATTCGCACCTCGCTGGCATATGCCGACCGGAAAGCCGGTGAACTGTCGGCGAGCGTGGTGATGATCGGTATTCTTCCCACCCTCGACCGTGACGACCTCGTCTCGTCGAACCTCTCCGCCGTCGATCGCTACGCCATGCTCAACGAGCAGATCGTCACCGCGCGAGGAGAGGACTTCGAGTTGGACATCGACGGGGTCGAGCGG
The DNA here is from genome assembly GCF_016598575.1 of Streptomyces sp. HSG2. Taxonomy (NCBI): domain Bacteria; kingdom Bacillati; phylum Actinomycetota; class Actinomycetes; order Kitasatosporales; family Streptomycetaceae; genus Streptomyces; species Streptomyces sp. HSG2. Next base: position 4,751,639 of record NZ_CP066801.1, read on the forward strand.
CTCGCCTGTACCTCGAAGTCCATCGCGCCCGAGGCGGCCTGCACGTCGGTGCAGCTCCACCTCCAGGTCACTCCCGAGCGGTTCGCCGACGTCTGGAACGCGGCGCAGGCGGTGGCCGCCGCGCAGATCGCGATCGGTGCCAACTCCCCCTTCCTCTTCGGTCGGGAGCTCTGGCGCGAGTCCCGGCCCCCGCTCTTCCGGCAGTCCACCGACACCCGCCCGCCGGAGTTGCGGGCACAGGGGGTCCGGCCCCGCACGTGGTTCGGCGAGCGGTGGGTGAACTCCGCCCACGACCTCTTCGAGGAGAACCTCCGGTACTACCCGTCCCTGCTGCCGATCTGCGACGAGGAGGACCCCCTCGACGTGCTCGACCGCGGCGGTGTGCCGTCGCTGGCCGAGCTGGCGCTCCACAACGGCACCGTCTACCGCTGGAACCGCCCCGTCTACGACGTCGCCGACGGAGTGCCGCACCTGAGAGTGGAGAACCGGGTTCTGCCGGCCGGCCCCACCGTCGCCGACGTGTTGGCCAACGCCGCCTTCTACTACGGCGTCGTGCGGGCCCTCGCCGACCAGCCGCGTCCGCTGTGGGGCCGGCTGCCGTTCGAGGCGGCCGCCGCGAACTTCGACGCCGCGTGCCGGGAGGGCATCGAGGCCGTTCTCACCTGGCCGCGTCGGGGGCGTCACGGAGGAACCGCGCCAATCGACGCCGCGACACTGGTGCTGGAGGAGTTGCTGCCGCTGGCCCACGCGGGCCTGGACGCCTGGGGTATCGAGCCTGCCGATCGGGACCTGTACCTGGGTGTGGTCGAGGAGCGATGCAGGCGCCGGGTCAACGGGGCGTCCTGGCAGGCGTCGACGTTCCATCGCGCCCTGGAGTCGGGGATGTCGCGCGAGGCGGCGCTCGCCGCGATGACCCGCCGCTACCGCGAGTTGGCCTGTCTGGGAGACCCCGTCCACCGGTGGCCGGTGGGACTGCCCGACCCGGTGCCGTTGGCGTGACCCGTCCGGTCGCGCGGGCGCGTGCCGTTCGCGCCCCACACGACGACCCGGCCGGGCCGCCCGCGCGGTGAGGAGCGGCGCGGCCGTCCCCGCCGACGACTCCACGTGTTTCCCCTTCGCGCCCACCCTGGGCTTCGACCGGATGCGCGAGCCGGGCCCCGGCGGGAAACGCCGGTTCGCCGCCGAGGCTCGCCGGCGTCCATACTGACCGGGCAAGCGGCGGCGACTTCCGGTGGCGTGATGGAGGCTGGTGTGCAGGCGGAGGCGGACCCGTTGGGCGACCCCCTTTCCCCATGGCGTCCGGAGCGGCCACCACGGCGCGTCCTGCGCGACGAGACGCTGCTCGTCCTGGCGCTCTCTCTGGGCGCGAGCGGCGTCGCCGCTCTGATCAGCTTCGTCGGATCGGTCACCCGGCCGGGCGGGCTCAAGGACCAGGCGGCCACACTGAACGCGTCGGCCGCCCCCGGCCGCCCCTGGCTCGACCTGGCCTGGCAGCTCTTCGGAATCGCCACCGCCCTGGTTCCGGTCGCCCTCGTCGCGCACCTGCTGTTGCGGGAGGGGAAGGGCCTACGGGTGCTGGGGTTCGACCTGCGACGGCCTTGGACCGACCTGGGGCGCGGCGCCGCGGTCGCCGCCGTCGTCGGAAGCACCGGCATCGCCTTCTACCTGGCCGCCCGCGCACTCGGCTTCAACCTCACCGTGGTGCCCGAGGCGCTTCCCGAGGTGTGGTGGAAGTACCCGGTGCTCGTGCTCTCGGCGGTACAGAACTCCGTGCTGGAGGAGGTGATCGTCCTGGGCTATCTCCTGCGTCGGCTGGACCAGGCGGGGTGGTCGCCTCGGGCCTCCATGGCCACCAGTGCCCTGCTGCGCGGTTCCTACCACCTCTATCAGGGCGTCGGCGGGTTCATCGGAAACGTCGCCATGGGCGTCCTCTTCGTGTACTTGTACCGGCGCTGGGGACGGGTGGGCCCGCTGGTCGTGGCCCACGCCCTGCTCGACATCGGGGCGTTCGTCGGGTACGGCCTTCTGGCGGGCAAGGTGGGCTGGCTGCCCACCGCGTGATCGGGGAGTCGCCCGGCGACGCCCGCCGCTCCCCGGGTCGACGCCTCCCCTCGCCGCCCCCGGGCGAAGTGTCACGGAACTCTGGCGGATGACCCTTACGCGATATATCGTTGAGTATCTCGATAGGTCGGCGATCAGGGAGGTGAGCGCGATGGGCGCACACGGACACGAGCGTGGCCGCGGCGGTCGGAGCGGTGGTCAGGCGGGCCACTGCGGATGCGGCAGAGACGGGTTCGAGGCGCGCCGTTCCGCCTTCGGCGCGGGTGGACACGGCGGCCGCGGCGGGCCGTTCGGGACCGCCTTCGGGCCGGGCCCCTGGGGTGGTCGCGGACGAGGCGGGCCGCGAGGTCGGGCGCGCCGTGGCGACGTGCGCGCCTCGCTCCTGGCCTTGCTGAGGAGTCGGCCCATGCACGGCTACGAGATGATCCAGGAGATCGCCGAACGGAGCGACGGTGCCTGGAAGCCGAGCCCCGGATCGGTCTACCCGACCCTTCAACTCCTCGAGGACGAGGGTCTGATCGTCAGCGAGAGCGAAGGCGGCAAGAAGCTGTACTCGCTGACGGAGCAGGGTCGCGCGGCGGCCGAGGACGGGCCGGAGGCCCCGTGGGAGGAGGCCTCCCGCGGGGTGGACTGGGAAGGGCTCAACGACATCCGTCAGGCCGGCTTCGGTCTGCTGGAGGCCTTCGGTCAGGTCTGGAAGACCGGAAGCAAGGAACAGCGGGAGAAGGCCCTCGCCGTCGTCGGGGACGCGCGAAAGAGGCTCTACCTGATCCTCGCGGACGAGGACCGGTAGGGACGTCCGTCGGTCGACCAGACCGACGGAGCGCGCTTCGTCCGGGCGTCCGGGGGTCGCGCCGCCGAGCCCTCGGCCCCCAGGGCGCCGGTTGTCGCCGTGCCCACGTGGTGGGACAGGTGTCAACCAGGGTGACGCTCATGACGTCGGCCTGTCATCATGGGCCGGTGTTCACGTCAGACAGTGCGCCCGGTGGCCGGGCCAAGGGCGCGGGTGTCGGTTTGGCCCTGGCGTCGGCGGTCGCCTTCGGCGGCTCCGGTGTCGCCGCCAAACCCCTCATCGAGGCGGGTCTCGACCCGCTCCACGTGGTGTGGCTCCGCGTCGCCGGAGCGGCGCTGGTGATGCTCCCGCTCGCCTGGCGCCACCGCTCCCTGGTGCGCCGCCACCCGGGTCTGCTCGCGGGCTTCGGGTTGCTGGCCGTCGCCGGCGTGCAGGCCTGCTACTTCGCGGCCATCTCCCGGATCCCGGTCGGCGTGGCGCTCCTCGTCGAGTATCTCGGCCCCGCGCTGCTCCTGGGCTGGGTGCGCTTCGTCCAGCGCCGCCCGGTGACCCGGGCCGCCGCCGTCGGCGTGGTCCTGGCCGTCACGGGGCTCGCCTGCGTCGTGGAGGTCTGGTCCGGGCTCGGTTTCGACGCCCTCGGTCTGCTCTTCGCGCTCGGCGCCGCCTGTTGCCAGGTCGGCTACTTCGTCCTGGCCGATCGGGGCGGTGACGCGGGCGAGGGCGCTCCGGAGCCGCTCGGCGTCATCGCGTACGGACTGCTGACCGGGGCCGCCCTCCTCACCGTCGTCGCCCGGCCCTGGAACATGGACTGGACGGTGCTGACGAGGGACGTTCCGATGAACGGCACACCGGTCGCCGCGTCGCTCCTGCTCGCCTGGACCGTGCTCATGGCGACCGTGCTGGCCTACGTCACCGGTGTGCTCGCGGTACGTCGACTCTCACCGCAGATCGCCGGCGTGGTGGCGTTCCTGGAAGCGGTCGTGGCCGCGACCCTCGCGTGGGTACTGCTCGACGAGCGACTCTCGACCCCGCAGCTCGTCGGTGGCGTTCTCGTCCTGACCGGCGCGTTCGTCGCCCAGACCGCGACCCCGGTCCGAGCCGCACCGCAACCGGTGGCCTCGGGCGGGCCCCGTCGGGAGTCCTCCGCCCGGGAGCCCGCGGCGTAGGGTGCCCGCGGATTCTCCGGTTCTTCCGCCTCCGGCCCGCTGAGGCGGGCTCCTCGCGCGCGTTCTCGTGGTGTCCGCCGAGCGTTCGTCGTCATCAGTGGGCCGCTGCTTCCCCTGGCCGTGGCGGAGGGGCTGCTGCCGCGCTCTGCCGAAACCGGCCTCACCGCGGCACTCGTGGTCCGCGTCGCCGCGGTGCCCACCGCACTCGCCTACGGGCTCCACTTCGCCACCGTTTCGGTGATCATGCTTCTGGAGCCCGTGAGCGCGGCCGTCCTGGCCGTGCACCTGCTCGGGGAGCGCCTCACCGTCGCGATGGTGACCGGCACCGTGCTGATGCTCGTCTCGGTCTCGGCCGTGGCGCTCGGCGAGACGCGAAGGGCACGGGACGGAGGCCACCGGCGGCGGTCCGCCTGGGAGGACACCGCCCCGGTGGGTGAGAGGCCCCCCGCCGCGCGCGAGTGCGCAACCGGGCACCGGCGCTTGCCACGTGCGCGGCCTCCCGGGCTCCCGGTGGTGGGTCGCCTCCACGGGCGGCCCACCACGGGGGTGGGGGTGGCGCCCACTCGCGCGGTGCCCCGCCTCGGCGGCGGCCGGGCCGGATTCCGTGAAGGGGGTCCTACCGGGGGCCCAACTTGCGGAAGTCCCAGGACACCACCTTCCGCGGGGTCAGCCGCAACCAGGCGTGCCGGCCGTCGTGCGGCATCTCCTCCAACCCGAAGTTCTTGCGGGCGAACAGCGTCTCCGGGACGTCCAGCTCGGCGCAGAGTTCCCCGGTGCGCGGAACCTCGCCCACCCGCGCGACCGTGCCGGACAGCTCGGCGCCGCGCAGCTCGTCGTAGTCCTCGCCGGTGTCCACCACGATCGCCACCCTCGGGTCACGAGCGAGGTCGACCCAGCGCTTGCTGCGCACCACCGAGTACATCCACAGGGAACGGCCGTCCCAGGCGAACCACAACGTGCTCACATGGGGAGCGCCGTCCGCGGAAACGGTGGCCACCCGACAGGTCCGTTCGGCGGTGAGGAAGGCGTCCAGCTCACCGGGCGTCATCATGATCTTCCGGCCGCGACGCTGGCTGGCGGTGGTCAATTCTCACTCCTCGCTGGAGGGGTGCCGCGGTCGTGCGCGCCCCCGACTCGACTGACGGAGCGTCAGTCAATGATGCGGCGTTCTCCGTGCCCGGGCAACGGAGCGGAGCGGAGCAGGGGCCGGGGAACCTCGCGTTCCGGCCCCCTTCCCCGCTCTTCCCGCCACGGGTGCGGCGTCCGCCCGACGCCACCGGACCGCCGGGGGCGGAGCGCCCGCGCGTACTCGGGGTCAGGCAAGGGCGATCGAGTCGCCGGTCACGGTGATTCGCACCGCGGGCAGCGGTTCCGTCGCCGGGCCACTGCGCACACTGCCGTCCGTCGCGGAGAAGTTGCTGTCGTGGCACGGGCAGTTGATGACCCCGTCGGCCACGCTCTTGACCGCGCACCCCTGATGGGTGCAAGTGGCCGAGAAGGCCTTGAAGTCGCCCGCGACCGGCTGGGTGACCACCACTTTCCGGTCGGGGAACACCTTGCCACCGCCCTCGGGGATGTCCGACACCGAGGCGAGCGGGGCGGCGGCGCTCCCTTCGGTCCCCGACCCCGCCTCGGCGGACGCTCCGTTCGATTCCTCGACGACGCCCGAGCCCTGGGCCGTCCCGGAGTCCGCACCCGAACACGCCGAGAGGGCGGCGGCGATCCCCGCCACCCCCGCCGCGGCGACGACGGTGCGCCGAGCCGGTCCGGTTCCTGGCTGAAGCGGTGTGCTGGTCACTGGTCGTTCCCTTCGGTGCGCGGACGCGGATCACCGAGTGGTACGCGCCGGAGTGGGAAGCCGTTCACGGCGGTCGGAGCGCACCGTCGAGGGGCCGACGACCTGACGAGGCTGTCGGCCCACGCGATGGCCCGGGTCGTCGCCCGGAGTGACCGGAGGGCCTCCGTCCGGGCCGGGGTAGCCTGGGGCGATGCTCAACCATGTCTGTGCGACCCGCTACATCGCGCCGCTGCGCGAGGGCGGCTCGCTGCCGGGACTGATCGAGACCGACGACCTGGACACGTACGTCCTCAAGTTCACCGGCGCGGGCCAGGGACGCAAGACCCTGGTCGCCGAGGTGGTCTGCGGTGAACTCGCCCGGCGCTTGGGGCTGCGGGTCCCCCGACTGGCCACGGTGGACCTCGACCCGGTCCTCGGCCTCGGCGAGGCCGACCCGGAGGTGCAGGAACTCCTCAGGAACAGTGGTGGTGTCAACCTCGGTGTGGAGTACCTCTCCGGTGCCCTGGGTTTCGATCCGTTGGCCTTCTCCGTGACCTCGGAGGAGGCGGGGCGTGTCGTGTGGTTCGACGCTCTCGTCGGCAACGTGGACCGATCCTGGCGCAACCCGAACCTGCTGCGACACGACGGGGAGATCTGGCTCGTCGACCACGGAGCGAGCATGATCTGGCACCACAACTGGCCCCGCGCCGGGGTGTCCGCCGCCCGACCCTACGACGCGTCCGACCACGCCTTGCTCCGCTTCGACCCGGATGTCGCCGGCGCGGCGGCCGACCTCGCGCCCCGGGTCACCGCGGATCTCCTCGCGGAGGTCACGGGGCTGATCCCCGACGCCTGGCTGGCCGACGAGCCGGGCTTCCCGACCCACGACGACGTGCGCCGTGCCTATGTCGGCCCCCTGCTCGCCCGCGCCGCCACCGTGCACACCCGCATCGAGGGGGCGTCGTGACCGGAGCTCCGGACGGGGGGCGCCACGTCTTCGAGTACGCGCTCCTTCGCGCCGTCCCCCGGGCCGAGCGGGGCGAGTGTCTCAATGTCGGGGTTCTGGTGCACTGTCGGGCCCGCTCCGCGATCGTCGCCCGGACCCATCTCGACGAGGCCCGAGTCCTGGCCGTCGACCCGCGGGTGGACATGGCTTCCCTCCGGGCCGCGTTGAGCGCCGTGGAGAGGGTCTGCGAGGGTGGGCAGGCCGCCGGTCAGGCGGCCGGGGAGGACCCCGGCAGGCGATTCGGCTGGTTGGTCGCGCCGCGCTCCACGGTCCTGCGGCCGGGGCCCGTGCACACCGGCCTCACCGTCGACCCCGTCGCGGAGGCGGAGCGGCTGCTGGACCTGCTCGTCCGGTAGCCGGCGCCTCCGGGCGGCGCGTGGCCGCTCCGGACCGAGCGGACGCGCCGGCACGACGGGCGCCGAAGCCCGGAGTCGAGGTCGCGCGGGGTCGGCGCCGGCGGGGGAGCGCCGCACCGGGGGGCGTCGATCACAGCCCCAGGTGTCCCGTTGACACGTGGTTCCGGTGCTTCTAGCGTCACGTCTGCCGAAGGTACTAAGCGGTCGCTCACCATGGGCGGTCCGCTGCGGACGCATCCCCGGACAGAGGAGAAGCAGCATGCCCACCACCGAGCAGCGGGTCGCCGTCGTCACGGGCGCCGCGCGCGGCATCGGCGCGGCCACCGCCGTACGGCTCGCGGCGGAAGGTCGCGCCGTCGCCGTGCTCGACCTCGACGAGGCCGCCTGCGGCGACACCGTGGAGCGGATCAGCGCCGCGGGAGGCCGGGCCATCGCCATCGGCTGCGACGTCTCGGACGCCACGCGGGTGGACAGCGCCGTCGCGCGGATCACCGAGGAACTCGGCGCGCCCACCATCCTCGTCAACAACGCCGGCGTCCTGCGGGACAACCTGCTCTACAAGATGAGCGTCTCCGACTGGGACACGGTCATGAACGTCCACCTGCGCGGCGCCTTCCTGATGACCAAGGCGTGCCAGAAGCACATGGTGGACGCCGGCTTCGGACGTGTCGTCAACCTCTCCTCCTCGTCGGCCCTGGGCAACCGCGGCCAGGTCAACTACTCCGCTGCCAAGGCGGGCCTCCAAGGCTTCACCAAGACCCTCGCCAAGGAACTGGGCAAGTTCGGTGTGACCGCCAACGCGGTCGCCCCGGGCTTCATCGCCACCGACATGACCGCGGCCACCGCCGAACGCGTCGGGATGGGATTCGAGGACTTCAAGACGGCCGCCGCGTCCCAGATCCCCGTCCAGCGGGTGGGCGAGCCGGACGACATCGCCAACGCCATCGCCTTCTTCACCGGCGACGCCGCCGGCTTCGTCTCCGGCCAGGTGCTGTACGTCGCCGGCGGACCGCTCGACTGACCGGACAGGACGGACACCATGACTTCGCAGCAACCTCCCGAACTCTCGGGGAAGGCGGCCCTCGTGACGGGGGCCAGCCGGGGCATCGGCTACGGCATCGCCGAGGCGCTGGTGGCGCGCGGCGACCGGGTCTGCATCACCGGCCGCGACGAGAAGACCCTCCGTGAGGCCGTGGAGCGACTGGGCGCCGACCGGGTGATCGGAGTGGCGGGCAAGGCCCACGACGAGGCACACCAGCGAATCGCCGTCGACCGCGCCATGGAGGCCTTCGGCCGCCTCGACCACCTCGTCAACAACGCCGGCACCAACCCCGTCTTCGGCCCCATCGCCGACCTGGACCTGAACGCCGCCCGCAAGGTCTTCGAGACCAACGTCCTCTCGGCGCTCGCGTTCTCTCAACGAACCTGGCACGCCTGGCAGAAGGACAACGGAGGCACGATCGTGAACATCGCCTCCGTGGCGGGCCTCGCGCCCTCCCCGTTCATCGGGGCCTACGGTGTCAGCAAGGCGGCCCTGGTGAATCTGACACTGCAACTGGCGCACGAGTTCGCCCCCGCGGTGCGGGTCAACGCCATCGCCCCGGCCGTCGTCAAGACCAGGTTCGCCCAGGCGCTGTACGAGGGCCGGGAGGCCGAGGCATCGGCCGGCTATCCGCTCAAGCGACTCGGCGTTCCTTCCGACATCGGCGGCGCCGCCGCCTTCCTCACCTCCGAGCAGGCCGACTGGATCACCGGCCAGACTCTGGTGGTCGACGGTGGGCTCTTCCTCGACGCCGGGATGTCCTGACCGTCGCCGTTCCCCGGGCACGCGCCGAGTCGACGCGTGCCCGTCGGGTGGCTCGCGTGGGGCGCCCCGACGAGACCCTGCCGTCAGGCGAGGAGGAGTGTCGGTGCCCGAAGGTAGGTTCCTCCGTGACGACAAGTGACAGCGCACCGTGAGGACGTCGACGTGACCGATATGGCCCTGCTTCCCGAATCCTGGCGCGAGGTGTTGGGAGACGAGCTCCGCCGACCCTATTTCGAGAAGCTGATGGACTTCGTCGAGGAGGAGCGGGCTCGCGGCCCGGTGTACCCGCCCAGGGAAGAGGTCTTCGCGGCGCTGGAGGCCACCCCGTTCGACCGGGTGAGGGTCCTGGTGCTCGGCCAGGACCCCTATCACGGCGAGGGGCAGGGACACGGCCTCTGCTTCTCGGTCCGTCCCGGCGTGCGCGTCCCGCCGTCCCTGCGGAACATCTACAAGGAACTCCACGCGGATCTCGGCGTCCCCGTCCCGGACAACGGCTGTCTCCTTCCCTGGGCCCGGCAAGGCGTGCTCCTCCTCAACGCGGTGCTCACGGTCCGCGCGGGCGAGGCCAACTCGCACAAGGGCCGGGGCTGGGAACAGTTCACCGATGCCGTGATCCGCGCGGTGGCGGAGCGCCCCGACCCGGCGGTGTTCGTCCTCTGGGGCAACTACGCGCAGAAGAAGGCCGGGCTGATCGACGAGACCCGCCACGTGGTGGTCAGAGGCGCACATCCCTCCCCCCTGTCCGCGCGGCGGTTCCTCGGCACCCGGCCGTTCACCCGCATCGACGAGGCGGTCGCTCGACAAGGGCACGAGCCGATCGACTGGAGCCTGCCCTCTGTGGGGTGAGGTCGGCTCTCCCCGGGGGCGACGGCGCCGCCGGAGAGAGCCTCCCGCCGGGGCGTCCTCGACCCACCGGAGGCCGGCCGGGGCTCGCGTCCGAGGGTCCGGGCGAGGCGTCGGCTCGGCCGGGACGCCGCTCCCGCCGTTCCCTCCCCCCTGCCGATACCGTCGCCGGGGACGGTCGACGCGGGCGGAGGACAGGGTGGCGGAGGACAGTGAGCGCATCGGCGCGGACGCCGTGATGACACGGATCGGACAGACGGTGCTGCTGCATCACGCGGGCGACCGGGCGGAGGCTCGGGAGCGGTTGTGGGGACTCTGGGGAGAGATCGGCGTCGACGCGGACCCGCTGCACCGCTGCACGCTGGCGCGCTTCCTGGCCGACACGCAGGACGACCCGGCGGACGCGCTGGCGTGGGACCTCAGGGCGCTGTCCGCGGCCGAGGAACTCTGCGACGCCCGGTTCGCGGATCACGCCGCCGTGCCCGCGGTCCGCGTGCTGTATCCGGCGCTCCACCTGGACCTCGCCGCCGACTACCATCGACTGGGCCGGTCCGACGCCGCCCGACAGCACCTGCGGTGGGCTCGCGCGGCGTGCGGAGTCCTGGCCGACGATCGGTACGGCCGGAGCGTGCGGGCGGCCATCGGGCGGTTGGCCGGCCGACTCGAGGACGATCTCCCCCCGGGCGACTCCCCGCCCCCGGCGTGACCGTACCCCGCCCGACACCATCTCAACGCCCGTAGGCGCGCTCGCAGACACGGGCCTGCGCGCTGTCGGCCGGCCATCGGCCGTACCGTCCGCCCAAAGCGCAGAGGTCCGCCTCCCCGGCCCCGAGCGCCCCCCAGTCCCGATCTTCCGGGGGCGCCAGGAGGGGCGGCGGCACCTGCCCGTGGCCGGGGACTCGTGGCGGGGAACTCCGCGCCCCGGCCGGATCCGTCGGGATCCCGGTCGGTGGCGCGGTCGGTGTCGCCTCCGGTGGTGTCCTTCCCTGCCCCACCGGGGCGGAGGCGCTCGGGGAGGCCGTCCCGGGGACGCGGGTGCCGGGGGAGGGAGCGATCAGCTCCAAGGCCTCGTGCGCCGGGGCTCGTACGAGACGAGGGTCGGCCGCGTCCTGCCGGTGTGGTGGCGAGGCCGCCGGGTGCGTCCCCGGCGTCGACGGCGTTGCGGTCGGAGCCTGGACGGTGACACAGCTCGCCAGGGTGGCGAGAGCCGTGATCACCAGAGGTGTCGTGGTCCACGTTCGATGCACGCGCGCCACTTTGCTGCTTGGCGGGCCCCCGGCGACAGCCGAGAGGCGGAGGATGCCCCGCACGGGTGATCCCCGCGCGGCGGACGCCTCGCCTCGGACGGTGAAGTCAGTCGCCGGTGACCCCGTCCAGGCTCTCGCGGAGCAGGTCGGCGTGGCCGTTGTGCCGGGCGTACTCCTCGATCATGTGGGTGTAGATCCAGCGCAGGGTCGTGGGACGTCCTGTCGCCCGGGCCACGCCCAGCGAGGGCTCGTCCAGCGTGAACCGCGCCGCCCGCCCGCGCGCGGCGTCCACTTCGCCCCGCCAGGCGATGGACGCCTCCGCCCAGGTGTCGGCTTCCGTCATGTGGAACTCGCCGTCGGGGTCCTCGTCGTCGAAGTAGAGGGGCCCGGCGTCCTCGGCCGCGAGCACCCTACGGAACCAGATGCGCTCCACCTCGGTCATGTGCCGCACCAAGCCCATCAGGGTGAGCTCGGAGGGAGGAACGGAGGCGGTGCGCAGTTCGGCGTCGGTCAGATCCGCGCACTTCCAGGCGAGGGTCTCGCGGTGGTAGTCGAGCCAGCCTTCCAGCATGCGACGCTCGTCGGCGTCGGCGGCGGGTTCGTGTCGTTCGATCGTCATGGGGAGATCGTCACCCAGCCCAAGCGTCCCACGCCAGCGAGTTTCCGCGTCTCCGGCGTTCGTGCGGCGCAGAGGCGTTGGGGCCGTTTCCGCGCCAGCGGGGTGAAGTGGTGTACCGGGGCGGAGAGCGCGTCAGTCACGCGCCGGGTTCGTCCCCGACGCGCCGTCGGTCCGGCGGGCGCGCAGCGCCCGCCCACCGTCGACCGCCCCCCAGACGGTCAGTACCAGCAGCGCCCCGTACACCACCCAGGCGCCCATCCGGACGTAGGGAGTCGTCCCCCGGGCGAGGGGAACCTCGTACAGGTGCGAGGTGACGGCGTCCGTGCCCAGCGTCGGTCCGACGCCGGCGCCCTCGGCGTCGAACACCGCGGAGACCCCGGTCAGGGTGGCGTGGACCATCGGGCGTCCGGTCTCCGCGGCGCGCAGCGCCGCCAGCGACGCGTGTTGGGAGGGCGCCCAGCTTCGCTGGAACGTCGACGTGGCCGACTGCGCGACCAACACCTGCGCGCCCTCGGCGGCAAGACGCCGGCTCATGTCCGGGAAGGCCGTCTCGAAGCACACGGTCACCCCGATCCGGAGTCCACCCGCCGTGGTCATCACCACCTGCTCGGTGCCCCGCCGCCGGTCCTCGGAAGCCGCCTCGCCGACGAAGGCGGCCCATCCCAGCAGGGAGCGGAAGGGGATGTACTCGCCGAACGGCACCAGACGCATTTTGTCGTACCGGTCTCCGGTCGGTCCGTCGGGACCCACGAGCACCGAGCTTTTGAAGATGCCGGGCCGCCCCGACCGGCGGGCGTCCACGTTGACCAGGATCTCGGCCCCGGTCTCGCGCGACAGTGCGGCCAGCCGTCGGGTCAGGTCGTTCCGGTCGTCCAGGTCGAACCCGACGCTGCTCTCGCCCCAGACGATCAGGTCCGGATCCCGACCGACGAGCCCGCGGGTGAGCCGTTCCTCGCGGTCGAACCGTCGCTCGGGCCCGTCGACGACGCCGGGTTGCACGATCGCCACGGCGACCCGACCCTCGGCCCGCGGCCGAGGCGCCCAGATCCATGCGGCGGAGATCGCCACCGCCGTCGCGGCCAACCCGGCCAGGGCGGGGACGCGGGCTCGGCGCACCGAGACCAGGACCGTGACGCCCACGTTGATCGCTACCAGCAGAAAGCTGATCGCCCAGACCCCGCCGACGGAGACCACTCGCAGAGCAGGCGAGACCTGCCACTGGCTCGCCCCCAGCATGCCCCACGGCCCGCCGAGCCCCTCCCAGGAACGGATCGACTCCACCATGAGCCAGCCGGCGGGGACGACCAGCATGGCCGCCGCGGCACGGACACGCGAGGGCTCGCCGCCCAGCATGCCGCGGACCGACCACCCCCACGGTGCCCAGAGCGATCCGAGCAGCGCCGCCACGACGAAGGTGAAGACGTGGAGGTTGGGAAGCAGCCAGTGGTGCATCGCCAACATGAAGCCGAACCCGCCCCACCATCCCTCGGACGCGGCCCGGCGCCCGGTCGGAGCCGTCCGGACGAGGAGCAGCCAGGGAACGAGGCAGAGGCAAGCCCACCACCACAGCGCCGGAGCGGGAAAGGCCAGAACGGGCAGGGCGCCGCACAGAAGCGCCCCGACACGCCGGGACCAAGGGGAACCGAGCCGTCGCTCCACCGTCCGCACGTGGTCTCCTCCCCATCGAGCCCCCGACGGTCACCCGCTGGTGTGGGTCGGGGGTCGCCCCAGTCGATCACATCGGGGTCGCGGCTCCACCGAGGCGCCGCCACTTCTCCCGTACCACCACGCGGGTCAGTCGCCACCCCTGCGCCGTCCGCAGCAACGCGAAGGAGCAGCGGCCACCGGAGACGACCTCCGGCCCCGTGACGCCCCGCCCCCCGGGGACCAGTGGGCTGACGTAGTCGGCGTCCGCCTCGGCCGTGTCGCCGACGTCGCGTGCCCACTCGCCCAAGCGCACACGACGGTTGACGACGAGGTGCTGCCGGACCGGGAACGGGCCCAAGGCCTCGGCCAACCAGTCGGCCACCGCCGCCGCGTCACCCTCGACGCCTCCCGCCGACCGATAGTCGGCGCGACCGCCCGGCGCGAACAGGGCCAGGTAGCCCGCCCAGTCCCCGTCGTCCACGGCGACCGCGTAGTCGGTGACCAGCCGGTCCACCGCCATGCGGTCCCTGGTGTCGGCGAGATCGATGCGCTGCGTCATCACCCCAGTGTTGGCCAGGGCAGGGGCCGGGCCAAGAGGTCCGGCGGCATTCGCCGGCCCGGCGTCGCCCACATGGCGCAGACCGGGCCGCCGAAGACCCCGCCGGAATCGGCGTGGGCCTGGTGCTCGATCGGAGGGCCGCGCCGACGAGGAGCGGCCGATGTCTCCAAGTCGACCGCGACGGGCGACCGCCGCCGGGCATGGACAAGGTCGACTGCTCGCCAGGCATCACCGCCAGGGTGGGCGCTCCTCGGGGTCGGACTTGTCCGCGATCAGGCAGGCGGGTGCGGGCCCGTACTTCGGCGACTCCAGGGCCACAGCGGATCGTCCGGGTGATGCGCGGTGGGCCGCCACCAGGTCGAGGTTGACGTCGGCTGTCAATCCCCTGGTTTCGTAGAGACCTCTCCTATGCGGCCTGGCACCTCTGGTCGCTCTTCTTGCGTGCTTCGGTGATGCTCCGTTCGAACTCCTCCGGCGGCAGGCCGCCGGCCGCGCTGTGCCTGCGTCGTGGGTTGTGGAACCCGGTAATCCAGGTGGCGATCTTCAGGCGGGCCTCGGTGCGGGTGGCGAACCGGTGCCGGTGGATGTACTCGACCTTGATCAGCGACTTGAACGACTCCGCGGCGGCGTTGTCCAGCGCGGAGCCCACCCGCCCCATGGACTGCACCACGCCCAGGCGGTCACACAGGGTGTTGTACGCCTCTGACGTGTACTCGGCGGATTCAAGTGGTCGTCGCGCACTTCGGCGACCATGCGCACCGCACAACGGCGGAGCTCAAGCGGGCAACGGGAGGGTCGTGCCATGACTCAATCCTTACATGGAACCGAGCCTCCACTTCACCCGGGGCGGTTCATGAGAACCCAGTACTGCGGCTGCGTGACGTCGATCCTGGCCATGGCGTCACGCAGATGCCGGGTGCCGGCCGTCTGGGTCAGGCCGCACCAGTAGCCGACCGGCTGAGTAGCCAGCATGTCATCGGTGGCGGCCGGGTTCGCCGGTGCCTGGTCGGTGGTGGATCCGGCCAGTATTTCCATGATCGCGACGCTACATTCCTCCGGCGCGCCGGACCACGGGAATGCCGCATCTGCCGCAACTCGCCCCCGGGTGTACATCGGAGCCGTCGGCCGCCGTACTTTCCGTTCCGTTGCGGCCCGCGCCGTCATGCAGAAGCCCACCGCGACCTGTGCCGACGATGGCTCACCCCCGCAGCCGTCGGGTGCGTCACGAAACCGCATTGGAGTACTCGTGGGGAGTATCCCGTCTCCCAGGTGGGAGACGAGTGGGAGATGATCATGGCGTGGTGCTGCGATCAGGCGCTGGGAAATGCCAGATAGCGCTACCTGTGCGGGCCCGGTTTCAGCCGCCGGATTCGCCCGCGTGCGGGCTCAGCACACCCATGCTGACCAGGACGATGATGACGATTCCGAGGGCGACGCGGTAGTACACGAACGGCATGAAGCTCTTCGTCGAGATGAACTTCATGAACCACGCGATGACCGCGTAGCCGACGCCGAAGGCGACGAACGTCGCGAAGATGGTGGGTCCCCAGGAGACATGATCGTCGTCCATGGCGTCCTTGAGTTCGAAGAGCCCGGAGGCGAGCACCGCGGGGATGGCCAGGAGGAAGGAGTAGCGTGCCGCCGCCTCCCGTCGATACCCCATGAAGAGGCCGCCGCTGATCGTCGCCCCCGACCTCGACACCCCGGGGATCAGGGCCGCCGCCTGGCACAGCCCGTAGATCAGTCCGTCCTTGACGCCGAGGTCCGTCAGTTCCTTGCGTGGCCTGGCCGCCCGGTGCCGCCCGCCACTCTCGTCGCGTGCGGCCATCCGGTCGGCGACACCGATGACGATGCCGACGACCACCAGCATCGTCGCGGTGATCCGCAGGTCGCGGAAGGGGCCTTCGATCTGGTCCTTCAGCGTCACTCCGAGCACGCCGATCGGGATCGAACCGATGATCACCAGCCATCCCATGCGCGCGTCGGGGTCGCGGCGCATCCCCTTGTCGGTCAGCGACCGGGTCCACGCCGCGAGGATCCGGCCGATGTCCTTGCGGAAGTAGATGAGCACGGCCGCCTCGGTGCCGATCTGGGTGATCGCCGTGAAGGCGGCGCCGGGGTCCTGCCAGCCCGAGAACGCAGCGGTCAGCCGCAGGTGCGCGCTCGACGACACGGGCAGGAATTCGGTCAACCCCTGGACGAGTCCGAGGATGAGGGATTCAAACCAAGACATGAAGAACGGAGTCCAAGTGCCGATCGTGAAACGGTCGATGGACACACTCCGGACGCCGCGAGCGGGAAATCGGGTGCGAGCGTGTCGGGGGCAGCGTAGCGCCCTCGGGTGACGGGTCGCGCACAGGGGCGGGAGCGTGCTCGGCGAGGGGAGAGATCCCGGAGGCGCCGAAGCCGGGACGCGCGCCGGCGGGGGGGCGAGGCGGGGCGGCGGTGCGCGGCCGGGGTTCGCGGGGCCGTGCCCCGGTCCCGCCGCGCTCGGGTGCCTGGTCGGCGGTGCCCGATCCCGGTGGCGGGCGCGATCCCCGAACGGTGTGGACGGGCGATGTGTCAGCTCTTCCGGAGCCGGTGCCGCTTGCTCCAGGCCACGAGGGCGCCCGCGAGCCCCGGCACGGCGACGCAGGCGAGCGCGATCAGGAAAGTGGGCGACGCGGGGGCGGTCGCGCCGGCGCCCGCGACGGCGTACGCCGCGGTGTTGGGGATCGATCCGACGCCCGTGGCCAGCAGGAAGGGCGTCAGACCCATCCGGGACACCGAAGCGCAGTAGTTGGTGACGGCGAACGGCACGCCGGGGAACAGCCGAGCGGCCAGGACGGAGCGGAAACCGTGTCGGCTGAGCTGCCCGTCGGCGGCCCGCAGCCACCGGCCGCGCAGCAGGGAGCGCAGGGCGTCCTGCCCGAGGGCGCGTCCGATGCAGAAGGCGATCCCCGCGCCCAGCACGGTTCCCACCAGGGCGGCGGCCAGGCCGAGCCCACCCCCGAGGAGGGCGCCCGCGCCCAGGTTGAGCAGCGGGCGTGGGACGAACGCGACGGTGAGAACCCCGTACGCCGCCGCGTAGGCGAGGGCCGCGGCGGCGCCACCCTGAAACGAGGGTGGGCCGACCGTGAGCAGCCGCTCCGGACCGACGGACACGGCCGCGAAGGCGGCCGAGGCGAGCAGGACGAGGAGGACGGCCAACCGCGGCCACGGGGCCCGAGGCACGGCGACGTCCGCCGTGTGGCGGGTGTCCGAGCCGGCGTCGGTGCCGGCGGTGGCTCCGTTCCCCCCGGCCCCGGGGCCTGTTCCCCCGACGTGGCGGAACGGGCCCGGGGTGTCCGGGCAGAGGGCGGGGGCGGTCCGTGTGACGATCGGGCCGGCGATCGCTCGGGGCACGGTGGTGGGGTCGAGCATCCGGCGACAGTAGCCCAGGGGTCGGGCGGCGGGCCCTGTGGCGCTTGTCATGGCTCTCCTGGTGAGCACTTCCTGCGGAGGGCGCGTGTTCGGGACCGGCCCCGCAGAAAAACCTGTCGACGACCTCAAGCCGGGTCGGCACCATGGACGTCATGTTCCGGCACGCCTTCCTCCTCGACGCGTCCGCCCTCGCGGCGGACGCCCGGAAGGCTGCCGTGATCGCTTCCGCGGCCTCCGGCGGCGCCCGAAGCTGACCCTCCCCGGATCGTCCGGCGGACCCCGCAGGGGGAGGGTCGGCCAGTCACCGGGGGTCCCGCTTCCCACCCAGCTTCGAGGGATCGCATCGCCATGTCCAAGACGGCGTACGTCCGCACCAAACCACACCTCAACATCGGCACGATGGGCCACGTGGACCACGGCAAGACCACGCTCACCGCCGCGATCACCAAGGTGCTCGCCGACCGCGGCGCCGGAACGTTCGTGCCGTTCGACAGGATGGACCGCGCGCCCGAGGAGGCCGCGCGCGGCATCACGATCAACCTCGCCCACGTCGAGTACGAGACGGACACCCGGCACTACGCCCACGTGGACATGCCGGGCCACGCCGACTACGTCAAGAACATGGTCACCGGCGCCGCCCAACTCGACGGCGCGATCCTGGTCGTGTCGGCGCTCGACGGGATCATGCCGCAGACCGCGGAGCACGTGCTCCTGGCGCGGCAGGTCGGTGTGGACCACATCGTGGTCGCGCTCAACAAGGCCGACGCGGCGGACGAGGAGCTGACCGACCTCGTGGAGATGGAGGTGCGTGAGCTGCTGGAGTCGCACGGCTACGGCGGCGAGACAACGGCCGTGGTGCGCGTCTCCGGGCTGGGCGCCCTGCGCGGGGAACCTCGGTGGACGGCGGCGATCGAGGCGCTCCTCGACGCGGTGGACACCTACGTGCCCATGCCCGAGCGCTACCTGGACGCCCCGTTCCTGCTGCCGGTGGAGAACGTGTTCACCGTCACCGGCCGGGGCACGGTGGTCAGCGGCGCGGTCGAGCGGGGGGCCGTCCGGCTCGGCGACCCCGTCGAGGTCGTCGACGCCGGGCTCCGCACGGTGGTCACCGGTCTGGAGACCTTCGGCAAGACGATGGCGGAGGCGCGGGCCGGAGACAACATCGCCCTGCTGCTGCGCGGCGTGCCGCGGGACGCCGTCCGACGCGGACACGTGGTCGCCGCGCCTGGTTCCACCACCGTGTCCCGGCGGTTCACCGCCCGGGGGTACGTGCTGACGGCCCGTGAGGGCGGTCGTTCCACGCCCGTCGTGACCGGCTACCGGCCGGAGTTCCACCTGCGTACCGCCGATGTCGTCGGCCGAGTCGACCTGGGTGACACCGGTGTGGCACGGCCCGGTGACAGCGTGGCCATGGCGGTGGAGCTCGGCCGTGCCACACCCCTGGAGCCCGGTCTGGGGTTCGCCGTCCGCGAGGGCGGCCGGACCGTCGCCTCGGGCACCGTGACCGCCGTGGGGTGAGGTCTCCCGCCCGGGGAGTGGGGCCTCGGCGCCGGAGTCGGCCGTTCCTGGTCGTCGAGGCCGCCCGACAGGGCGTCGGCGGCCCCACTTCGACGCCCGCGCCGCCCGGTCCCGGGCCGTGACCGGGGCCGGAGCGGCGCGGCCTCGGCCTCGCGGCACAATGGAGAGGTGACAGAGTCGACCGCCGTCAGCCGGACCGTCGATCGCGGGACCGCCCGGCTGTTGCCCGACGTGGACCGGGCGCGGGCCTGGCTGCTGACCGTCGACGGAGCCCCGCAGTCCTACGTCGACCTGGACGCTCCGGAGCATCTGGAGTTCGAGTACACCCGGCGGCTCGGGCATGTCCTGGACGTGGTCGCGCCCCCCGGGCTGCCCCTGGACGCACTCCACCTCGGCGGTGGGGCCCTGACCCTGCCCCGATACCTGGCGGCCACCCGGCCGGGTTCGCGACAGGACGTGGTGGAGGTGGACAGGCGTCTGTGGGAGCTGGTCGCGGAGCGGCTGCCCTTGCCGGACGCCTGTGGCGTCGCCCTGCACGTGGCGAACGCCCGCGCCTGGCTGGCCGACGCGCCGGAGAAGTCGGCCGACGTGTTGGTCGCCGACGTCTTCGGCGGCGCCCGGGTACCGGCCGAGGTCGCCTCGCTGGGGTACGCCCGCGAGGCCGAGCGTGTGCTGCGAGGCGACGGCGTCTACCTGGCCAACCTCGCGGACGCCACGCCTTTCGCGTTCGTCCGTTCCCAACTGGCCACCTTCCGAACGGTATTCGAGGAGGTACTGGTCATCGCCGAGCCCGGCGTGCTGCGCGGTCGCCGGTTCGGCAACCTGGTGCTCGTGGCGGCCCACCGGCCCGTCGACACGGTGGGCCTGTCCCGAAGGATCGCCGCCGACGCCTTCCCGGCCAGGGTGGTGCGCGGCGACGCGTTGCGGGACCTCGTCGGGGGTGCGGCCCCCGTTCGAGACGAGGACGCGGTCCCTTCGCCGGAGCCGCCGGAGGGGGCGTTCCGCCTCGGTTGAGGGCGGGTCGATCGCGGCCGTGCTCCTCCGCGCCACCGCTCGGCGACCGGGCTCGCGGCGGGGGCACCGCCGTGGTGGGCGCCCGGTGAGGGACGAGGTCGGAGAGGGCTGGCCGGCGTTACTACCCGTCGGTAATATGTCGTGCATGACAGTCGACAGCTCCTCGATGGGCGAAATGCTGGCCACAGCGGTCCCGATGGTGCGCACCCTGAACCTGGAGTTCGTCGAGGTGACCCCGGAGCGGGCCGTGCTCCGACTCGCGGACCAGCCCGCTTACCACAACCACCTCGGCGGCCCCCACGCCGGCGCCATGTTCACGTTGGCCGAGTCCGCCAGCGGGGCCATCGTCCTCACCGCCTTCGGCGAGCAACTCTCGCGCGCGGTCCCGCTCGCGGTGCGGGCCGAGATCGACTACAAGAAGGTCGCCATGGGGCCGGTGACGGCCACGGCGACGCTCGGACGCCCGGCCGGGGAGGTCGTCGCCGAGCTCGACGAGGGCAGGCGCCCGGAGTTCCCGGTGAGCATCGCGATCACCCGGGAGGACGGTGCCGTGTCGGGCGAGATGACCGTGATCTGGACCCTGCGCCCCAACTCCTGACCGATCGGGACGAGGCCTGCCCCGCCAGGCCGGGGCCCGGGCCCCGTGGGGTGAAGATCACAGCCTTCTCCTCGCCCGGCCGAGAGGCGCGCTGAGTACCGTGAGCGGGTGCGGATGCCCAAGAACACGTTCTCGTCCTGGTGGCGCGGCCTCGGGCAGCGCGCCGTCCACGCGAGCTGGGCCTGGGTGCAGCGCACCGGCTCGGTCACGGCCGAACACCCCGGGCGCCTCCGCTTCCGCTCGCTCGGTCCGGGCACCCGGCTGGCCTTCCCCCTCGGCACCGTCTTCGGCGAGCCGTGGATCGAGCTGGGCGCGCATTGCGTCATCGGCGAACAGGTCACGCTGACCGCCGGCCTCATGCCCGACCTCGACCTCGGCCCCGAGCCGATCCTGCGCATCGGCGACGGCGTGGTGCTCGGCCGCGGCAGCCACGTGATCGCCGATACCACCGTCACCGTGGGAAGCGACTGCTACTTCGGCCCCTACGTCTACGTGACCTCCACCAACCACTCCTACGACGACCCGCATCAACCCATCGGCAAACAGTGGCCCCGGATGAGGCCGGTGGAGATCGGCCCCGGTTGCTGGGTCGGTACCGGCGCCACGATCCTGCCCGGCGCCCGGATCGGACGGAACGTGGTGGTGGCGGCGGGAGCCGTCGTCCGGGGCGAGGTACCCGACCACGCGGTCGTGGCGGGCGCGCCCGCCCGAGTCGTGCGCCGATGGAACCCGGAAACCGGCTGGCAGCCCCCGCTGCGCACGCCGGCACCCGTCCCCATACCCGCCGGCATGACGCCGGAGCAGCTTTGCTCCCTGGCGGCCCCGGCTCCCTCCGCGTCCGACCCGACCCCGCTCGACGCCGACGCCTGAACCCCCGGACCGAGGCCGTACGACGTGACGCGGTGTCGGAGGTCCGCGCCTTGCGACAGGACCCGACCGGCGGGCCCCGGTCCGCCGCCGTGCCCCGGCACCGCGGGGCTCCCTCCCTCGAGGTGCCGGGGCACGGCCGGGCACCCGGTCGGCCATCCCGCCCGGAGACTCGCGGGATGGCGCCGACCGACCGCGACTGTCCCGGTCTCGGCGCCCCGCAGTAGAGTGCCGAGGACGACCGACGTCCCAGGGGCGGTCCCCGGTCGTGGACCATCTCGGCGACAACTGGACGGAACGTGGCGGACCTCGACCTGCTGGCCCAGTCCCTGGCACGCAACGTCAAGCGCTGGCGGGCCGACCGGGGCTTCACCCTGGAGACGCTCGCCGCGCGCGCCGGGGTCAGCAGGGGCATGCTCATCCAGATCGAGCAGGCCCGCACCAACCCCAGCATCGGCACCGTGGTGAAGATCGGCGACGCGTTGGGCATCAGCGTCACCACCCTGCTGGACTACGGGCAGGGGCCGACCGTCCGGGTCGTCCCCGCCGAGCGTGCCGTACGGCTCTGGCAGACCGATGCCGGGAGCCACAGCCGACTGCTCGCCGGAGCGGAGGCGCCCGGCCCGCTGGAGCTGTGGGACTGGCGCCTCGTGCCGGGCGAGAGCAGCGCCTCGGACCCGCATCCCGCGGGCACGGTCGAGTTGGTGCACGTCACCGTGGGGGAGCTGACCCTCACTGTGGACGGGTCGGCCCACCGCGTACCGGCGGGCGCGAGCGCCACCTTCGCGGCCGACACGGACCACGCCTACGGCAACGAGGGCGACGTCCCGGTGGAGTGGGTCATGGCCGTGTCGGTTCCACCCGTCCGCTGAGCGACCCCGGCGCGGGGCATGAACTCCGGCCACCGCACTCCGGCTCGCGGAACATCGGCAAGACGCGCACCGAGTGCCCATCCGGCCGGGCCCGACGTCCTCCACACGACCGGAACCGAGCGGCCTCGCCCTCTTGGTCTCGGACACCCGAGGACGCGACCCACCGCGGCCACGACCTCATGCGGCCCGGGAACGTCCGGCAGGACCTCTCGTCCGCGTCGAGGGCCGAGCCCCGGCCCGGGGCGCGGTCGGTGACCCGCCGGGTCACCGACTCAGGGCGCCGAGTTCGACGGCCGCGCACCGGTCCATCACCATCTCCAGCCCGGCGGCGCGGGTCCGTGCGAAGGCGGCCTCGTCGACGACGCCCAACTGGAACCAGACCGCACGGGCGCCCTTGGCGACGGCCTCGTCCGCAACACTCCCCGCCAGCGAACTGTTGACGAAGACATCGACGACGTCGACGTCGAAGGGGATGTCCGCCAGCGAGGCGTAGCCCGGTTCACCGTGCACCGCCTCCGCCCGGGGGTGCACCGGTACGACCCGCTTGCCGTGCCGTCGCAGCACGCCGGCCACGCCGTACGCGGCGCGCCGACGGTTGCCGGACAGACCCACCACCGCCCAGGTGTCGCCCAGCTCTGTGAGGATCCTGCGGACACTCGTGTCGTCGCCGTACACCGGCACCCTCCTTCGTCTGCCGTCGTCCGTACAACGGCGAGGGTGCCTCGGGAGTTCCCGTCTCCGGAGTGCCGGGGACGCCGCCGGGGGCTTCCCTCGACTCGGGGAACCCGCGGCCGGGGTCCGGGTTTCGGTCGAGACCATGGGGAAGCGTCGCGGGGCGGGCGGGAGGCTAGGGTGTTCGGATGGACGAGTACCGCACGCTCGCGCGCGCGGGCGTGCACGAGATCGAGGTCAACCGGTCGCGCTTCCGCTGCGCGCTCGCACCCGCCGCCGACGAACAGGCGGCCCGGGATTTCGTGGCGCGGGTCGGCAGGGAGCACGCGGACGCCTCCCACAACTGCTGGGCCTACGTCGTGGGCGCGGACGCGGCCGTTCAGCGCTCCGGCGACGACGGAGAGCCGGGGGGCACCGCCGGCCTCCCGATGCTCCAGATGCTGCTGCGGCGGGACATGCGCTACGTCGTGGCGGTGGTCACCCGGCACTTCGGTGGAGTCAAGCTCGGCGCGGGAGGGCTGATACGGGCCTACGGTGGCGTGGTCGGTGAGGCCCTCGACGCGGTGGGCACCCTCACCCGGCGCCGGTTCCGACTGGTCGCCGTCGTGGTGGACCACCGGCGGGCGGGCAGGCTCCAAAACGACCTGCGGGCCGCCGGCCGGGTCGTCAGGGACGTGCGCTACGGGGAGTTCGTCACCCTGGAGCTCGGGTTGCCCGACGCCGAGCTGGAGGCGTTCGGGTCCTGGCTCGCCGACGCCACCGCCGGCACGGCGACGCTCGCCGTGGGCGGCGAGGTGTTCGCCGACGCCCCGTGAGCCACGCGCGAGAGCGGGGGGCCGCCTCTCCCCGAGAGGGGAACCGAAGGGGAGGACGATGGTCGGAACCGGCGGCTAGTCTCGGGGGACCATGAGAATGCTGCACACGTCCGACTGGCATCTGGGCCGGTCCTTCCACCGGGTGAACATGCTCGACGCCCAGGCCGCGTTCGTCGACCACCTGGTCGAGACGGTGCGGGAGCACGACGTCGACGTCGTGCTCGTCGCGGGCGACGTGTACGACCGGGCCGTCCCCCCGCTCGCGGCCGTCGAGCTCTTCGACGACACCCTCCACCGGCTGGCCGCCCTGGGCGTCCCCACGGTGATGATCTCCGGCAACCACGACTCCGCGCGCCGCCTGGGAGTGGGTGCCGGGCTGATCGGGCGGGCCGGGATCCACCTGAGGACCGCCCCCGCGGACATCGGCGCTCCGGTACTCCTGGGCGACACCCACGGCGACGTCGCGCTGTACGGGCTGCCCTACCTGGAGCCGGGGCTGGTGGCGGCCGAGTTCGGGGTCGACCGAATCGGCCACGAGGCCGTGCTCGCCGCCGCCATGGACCGGGTCCGCGCCGACCTGGCCACGCGGCCCGCGGGCACTCGCTCGGTCGTCCTGGCCCACGCCTTCGTCACCGGCGGCGCGCCGAGCGACAGCGAACGCGACATCACCGTCGGAGGCGTCGCCGCCGTTCCCCTGGGCGTCTTCGAAGGGGTCGACTACGTCGCGCTGGGCCATCTGCACGGCTGCCAGACCCTCACCGACCGGATCCGGTACTCGGGGTCGCCGCTGCCGTACTCCTTCTCCGAGGCGGACCACCGCAAGAGCGTGTGGCTGGTCGACCTGGCCGCCGACGGAGCGGTCCGCGCCGAGCGCGTCGACTGTCCGGTGCCACGGCCCTCGGCGCGGCTGCGCGGCCACCTGGAGTGGCTGCTCTCCGCCCCCGAACTGGCCCGTCACGAGGACTCCTGGGTGGAGGCCACCCTCACCGACCCGCTCCGCCCGGACGAGGCGATGACCCGGCTCACGGCGCGCTTCCCGCACATCCTGAACCTCGTCTTCGCCCCCGAGCGCCCCGACGAGGAGCCCACCGTCTCCTACGCCCGCCGACTGGCCGGTCGCGGTGACCGACAGATCGCGGAGGACTTCGTGGCGCACGTCCGAGGCGTGGCAGCCGACCCGGAAGAACGTGCCGTCCTGGGCGAGGCGTTCGACGCCGTTCGGGCCGACCGCGTCCGACGGGAGGTGGCCGGGTGACCGCCCGCTTCCCCGCCTCGCACGACGGACGCGAGGGGCCCCGATGAGGCTGCACCGTCTGGAGATCACGGCGTTCGGCCCCTTCGGCGGTCACCAGACGGTCGATTTCGACAGCCTCTCCGCCGCGGGCCTGTTCCTCCTCCACGGACCCACGGGCGCGGGCAAGACGTCCGTCCTGGACGCGGTCTGCCACGCCCTGTACGGATCGCCGCCAGGCGCTCGTCAGGGCCACCAGGCGGCGCACCTGCGCAGCGACCACGCCGCTCCCGGGGTGCGCACCGAGGTGCGCCTGGAGCTGACCGTCGCCGGGCGCCGGCTGGAGATCACCCGCCGACCGCCTTGGGAACGCCGCAAGACGCGGGGTTCGGGAACCACCGTGGACAAGGCGCAGACCTGGCTGCGCGAGTACGACGCCGAGGCGGGGAGGTGGCGGGACCTCAGCCGCTCCCACCAGGAGGTGGGGGAGGAGGTCGTCTCCCTGCTCGGGATGAGTCGCGACCAGTTCTGCCAGGTGGTGCTCCTGCCGCAGGGTGACTTCGCGCGTTTCCTCCGGTCGGACGCCGAGGCGCGCGGGAAGCTGTTGGGGCGTCTGTTCGACACCGGTCGCTTCGCCGACGTCGAGAGACATCTGGTCGATCTCCGACGCGCCGCGGAGGGGCGGGTGACGGAGGGTGACACCGCCCTGATCGCCGACGCGCACCGCATGCGGCAGGCGGCCGGCGGGGCGATGTGGCTGCCCGAACTCTCCCCTGGCGATCCCGGACTCGCCGAGGAGATTCTCGCCGCGGCGGCGATCGCCCGCACCACCCTGCGTGAGCGACTGGCCGTCGCCCGCAGTCGCCTCCGGATCGCCGAGGCAGCCGAGGCCTCCGCCGAGCGTGAACTGGCCCTGGTCCGCGAGCGACACCGTCTCCAGGGGGAGTACGCCCACGCCCGCGAGCGCGCCGAGAAGCTGGCGGAGCGAGCCGAGGCGTACCACGAGGACCAGCGGCGGCTGGAACGCGCGCACCAGGCGGGAACGGTGCGGCCCGCCCTCGCGCTGAGGGCGACGGCCGAGGCCGAGCACCGGCGCGCCGCCGCCGCCGAGGCCGACGCGCGTACCCGGCTGCCGGCGCGGTACGCCGAGGCCGACGCGGCCTCCCTGGCCGCCGCGGCCCGCCGGACGGCCGAGGAACTCGGCGCCCTGGACGCGGCGCGCCGCGCCGAGGATCGGCTGGCCGAATTGCTCGTCGAACGAGCCGACCTGGACCGTGCCGAGGACGCCGATCACGCTCTGCTGACCGAGACTCGGGATCGACTGGCCGGGTGGAGCAAGCGCCACGAGTCCCTCCTCCGGCGCGTCGACACCGCGCGGGAGGCGGCAGACCGGGTCGATCGGCTCGCCGACCGGTCCGAGGACACGCTGATCCGGCTCACCGCCGCCGTCCGGCGGGACGAACTCGCCGTCGAGTGCGAGGCGCTGGCTCGGGCGGCCCTCGACTCCGCCGAGCGGGCGTCCGAGGCGAAGCGACACTGGCTCGACCTCAAGGAGCGTCGCCTGGAGGGCATCGCCGCCGAGCTGGCCGCCACTCTCGCTCCCGGGTGTCCCTGCCCCGTCTGCGGTGCCGCGGAACACCCCGCTCCCGCCCCGAGAGGAACCGGTCACGTCGATCGCGCCGGCGAGGAGGCCGCCCTCTCCGCCCACCAGGCCGCCGAGGATCGGCACGTCGCGGACCGGCGGCGGCTCGCGCTCCTCCGGGAGGAACTCGCCTCGGCGTCCGCCACGGCCGGGGACGCCCCCCGCGAACGTCTCGCGGCGGAAGCCGAGGAACTGCGTGCGCTGCTCGCGCGAACTCGCGACGAGGCCGCCGACCTGCCCTCGGCGCGCGAGGAGACCCTCCGTTCGGAACGACGACGCGAGCAGCACGAGGCCGGCCTTCGGGAGGTGGCCCTGCGGTCCGCCTCGCGTTCCGCGCGGCGTGAACGCCTGGAGCAGGAGCGGGCCGTACTGGAGGAGGAGCTGGCGCGCGCAAGGGGCGAAGCGGAGAGCGTGTCCGCGCGCGCGAGCCGACTGGAGACGTCGGTCGGGTGGCTCTCCGAGGCGGCGGAGAGCACGCGTGTCGCCGAGGAGGCCGCCGAACGCCTCAAGGACGCCGACGCCGGGCTCGCCGACGCGGCGTACCGGGCCGGTTTCGACACCCCGGGCGACGTGGTCGGCGCGCTGCTCGACGACGCGGACCGGCGGGTCCTGCGCGATCGGTCGGAGGAGTGGCGTCGAGAGGAAGCCGCGGTGCGACTCGTGCTCACGGACGAGGCCACGGCACTGGCCGCGAGCCACCCACCCGTCGACCCGGCCGAGGCCGAGCTCGGCGCGGCGCGGGCGCGCCGGCGCGCCCGCGAGGCGGCCTCCGCCCACGATGCCGCGGACCGGTGCCGGGCCGAGCTGGACACCCTGTCCGCCCGCGCCTCGGAGGCGGTGCGCGCCCTGGCGCCGCTGCGCCGGGAACACGACCGGGTGGCGCGAGTCGCCTCCCTTGTGGCGGGTACCTCGGCGGACAACGTCCGCAGGATGCGGCTGGAGACGTACGTCCTCGCCGCCCGACTGGAACAGGTCGCCGCCGCCGCCGGTGCGCGCCTGCTGCGGATGTCGGCGGGGCGCTACACGCTCGTCCACTCCGACGATCGCACCGGTCGTGGCCGCAGCGGTCTCGGCCTGCGCGTCGTCGACGCCTGGACGGGGCGGGAGCGGGACACCTCGACCCTCTCCGGAGGCGAGACGTTCTTCGCCTCGCTGTCCCTGGCCCTCGGGCTGGCCGATGTGGTCACCGACGAGGCGGGTGGCGTCCGTCTGGACACCCTCTTCATCGACGAGGGCTTCGGCAGCCTCGACGAGGAGACCCTCGACGAGGTCCTCGACGTCCTGGACTCCCTGCGGGAGCGGGACCGCAGCGTCGGTATCGTCAGCCACGTGCCCGACCTGCGGCGGCGCGTCCACGCGCGACTGGAGGTCGTCAAGGGACGCTCCGGCTCGGAGCTTCGCCGCCGCGGCCCGGGTCGTTGAGCCAAGGCCCGCCCCGGACCTCTCCCGGCCGTTGCTCCGTCCTTCGCCCGGCGGGGTGGAGCGAACCTCAAGCCGTCAAAGAGCCGCCAGTTCGTCGACCAGGTCGTCGAGGCCGAGCGAACCCTGCGACAGGGCGGCCATGTGCCAGGCCTTGAGGTCGAAGGCGGCGCCGTGCCGGGCGCTCGCCTTCTCCCGGCCCGCCAGCCAGGCCCGCTCGCCCAACTTGTAGCCGATCGCCTGACCCGGGATCGACAGGTAGCGCGTCAGTTCACTCTCCACGTAGTCGGGCGGCCGGCTGCTGTGCGCGCCGAAGAACTCCTCGGCCAGCGCCGGCGTCCATCGCTCACCGGGATGGAAGGGGGAGTCGGATGGGATCCTCAGCTCCAGATGCATGCCGATGTCGACGATGACCCGGGTCGCCCGCATCATCTGCGCGTCCAGGTACCCCAGCCGCTCCTCGGGGTCGGTGAGGAAGCCGAGTTCGTCCATCAACCGTTCCGCGTACAGCGCCCATCCCTCGGCGTTGGCGCTGACCAATCCGACGGTGGCCTGGTAGCGCGACAGGTCACCCGCCACGTGCACCCACTGCGCCAACTGGAGATGATGCCCGGGCACGCCCTCGTGGTACCAGGTCGAGACGAGGTCGTAGACCGGGAAGCGACGCTGCCCCATCGTCGGCAGCCAGGTGCGTCCCGGGCGTCCGAAGTCCTCCGAGGGCGGTGTGTAGTACGGTGCCGCCGCGCTGCCGGCCGGCGCGATCCGCGACTCCACCCGGCGGACCCGGTCCGCGAGCTCGAAATGCGTGCCGTCGAGTCGTTCGATGGCCTGTTCCATCAGGCTCTGGAGCCATTCCCGAGCTTCCTCGACGCCCTCGATGTGCCGGCCGTGCTCGTCGAGGTGCGCCAGCGCCGTCCAGGGGGACCGCGCTCCGGGGAGGACCTTGCGCGCCTCCTCTCGCATCTCGCCCATCAGACGGTGGTACTCGGCCCAGCCGTAGGCGTACGCCTCGTCCAGATCCAGGTCGGTGCCGTTGTAGTAGCGCGCCCAGCGTCCGTAGCGCTCCCGGCCCACCGCGTCCGGCTCACCCTCGACGGTCGGGGCGTACTCCTCGCGCAGCCACGTGCGCAGATCCGCCAGCGCCCCGGTCGCGGTCTTCGCCGCCGCGTCCAACTCGCCCCGCATGTCGTCCGGGCCGGGGGTGACGAACTCCTCGAACCAGCCTCGCCCACCGCCTACGTCGGTCCATTCCCCGAGCTGCCCGATCAGCGCGGCGGTGGGGCGCGGTGCGGCGAGCGCGCCGCGTTCCAGGCCCAGTGCCAGGGACTGCCGGTACCCGGCCAGCGCGGCGGGAACGCCCCGCAGCCGTTCGGCGACCCGCGCCCAGTCGTCGTCGGTCTCCGTGGGGGTCAGTGCGAAGACCTCCCGCACGGCGTGCGCGGGCGTCTCCATGTTGCCCGTCGACCGGAGGGCCTCGCCCGCATCGTGCACGGCCAACTCCGCGGTGAGTCGCTCGCGCAGCAGACGGGCACACCGCCGCTCCACGTCGCGATCCCCGCCGGGCCGGCTCTCGGCCGCCCCCAGAGAGGCGAGTGTGGAGCGGGCCAACGCCGCGAGTGCCTCCCGGCCTTCGGGCGAGTAGTCCGGGAGCCGCGCCGAGCTCTCGGGTACTCCCAGATACGTGCCGGTCACCGGGTCGAGGGCGACCAGTTCGTCGAGGTGGGCGTCGGCCACGTCGCGGGGCAGCGGGTGCTTCTCGTGCGTCATGGTTCTCCGTGGTGTCGAGAGGCCGGCGGCTTGTGCGCCACCGGGAGGGGGAGGGTCGGCGGCCATGGTCCTACAGGGGGAGGCGTGCTGTCCGCCCGACCGCCTGGGCTCGGTGCCGTGCGTGACCGATTCCGTTCAGCGGGTGGCGGACGGGGGCAGCAGCGGTCCGCACTCCCACTGTTGGAAGATCAACCGGGTCTCGACCCGGGCCACCTCGCGGCGCGCCGTGAACTCGTCCAGGACGAGACGCTGCAGATCCGCCGCGTCGGCCACCGCGACGTGGACCAGGTAGTCGTCAGGGCCTGTCAGGTGGAAGACCGTCCGGGACTCCGGCAGTGCGCGAATCCGGTCGACGAACGGACCCACCAATTCCCGGCGGTGCGGACGGACCTGGACCGACAGCAGAGCCTGCAAACCTCGGCCGATCCGGGCCGGGTCCACCTCCAGCCGATGGCCCAGGACGACCCCTGCCCGGCGCAACCGGTTGACCCGGTCGAGGCAGGTGGAGGGGGCGACGCCGAGCTGGGCGGCCAGATCGCGGTACGTGGTCCGCGCGTCGTTCTGCAACCTCCGCAACAGATCGAGATCGACCGTGTCCAGTTCGACGGAATCGCTCATTCGTCGAACGTAACACGGAAAGTAAGCATGACTGATCGAATTCTGTTCACCCTACGCGCATGGACACTGCGCGCGCTCACCCTCCCCACCTCGATTCCACCGCGCCGGCGGGGGGCCGCACCCGGGCCCTGGCCACCGAGGCGGTGCACGCCGGACGAGACGACCTGGCCGCCCAGGGTCTGCACGCCCCGCCGATCGACCTCTCCACGACCTACCCCTCCCACGACAGTCGCGGCGAGGCCGAGCGCATCGACTCCTTCGCGACCACCGGTGCCGAGCCGGAGGGCCCGCCCGTCTACGGAAGGCTGGGCAACCCCACCGTCGCCCGCTTCGAGACGGCCCTCGCCAAGCTGGAGGGCACCGAGTCCGCGGTGGCCTTCGCCAGCGGCATGGCCGCGCTGAGCGCCGTGCTGCTCGCACGCGCCTCCATGGGGCTGCGACACGTCGTCGCCGTCCGGCCGCTGTACGGTTGCAGTGATCACCTCCTCACGGCCGGACTGCTGGGTTCCGAGGTGACCTGGACCGACCCCGCGGGCATCGCCGCCTCGCTCCGCCCCGACACCGGCCTCGTCCTCGTCGAGTCGCCCGCCAACCCGACGCTGGCGGAGATCGACCTGGAGGGCGTCGCCGATTCCTGTGGATCCGTGCCGCTGCTGGTGGACAACACCTTCGCCACCCCGGTCCTCCAGCGGCCGGCCGAGCACGGCGCCCGAATGATCCTGCACAGTGCCACCAAGTACCTGGGCGGCCATGGTGACGTCCTCGCCGGTGTCGTGGCCTGCGACGAGGAGTTCGCCGGCCGGCTTCGACAGATCCGGTTCGCCACCGGTGGCGTCCTGCACCCGCTCGCCGGCTATCTGCTCCTGCGCGGTCTGTCGACCCTGCCGGTCCGGGTGCGCGCCGCCTCGGCCAACGCCGCCGAGCTCGCCGCGCGGCTCGCCGCCGACCCCCGCGTCGAACGGGTCCACTACCCCCGCATCGGAGGCGCCATGGTCGCCTTCGAGACCTACGGGGACCCGCACCGGGTGACGGCCGGAGTCCGGCTCGTCACGCCCGCGGTCAGCCTCGGCAGCGTCGACACCCTCATCCAGCACCCGGCCTCGATCAGCCACCGCATCGTGGACGCGGACGACCGCCGCGGCGCCGGCGTCGGCGAACGGCTGCTGCGGCTGTCCGTCGGGCTGGAGGACGTCGAGGACCTCTGGGCCGACCTGGACCGGGCGTTGGGGGAGCCCCAGGCGGCGATCCGGCTCCGGGAGGCGCTGTCGGCCGTCGAATGACGGGTGTCGCGGGGCAGTCAGCCTCTGACCACGGGACCCTCCGGCCGGTGCGGTGAACCGGCCGGAGCGGCGGCCTCCAGACGGGCGGTGACGACGAGGGTCCCGTCGTCGAAGCGGTAGTCGAGCGGCAGGCCAAGCCCGCGCATGCTCGCGATCATCCCGGTGTTGGAAGGCTGCGTCACGGCGTACACGCTCCCACACCCCGCGTCCGCCGCCATCGAGACCAACCGTGCCAGCAGCGCGCGTCCGACGCCGCGCCGCTGCCAGGCGTCCTCGACGAGCAGCGCGATCTCCGTGTCGTCGCCGTCCCACATCATGTGGCCCAATCCGACGATCCGGCCGGAGTCCGTCAGGACCGCGAGGGTCCGGCCGAAGTGCGGACCGAGCAGGTGACGCAGATAGCGATCCGCGTCGTGGACGGGGCCGTGGTAGCGGAGCCTGAGGGAGGCGCGCGAGCAGCGTCGGTGCATGTCCCCGGCCGCCCTCAGGTCGCCGATGCCCGCGCGTCGCACGGTCACGTCCCCGCCTTCGCACAGCGGGAGGTCCTCCTCCCGACCCGGTGGCGTCCGCGGCCCCAGTCGTGCGTCCAGGCCGACCAACGCGCGCGCCCGGGCGAACTCGGTCGGGGTGAAGGGCGGATCGGACCGCTCGACGCTGATCACCTCTCCCTCGGGCGAGGGCAGCAGCATCCGCGTCTCCTCCAACACCCCCTCCGGCGGCACCTCCTGGATTCCCCGGGAGGCCGCGGCCCCGAGTCTCCCGGTCGACCGGACCACGCATCGACCCAGCAACCCGCGGAGCGCGGAGGGGAGTTCCGCGGGGTCCAGCGCGGTGCGCGTCGCGAGTGCCAGGACCTGTGTGGGAGTGTCCACCAGTTCGCGTGCCTCGGCCGGTTCCGTTGCGACATCGCGACCCCCCGCCGCCGTCACCGCGTGGACCAGGGCCGTTGTGCACAACCCCCCGGGAGCGCGCAGCACGAACTCGTCCACCGTGCCGACTTCCAGTGGATGCGTCTGGAGGCTCAGCACGTCCACCCGCAGCGCCGCCAACGCCGCGCACAGCGTGGCCAGGGAACCGGGCTCGTCCCTGACGGTGGCGCGCAGTCGCCACAGGCGCGTCGGATCCGGCCCCACCTCCGGCGCTTCACCGGCCGGATCCGGCCGGTGAAGCGAGGGGGACGAGGTCGCGACGCCCGCGGTCCCCGCGAGGGGAGGGGAGGCGCTTCGGCGCGACCACCACGATCTGGGCGCCGTCGCGAGGGAGAGGACGACGCGCTGGTAGCGGCGGGCCACTTCGGATGCGTCTCGACTCATGAGTCGACGGTGGACGAACCCTGTTGCGTGATCACGAACGGTCGATGACCGACGGGTAAAAAGTCCATCTGGGTGCATTTGTTGAGCTTTCTCGCGTCGACGGTGCTCGACGGAGCCCCGGACCGTCCGACACCGCCACGAACGGGGGAAGCCGGTGCGCGCGGGTGGCCGGGGCTGACACGCCGCCAACTGTCGGTGCCACACGCTTTACTGACTTCGTGGACATCGCCCGACACCTGGCTCTCATCGACGCGCTGTGCTCCCGTCCCTTTCCGGCGGGGCCGGGCCCGACCCCGTTCGGCACCGGCGGCCCCGGTCGCCACGTGGCCGTGTTGGAGAGCAGCCACGGCCTGCGTGCCGGTGACGCGGCCCTCCGGCCGGCGGCGGTTCGGCGGTGCGAGGACGCCCGCGAAGCGGTTCGAGACCGATTGGACGCCCGCTGGGGCGAGGCGCCGCCCTGGAACCTGCAGACGGTGCTGTTGCGCACGGAAGGGGAGGAGATCCCCGAACCCTGGGCGGAGTTGAGTGCCCGCGCGCGGGTGGCCGGCCTGTGGGAGGCGGCCGGGACGGACCGCTGGGTCGCCGTCGCCGTGGCCGACCTGGACGAGGCCGACGAGGTCCAACTCCTCGCCGTGGTCACCACGACCGCGCCGCCGTGACCGGCGGCCGGGCCCGGCCGCCGGCGTCCGCGCGACGGTCCCCGAAACCGGGCCCGGGGACCGTGGCGACCGGGACGGAACCCGTACGCGGCGAGCCGACACGCGGGCCGCGAGGTCGCCCCCGCCGCCCGGTGCTCGTCAGAGAATCGCCCCCGGGGTGTATCCCGCGGCCTCGGGACGCCGCTCGACGATCTCCCCGACGCGCGCGGCCACGGCGCCCACCTGGTCCGCCGCGGCGCCGGTGAAGGACAGAGCGTCCGCCATCAGCGCGGCCAACCGCTCGCGGTCCAGGGGAATCCGCTCGTCGTCGGCGAGTCGGTCCAGCAACTCGTTGCGCTCGGTGCCCCGCTCCCGCATCGACAGAGCGGCGGCCACGGCGTTCTCCTTGATCGCCTCGTGCGCGGCCTCCCGTCCGACTCCGGCGCGCACCGCCGCCATCAGCACCTTGGTCGTGGCCAGGAAGGGCAGGTACCGGTCCAACTCGCGGGCGACGACGGCGGGGAAGGCCCCGAACTCGTCCAACACGGTCAGGAAGGTCTCCAAGAGCCCGTCCAAGGCGAAGAACGCGTCCGGAAGGGCGACGCGGCGTACCACCGAGCAGGACACGTCCCCCTCGTTCCACTGGTCGCCCGCCAACTCCCCGGTCATCGACGCGTAGCCGCGCAGGATCACCATCAGCCCGTTCACCCGCTCGCAGGACCGGGTGTTCATCTTGTGCGGCATCGCCGACGAGCCGACCTGTCCGGGCTTGAAGCCCTCGGTGACGAGATCGTGCCCGGCCATCAACCGGATCGTCTTCGCCAGCGAAGAGGGCGCCGCCGCCACCTGCACCAGCGCGGTCACCACCTCGTAGTCCAACGACCTCGGGTACACCTGCCCGACCGAGCCGAACGTTCGGGAGAAGCCCAGGTGGGAGGCGATCCGACCCTCCAACTCGGCGAGCCGGTCCCCGTCGCCCCCCAGCAGGTCCAGCATGTCCTGGGCGGTGCCGACCGGCCCCTTGATCCCTCGCAGGGGATAGCGCCCGATCAACTCCTCCAGGCGGCCGTAGGCGACCAGCAACTCGTCCGCCGCGGTCGCGAACCGCTTGCCCAGGGTCGTGGCCTGGGCCGCCACGTTGTGGGAGCGGCCCGCCATCGCCATCTCCGCGTACTCGCCGGACAACCGACCCAGCCGGGCCAGCACGGCCACCGTGCGGTCGCGCACCGCCTCCAGGGAGAGACGGATCTGCAGCTGTTCCACGTTCTCCGTCAGGTCCCGCGAGGTCATGCCCTTGTGGACGTGCTCGTACCCGGCGAGGTCGTTGAACTCCTCGATGCGCGCCTTCACGTCGTGGCGGGTGACCTTCTCCCGCTCGGCGATCGAGGCCAGGTCGACCTGGTCCAGCACACCCTCGTAGGCCGCGACGGCCGCGTCGGGGACCTCCACCCCCAGGTCCTTCTGGGCGCGCAGGACGGCCAGCCAGAGTCGCCGCTCCAGCCTCACCTTCTCCTCGGGGGACCAGAGGGCGGCGAGTTCGGCGGACGCGTACCGGCCGGCGAGGACGTTCGGGATGCGGGGCTTGGCGGGAGCGGAAGTCACGACACCGGATCCTACCGGGCCGGCCGGACCCGGCCTCCGTGCCCACCGCATGACGGCCCCCGCACCGGAACGCGCGCTCAGCCCTCGAACGTCGACAGCTCCGGTCGCTTGGGCGGTAGCCCGTCCCCCGAGGAACGGCCGGACACCCGGCGCCCGATCCACGGCAGCAGATGGTCCCGGGCGAACCGCGCGTCGGCCGCCCGTCGGGACACCCACCCCGGAGGCGGGCCAGCCGGGGCCGGCTCGCGCCAGTCCTGGTCCCGCGGCTCGTATCCCAGGGCCTCCCACACGGCCTCCGCCACCCGCCTGTGGCCCTCGCCCGTCAGATGCAACCGGTCGTCGGCCCACATCCGGGGGTCGGCGAGCGACGGCGCGCCGTACAGGTCGACGACGACGGCGCCGTGCCGCGCGGCGAGATCGTCGACGCAGGCGAACAACGCCTCCATCCGAGGCCGGAACCGCTCCATGACGGGGCCCCGACGGCCCGGACTTCGCATGAGCACCAGGCGGTCGCAGGCGGGCGCCAGCCGTTCCACGGCCTCGGTCAGGAGGGCACGGACCCGCCCCATGTCGCACGTCGGGCGCAGTGCGTCGTTGAGTCCGCCCACCAGCGTGACGACGTCCGCGCCCATCGTGGCGGCGGTGTCCACCTGCTCGTCCACGATCTGCCCGATCAGCTTGCCCCTGACCGCGAGGTTGGCGTAGCGGAACCCCGGCCTTCCGGCGGCCATCCGGGCGGCCAGCAGATCGGCCCATCCGCGGTAGGTGCCGTCGGGCAGCCGGTCCGACATGCCCTCGGTGAAGGAGTCGCCGACGGCGACCAGGCTGGAGTGCTCGGGGATCTTCCGCATGGCGCGGACATGCTAGCGCCCCGGGCGTACCCGACGGTCGGCGGCCCTTCCCCGCGCCGCCACGCCGTCCGGCCGATCGTGGAGGGGCGGCGGGCGGGGAGCGCGAGGCCGGATCAGGCGCGCCGGCCGAGCAGTTCCCGCAACACGTCCTCCATGGTCACCATCCCGGCCAACCGGCCGTCCGAGCCCGTGACGGCCGCCAGGTGCGTCCGGCCGCCGCGCATCGCCGACAACGCGTCGTCCATCGGGGTGGTCTCCCGTACCCGCGCGATGGACCGGATGTCCCCGACGGCGAACGGCGCGTCCCGGGGAACCGCGTCCAAGGCGTCCTTGACGTGTAGGTAGCCGACGATCCGTCGGCCGTCGTCGACCACGGGGAAGCGGGAGAACCCGGACCGCGCGGACAGCCGCTCCAGGTCGTCCGGCGTGACGCCCACCCGGGCGTACACCACGTGCCCGAGCGGCACCACCACGTCGCGCACCGGGCGTCGGCCCAGTTCCAGCGCGTCGTGCAGCCTCTCGCGGGCGCGCTGGTCGATCAGCCCCGCCTGGCCGGCGTCCGTCACGATGTCGGCCAGCTCCCGGTCCGAGAACGTCGCCGCGACCTCGTCCTGCGTCTCCACCCGCAGCAGCCGCAGCACCCCGTTGGCGAACGCGTTGACCGTGAAGATCACCGGACGGAGGGCACGGGACAGTGCGACCAACGGGGGGCCCAGCAGCAGCGCGCTGCGCAGCGGCTCCGCCACCGCGAAGTTCTTCGGGACCATCTCGCCCAGCAGCATGTGCAGGTAGGTGGCGAGGGCCAGCGCCAGCACGAAGGACACGGCGTGTCCGAGCCGGGACGGCACGCCGGCCGCCTCGAAGGCCGGTTCCAGCAGGTGCGCGATGGCCGGTTCCGCCACGATGCCCA
Organism: Streptomyces sp. HSG2; assembly: GCF_016598575.1. Classification (NCBI taxonomy): domain Bacteria; kingdom Bacillati; phylum Actinomycetota; class Actinomycetes; order Kitasatosporales; family Streptomycetaceae; genus Streptomyces; species Streptomyces sp. HSG2. The sequence continues at coordinate 4,788,549 of NZ_CP066801.1, forward strand.
GGACGAGGGTGGTCAGGGTGATGCCGAGTTGAGCCGTCGCCATCAGGGCGGAGACGTGCCTCAGCGCCCACAGCACGCTCTTGGCCCGCCGGTCGCCCTCCTCGGCGTAGGGCTCGACCTGACTGCGCCGCACCGAGATCAAGGCGAACTCGGCGCCCACGAAGAACGCGTTCAGCACCAGCATCGCCAGACCGACGAGCAGTTGCGCGGCGATCATCGGCGCCCGCCCGGGTCGTCGTGGTCGCGCCGCTCGTCGTGCGGGGGCGCGTGCAGCAGCAGGCGGGACGCGCGGTGTCCCGCGGCGTCGACCACCTCCAGCCGCCAGCCAGCCACCTCCACGACGTCGCCGGTCCGGGGGATCCGCCCCAGGGCGGAGGCGACCAGGCCGGCGAGCGTCTCGTAGGGCCCCACCGGCACCCGCAGTCCGACCTCGGCCAACTGGTCCAAGCGGGCCGCGCCGTCGGCCCGGAACAGGGCTCGACCGTCCCGGCCGGTCCCCGCCGGGTCGAGGTCGGGAGTCTCCTGGGGGTCGTGCTCGTCGCGGACCTCGCCCACGACCTCCTCGACGATGTCCTCCAACGTCGCCACGCCCGCCGTCCCGCCGTACTCGTCGATCACGACGGCCATGGTCCGCCGTTCGGAGAGCCGATCGAGCAGCCGATCGATGGTGAGCGACTCCGGCACCAGCAGTGGCTCGCGCAGCACCTCGGACACCGGGACTCGGTGTCGACGGCCCGCCGGTACCGCCAGCGCGTCCTTGACGTGGGCGGTGCCGACCACGGCGTCCAGGCTCTCCCGGTAGACGGGGAAGCGCGACAGCCCCGTGGCGCGGGTCGCGTTTGCCACGTCCTCGCAGGTGGCGCGGTCCGCCAGGGCGATCACCCGCACTCGCGGTGTCATCACGTTCTCCGCTGTCAGGTCGGCGAGGCGGAGGGTCCGCAGGAACAGCTCGGCCGTGTCCGCCTCCAGCGCGCCCTCCCGCGCGGAGTGGCGCGCCAGCGCCGCCAGCTCGCGCGGGCCACGCGCCGACGCCAGCTCCTCGGCCGGTCGCACGCCGAAGCCCCGCACGATCCTGTTGGCCATGTCGTTCAGATGCCCGATGAACGGACGGAACAGGATGCCGAACCACCGCATCGGCGACCCGACCACCCTGGCAACGGACAGCGGCGAGGAGATCGCCCAGTTCTTCGGCACCAGCTCGCCGACCACCATCAGGACCACCGTGGACAGCGCGACACCCAGTACCAGGGCCAGCGAGGAGGCGACGGACGGAGAGACCCCCAGGTCACCGAGAGGGCCTCTGAGCAGCGCCGCGACGGACGGTTCCGCGAGCATGCCGATCACCAGATTGGTCACGGTGATGCCGAGCTGGGCCCCGGACAGCTCGAAGGTGAGGTTCCTCACCGCCTTCAGGGCGCCCGCGGCGCCGCGCTCGCCCCGGGCCGCCGCGCGCTCCAGTTCCCCTCGCTCGACCGTGGTCAGGGAGAACTCGGCGGCCACGAAGGCGCCGCAGGCCAGCGCCAGGGCGATCGCCACCAGCAGTAGGAGCGTCTCGGTCAAGTCGACCTCTTTCGGCCCTCTGGGGTGGGGAGGGTGTCAACTGGCCATGATCGGCCAGACCGCGGCTCTCCGCGCGTCGTCGGCTCCAGCACTCTGCCGGATGGCGGCCGGCGTCCGCTCGATCGCGTGGGCAGGGGCCCGAACGGGCACGCCGGTCACGCTCGACACCGCCCCCGCCCGCGTCCGAGGACGCGCGGTGGGACGGCGCCCCGGCGCGGGCCCTCGGGGGGCCGGTGTTCCGGGGGTCCGGTGCTCAGAGAGCCCGGCCCGCCCGGAACCCCGCCGTGTCCCACCTGCCGCCGAGCCGGGGAGCCAGCCAGTCGGCCGCCGCGGCCCGGAAGGCGGCGGGCGCCAGCTCCCCCGCCCCGGCGGGAACGGCTCCGAGCAGGGGGGCTCCGGTCACGTCCGGCAGATCGGCCAGATTGCACCGAGCCGCGAGATCGGCGGGTTCCGGCCAACTGCCGATCACCAGGCCGGGCAGTTCCAGACCCCTGGAGCGCAGTTCACGGGCGGTCAGCTCGGTGGCGTTCAGGGTGCCCAGCCCGGCCTGGGTCACCACCAGCACGGGGGCGCGCAGGAGTCCCGCGACATCGGCCAGGGTGCCGCCCTCGGCATCCAGGCGCACCAGCAGCCCGCCCGCCCCCTCGACCAGCACGAGGTCGTGCACCTCGGCCAGTTCGGAGGCGGCGGCCGCGATTCGGCCGGGGCGCACCGGCGCGCGGCCCTCCCGGCGGGCCGCCGTGGCCGGGGCCAGCGGTTCCCGGTAGCGGGCCAGCTCGGTCGTCGTCAGGGGGCCGGCCAGTCGCGCGACCTCGTCGACATCGCCGGGCTCGTCGTCGCGGACTCCGGTCTGGGCGGCCTTCAGGACCGCCACGGACCGGCCGGTGGCGCGCGCGGTGGCGGCCAGCGCGGCGGTCACCACCGTCTTGCCGACGCCGGTGCCGGTGCCGGTGACCATCAGGACGGACATCTCACCCCTCCCCGGCCGCCGCGCGCACCGCGCGGGTGACTCGTCGCAGGTCCTCGTCGCCGGTGACGTAGGGCGGCATGGTGTAAACGAGGTCGCGGAAGGGACGCAGCCACACGCCCTCGCTCACGGCCGCCGCCGTGGCGGCCCGCACGTCCACGGGTCGGTCGAGTTGCACGACGCCGATGGCTCCGAGAACCCGCACGTCCGTCACCCCGGGCAGATCCGCCGCCGGGGCGAGCCCCTCGCGCAACCCGGCCTCGACGCGCCGGACCTCCGCCCGCCAGTCCTGGCCGAGCAGCAGCTCGATCGAGGCGCACGCCACCGCGGAGGCCAGGGGGTTGCCCATGAAGGTCGGCCCGTGCGCGAGCACGGGTACGTCTCCCCGGGAGATGCCCTCGGCCACACGGGTGGAGCACACGGTCGCGGCCAGAGTCAGGTAGCCGCCGGTGAGGGCCTTGCCGAGGCACATCACGTCCGGGGCGACGGCCGCGTGGTCGGCGGCGAAGAGCGCGCCGGTCCGGCCGAAACCGGTCGCGATCTCGTCGAACACCAGCAGGACGTCGTGGGCGTCGCAGGCCTCGCGGAGCACCCGCAGGTAGGCGGGGGAGTGGAACCGCATGCCCCCCGCGCCCTGCACCACCGGCTCGACGATCACCGCGGCCAACTCGTCGGCGTGCCGGGCGACCAACGCGCGCAACCGCTCGGCGTAGTCCTCGCGGTACGTGACGGGCGGCACGTCGGCGAAGACCTGCCGCGGCAGGGCGCCGGCCCACAGCTCGTGCATCCCACCCTCGGGGTCGCACACCGACATCGGGTGCCAGGTGTCCCCGTGGTATCCGCCCCGCCAGGTCAACAGGCGGCGCTTGCCGGGGTGGCCCGTCGAGCGCCAGTACTGGAGGCACATCTTGATCGCCACCTCGACCGACACCGATCCGGAGTCCGCGAGGAAGACGTGCTCCAGACCGTCGGGCGTGGCGTCGACCAGCAGCTTGGCCAGTCGAACGGCGGGTTCGTGGGTGAGGCCACCGAACATCACGTGGCTCACGCGATCCAGCTGACCGCGCGCCGCCTCGTTGAGGACCGGATGGTCGTAGCCGTGGATCGCCGACCACCACGACGACATCCCGTCGATCAACTCGCCGGTTCCGTCGGCGAGTCGCAGCCGCACGCCGTGCGCCGACTCCACCACCAGAGGATCGTCGGTCCCGGGCATCGGGCCGTAGGGGTGCCAGACGTGTCGACGGTCCAGGGCCAGGAGTTCGTCCAGGCTCAGCCGGGGATCAGGCATTGGGCGCGACGTCCGTGCCCGCTCCCCGTCGCCGTACGGCGATCAGGTCGGTGCGGGGCTCCCCGCCCGGCTCCGGTTCCGGCGATCCGTCCGCACGGCCCGCACGCGCCTCGGCGCGGGCGACACCGGAGCCCTCCGTGCCCCTGGACCGGTGGCCCGGCAGGGTCGTGGTGTCGGCCCCCTCGACCTCGAACCCGGCGTCGGCGATCATCTCCAGATCGGCGCGGCCCGCCTGGCCCTCGCTGGTGAGGTAGTCCCCGAGGAAGATCGAGTTGGCGATGTGCAGGGCGAGTGGTTGCAGCGTGCGCAGGTGCACCTCGCGTCCGCCGGCGACGCGTACCTCCACGTCCGGACAGACGAACCGCACCATCGCCAGGATGCGCAGGCACCGCTGCGGGGTGAGATGCCACTCGCCGGCCAGCGGTGTGCCCTCCATCGGGATCAGGAAGTTGACGGGGACGGAGTCCGGATCGAGTTCGCGCAGCGAGAACGCCACGTCGACGAGGTCCTCGTCGGTCTCGCCCATGCCCGCGATGAGGCCGGAGCACGGCGACAACCCCGCCGAGTGCGCCTTGTGGACGGTGTCCACCCGATCGGCGTAGGTGTGGGTGCTGGTGATGTCGGCGTAGCCGGCCTCGGAGGTGTTGAGATTGTGGTTGTAGGCGTCGGCCCCCGCCCGGCGCAGGCGTTCCGCCTGGCCGTCCGAGAGGAGACCCAGGCAGGCGCAGACCTCGACGTCCTCGTTCTTCTCCTTGATCGTCCTGATCGTCTCCGACACCCGCTCCACGTCCCGGTCGGTCGGACCGCGTCCGCTGGCCACCAGGCACACCCGCTTCGCGCCCCCGCCGACCCCGGCCGCGGCGGCCTCGGACGCCTGATCGGGCTTGAGCCAGGTGTACTTCAGGATCTCGGCCTTCGAGCCGAGCCGCTGGGAGCAGTAGGAACAGTCCTCGGGACACAGCCCGGACTTGAGGTTGACGAGGTAGTTGAGTTTCACCCTCCGCCCGAACCAGTGTCTGCGTACTCGGCCCGCCGCGGCCACCACGTCGAGCAGGGCGTCGTCCGACGTGGCGAGAACGGCCCGGGCCTCCTCGCGGGTCGGCGTCTCGCGGCGCAGCCCCTTGTCCACCAGCGTGTTCAACAGGTCCATGGGAGCCGATCCTGTCCTACCGGGGTGCCCCGGGCCAAGAAGCCCCCCGCCTCATGGGCACGCGCGGTGGTGTGTGCATCGCCACATGCCGTCCCCGCCTGCCGCCGCTAAGGTCGCGGCGGGTAGACGTCCATTCCGTCGTGGCGGGTACACGTCGCCCGACCGGTGCCGGGGCGGGTGTCGGTCGACAGGACCTATCGCGGGGAGCGGCGTTCGTGGCGTTCGACTGGATCGACGAGCAGGCGGCACGGCGTCGCCGCGCGGGACTGACGCGCGGCCTGCGCCCCCGTTCCGCGGACTGCCGGTTGCTCGACCTCGCCGGCAACGACTACCTCGGACTGGCGCGGCATCCGGAGGTCGTCGCCGGAGCGGTCCGGGCGGCGCGAACCTGGGGCGGCGGCGCCACCGGGTCCCGCCTGGTCACCGGGACCACCGAACTCCACGGCGAGTTGGAGCGCGAGTTGGCCGCCTTCTGCGGTTTCGAGGCGGCGCTCGTCTTCTCCTCGGGGTACGCCGCCAACCTCGCGGCCGTCACCGCGCTCGCGCCGCACGGCTCCCGCATCGTCTCGGACGCCGGCAACCACGCCTCGCTCATCGACGGTTGCCGGCTGGCCGCCGGAGGCGTCCAGGTCGTCCCGCACGCCGACCCGGACGCCGTGGACAAGGCACTGTCCGGCCACGACGGGCCGGCGGTCGCCGTGACGGACACCGTCTTCTCCGTGGACGGGGACGCCGCCCCGTTGGTCGCGCTGGCACGGGTGGCCCGGACTCACGGGGCCGGACTCGTGCTCGACGACGCGCACGGCCTCGGCGTGCTCGGCGCCGGGGGACGCGGCGCCCCCCACGCGGCCGGGCTGGCCGGCGACCCCTCCGTGGTGGCCACGGTGACGCTGTCCAAGTCGCTCGCCGCGCAGGGCGGCGCCGTCCTCGGACCGACCCGCGTCGTGTCCCACCTCGTCGACACGGCCCGCACGTTCATCTTCGACACGGGGCTCGCGCCCGCGTCGGCGGGCGCGGCGCTCGCCGCCCTCCGCGTGCTGCGCCGCGAACCCGAGAGGGCGGTCCGGGCCCGGACGGTCGCGGCGGGGCTGCACGCCCGGCTCACGGCGGCGGGCCTGCCCTGCGCCCGACCGGACGCGGCCGTCGTCTCGGTACGGGCTCCCTCCGCCGAGGACGCGGTGCGCTGGGCGTCGGACTGCCGATCCGCAGGTCTTGCCGTGGGCTGCTTCCGCCCGCCGTCCGTGCCCGACGGAGTCTCCCGGATCAGGCTGACGGCGCGCGCGGACCTGGACGACGCCCGAGTCGAACAGGCGGTGACCACTCTCCTCACGACGGCACCCGGATCCGGCGTCCGCCCGGGGTGAGGGTCCCTCCCGCCCCGGCCCCGCCGGCAGCCTCCCGGGATGTCGGGCCGCTGCCGCGGGAACGGGGGCGACGCCGTCCATACGGGCGGAGTTCACCGCTTCGAGGGACAGGGGCGGGCGCATCCCGGCGGATCGACGCCCCCGGCGCCGCCGTGATGGCAGTCTGGCGTGTGAAGCACCGGTCAGGGACCGTACTCGCACCATCCGACCCGTGTCGGACCGCGGTCCCGTGGGAAAGGGACCCCCGCGCGATGGCAGACCACCTGGCAGCATCCGTCACTCTGCCGACCGATCCGGCCTCGGTCTCCACGGCTCGCGGCTACGCCGTCGGCACGTTGGTCGAATGGGGTCTCGGCGTGGACACCGACGCCGCCGAGACCATCAGGCTCGTCGTCTCCGAACTCGCGACCAACGCGGTGCGGCACACGCTCGGACAGTCGCCCAGCTTCACCGTGGAACTCGTCCTCGACCGAGACGAATGGCTGTACGTGGGGGTGACGGACAGCCACCCCCGATTCCCCCGGCGACTGCCCGCGACCGGTCAACAGGACAACGGCCGGGGCATGGTGATCGTCCGGTGTGCCGCCGCCGAACGCGGGGGCAGGGTCCGGGTCAAGCCCACCCGTGAAGGTGGCAAGACGGTCTCCATCGAGCTTCCCTGGACCGGGCCGGACGGCCTGGCCGGGGGTCCCGAGCCGACGGGCCGGAGGGTGGCGGTCGGCCTCGGGGCACCGGCCACCACCCCCGGATGAATCAACGCACGCGGCCGTACCGGACGCTGCTGGTCCAGATCCGTTGGAGGCGGACCACGTCCCCCGTCTTCGGCGCATGCCAGATCCGTCCGCGCCCCGCGTAGATGCCGACGTGGTACACGCCCCGACCCGAGTGGAAGAACACCAGGTCCCCGGCCTTGCGCTGGCGTGCCGACACGTGTCGGGTGCGGTTGTACTGCTGGGCGGCGGTGCGCGGCAGCCGCTTGCCCGCGGCCTTGAAGGAGTACAGAGTCAGGCCGGAGCAGTCGAAGCGGTGAGGCCCGGTGGCCCCGTACTGGTAGGGGGCGCCCTTCTTGGAAGCCGCCACCCGGAGCGCCTTGGAGGCCGCCGCCGCGGCCGCGGCCTCCGAGGCCGCGCCGGGGACCACCACGGAGCCACCCACGGCGGCGAGAGCGAGAGCGGAGGCGGTACCCGCTCGGGCGAGAAACGTCGGGACACGATCGAGCGCGGTCATGCGCAACCCTTCGTCAGCCGCCTGTGAAGGATGACCTGTCGGATTCGGGCCGGCGAAGTTGCCCGGCCGCACACGTGCGGCTTCACCCCAAGGACCGCTCGGGCTCCCGTCCGTGACGGCCGTCCCGGCGACCCGTCGTGCTCGGGTCCTCCACTCCTGCCGATCCACTCCTGTCGACCGGTCATCCGGACGGCGGCAGGACTCGGCGTCCGCCCGAATCGCCCCGCCGCGGCGGCGAGGGCTTGTCGTCAGTCACGGATCTTGCTGCACCGCGAAGCGAAAGTCCCGGCGGGACGGGGGAGCTGTGTTGTCGGCCACCCTCGGTCCGATCGGGTGGACAAATCGGCGCACCGCGCCACGCCGGCACCCCGGCCCACCCTCGGACCAGCGACGACCGGCCACGCGCCCGTCCCCCGGCGGACGTTCCGCGCAACTCGGACCGGTCGGTGGCGGGGCTGGGGGGTGGTCCGTTCGGGGGTAGGCCATTCGGCCCGTTCGGCGCCTCCCCGCGTCGTCGGGGGCGTCGGCGGGGAACCCGGTGGGACGGCCCCGGCCGTCCCGCTCGGGGCCTTCTGTGGGCGCAGCGCCCTCACCGGTGTGACGATTCCCCGTCCCCGCGCCCCCGAGCCGGTGGCCCGGCCCGGCGTACGCCCCGCACGAGAGGCCGCCGGAGCACGCCGAGCGGGATTCCCCCCCCGCACGGCCCCCCGACGGGACGCCCCGCCCGACGACCCGGCCCCGAAGGGCCCGCGGATGGGTCGGCCGGCGCGCGAACGCGTGGCCCCTCGCGCGTCAGTCGGTCAACACCCGCTCCAGCGCCGCCAGCCCCTCGTCCAGTTCCCCGGCGGCGATGGTGAGCGGCGGCGCGATCCTGATGGTGGACCCATGCGTGTCCTTGACCAACACGCCCTCCCGCGCCAGCCGTTCTCCGACCTCTCGCCCGGTGCCCAGCGCGGGGTCCACGTCCACGCCCGCCCACAGCCCCCGCGTCCGGAAGCCGACGACGCCCCGCCCGGTCAACCGAGCGAGTCCGACGCGCAGCCGCTCGCCCAGCTCCGCCGCCCGGCGCTGGAAGTCGCCCGTCTCCAGCAAGCCCACCACCGCCTCGCCCACGGCGGCGGACAGGGGGTTGCCGCCGAACGTCGACCCGTGCTCGCCCGGGTTGAGCACCCCGAGCACCTCGCGGCTGCCGACGACCGCCGACACAGGTACGATGCCTCCGCCCAGCGCCTTCCCGAGCAGGATCAGATCCGGGACGACCGACTCGTGCTCGACCGCGAGCGTGCGTCCGGTGCGGCCGAGTCCGGACTGGATCTCGTCCGCCACGAACAGGCACCCCGCTTCGCGGGTCACCTCCCGCACCCGGGTCAGGTAGCCGTCGTCCGGGACGATCACCCCTGCCTCGCCCTGCACCGGCTCGACGAGCACGGCGGCCGTCGACTCGTCGACGGCCGCTTCCAGCGCGGCGGTGTCGTTGTACGGCACGACGCGGAAACCGGGGGTGAAGGGGCCGAACCCGGCACGCGCCGTCTCGTCGGTGGAGAACCCGACCACGGTCGTGGTCCGGCCGTGGAAATTGCCGGCCGCGACCACGATGGTCGCCCGGCCCCCGCGTACGCCCTTGACCTCGTAGGCCCACTTGCGGGCCACCTTGATGCCCGTCTCCACGGCCTCCGCTCCGGTGTTCATGGGCAACACCATGTCGGTTCCGGTGAGCGCCGCCAGCCGCTCGGCGAAGGAGGCGAGGCGGTCGTTGTGGAAGGCGCGGGAGGTCAGCGTCACCCGGTCCAGCTGGCGGTGCGCCTCCCGGACCAGCGTAGGGTGCCGGTGCCCGAAGTTGAGGGCCGAGTAGCCGGCCAACAGGTCCAGGTAGCGGCGGCCCTCGACGTCCTCCACCCAGGCGCCCTCCGCACGGGCGACGACCACGGGCAGGGGATGGTAGTTGTGGGCCAGGACGTGCTCCTCGGCCCGGATCAGGTCGGCCGACGAACGGGTGCGGGCGGGCGCGGTCATCGTCGGTCCTCCCGGATCTCCTGGGTGCAGCACTTGATGCCGCCCCCTGCCTTGTGGAACTCGGACAGGTCGACGGGGACGGGGACGTATCCCCGCTCGGCGAGTCGGCCCGCCAGGGCGGTCGCCGCGGACGAGATGAAGACGTGTCGGCCGTCCGACACGGAGTTGAGCCCGAAAGCCAGGGCGTCATGGCGGGTGGCCGTCACCGCGTCGGGATAGAGCCGCGCCAGCACCTCGCGGCTGCCGGGGGAGAACGCCTCCGGGTAGTACGCGATGTTCGCCTCCGTCCCGGCCTCGGGGTCGTCGAGGACGAACAACGCCGTGTCCAGGTGGTAGAAGTAGGGGTCCACCAGGGTCAGACCGATCACCGGCGCGCCGAGGTATTCCTGGGCCTCCCGATGGGCCTCGCGGGTGGTGCGGAAGCCGGAGCCCCCCAGGAGCCACCGTCCCGCCGGCACGAGGTCGCCCTCGCCCTCGCAGACCGACTCGGGTTGGTGTACGTCGTAGCCGCGCTCCTTGAACCACGCCGTGTACGGCACGGACTCCGGTCGGCGTTCCGGCGCCAGGAAGCGGGAGCCGAGGACGCGCCCGTCCACGACGACGGCCGCGTTGGCGGCGAACACCATGTCGGGCAGGCCCGGCACCGGCCGGATGGTCTCGACGGTGTGGCCGTGCGCGCGGTACGCCGCGGTCAGGGCGCGCCACTGTGCCATGGCACGGACGGTGTCGACCGCGGCGTCCGGCCGCATCCACGGGTTGATGGCGTACCGGACGGCGAAGTGATCGGGGTCGCAGAGCAGAAAGCGACGCGGGCGCGCTGGACGGGAGTGGCTCACGGACTGCCTCCGCTTCGCTCACGGGGGGTGATGGGGCACTGACACCACGGTAGAAAGCGGTACCAACGGGCGACAAGGAACGAGAGCTGCGTGTTGACGCAGGATCGTTGCGCCTGGACCTGGCTCAGCGCACGTCCGATGCGTGGTCCGGAGGGGGGCCTTCGGGTGTCGCGTCGCCGTCGGCACCCAGTCGGTTCGCGCCCGCGTCCGGGCTGTCGGGGATCAGATGAGACAGGACCATCACGCTGATCGTCTTGCGGATGAACGGCTCGGTGCGAATCCGCTCCAGCACCTCCTCGAAGTGCTCCACGTCCCGCGCCCGCACGTGCAACAGGGCGTCAGCGCCGCCGGTGACCGTCATGGCGGCGGTGATCTCGGGATGGTTGCGCACCACCTCCGCCAGGCGCCGCGGCGGGGCGGCGCCCTCGCAGTACACCTCCACGTACGCCTCGGTCCGCCACCCCATCGACGAGGGCCGCACGGTGGCGGTGAAACCTGTGATCACACCGGTCTCCCGCAGGCGGTCCACGCGACGCTTGACGGCGGTGGCCGACAGTCCGACGTCCGCGCCGATCTCGGCGAAGGAGGTCCGGGCGTTCGCCATGAGGGCGCGGACGATCTTCCGGTCGAGGGGGTCGAACTCGGTGGGCCGGTGAGTCATCGATACCGTCCTGGGTGGGCTCGGCCCGGCCCTCGGACCGGGAGGGGAGGGGCGGCCGGTCCGCCGGAGGGCGCGCGGGGCCGCCCTCGCGCGCGACGGGGCTCGGGTCGGTGCGGTGGGGTCGTCCGGGCGGGGCCCGCCTCAGGACCGGGCGGAGATCGTCGCCAGGGTGAGCAGACCCAGTACCACCCAGGCGAACCAGAGCCAGCCGTTGCCGCCGAGCGCCACCGAGTAGGCGGTCACCGCGACCAGTCCGCCGAGCGTCAGAACGCCCATCGCCTTCGTGGAACCGTCCAGGGAACGGGGCATCGTGACACCCTCCTCGTAGGCCGTTCCCCCCATCCTGCCCCAGCCCGGGACGGATGCCGAACGCTGCGGACGTCAGCCGCTTCGGGCGTGCAGCGACGCCAGGTAGGCGTTGTAGGCCTCCAGCTCCCGCTCGCCGTCGCGGTCGGCGGCGCGGTCCGTGCGACGGGCCTGACGCTGATCGGAGGCGTACCACTGGAACAACAGTGCGATGAGGACGAGGACGGAGGGGATCTCGCTGAAGGCCCAGGCGATCCCGCCCGCCGCGTTCTGGTCGGCGAGCGCGTCGATGCCCAGCGAGGCGGCGGGGTTCGCGTAGGTCTCCACCATCGGGGCCGTGGCCATCATCAGCGCGATCCCGAAGAAGGCGTGGAAGGGCATGCCCGCGAACAGTTCCAACATCCGCATCAGATGTCCGGGACGGTGCGGCCCGGGGTCGACGCCCATGATCGGCCAGAAGAAGACGAGGCCGACGGCGAGGAAGTGCACCATCATCCCGACGTGCCCGGCGCGCGACCCCATCAGGGCGTCGAAGAGCGGCGTGAAGTACAGCCCGTAGAGGCTGGCGATGAACATCGGGATGGTGAAGGCCGGATGGGTGACGATCCGGATGTATCGGCTGTGCAGCAGCCTCAGCAGCAGTTCGCGCGGGCCGGTGCGGCCCCGGCCGGCCGGTGGAAGGGCACGCAGGGCCAGAGTGATCGGCGCGCCCAACAGGATCAGGATCGGCGACACCATGCTGATGATCATGTGCTGCACCATGTGCACGCTGAACATGGCCATGCCGTAGTCGTTCAGCGCCGTGCACATGGTCAGCACGATGCTCGCCACGCCCAGCGCGAAGCCCACGGTCCGTCCCACCGGCCATCGGTCGCCGCGCCGCACCAGACGGGCGACGCCCCAGGCGTACAGCGTCAGTGCCAGCAGGCAGGACACCAGGAACACCGGATCCGGAGACCACTGGAGTCCTCGGGCCAGCGTGAACGGCGGCAGGTCCATCATCATGCCGTGCCCGCTGTGATCCATCCGCCGGCTCCTGATCCGTAGGGTTCGCGCGTTCCGCGACACGCCGTCCGACGACGGCATTTGTCCGCACCAGAGTAGAACCGCCCCCGGTCGCGCCCGCGACCGGGGGCGGTTCTGCCGCCGGTCGGGGCTAGAGCACGCACTCCGCCTCGGCGTACCGGCCCTCGGGGACGGTCTTGAGGGACTCCACCGCGTCGGCCAGTGGCACCGTGACGATCTCCGTGCCGCGCAGCGCGGTCATCCGGCCGAACTCGCCGCGGTGGGCGGCCTCCACCGCGTGCCAGCCGAACCGCGTGGCGAGCACCCGGTCGTACGCCGTCGGGGTGCCGCCGCGCTGGACGTGTCCGAGGATCACCGGGCGCGCCTCCTTGCCCAGGCGTCGCTCCAGCTCCAGCGAGAGCTGGCGGGCCACCCCCGCGAAGCGTCGGTGGCCGTAGACGTCCTCGCCGCCTTCGTCGAAGGCCATCGTGCCCGGCTCGGGCTTGGCGCCCTCGGCGACCACGACGATCGCGAACCGCTTGCCGGCGGCGAAGCGCTCACCGACCTTGGCGGTGAGCGCGTCGATGTCGAAGGGGCGCTCGGGAACGACAACGGCGTGCGCCCCTGCCGCCATGCCGGAGTGCAGCGCGATCCAACCGGTGTGGCGGCCCATCACCTCCACGATGAGCACGCGCTGATGGGACTCGGCGGTGGTCTTCAGCCGGTCCAGCGCCTCCGTCGCCACCGTGACGGCCGTGTCGAAGCCGAAGGTGACGTCCGTCGCGGAGATGTCGTTGTCGATGGTCTTGGGCACGCCGACTATCGGCAGGCCGTGGTCGGACAGCAGCCTGGCCGCCTTCAAGGTGCCCTCGCCGCCGATCGGGACGACGGCGTCGAGCCCGAGATCCCGTACGTGCCCCCTGGCCCGTTCCACGCCGTCCCGGAGGTGCTCGGGACGGACCCGGGAGGAACCGAGGATCGTGCCGCCGAGCGCCAGGATGCCGCCCACGGCGTCCAGGTCGAGCTTGAGGTAGTCGCCTTCCAGGAGGCCCTTCCAGCCGTCCCGGAAGCCGACGACCTCGTCGCCGTGGTCGGCGACGGAGCGGTGTACGACGGACCGGATCACGGCGTTCAGGCCGGGACAGTCGCCGCCGGAGGTGAGGACACCAATGCGCATAGCCCGCTATACCTTCTCCACATGGGCTTGGGGACCGGACCGCGCTGTCCGGCTCGATCCCCGCCACCCTAGCGGCATCGGCGGGTCGCCCCGAACGGTGTGTCCGACAGCTGGACCCACCCGCTCACCTGTGCGGACGGGCTGTCGAATGCGCCTGCCGCACCTCGACGGAACGTCCCGGTGTCCCCGGCGGACGAGGCCGTTGCCCGCCGGTCGACCGTGACCTAGGCGGGCTGCTCGGCGGCCGCGATGCGTTCCTCGCGCAGCGCCTCGTACCACCGGTCGTCCGTCGGCGGCAACGCGTTGACGTCGAGGGCCAGCTTCAGCAGCAGGTCGGCGATCTGAGGGTTTCGGGCCAGCACCGGTCCGTGCATGTAGGTCCCGAAGACCGTGTCGTTGTAGGCGCCCTCGGTGCTGTCGCCCGTGCCGTTGCCGTTGCCGAAGCGGACCCGGGCCAGGGGGCGGGCGGTGGGGCCCAGGCGGGTGACGCCTTGGTGGTTCTCGAATCCGGTCAGCGGTGGCAGGCCCAGGCGCGGGTCGATGTCGCCCAGGACGTCGCCGACGCATCGCTCGCCCTCGCCGCGCATCGAGACCACATCGAGCAGCCCGAGACCCTGCTCACGTCTGCCGAGGTCGTTGACGAACTCGTGGCCCAGGATCTGGTAGCCGGCGCAGACGGAGAAGAGGATGGCGCCGTTGCCCGCCGCCCGCTCCAGCCCGCCGTCGCGGCGGAGTCGCTCCGCGGCCAGGCGTTGGGGGCGGTCCTCGCCCCCGCCGATCAGATAGATGTCGCCGGAGGTGGGGATCTGCTGGTCGCTGCGTACGTCCACCCGGGCGACGTCCAGGCCGCGCTGCCGGGCCCGGCGTTCGATGACGAGGACGTTGCCCTGGTCGCCGTAGGTGCTGAGCAGGTCCGGGTAGATCCAGACGACCCGGAGTTGGTTGTCGCTCACGAGACTCCCTGAGGTGCGGTGGTCAGTTGCCGACCCGGCGGCGCAGATCCTGGAAGGCGGTGTAGTTGGCGATGACCTCGATCCGGCCCGGCGGGCACAGCCGCACCGCCTCGTCGAGGTTCTCGCACACCTGGAACCGCTGGTCGGCGACCTCCAGTCGCACGGCCAGGTCCAGCCTGCGGTCGCCGACGACGCAGATGGGGTGGCCCGAGAGCCGACCGTAGTCCACGTCCCAGAGCCAGGAGGTGTCGGTCCCGTCGGCGCCCCGCGCGTTGACCGACAGGATGACCGGCGTCGGGGGCGGGTCGATGAGAGAGAACGTCTCCAACCAGCCGGCCGGGTTCTTCGCCAGCAGAAGGCGCAGGTCCCGGTCCTGGAAGCGCACCACGTCGTAGCGCCCCGCCACCGCCTCCACCTCGTGCATGCGTTCCAAGGCGACCTGGGGCGGTACTCCGAACACGGCGGCCACCGCCGCGGAGGAGGCGGCGTTGGCCTTGTTGGCCCGCCCCGGCAGTCGCAGCCGGATCGGCCACGCGGACCCCTGGGGGTCGAGCACGTGGTCGCCGGAGAGCGCCCAGGTCGGCCGCGGTCGACGGAACCCGCACTCGCCGCAGAACCAGTCTTCGCCGGGGCGCTGCATCACGCCGCCACACGACGGGCAGGACCAGGCGTCGTCCTTCCACATCTGGCCCGCGGCCACCCAGACGACGTGCGGCGAGGAGGACGCGGCCCACACCACCAGCGGATCGTCGCAGTTGGCCACGACCACGGCCTTCGAGCCGGCCAGTCCCTCCCGCCAGTTCTCCGCGAGCATCCGGGTCTCGGCGGCGCGGTCGAGCTGGTCGCGGGAGAGGTTCAGCAGGGCGATGCACTTCGGATCCGTGTCGCGGGCCACCCCGGCGAGGTACTTCTCGTCCACCTCGATGACGCCGAAACGGGCGTCGGAGTTGCCCGCCAGCGCGGAGGTGATACCGGCCGGCATGTTGGCGCCCAGGGCGTTGGAGACGACCGGCCCGGCCGCCCGGAGGGCCTCCGCGATCAGTCGGGTCGTCGTGGTCTTGCCGTTGGTCGCCGAGACCAGGACGACGTCCAGGTTCTGGGCCAGCCGGGCGAGCAGGTCGGGATCGAGTCGGAGCGCGATCCGGCCGCCGATCACCGAGCCGCTGCCGCGTCCGGCGGCGCGGGACGCCGCCGCGACCGCCTTGCCCGCGGTCACGGCGAGCTTGGCCCGCGGCGTGAGCGGGTCCGAGTTGCCTGCCATCAGTTCTCGATCCTCCTTGCGTACGCGCCGCGCCCGAAGCCTGTGGAGATGGCCGGCCACGTGGTGTGGACCTCAGCCTATCGAGATCATCGCGCACTCCCGAATCCCGCCTCCGCCCCCGGCGGACGGGGCGACGTCCGCCCCTCCCCGGCCCCGTAGCCTGAGGCGCATGCGATACGGCTCGATCCCGGGCGCCCACGGGCGCGTGCGGCCCCTCACCCTGCTCGGCGACCCGGTCCTACGGGAGCCGAGCCGTGACGTCACCGACTTCGGGCCCGGGTTGGGCCGCCTGGTGGAGGACCTGTTCGCGACCATGTACGCGGCGGGCGGTGTCGGCCTCGCCGCCTGTCAGGTCGGCGTGCCGCTGCGGGTGTTCGTGTACGACTGCCCGGACGACGAGGACGTCCGACACCTGGGCCACCTGGTGAACCCGAGGACGGTCGCCACCGACGGGGTGGTGGTGCGCGGTCCCGAGGGCTGCCTCTCGCTACCGGGTCTGGAGGGCGCGACCGAGCGCCATGACCGTGCCGTCGTGGAAGGCCTCACCCTGGCCGGAGAAGCGGTGACGGTGCGGGGCACCGGCTTCTTCGCCCGGTGTCTCCAGCACGAGTGCGACCACCTCGACGGTCGTGTCTACGCGGACCGCCTGGCCGGGTGGCGCGCGAGAAGGCTGGAACGCCGGATCGCCAAGGCTCCGTGGGGTCGTGGCCGGACGCGGGACCGGGGAGGCCCGGCGCGGGGGGAGTGAGCCGGACCTGGCGGTCCGCTATCGGGCCGGGGCGTCCGCGCGGTCGTCCACCGCCGCCAGTCGGCCCCAGAGCAGATCGGCCAGGCATCGCACCAGCTCCCGCCGGGTGCCGGGCCGCTCGCCGAGCCACCAGTCGCCCGCCGCGTGCATCATGCCGACGACGCCGTGCCCCCACACCCTGGCCAGGCGCGCTCCCTCGGGCCCCAGGTCGAGACGTTCCTCGATCACGGTGCCCAGTTCCTCCCCCATCCTCCGCAGCAGGGGGGCGGAGTGTTCGCCGACGTCGAAGCGTGGTTCGTTGGCGTGGCCGCCCTCGGCCGGGTGCATCAGGAAGCGGTACACCTGCGGCTGGGACTCGATGGCCGCCAGGTAGGCGTCCAGGGTGGCCTCGACGCGCTCTCGGCGGTCGCCCGGTCCGTCGAGGGCCGCGCGCAGCGAGTCCAACAGGGCGTCGGTGTGTCGCTCCGCGAGTGCCGCGTAGAGCCCGCCCTTGTCGCCGAAGTGGCGGTAGAGGATGGGCTTGGTGATGCCGGCCTCGGAGGCGATGGCGTTCATCGAGGCACCGGGGCCGTCCCGCAGTACCACGCGCTCGGCGGCCTCCAGGAGGCCTCGACGTCTGTCGTCGGCCGGGCGCCGCCCGTTCTGCCCCGTCGTGGCGTCCATGCGCTCCCCACCCCACTCGCCCGTGCCCCCGTCGAAAGTAGCACCCGGCGGTCCGGCGCGTCGGCCGGGTGGCCCTCCTCGTGGGGAGTTGACTTCCGTACTGGCGGGTAACAGACTCCCGTTACCGCAAGTAACGTCCGGCGCGGCTGGAGGAGACATGGCCGAGTTCACCATGGAGCTCAACGACGATCAGAAGCAGGTTCGGGACTGGCTCCATGGCTTCGCGGCCGATGTCATGCGCCCCGCCGCCGCCGAGTGGGACGAGCGCGAGGAGACCCCCTGGCCCATTCTCCAGGAGGCGGCCAAGGTCGGGATCTACTCCCTCGACTTCTACGCCCAGCAGTACTTCGACACCACCGGACTCGGGATCCCGATGGCGACGGAGGAACTGTTCTGGGGGGACGCCGGCATCGCCCTGTCCATCGTCGGGACCGGTCTCGCCGCCGTCGGCGTCCTCGCCAACGGGACCGAGGAGCAGGTCGGGACCTGGGTCCCGCAGATGTACGGCGACCCGGGAGACGTCAAGGTCGCCGCCTTCTGTTCCTCCGAGCCGGACGCCGGGTCGGACGTGGCCGCCATGCGTACCCGGGCCGTGTACGACGAGGCCAAGGACGAGTGGGTGATCGACGGGACGAAGACCTGGGCCACCAACGGCGGTATCGCCGACGTCCACGTGGTGGTCGCCGTCGTCGATCCCGACCTCGGATCGAAAGGTCACGCCTCCTTCGTCGTCCCGCCCGGCACCCCCGGTCTGTCGCAAGGGCAGAAGTTCAAGAAGCACGGCATCCGCGCCTCGCACACCGCCGAGGTCGTCCTGGACGGCGTCCGGGTCCCCGGCTCCTGCCTGCTCGGCGGCAAGGAGCGGCTCGACGAGCGGCTCGCCAGGGCGCGCGAGCGGGCGACGAAGGGCGGCGAGCGGGTGAAGAACGCCGCGATGGCCACGTTCGAGGCCTCGCGCCCCGCGGTGGGGGCGATGGCCGTCGGTACCGCGCGAGCCGCGTACGAGGTCGCTCTGGAGTACGCCGGTACACGCCGGCAGTTCGGCCGTCCGATCATCGACAACCAGGGCGTCGCCTTCCAGCTCGCCGACATGAGGACCTCCGTGGACGCGGCCCGGCTGCTGGTGTGGCGGGCCTCTTGGATGGCTGCCAACGACAGACCGTTCACCGGGGCGGAGGGCTCCATGTCCAAGCTCTTCGCCAGTGAGACGGCGAAGCGCGTCACCGCCCAGGCCATGCAGATCCTGGGCGGCAACGGCTACACGCGGGAGTACCCGGTGGAGCGGATGCACCGCGACTCGGCCATCTACACGGTCTTCGAGGGAACGAGCGAGATCCAGCGACTGGTCATCGCCCGGACGATCTCCGGGATGCCGATCCGCTGACCCGGCGACCGCGCCGCCCGAGAGTCCGGCCCCGCGCCGCGCCACGGCGGGTCCGGTGCCGCCTCGTCGGGTGGCCGGTCCCGCCCGGTCAGCTCGGCCGCCCGCTGCTGTGGGCGATGCAGGCGACGTCGATCCGGTCGGCCAGCTTCGCCAGCTCGATGGTGAGCGCGGCCACCGTGTCCTCGTCCAGATCGCCCTGCCCGCTCTCCACCAGCCGCACCCACCGACCCCCGACGGTGCGCAGCAGCTTGCTCACGTCGGCGGCGGGCACCTGCAACACGCCGCGGTCGTCCACGATCAGAGGGAGGGTCACTTCGCGGGTCACGGGAAGGGATCGTATCGCCCCCGTGGGCCTACAGCCCCTGCCACACCGTCGTGATGTTGCAGAACTCCCGGATGCCGTGCTCGGACAGTTCGCGCCCGTATCCCGACCGCCGTACGCCCCCGAAGGGGAAGGCGGGATGGGACACCGTCATCCCGTTGACGAACACCCCACCGGCCTCCACGTCCCGGACGAATCGGTCGACCTCGTCCGTGTCGCGCGTCCACAGATTGGAACTCAGCCCGAAGTCGGTGTCGTTGGCGATCAGCAGGGCCTCGTCGAGGTCCGCGGCCCGATAGACCGTGGCCACCGGCCCGAACGCCTCCTCGCGGTGGATGCGCATGTCGCGGTCGATGCCGGTCAGCACGGTGGGCGGGTAGAACCAGCCGGGGCCTTCCGGGATCCGACCGCCGCATCGCGCGTCCGCCCCGCCCCGCACGGCGTCGTCGACCAGTTCGGCCAGGTCGGTGTGGCCCTGTTCACTGGAGAGCGGGCCGACGTCGGTCTCCTCCAGCAGGGGGTCTCCCATTCTCAGGGCCCGCATGCCCTCCGTGAAGCGGTCGGTGAAGGCGTCGTGGACGTCGGCGTGCACGATGAACCGCTTGGCGGCGATGCAGGACTGTCCGCAGTTCTGAGTCCGCGCCGTGACGGCCACCTGCGCGGCCCTCTCCAGGTCCGCGGAGGGCATGACGACGAAGGGGTCGCTGCCGCCCAGCTCCAGCACCGTCTTCTTGATCATTTGGCCGGCCGTCGCCGCCACCGCGCGACCGGCCGGCTCGCTTCCGGTGAGGGTGGCCGCCTTGACCCGCTCGTCGCGCAGGACGCCGTCGACGGTGCTCGAACCGATCAACAGCGTCTGGAAACAGCCCTCGGGGAACCCCGCGCGCCGGAAGAGGTCCTCCAAGTACAGCGCCGTGCGCGGCACGTTGGAGGCGTGCTTCAGAAGGCATACGTTCCCGGCCGTCAGGGCGGGGGCGGCGAAACGGATCACCTGCCACAGGGGGAAGTTCCACGGCATCACCGCCAGCACCGGGCCCAGGGGCCGGTAGCGCACCAGCACCCGGGACGCCCCGGAATCGCGGACGTCCGCCGCGTCGGGCCGCTCGTCCGCGAGCAGGTCCGCGCCCCGGTCGGCGTACCAGCGCATGGCCTTGGCGCACTTGGCGGCCTCCGAACGGGCCTGTGCCACCGGCTTGCCCATCTCCGTGGTGATCACCCGGGCGATCTCGGCCCGGTCCTCGTCGAGCAACTCGGCGGCTCGGCGGAGTGGCGTCGCCCGCTCCGCGAAGGTGGTGGCGCGGTAGGTGCGGAAGGTGGCCTCGGCGAGCAGGAGTCGGCGCTCGACCTCCTCCTGACCCATGGCCTGGTATGTCCTGAGCGTCTCGCCGGTCGCCGGGTTGACCGTCGCGATGGGCATGGTCCGGCCTCCTTGGTCGTCACCCGGTCCCCCCGACGGCGGGGCGCCGCCCACGAGGACCGTCCGTCGCCCGAGTGCTCCGAGGACCGTCCGGGAAACGCGCGCCGAGCGGGAGATCGATCGACGTGCCCGCCGCGGCGAGGTCGCGAGCGGCGGGCAGGGCTCGGTCGCCGCCGAGGCCGGTGGTCCCCGAGTGTTCCCCGACTGGCAAGCGACTGCTTAGTATGCGCGTGAATCGTCCGGACGACGCAGTCGGTGGAGGCCCCGCATGCAGGCATGGCAGGTGCACGAGAACGGCGAGCCGAGCGAGGTGATGCGGCTGTGCGAGGTGGAACCCCCGACACCCGGTGACGGCCAGATCCTGCTGCGGGTACGCGCCGCCAACGTCAACTTCCCCGACGCGCTGCTGTGCCGCGGTCAGTACCAGACACGTCCACCGCTCCCCTTCACGCCCGGCGTGGAGATCTGCGGCGACACCCCGGACGGGCGCCGGGTGATCGCCAACCCCGTCCTGCCCCACGGCGGTTTCGCCGAGTACGCCCTCGCCGACGAGGCCGCCCTGCTCCCGGTGCCCGACGGCCTGGACGACGCCGAGGCCGCCGCGCTGCACATCGGCTATCAGACCGGGTGGTTCGCGCTGCACCGCCGCGCCGGCCTGCGGGCGGGGGAGACGCTCCTGGTCCACGCCGCCGCCGGCGGCGTGGGCAGCGCGGCGGTCCAGCTCGGCAAGGCGGCCGGTGCCACGGTGATCGGCGTCGTCGGCGGTCCGGGGAAGGCGTCCGCGGCGCGGGAACTCGGCTGCGACACGGTGATCGACCGGACCGCCCAGGACGTCGTCGCGGCCGTGAAGGAGGCCACGGCCGGTCGAGGCGCCGACGTGATCTACGACCCGGTCGGCGGCACCGCGTACGCGCAGTCGACCAAGGTCGTCGCCTTCGAGGGGAGAATCGTCGTCGTCGGCTTCGCCGGTGGCGTGATTCCCAGCCCACCCCTGAACCACGCCCTGATCAAGAACTACACCATCATGGGCCTCCACTGGGGCCTCTACGCCGCCCGCGACCCGGAGTCGATCCGGCACTGTCACGAGCGACTCACCGAGCTGGCGCGCCGGGGGGCGATCAGGCCCCTGGTGAGCGAACGGGTACCGCTCACCGACGCCGCCGGCGCGGTGCAACGCGTCGCCGACGGCACCACCACCGGCCGCGTCGCCGTCCTGACCGGTCCTCGGGCCACCTCTTGACCGAGGTCGCCGGGCCGTGGCGGGCGAAAGCGGACCGGCTCGCCCGAGAGCCCGCCGGCGCGCGCCACGAGACGCCCGAGCCCTGACACGGTGGCGGGCCCGCCGCGGCCCGCCACCGTCCCGCGTGTCGCGCGGTGCGAACCGGGACGACGAGGGGACGCCCGACCCGGGCACGGCGAAGGCGCTGGGGCGGGCGGTGTCTGCGCCGCGGCGCGGTCACCCGCCTCCCGGCGGGACAATCACGCGATCGGAGGACAGGTCGGCCCCTGGAACGACCCCCCGCCTACGCGACACTTGCGGCCGGACGCCGCGAAGCCGACGTGGCGGAGGAGGGTGACGATGGCCATCACGATTTCCGTGGTCCTGCTGCTGGCGATCCTGGCGGTGATCTTCCTCCGCAACGGGGGGTTGAAGTTCTCGCACGCCCTGGTCTGCGTGCTCCTCGGCTTCTACCTGGCGGGCAGCGACATGGCACCGACCATCCACGGCGGCTTCGCGGCGACCGCGGACATCGTCGGCAGCCTGAGGCCCTGACCCTCTCAGGCCCACGGAGGAGCGAGGAAGACCCCGATCCCGTTCGCCACCGGTCGCTCGGCCCCGGCGCTCGGTGTGTTGCGGACGGAGACCCGGGGCGCGCCGGGTTCCCGGGTCACGAGGGTGGACGATCCGCCACCGTCCAGGTTGAACCCGTCGACCGCGCCGAGCGCCCGCAACGTGTCCGCCAGTTCGGCGACGGTGAGGCCGGCCCGGTGGCGGGGCGCCCCGTCGAGGACGAGGAGGAGCACGAGACGCCCACCGTCCGCCAGGCCCACGGCGGTCCGCACGGCGGAGGTCCGGTCGTCGAGGCCGGGAACCGGCCGTCCGTCCTCCATCAGCGGGTGGCCGCCCAGCGCGAAGCGGAACGGCACCCGGGAAGCCGAGGCGACCAGCCGATAACCCACCCGCACGGGTTCACCGGGTGTCATCGCCCGCAGCCGCTCCGCCCCCGCCTCCCGCCCCACGAGCACGGTCGTGCCCGGGGGGATCGGCCCTCCGCCCGGTGTGGTGGACGAGGTCACGACGCGTCCGCCGCGGACCGTCACCTCGTGTGTGTCCGCACTGCACGGCGCCGAACGGTGGGTGTCGTCGCCACAGGTGGCCCGTCGCCGTGGGGCGGTCCCCCAGACCGTGGTGAAGGCGCCCACCGAGTCGACCGGGAGGGCGTACTGGTTGAGCCCTCCCAGTGGAACCGTCTCCGACCGGGCGGCGACCGTGCCGTCCAGTTCCAGCCGGTCCACTCGCGCCCTGCGGTCCACTCCCACACCGATCACCTCCCGACCGGTGGCCCCCGGGGGCGGGGCGGGGCCGAAGCGTTGGCCGGAGGGGACCGCGGCCTTCAGCGGCCGACCCTCGGCGATCATCGGCCCCACGCCGGCACCGGTCGCCGGGCGGTCGGGGCGTCGTGCGTCGCCGATGTCGAAGAAGTCGCCGTTGACCCCTGCCACGGCGCCGCGCTCGTCCGCCAGGCGGGACACCGCGGTCCGCTGCGCGACGAAGCCCCCGTGCAGCGGCCCCAGCCGCACCCGGGGGTCGTGAAGATCGACGCGGAGGAGGTGGGCATGGGCCGTACCGCCCGCGGCGTACAGGTCGAACTCCCGGTACGCCACGCCCGGAGCCACGATCGTCCACCGGGGCGCGCCCCCGGGCACGGCCCCTGCCGACCCCGCGCCGGCCGTCGTGCCGAGGACGGTCAGCAGGGCGACGACGGAGCGGGCCGCCCGCGACCGGTCGCGGCGGAGAGCGATCCGCCCCACGGCACCACCCCCGAAAAAGGTCGTCGACGCCGCCACGCGAGCGGTGGTGACGCGGCAGAGAATGGCCTCCCAAGGGCCGCTACCCGTCGACGACGCGCGAGCGGATGAGAAAGCGCACCCCCTCGGGCGCTTCCAGGGAGAAGCCGCTGCCGCGACCCTCCACGACGTCGACGATCAGCCGGGTGTGGCTCCACAACGCGTACTGACTGCGCGACATCCAGAACGCCACCGACTCCGAGACACCCGGCACCTCCAGCTCCGCGAGCAGGACGTCCGCGTCTCCGGTACGGAACTCGCCCGCCGGATAGCACATCGGGGAACTGCCGTCACAGCAGCCACCCGACTGGTGGAACATCAGGGGACCGTGGGCCTCGCGCAGCCGACGCAGCAGTCCGGCGGCGGCGGGGGTGACATCGACACGGGGAATCTCGTATGAGTCCTGCATGCCCGTATGTCAGCACGGGGAACGTTGCGACAGGGTTGCGCCGCGGGCACACGTCGACCCGGGCGCGCGCTCTCCGTCCCCGTCCGGTGGGTCGTCCGGGCGAGGAGGTGCCGCCGGCGACCGTCGCCGGCCGTGTCAGCCGCCCGGGACGCCGTCGCGTGGAAGGACCGTGACGCGGTGGTGGTTGCACCCGGTGGGGGGTTCCGGGACCGGGTGTGTCTGGTGGGCCTTGAGTGCGATGCTGACCAGGCTCAACAGCAGGTCGACATCGGCGTCGCAGTCCAGGTGGACCGTCACCCAGCGGGAACCGGGCAGGAGGTGGAGTGCGCTCGACGCGCCGAGGTCGTAGTGGAACCGTTGGATGATCCGGCGGGTGAGGTTCAGGTCCACGTCACGGTCGGAGTGGAAGTGGACGATCTCGTCGCGGGAGCAACGGAGCGCCTGCCCGATGCCGCAACCGGCGGGTCCGACGGTGAGGTCGGGCCAGGACTGCAGCCGCTGGAGGGCGCGCTGGGCCAGTGTCATGCCCCCATCCTCGTCCGATCACCGGGCCGCAACCAGGGGTTGAGGGATTCGTAACCGGCGCGAGAGGCCCGGGAGGAGGGAGGCCGGCCGAAACCCCGTGGAGCCCCGCCGGCCCACCGCCGGTGCACACGGGGTTCGCCGGAGTCCGGCCAACGCCGGGGGGCCTCCCGCCGTGCTCAGCCCCGGACGACCGCGACGGGGCAGTGGGCGTGGTGCAGCAGGGCCTGGCTGACGGAGCCGAGTAGCAGGCCGGTGAAGCCGCCCCGTCCCCGGGTGCCGGCCACCATCAGCCGTGCCTCCCGGCTGGTCTCGATCAGGGTGTTGCGCACTCTGGCTTGTACCAGCCGGGTCTCCACCTCCACCTCGGGATGGGCCGCGCGGGCTTGGGTCAAGGCTTCTTCGAGAAGGTCGCCCTCGGCCTCGCGGATGCGGTCGATGTCCGCCACGACGGCGGCGAGGGGGTCGCCGGGACCGGCGTAGGCCCGCTCGTTCCAGGTGTTCCAGACGTGCACGGCCACCAGCGGGGCTTTCCGCAGGGCGGCTTCCGCGAACGCGAACTCCACCGCGGCCTGCCCGGCCGGGGAGCCGTCCACGGCGAGCACGACCGGCCCGGAGGGGTCGGGCCGTCCCCGGACCACGACCAGCGGGCAGTGCCCGTGCGCGGCGAGGTGCACGGCCGTCGAGCCCAGGAGCAACTCGGAGAATCCGTTGAGGCCCCTGCCGCCGACCACGGCCAGAGCCGCGGACCGGGTCTCGGACTCCAGGGCCTCGGTAGCCCCGCCTGTGACGACGGACCGTTCCACCCGTACCCCCGGAGCCGCCTTCTCCGCCTCCGCGGCGGCTCGGTCGAGAGTGTCCCCGACCATCGGCTCGTGATCTCCGTCGCCCCGGTACTCGGACCCCCCGGGCCGAGCGGGCCCGCCCAGGGCGTGCACCAACCGCAGCGGCACGTTTCTCAGGGCTGCCTCGCCCGCCGCGACACCGACCGCGTCGAGGCTGGAGGGGGAGCCGTCCACCCCCGCGATCACCGGATGACTCATCGTGCGTTTCCTTCCCGGGGCCGTCCACGCGTCCCTTCGGTGACCGAGGCTCCACCCCCCCGAGGTCCGGTGCCCAGGGACCGTCCGGGCCGTCACCCGGGCCGACCGGCCCCGCTTGGGTCGACGCCCGAACGCCGCCCCGGGGGTTCGGGAGCGCGGACGAGTACAGATCGGCGCCCGTGACCGAAGCGGCCCGGACCCGTCACGAACACGGTGAACGGACCCAGGACCGGTCCGAGAAGATCTCGACCCGACGCTCCCGAGATCCGGGACGGTGCGATGTGTGATCATATTTCCATGCGGCCTGGGCGTATCATCTTCCTCAACGGCACGTCCAGTTCGGGCAAGTCCTCCATCGCGAGAGAACTGCTCGACATCCTCGACGACGGGGTGTTCTTCCACCTGGCGGTCGACGATTTCAACGCCATGCGGACCAGGCGTCCGCTCGCGGCCGGGGAACTCGACGCGGCGTTGCGGCGGACCCGGATGGGATTCCACCGCTCGGTGGCCGCCATGGCGGAGGTGGGCAACGACATCGTCCTGGACCACGTCCTGAGCGAGCCCTGGAGGCTGCTGGACTGCCTGACGGTACTGCGGCCCGACGACGTGCTCTTCGTCGGCGTCCACTGCCCGCTCGCGGAACTGACCCGCCGCGAAGAGGCTCGGGGCGACCGCCCGGCGGGCCTCGCCGCTCGACAGTTCGATCTGGTGCATCGGCACGGCGACTACGATCTGGAGTGCGACACCGGCGACAGCGACCCCCGCGAGTGCGCGAGGCGCATCGCCGAGTTCCTTCCCGAGCGCCCCCGGCCCACCGCCTTCGCCCGGCTGCGCCGACGCCATTTGGGGAACGACGGCCGGCCCGCGGAGTGCCGGCGCGGCGGCGCGGGAGCCAGGTGATCGCTCCCCCGACGGGCACGGGTCCGTCGGGGAGACGTCCCGGGACATCGGGGTCGGACGGCCCTCCCGTTCGCGCACCCGCTCGCAGGACGATGGCGGCGGCCACGACAACCGGAGACGAGGACGGTCCGCTGGTGTATCGCAACGACGGCTTCCGGGAACTCGACCGTCGGGAGAGCTTGTGCCTGCTGGCGACGGCGACGGTGGGGCGCGTCGTCTACACCAGTCAGGCGCTGCCCGCCATCCAGCCGGTCGCCTTCGAGTTGGACGGAGACGGTGCCGTGCTCCTGCGGGCGTCCGCGCACTCGGACGTTCCCGACGCCGTCGACGGGGCCGTGGTGGCCTTCGAGGCCGACGAGGTGGACCTCCTCGCCCACACGGGCTGGAGCGTCGTCGTGACCGGGCCCGCCTCCGTCCTGCGCGCGGCGGGCGGGCCCCGGCGGGCCGGGCGGGGAGAACCGCCCGAGGGGGACCGTCGATCCCCCTCTGTGCTCGTTCGTGTCGAACCCGACCTCGTGGCGGGTCGGATGCTGGTGGCCAGGCGTGGCCCACACGGTTCGGCCCCGCTCGACTCGGCGTCTCCGCCCGACGTCTCAGCGGGTCGCCGCTGTCTCGGCTGAGCGAGTCGGCCGGCCGATCCCCTCCGCCCACCGGCACGGCTCGAACATCGTGTCGAGCCCTGTCGCGCGCAGCAGTCGGGGCACCTGCCCGCCCCCGGTGATCAGCCGGCACCTGCCGTGACGCAGCAACGCGCGGTTCCGGGCCCGGCACAGCAGGCCGAGACCCGTGCAGTCCATGAAGGTCACTCCGCGTACGTCGATCACGAGGTCGGGACGGGAGGCGTCGGTCAGCGCGTCCAGCCTGGCTCTGACCCGCGGTGCCGAGCCGAGGTCGATCTCTCCCCGGAGTTCCACGAAGGTGGTCTCCCCGTCCCGGCGCGCGGTGACGTGTGTCGTGGTGCGGTCGCAGGTGAGGGTCATGACCCGAGCCAACTCCACCGCGGGCGCGACCGGTAGGGGCTTTGGGCCCTATGTCGTCCTCTTCGCCACGCATCGGGACCCCGGCCACGAGGTGACCCGTCCGGCGCCGTCACGGCGGGAGCGATCTCGGCGGTGCCGGAGGGAGGGCGGTTCAGCCGTCCGTCCATCCGCGATTCTTGGCGAAGTGCAGCAGGCCACGTCGGACCTGAGTGATCTGCTCGCCGGTCAGCGTCGGACAGGCGGACAGCAGCACCTCCGTCACCTCGTGCACGTACTCCTGGGCGGTCAGCACGTCGCACAGCGGGTCGTCGCCGTCCGGCTGCCGCCCCGGCCCGGGGAGAGCGGCCACCACTCCGGGCGCCAAGCGCACGTCGGACGCCTTCAGCCCCCGGTCCCCCTCCTCGACGTCGAACTCGACGAGAATCCCGGGCCGCACCTGGTGCTCGGGGATCTCCAGGTCGTTGGCGTGCAGGAAGACGTCCTCCCCACCGTGGTCCGGCGTGATGAACCCATAGCCCCGTACGGCGTCGAACCGCACCACACGACCGGCGACCATGACCGCAACCCCTCACCACGAACACCGGGCGTACCCGGATCGACGACGACACCGGGCGCGGTGCCCGGACCGACGACGAGGGCGGGCACCTCGCCCGGATCATCGTCGGGCTCGAAGCGTACGCCGAAGCCGAGGCCCGGCCAAACGGGCCGTGTCGCCGCCTCGGTGGACCGCGACCGCGCGCCGCCTCAGAGCCGCGCCGACCGCCCCGAGCCGTCCTGGGAACGGACCTCGACGACCGGCAGCAACCTGCGCAGGGCGGCGTTCTCCGCCGGATCGAGCAGGGCGTGCTGGACACAGGCCGGGACGAGGGTGCCGTCCGAGGGATGGGCCATCGTGTAGTGACAGGCCGCCAGTCGCTCCTGGGCCTCACGGATGTGGGGCGGCCTCGCCCGCTCCCCACGCCGGGTCGCCGCCCAGGCCTCGGCGACGACGTCCGCGTCCATGAACTGGTGCATCACGAAGGTCACCGGCCGGACGCGCATCCGGTGACGACACAACCGGCCGACGCCGACCCGGCGTACGGCGCGGACCAGCCACCCCAGCGCCGTCACGACCGTCGAGGGGTGCCGGGCCACCACCCGCAGAATCCGGGCGACGAGCAGGGCCGGCGGCGTGCCGGTGAAGGTCGTCCGGCCGAAGTACCGGAAGAACGCGTCCCTGACGCCCAGGTCGCGTGGGTCGTCGCCGTCGAGGACCGGGTACCACCGCCCGCCCACGAAGAAGCCGTAGGCCGTGCGGTTGCAGCGCACGTCCCCGTGCTCCAGTACCCGGTGGTCGAGACGCGCGCCGGCCCCGCGCTCGATCTCCGCCCACACCGCGTCCGGCGTGGCCTCGCGGAACCGCTGCCGCCACCGGCGTTCGTCGCCGAGGAAGGCCGCGGGTTGGAAGGAGAACATCCGGTAGCCCATGGCGTGGCAGTCACGGATCACCCCGGCGATCTCGTCGAGGTTCCCGGGTGTCACGGTCATGTTGTGGGCGAGGAAGAACCGCACGCCGTGCTCCTTCCGGAGCCGGTGGAACATGGCGGCGAATCTCTCGCGGTACGGGTTGAGGGAGCGCTCGTCCGGGGGCCGTTCGATGCCGCGCCGACCGTACATGAACCTGTCGAAGTGGGCGGCGAAGGAAAGCCTCCGGAACCGGGGGACCCCGTCGTGGTCGAGGGCGAGGCGGGAGAGGTACTCGGCGTCGAAGTCACCGTGGGTGAAGCTCATCGGCTCCCGACCGTGGTCGCGCATGATCCGCAGGGCCGCCGCGTGGTCGTCCGGGGCGAGCAGGCTCACCTCCCCGCCGATGAGTTGGGCGTGCGCGCGAGGGCCCCGCGAGGCTCTCAGCACGCCCAGCTGGGCGGCCACCTGCTCTCGCGTGTGAGGGCCGTCGACGCGCACCCGGTTGGCGTCGCGCGAGTGGTAGCAGGGAGCGCACTTGAGGTCGCACTTGGGGAAGACGCCGTGGGTTCCCTCACAACCGACCCCGTGACGCCCGAGGACCTGCCCGGGAGTCCTGGCCGTCTCGGGTAGCTCGGCCCACCGGCGCTCCATGGCCTCGGCGAACTCGACGTCGTACGGGCGGGTGGCTCGTTCCAGTGCGCGCAGGGCGCGGCCGATGCGCATCGGGGCGTTCCTCCTCGGACGGAAGCGGATGGGACGGGCCCCGGACCCGGAGCGCCCGGCGAGGCGCACTCCCCCCGGGCCCACGACGCGGGGCGCGGGCGTCGTCGCGGACGCTCGCGGGGAAGGCGCCCCGAGCGACGCCGGATCCCGGGGACCGGCCCCGTCACCGGAACACCCGTGCGCGCGCCCTCAACAGGGAGCCGACGAGCCCCCTGCCGCGATCCAGCCTGCGGTGCACGTCGGCGAGCGCGGCGTGCCAGGGACCGTCGGCGTAGGTGGGGTACGGGTGGGTGGTGCGTGCGTACTCCGAGGGGGTCCACCCCAGGCGCACCGCCGCGGCCAGGTGTCCGATGGTCTCGCCGGCCCTCGGCGCCACCACCGTCGCCCCGACGATCCGCCCGCGTGGCCCCAGCACCAGCGTGGTGAAGCCCTCGGTCCGGCCGTCGGCGACCGCGCGGTCGACCCGGTCGTTCGCCAGGGTGTGGACGCGCGTGGTGCCGCCGTACCGCTCCCGGGCGGCCGTCGTGGTCAGACCCACCCTCGCGATCTCGGGGTCGGTGTAGGTCACGTGGGGGACCGCGCGGTAGTCGATGGGCCGGCGCGCCCCGAGCAGCGCGTCGGCCGCGGCGGCGGCGCCCTGCGTACCACCCAGATGAGTGAACGCCGAGCGGCCGGTGACGTCTCCGGCGGCGTAGATCCGATGGTTGGTGGTGCGAAGTCTCCCGTCGGTCCGCACGGCGCCGCCGGCGGACCGTGCCACGCCCGCCGCCGACGTGCCCAGCCCCCGGGTGGCCGCGCGGCGACCCGTCACGGCCAGCAACGCGTCGTAGGGCAGAGGGCCGTCGGGTCCGAGGACCGTGCCGGAGTCGACCCGTTCGGCGCGGTGGCCGGTGCGCACGGTGACCCCCTCGCCTTCGAGCCGGGCCCGCAGTACCCGGGAGGCCTCCGGTTCCTCACCGGGGATCAGGCGTTCCTCGGCCTCCAGGATCGTGACCCGTGAGCCGAGGCGGGAGAACGCCTGCCCCAGCTCGCAGCCGACCGCGCCGCCCCCCATCACCACCAACCGGTCCGGCAGTTCCGTCAGATCCCAGACGGTGTCGCTCGTCAGCGGCCGGGACTCGGCCAGACCCGGGACCGGCGCGAGGTCGGGGGAGGACCCGGTGGCGATCACCGCGTACCGGAAGGAGACCTCCCGTCCGGCCACAGTCAGGGAACGTGGACCGGTGAAGGCGGCCGTGCCGTGCTCCACCTCGACCCCGTGGGACGCGAGCGTCTCGGCGGAGTCGTGCGGCTCGATCGCCCGCACGGCCCGTGTGACCTCACGCATGACCGCCGTCAGGTCGGCGGCCCCGGCGACGGGGGCGAACCCGTACACCTCGGCGCGCCGGGCCGCCCGGACCTCCGCGGCCACGCTCAACAGCGCCTTGCTGGGCACGCAGCCGGTCCACAGGCAGTCCCCACCGAGGCGGTCGCGTTCCACCAGAAGGGCGCGTGCGCCGAAGCGGCCCGCCGTGCGGGCGGCGGTCAGGCCGGCGCTTCCTCCGCCGACGACCACCAGGTCGTACCCATTCAACGGGGTTGCCTCCCAGCTGTTGGTGGTCGCACGAGAACGGAACGGGGGACAGGGTGAACCCTCCCACGGGCCGACTCTCCTCGCCGTCCGCCCGTGATCCCGTGTCTGCCCGCGACCGGGTCGCGACCACCCGCGGCCACCGCTCCCTGACGACCCGCGTTCCCCCGACACAGGGGTGGATCCGCGCGGTGTCGTGACGTCGGGGTGGCCGAGCGCCTCACGGTCGTCGCCACCGTGTGGCCCGGTCAGCGCAGCCGCCGGTATCCGGTCGCGACGCGGTGGGCGGCGGTCACGCCCACCGCCCCGGCCCAGAACCAGGCGATGCCGTGCGCGTGAGCCGGGAACACGCACCAGAGCAGGTGCACGAGAACGGTCTCGGTGCCCTCGGCCAGGCCGCCCAGGAAGCTCAGCGAGCGCCCCCGGGACAGATCGTCGTCGGGCACGCGGCCGGTGCGTTCGGCGATCGAGGAGAAGGCGAGGAAGACGGTGCCGTTGACGTAGTAGGCGAGCAGGACGAGCAGGAACGGCAAGGCCGGACCGCCCACGCCGACGGCGACGCCCACGACGAAGGAGCCGTAGACCAGGAAGTCGGCGCTGATGTCGAGAAAGCCTCCCGCGCCGCTGTCTTCGGCCGTACCCCTGCGGCGCGCCAGCGGCCCGTCCAGGCCGTCGGCGAGTCGGGAGAGCACCCACAGCGCGGCGGCGGTCGCCCACCAACCCACCGCGGCGAGCCCGGCGGCGGCCACCCCGGTCAGCGCACCGACCACGGTCAGACCGGCGGGGGTGATCCCCGGGCGGTCCAGGATCGAGGCGGCGCGCGCCAACGGGCCGCTCAGCGCCTGTCTCACTCGCACGTCCAGCATCGTTCGCTCCCTCCACCACTCCGGCACCGTACCGGCGGGCGGGCGAGGAGGACCGTGTGCCCCACGTCGAACCCTCTTTCCCCGGAGGGATGTTCACGCGACCCGGTGGAGGGGAAGCGACATCCGAGTAGCCGGCCGAAGGAGCGGGACGCATGCGGACACGGACACGGACGCGGCACGGCGGGAGGCTCGCTCACCCCACCACCAGGTCCCTGGTCGCGGGCGTCGCGGCGGTCGTCCTGGCGACCGGAGCCTGCTCCGCCCCCGGCACCGCCTCGCCGCCGGAGAAGGACTGGGACCTGCTGCGCGAAGCGGCGAGAGGCCAGAGCGTCAACCTCTTCATGTACGGCGGCGACCGCGGTGCCAACGCCCACGTGGACGACGAGGTCGTCCCGGCCGCGAGGGCGTTGGGCATCACCGTCGAACGCGTCCCCGTGGCCGACACCCAGGACGCCGTGCAGAAGATCCTCGGCGACCAGCGGGCCGGCAAGGACAGCGGCGGGGCGGTGGACCTGGTCTGGGTGAACGGGGAGAACTTCCGCGCGGGCAAGGAGGCGGACGCGTGGCTGTGCGGCTACACCCCACTGATGCCGAACCGGAAGTACCTCGACCCCGACGACCCGACGCTCGCCCGTGACTTCGGCATCGATATCGACGACTGCGAAACCCCCTGGAGCCGCGCCCGGTTCGCGTTCGTCCACGACTCGGCCAGGCTCCCCGAGCCTCCCCGCACCACCGCCGAGCTGCTGGAGTGGATCGAGACGAACCCGGGGCGCTTCACCTATCCCGCTCCGCCGGACTTCACCGGGTCGGCCTTCGTCCGGCACATGTTCCTGACCTCCCTCCCCGAGGGGACCCGCACTCCGCCCGCCTTCGGAGAGCAGGCCTACGAAGTGCTCACGCCGCCCTTGTGGCGGCGACTGAACGCGCTCACCCCCTCGCTCTGGCGCGGGGGGACCACCTATCCCAGGGACCGGGCGGCACTCGACGAACTGTTCGCCGACGGTGAGGTCGACATGACCATGACCTACAACCCGGCCGAGGTGCCGGCGCTCGTGGAACGGGGCGTGTTTCCCCCGGAAACCAGGGTCTTCGTGCCCGAGGAGGGATCTCTCGGCAACACCAGCCACCTCGCCGTCCCCAAGAACGCCGCCCACCGCGAGGCGGCGCTGGTGCTGTCGGACCTGATGCTCTCGCCCGAACTCCAGTACGCGAAGGCGCGACCCGGAGGCTGGGGCGCGTACACGGTCCTGGACCGGGACCGGCTGCCCGAGCCCTGGAAGCGGAGGTTCGCCTCCCTGACCACCCCGGAGACCACCATCCCGGCCGAGGACCTCTCCGTCGGCGCCCTCCCGGAGCCGGGCGGCGACTGGGTGACGCCCCTGGACAAGGGATGGAAACGAGAAGTCGCCGGCGCCTCGTGAAGCGCTTCGCCCCCTCTCCCGGCCGGCGGGGCCTGCTCCTGACCGCTCCGGCGCTCGCCGTCGTCGCCGCCGCCGTCGCCGCGCTGCTGTCGGCCGCGCGCGGCGGCCTCACCGACGACCTCGGGCACGGCTGGTCACTCTCCGCCTACACCGACCTACGACACCGTCCGGCGCTCCTCGAAGCCCTCCTCCTCAGCCTGCGGATCGCCACGCTGAGCACCCTGGCGTCGGCCGTGCTCGCCCTGGCCGCCGTGACCGCGGCGGGAGCCACACGCCGAGGGCGGGTCCTCCTGGACATCACCGCCCGTGCCACGCTCGCCGTCCCGCACCTGCTCGCCGCCGCCGCGTTCGGGACACTGCTCGCCGGGTCGGGGCTCCTCTCCCGCCTCGCCCACGCCACCGGCCTGAGCGACGGACCGGCGGACTTCCCCGCGTTCGTCGGTGCTCCCACGCCCACCGCCGTGCTCCTCGCCTACGCCTGGAAGGAGACCCCCTTCGTCGTCGTCATGCTCCTCGCGGCGTACACCCCGGCCGTGCGCGACCTGGAGGACGCGGCGCGAACCCTGGGCGCCGGGCGGTCGAGCCGGTTGCGTCACGTCACCCTGCCGCTGCTCGCCCCGGCTCTCACCGAGGCGTGTCTGCTGGTCTTCGCCTTCACCTTCGCCGCCTACGAGGTACCGGCGCTGCTCGGGGCCACCTCGCCCCGCGCTCTCCCGGTGGAAGCCGTGGACGCCTACCGGTCGATCGAAGCGGGCGACCGCCCGACCGCCCTCGCCCTGGCCACGGTGATCGGGCTGGTGGTCGCCCTGGCGGCGAGCGCCGCCGCGGTCGTCTCACGTCGGTTGCCGCGAGCCGGGGGGCCGCGTTGAGCCGGCTCCTCGGCGCGGTGGGTTTCGCCGCCGCGGCCGTGTGGACCGCGGCGCCCCTCCTGCCCCTGCTGCTCTGGGCGTTCGCGGGTCGGTGGGTGTACCCGGCGCTCCTGCCCCAGGAGATCTCGGCGCGGGAGTGGAGCCGCGTCGCCGACCCCGAGGCACCGGTGATCACCGCGTTGGGCACATCCCTGGGCCTCGCGCTGACCACCGCCGCGGGCGCCACCCTTCTGGGCGCCCTGGCCGCCCGGGGGCTCGTCCTGCACCGGCCACCCGCTTCGGACGCGATACGGCTCGCGCTGCTCGCCCCGGTCCTGGTGCCGCCGTTCGCCCTGGCGGTCGGCGTCCAGGAGGTGTTCGTCAGGGTCGGGCTCTCCGACCACCTCGCCGGGGTCGCGCTCGTCCACCTGGTGCCCGCCCTTCCCTACGCGGTCCTCGTCCTGCTCGGCGCCCACGCCACCTACGACCCCCGAGAGGAGCAGGCGGTCAGGACGCTCGGCGCCTCGCGGGCGGCCGTCCTCCGCCACGTCACCCTGCCCGCCCTCGCCCCGGCGCTGACGGCGGCGGCGACTCTGGCGTTCCTGGTCTCGTGGAGCGAGTACCTGATGACCGTGTTGGTCGGCGGGGGCGTCGTCACCACCCTGCCCCTCCTGCTCTTCTCCACCGCCGCCGGCAGCGGCAACCGGACCGCGACCGCCGTCCTCGGACTCCTCGTCGTCGTCCCGCCTGTCCTGCTCTTCACCGGGGCCTCGGCGCTGCTCCGCCGACACCGGACGCTCCGCGTCGCCTCCGGTCCCGGACCGACGCCGTCGCCGCCCGAAGGCACCAGCGGATGACGCCCCCACCTCCGGACCGTCCCGCCGGCCTCCGCCTGGAGGGTGTGACGGCCGTCTACCGCGACCACCCGAATCCGGTGCTGGACGGTCTCGATCTCGCCGCCGACGACGGGCGACTGCTGGCGTTGCTGGGCCCCTCCGGATGCGGCAAGACGACCGTCGTCCGCGTCGCCTCCGGCCTCCTCGCACCCGCCCGCGGCACGGTCCGCCTCCGCGGCGCCGACGTGACCCGAATCCCACCGGAACGTCGTGGCGTCGCCGTGGTCTTCCAGCGACCGATGCTCCTTCCCCACCGCACGGCGCTCGACAACGTGGCGCTGCCTCTCCGGTTGCGCGGTCGGTCGCGTCGAGCGGCCCGCGCGGGTGCCCTGGTCCACCTGGATCGGGTCGGCCTGGCACCCCTCGCCGACCGACACCCCCGCCGGCTCTCCGGCGGGCAGGCCCAACGCGTGGCCCTCGCCCGCGCCCTGGCGGCCGAACCGGCCGTGCTGCTCCTGGACGAACCCTTCAGCGCACTCGACCGGGAGTTGCGACACGCCATGGGCGACCTGCTCGTCGCGGTCCAGCGCGAACTGGGGGTGACGACCCTTCTGGTCACCCACGATCAGACGGAGGCCGCCGCCGTCGCCGACGATGTCGCCCTGCTCGACGCCGGCGCGATCCTCCAACAGGCCCCGCCCACCGAACTGTACGCCCACCCCGTCTCAGTGGCGGTGGCCCGGTTCCTGGGCTGTGCCACGGCGCTCCCCGGGCACGTCACATCCGGAGGGCGCTTCGCGTGCCCGCTGGGGGAACTCGCCCTGCCCGATTCCGTCACCCATCGTGGCCCCGGGCATCTCGTGATCCGGCCGGAGGTCGTCTCACTCGGCACCGGGCCGGAGACGGTGACCGGCGTGGTCCTGGGCCTCCGGCCGGAGGGCGCCTTCACCGCCCTCACGGCCGCCACGGCCGCCGGAACCGTCCACGCGCTGCTCCCACCGGGCGCGCGGCCCGCCCCGGGGGAGCGGGTCGGGCTCCACCTGCCGCTCGCGCGGCGCTGGGTGGTCCCTCGTGCCTCCGGCGAACCCGTCTGAATCCCCGACATCTCCTCCGAAGGCCCTGGGCCCCGCTGTCGGGAGACTCTACCGCCCCGCGAACACACAGCGTGATGGCGGCAGGAAGCCCGCGGAAGTCAGGCGCGGACGGGCGCCCGGCCGTGGCTTCGGGAGGTCAGGCCTGGCAGGGCACCGTGGCGGGTCGGACCGCCAGGTGCCGCCGGAGGAATTCCAGTTGGTGCCCCAGCAGCCGGGCGAACGTGTCGTCGGTCGGTGCGGCATGGGCCATTCCGCTCAGCGGAAGTACCTCGTGGGGCTTCCCGGCTGCCAGCAGAGCGTCGGAGAGCCGGAGCGTATTGGCCACGGAGACGTTGTCGTCCGCCATCCCGTGCGTCAGCAGCAGCGGACGGCCGAGTCTCGGAGCGTCGGCGAGCAGCGAGGACATCTCATAGTGCTCCGGGTATCGGGTCGGCGGGCCCAGAAAGCGCTCTTTCCAGCAGGCGTCGTAGAGCCGCTGATCGATGAGTGGTGCTCCGGCCACCGCTGCGTGGAAGGCGTCGTGACCGGCGTACCGCCGATGCTCAGGTGGCGGGTCTCGTCACGGTCGAGGTAGTCGACGAGCAGCCCGGTGGATGTCCGCGCGGGGACTCCGGGTACCAGCAACTCCACCCAGCGCTCGTCGTGCCGCTCGGCCAGGAGGCTGGTCGTACCGTCCGTCGGGTCGACGGCAAGAACCTGGAGCGTGCGCTGGTCGCGGCTGAGGACGGCGGCGAACGGACCGTGCCTGTCCCAGCCGGCGGCGGGCAGGTACTCGAAGGCCGCCCGGTCCCAGCGGACCTCCGTGCGGTTGCCCACCAGATCGGCGATCCAGAGTGTGACCTCGGCGTTGGCGGTACCAACCCGCGGATAGCGCATGGTGCGCGGCGGCTTGGCGGGGTCCGCCGGATCGGCGAGGTACCAGAGAGCGACCCCCCGGTTGTCGACCCTGGTGGTAAGCAGCCGCTCCCCGTCCGGTGCCCACCAGTACGCCCTGTGGCGGTCCATCGACTCGCTCGCCACATGCTCCGGAAGGCCGAAGAAGACATCCGGACCTTCCGCCGACTCAGGCGCGGCCACTGCTCGGTCGCCACCACCGTCGGCGCCGATCACCCGGAGCGCGCCACCGGATACGTAGGCGATGTACCGGCCGTCCGGCGACGGGCGCGGGTCCACTACCGGCCGGCGGGCGGGCAACTGCCGGACGGCGCCGGAGTCCGTATCCACCGTCCACAGCCGCCCGGCGAGGGCGAAGGCGGCCATCCGGGCGGCCGTGTCGGTGGCGTAGTCGGTGATCCCGGAGGCCTGCTGCCGGGCGCGCTCTCGCCGGATGCGCTCCTCTTCCGGCACTTCATCGGCCGTGTCACCGAGCAGCACGGTGGGGTCGGCCAGCAGGTGCTCCGAACCGGTCGCCAGGTCGAGCCTCCACAGGCAGCCGACCGGATCGTCCCCGGCCTTGCTGCGCAGGAACAGGACACCGGTGCCCTCCGGTGCCACGGAGAAGCGGGCGGGTGCGCCGAGGGTGAAGCCTCGGGTGCGGGCGAGCCGGCGCAGAAGTGGGGAAGTCACCTGATGCCTCCTGGGGTGCCCCGGCCTTCGGGCCGGGGAGGAATCGGACCCCCGCGCTGCGGGGCGAGGAAAGAGCGATCGCGGTCGGGGCGATCGGTCGTCTGACGACGCGCCCTGGAAGCCGGCCCCCCTCAGGGTCCAGCCGAGTGCCTCGATGCGCGCGGCGCGCATGCGCTGCCGGAAGGACTCGTGCGCCGCGGTGAGAACACGGTCGCTCTCCCAGGTCTCGGAACGGCTCGCCTTCACGGTACGGATCGCCCTCAGAGCACCCTCCAGAATGCCGCCCAGCCGGCCGATCGCCGCTTGAGCCTCCTGCTGGGCCGCCGTGAGCGGGCGCATGACCAAGCCGATCACAGCCGCGATCGCGATGATCGCACCGGCCATGACGGCCGGCAACACCCAGTCGAGCGTCGCCATCAGGGCGAGCGAGCCGAGGATGGTGATCACCGCGCTGAAGAAGTCCATACGAACAGGCACCTGGCGGAGGCGTCACAACAGCCTGGTCGGCGCGGAAGCAAAGGCAGGGAGCCTTCTCCTCGTGGAGAGGCGATGTTCCTCAAGATCGTCGACTTCGACGCGTGCCCGTCTAGAGTGAAGAACGCCCTTGACCTGCAGAAAGTAGGCAGGGAGCCGTCTTCCGGGAGTCCGAAGTGCTGCGTACCATGTTCAAGTCCAAGATCTAGTATTTGGGTGTTTTTGCAGGTCAGAAGCTTGATGGCCCCGCTCGGGTCAGCAAACGGTCAGCATCGGGCGCGGGAGCGTCCCAGCTTGCTGGCCAGGCGGCCGCCATGACGGGTGACCTCGACAGACCTCTGGCTCCCACCAGGCCGCAGCCGGACCCACCGCGGCGGTTCTCCGCGTGACCTGCTGCGTCATGATCGCCCGCGCCCACGATCGGGGCTGGTTCCGGGTCTGCAGGGCTGCCGGTTGCCGCGCGACCCGGGGGCCGGCGCGGGTAGGCGATGTTGTGCCAAGCGCCCACTGGGCCAGATGTCCGAGTGAAAGGCGGGCGGCCGCCCGACCCGTACGTACGACAGGGGCCCCCGCATCCGCCATGCCGCCGCCTCTCAGCAGCGATACTGGATGCATGGACGCGACGATCACCGCCCCCCGCGCCGAAGTGCTGCGGGACCGCTACCGCAGCCGACTGCCCGAGCGCTTGCAGGAGCTGGCCGGCCCCGTCGAGGGCGGCGTGGACCTGCCGCTCCACATCGTCTGGTCCGGGCGGACGAGCTACAGCCTGGACCGTCCGAAGTCCCGCATGACGCTCTACCGGACCGTCCTCGCCGAAGGACTGCGCGAGGACCTGATGACCCTCCTGCACCACCGACTGCTCGCCGAGCAGTGGCCCGTGCTGCGGCGCTTGATCAGTCCCTACATCCGCGAGGTCTGGGAGGACGCCTTCCCCGAGCTGCTCCGCAGCGCTCCGGCCGACACGACCGCCGCGTGAAGCTCACTCCGCTCCACGAGCGTCTCCTCGCCGACATCCTCGACCTCGGCTCCCCCTACCCTCTGGTCCTCACCGGCGGATACGCCGTGCAGGCCCACGGCCTGGTCGAACGCTTCAGCCGCGACCTCGACGTCGCCACCGAGAACCCTGCTCCGATGCAGGAGATCGTCGCCTCACTCACAGCCGGCCTCGGCGCGCGCGGATGGAGGACCACGCACGTCCAGACCGATCCGCTCAGCGGCCGGTTCCTCGTCACCGATCCGGACACCGGCGAGGAGTGCGAGGTCGACGTCCTCAAGGAGGCGTTCTGGGCTCCGCCTGCCCAGACCCCCTACGGCCCCGTTCTCTCCCTCGACGACGTGATCGGCACCAAGGTCCGTGCCCTCGCCGACCGCGGCACCGTCCGCGACCTCATCGACGTCCAGGCTGCCTCCCGCCACCGCTCCACCGCCGACCTCGAATCCCTGGGCCGCCGTCGCGCCCACGACGAGTTCAGCCTCGAAGACCTCCGGGACCGGCTGATCGGCGCGGACTGGTACGAGGATGAGGACTACACCGCGTACGGGCTCACCCCCCGACAGATCGAAGAACTCAAGGCGTGGGCGCTGGAGTGGGCGGAGGACCTGGGCGCCCGGATTCATGACGAGAACGCCTGAGCCTCGATCCACCGTGTGAGTTCTGATCACGGGTGTCGGGCGGGCTCCGGGTGTTCCTTCGGGTTGCGGGCAGCGGTGAGTGCCGGGTGGCCGTCCGGTGTGGGGTCTCCGAGGTTCCTCCGGGTCGTGGGCGGACAGGGTGGTCGCGTGGGTCAGGTGACCATGCGTTGTCCGGTTGCGGCCCACAGGTCGGTGAAGTCGTCTTCCCAGCGCCAGTGTTGGGGCAGGTGGAGGGTGAGGCGGCGGGCGCCGGTGGCGATCCGGGCAGGCGTGTCGATCAGGTGGCGGCGGATCGTTCCGGTACGGGCTCTGGCGTGGAAGACGGAGGCGAGGTGGCCGGCCGCGCGGGTGAGGTTGTAGGCGGTGGCGGCGAGGGTGAGCCAGGCGGCGTTCGCGGTGAACTTGCCCGACGGCAGGTGG
This sequence comes from Streptomyces sp. HSG2, assembly GCF_016598575.1. Lineage (NCBI taxonomy): Bacteria > Bacillati > Actinomycetota > Actinomycetes > Kitasatosporales > Streptomycetaceae > Streptomyces > Streptomyces sp. HSG2. The sequence continues at coordinate 4,828,676 of NZ_CP066801.1, forward strand.
GCGAGCGCGGGTCCTCCAGGTCGGCGAAGACCTGCTCGACCTGGGCGTGTTCGCGGTGCATGGGTTCGGCCTGGGCGAGAACGAACGGGCTGTCGGTGAAGATGACGTGGTGGCGCCAGACGCCGAACAGTTCGGCCTGTCCCTCGGGCACGGACTTGGGGTTCAGGCGTTTCACGCGGCGCACGATCAGCCGGGGGTGGTGTGGAACGCCTTCTTCTTGCTGGTGAACGCGGTGAAGGGGACTTCGGAGATCTCGGCGTCGGAGATCCGGCGTTCCTCGTCGGCGTCCCAGATGGCGGCGGCGTACTTGATCGGTGTCCAGGCGTCCTCGGGGATGGCGGCGATGGTCTCGCGGATCTTCTTCCTGACCGCGACGGCGAGGGAGAAGCGTGCGCCGGCCTTGCGGCAGCCTGAGTTCCACAGTTGGTGGTGTCGGGTAGGGAACGGAAACGTGGGTTGACCTGCGGAAATGCCTGTGAGCACGCCGAGATGGCGTGTCACTAGGCGGGGGGATAGTGCCTGGTCAGCGGCCTGTGGTCAGATCGATGATCTTCTTGGGCGGGGTGACGTTCAGGGCGGTGAAGATGTCGCGCTGGGGCTTGGTGAGGTCGGTGGACTGACGGAAGGTCCCGGCCGGGCCGGTGTAGGTGACCGCGTGCAGGCGCTGGAGTTCGGCGCGCAGGCGGTTCCAGGTCTGGCCGGTGGAGGTCTCGGCGACGCGGATCAGGAGCAGGGCGAGCCAGCACAGCAGGACGTGGGCGCGGATGCGGTCTTCGCGGCGGTGGTAGACGGGGCGGAGATCGAGAATTTGCTTCATATCGCGCCAGCCGCGCTCGACTTCCAGGAGCTGTTTGTACCCCAGCGCGATGTCCTCGGCCGCCAGCTTCGGATCGGAGGAGCGCAGGAGGTACTTCCCGTCGAGGTTGGCCTCGGCGGCGATCTTCTTCTTGTCCACCCGCAGCAGCCCGCCCGGGGTGGTGCGCAAGAACCGTTTCAGGCCGGGCTTGGTGGACAACATCCCGGCCAGCTTGTCGCGTTCGGGCCTGGCTAGCTTGTCAGTGCCCTCGATCGCCTCGGTGAGCTGGGCGACCATCCGCTGACGGATCGCGGCGTCGCGGGTGGCCTGGTCGGGGTTGAAGCAGATCACGAACCGGTCGTCGGTTCCGATGTTGACCTCCTTGACCTGGAGGTTGTCGCGCACGGTCGCATAGCGGCCCTGTCGTGAGAGGGCGGCGCGGACTTCGGGTGATCCGGTGCGGAGTTTCTCGCCGATGATGTAGCCGCCGCCTCCGCGCATCAGCGCCCGGCGGTTGGCGGCGGAGGTGAAGCCGCGGTCGGCGACCCACACGATCTTCGACAGCGTCCACTCGCGCAGGTCGTCGCGGACCTGCCGGATCAGGGCCTGGTCACCGGTGTTGCCGGGCCAGGACCACACGCGCACCGGGATCCCGTCCCGGGTGACGGCCATGCCGATGACGACCTGGGGCAGATCGTCGCGGGAGTCCTTGGACCTGCCGTGGGTGCGGAACCCGTCGTGCCGCACCGCGTCTTCGGCCGTCGCGTCGGCGGCCAGGCGCTCGCCGCGGTCGTCGCGGACGACAGGATCGTCGGCGTCCTCGGTCTCGAAGTACGTGGAGGTGGTGTCGAAGAACAGCAGGTCCACCTCCAGGTTGAGCAGGTCGGTGACCTGGAAGCACGCCTCCTTGGCCAGGGCCGGTTCGATGGCCAGCAGGTAATCCATGGCCCGGTAGCAGGCTTCGTCACCGATCGCCTCCAGGCCGTCTATGTGGACGTCGTCGGCGATCCACTCGGTCGCGGCGAGCTTGCTGGAGGCGGCCAATGCCCGGTTGGCGACCAGCGCGAACAGCACCCGCTCGACGCGCGGATCCAGCCGCCGCCCGGCCAGTTGGCGGTGCACGACAGCGTCGAGGCCGAGCCGGTGCCACAGTCCGTCCAGCGCGTGCACCCCGCCCCACGGCCTGGAACCGATCAGTGACAGGTCTGTCGAGCCGGTAGCCGACAGCGCGGACGCGGGGTCCAGCAGCTTCGACAGCGCGCCGACCAGTCGGCGCACCGCCTCGCGGTCGAGTTCGTCCTCCCGGCCGAAGGAGTGCAGCACCTTCGTACGCGAACGCCCCACGGCCGGGTCCCACTCGTTGTGGGCCAGCTGCAGATACCGGACCGTCTGCCCGTCCTTGTTCCGCCGGGACGTCGTCTTCACGTACATGCCGCTAGACGATACGCACATCATTGCAGGTCGCAGACATGGGGTCACCACATCGTGCCACTAGGCGTTTTCGGCCTTTCGCACTAGACGCAACCGTCTGACCTGCACCGATGCCCTGCCGCACCCCCGAGAACCCCGCTCAACTGTGGAACGCAGGCGTTCGCCTTCCTGACCTCGGCCAGCTCACGGCACAGGCGCCGAAGCTCGTCACGCTCATCGCTGGTCAGCGCGCCCGTGGGCCCCTCGCCCCGGTCGATCCGCGCCTGCTTCACCCAGCCGCGGAGCCCTTGGGGGCTGACCCCCAGTTCCCGGGCGATCTCGGTGACGTTCCGATGCGGCGATGAACGTACGAGCGAGATCGCGTCGCGCTTGAACTCGGCCGTGTACCGCTTGCTCATGTTGCTCTTGCCACTCAACCTGGACTGCTTCCTCCGGGACGATCCGTCCCAGTATCAGGCTGTCCACTTCAGTGGGGGAACTTCAGCACGAAGGGCACCCGCGAGTACGACTGGGCCTGGCTCGATGTTCGCCCCGACGACACTCCCGACGAGAACCGCAACGAGGAGCAGGCCGGGACAAGTGTGCTGGTGGCGCGGCGGCACCGCTACACCAGCGAGGTGTCCTACTTCCGCTGCTGGGCACCCGGCGACGTCTCGCTCGGCGCGCTGGTGGAGGTGATCTGTCGCAGGTGGCGGATCGAGGAAACCTTCCAGCTCGCCAAGGGTTTCACCGGACTCGACCAGGGCCAGGTGACCTGCTGGAACTCCTGGACGCGCTGGTCACTGTTCTCCCTGATCGCCGCCGCCGTCCTCGCCCTCACGGCCACCGCCGTCCACGACGCCGCCGAACACGAGCCCGCGCTCGTCCCGCTGAGCCGCCCCGAGCTCATCCGGCTCCTGCGAGCCCTCGTGCTGCCGCCACCCCTCCGCGACCGCGAGCACGTCCTGCACTGGACCGCCTGGCGACGCCATCACCAAGCCGTCGCGACCGCCTGCCACCAGCAACGACACCACCGTCACGACCAACCGTGATCAAGAACTACAGCTGCCGTGATTGAGGCTCAGAAACCGCTGCCCAGCGTGTGAAAGGGACCTGGAACGCGTGGATGGCCGCGCTGGATCCGGTCTCTCGCTGGATGTTCGGTTATCGGCCAGCAGATTTGACCGTTGACGCCCAACTTGATGGTCCGACTTTGTCGGCCCATCTGCTGCAGAGAGACGAGGACACCGTCCCCGGACTGGCCGTTCCATTCGCGAAGCGATACGCGCGAGACTACGGACCGGCGCGTAATTCCTGTTCGGGCATTTCACGGAACAGTCGCAATTGACTATGGTGCATGGTCTTGGCAGTGGCCTCTGACACAAATATCCAGCGCGCTGGACTGGGTGTGTGAGGCTCAAGTTCTGAGAGTTTCAGGATGCCCTTCTTATGATGCCGAGCGAACCTGGGTCGTCGGGAAGGCCCTCCTCAATCAATACGCAACGAACCACACTCCGCTACCGGCAGAGCAGGTCCTTGAGGTATTGCGTCAGCGTCTGAGGCTGTTCAAGACCACGACCCCGCCCGTTCGCTCCACCATCAATGGGGTGGACGCCAGTGGGGAGGAGCTGATCCGTCTAGCCGACCAGTTGGAGGAAGGTTGCTGGATAAAGCCCGACGGTTATATTCACCGCCCGTACGTAATGCCCGACTGTGATCGGATGTACATCGACTGGATCTGGGAACATTACAGCCCTGACCAGCGCAGGTTGCTGACGGACCAGGTCTTGACCGCAGCCTTGGAAATCTACACCGGTTTGGTTGAACAGTGGTTCCCAGCACTGCGTCTGACCCTCGGCCTCGCCAGTATCACGCCCGTCTGTATCGATGGAAATCTCCTGGTATCCCGTGCATCTGGATATGACCAGGCCCCCACTCTTCACGTGCGACTGGAACCGCGACTCCAGCACGTCAATCGAGTCAATCTGCGACTTGTCACAGCCGAGGGCCTCCGCACGTACCAGCCGGAATTCGACCTGGGAGCGCGAAATGTCCGCCCTCTCGAAAATGGAAGCTGGGGTCGCCCATGCACGGCGGTTGTCGAGTCAGAGCCGCAGGTCTTCAGGAACACGCCGGCCATCGACTACGCATATGAGTGGCTTCATCAGGACCTTTCCCATCTCCACCTTGCGCGCAGGCGCCCCTGGGATGCTGGCCTCTGAAAGTCCCGCCTTGTCTGGAGGCGGCCAGGCCGATGTCTTCTACCCCCGAGCATGTCCTCGACCGGTCGTCGTTACGGGAGGTAGTCGAAGGGATGTGGGTGAGTCACCACACCCTACTGACGGTGCGTCGGAAGAGTCAGCAATCGGTCAGCATGAGTCCTGAAAGACCCGGGGAAAGCTGACCGAACATGCGAATCGTTGTAGGGTGCCGGAGACAGCCCTTGACCCGAAAAAAGTGGGCAGGGAGCGGATATTTCGGGAGTATTGTCATGTTTCGTACGATGATCAAGTCCAAGATCCACCGTGCCACCGTGACCCAGGCCGACCTGCACTACGTCGGGTCGGTGACCATCGACGCCGATCTGCTGGAGGCAGCCGATCTCCTGCCCGGTGAGCTGGTCCACATCGTCGACATCACCAACGGTGCTCGCTTGGAGACCTACGTCATCGAGGGTGAGCGGGGCTCCGGCGTGGTCGGGATCAACGGTGCCGCCGCACACCTCGTGCACCCCGGCGACCTCGTGATCATCATCAGCTACGTCCAGGTCGACGACGCCGAGGCGAGGTCGCTTCGACCTCGTGTCGTGCACGTGGACCGGGACAACCGGATCGCCGCCCTGGGGTCGGACCCGTCGGAGCCGGTGCCGGGGTCGGACCAGCAGCGTGCCCCGCGATCCGCGGCGGGCTGAGCCCACCGCCTGCTCCCGGCGAGACCGCTCCCACGGGGCGCGGGGTGGACGGGGCCTGCCGGACCGGAGCCGCAGGGCGGTGCCTGCCCGAACGGCCCTTGCGAGGGTGCGTGAGGCCGGTGGGGCCGGGTAGGCGAGAGTGGTAGCGCAGAGTCGACGTCCGACTGTTCGGAGGCAGGCTCCATGATCACCGCGAACCGGGCCCGCCTGCCGGTGTCCCCCTCGGCAGGCGAGGCCCGCCGTCCCGATCCGCCGCCGGGCCCCACGCCGCCGCCCGAACCTCCGGGACCGGTCCCTCGGCCGCCGCCGAGTCCGGGCCCGCCCGGGCCCTCTCCCTCGCCGGTGCCCCCGGACCCCGAGCCCGTGCCTCGGCCGGAACCGGGACCACCCCTGACGTGACCCCCCCCCGCCGGAGACCGGGGCATCGACCGGTCGCCCGGCTCCGGCCGGCGGGGCTCCGTCTCAGCAGGGACGGTCCCTCACGCCGGCACTTCGGACCGGTCCCCGCCCCACAGGGTGTGGTAGGAACCGTCTCGGTCCGTCCGTCGGTAGGTGTGGGCGCCGAAGTAGTCCCGCTGTCCCTGTGTCAGGGCTGCGGGCAGCCGCTCGGCGCGCAGGGCGTCGTAGTAGGCGAGGGCGGCCGAGAAGCCGGGGGTGGGGACCCCCTGCCGGGTCGCAGTGACCACGACCTCGCGCCAGTCGTCCTGCGCGGCGGCGATCTCCTGGGCGAAGGTGTCGTCGGCGAGCAGGCTCGGCAGTTCCGGCCGGGAGTCGTAGGCGGCGCGGATGCGGTCCAGGAAGGCCGCGCGAATGATGCACCCGCCGCGCCAGAGGGCCGCCACCGCGCCGGGGTCGACCCGCCATCCGTACTCGTCGCCGCCCGCCGCGATCTCGTGGAAGCCCTGCGTGTAGGAGACGATCTTCGAGGCGTACAGTGCCTGCTCCACCCGGTCGGCGAAGGCGGCGGCTCGGGTCTCGTCCAGGGGGGTGGCGCGCGGCCCCGCCAGTCCTCGCGCCGCGCGGCGCAGCGCGTCGTGGCCCGAGAGCGACCGGGCGAAGACCGCCTCGGCGATGCCGGACACCGGAACCCCCAGGTCGAGGGCGATCTGGACCGTCCAACGACCCGTGCCCTTCTGCTCGGCCTGGTCCAGTACGACGTCGACGAACGGCTTGCCGGTCGCGGCGTCCACGTGGGCGAGGACCTCGGCCGTGATCTCGATGAGGTACGAGTCGAGTCGCCCGGTGTTCCAGGTGCGGAAGATCTCCGCGATCCGGGCGGGCGAGTACCCCGCGACGTCCCGGAGCAGTTGGTACGCCTCACCGATCAGCTGCATGTCGGCGTACTCGATGCCGTTGTGCACCATCTTGACGAAGTGCCCGGCACCGTCCGGCCCGACGTGGCTCACGCAGGGGGCCCCGTCGGCGGCCTTGGCGGAGATCCTCTCCAGCATGGGGCCGAGCGAGGCGTACGACTCCTCCGACCCGCCCGGCATGATGCTCGGCCCGTTCAGCGCGCCCTCCTCGCCTCCGGAGATTCCCGCGCCCACGAAGTGGATCCCCGTCTCGCGCAGGTCGCGTTCCCGGCGTCGGGTGTCGGCGAAGTGCGCGTTGCCACCGTCGATGATCATGTCGCCGGGCTCCAGCAGCGGCGCGAACTCCCGGATCACCGCGTCGGTCGGTTCACCGGCCTTCACCATGATCACCAGACGGCGTGGGCGTTCCAGCGCCGCGACGAACTCCTCCGCGCTCTCGGCGGCGACGAAGGCGCCCTCCTCGCCGAACTCCTTCACCAGCGCGTGCGTGCGGGACGCGGTCCGGTTGTGCACCGCGACCGTGTAGCCGTTGCGGGCGAAGTTGCGGGCCAGGTTGCGGCCCATGACCGCGAGGCCCGTGACCCCGATCTGCGCTGTAGTGCTCATTGCCTTGGCTCCTCATGGCCTCGGTGACGGTGGTGCCGTTCGGTGACCGCGGGCGGCCCCACCCGCCAGTATCACTCTCGATCATCCTGGCGCGCCGGTGGGCCCGGCCGCGCATCACCGCCCGCGGGCGCGCCGCGGACGAGTGCTGTGCCGTCAGGTACGGATCGGGGAGCCCGCCGACTCAGCCGGTTCGGCGCGGCGTCTCGGTGGTCCCGGCCGGACGGTGCGTGCGGCGGCGGAGGTCGACGGGGCTTCGTGGGCTCTCGGCCGGCGTCGCCCCGACGCTTCGGCGGCTCGATGCCGTGGTGCGATCGAAGTCGACTGATTCGGCATGCCTGGTGTCCGTGTTCGACTTTTCCGGTCAACCAGGAGGGATTATCGGCCAGATGGCGCGGTCCTCGGGGCCGATCGCGCCCTTGTCATGGCTCGTTACCGGCGCATACTTTTGCCCCTCCTGACGGATGTCGAGGGAGATGGTCATGGCCGCACGCGGTCGACACCGCCGGTACCAGCCGAACAGGTTCAACCGTGCCTCGCTCACCGTCACCGCGAGCGGGGCCGGCATGGCGATTCCCCTCGTGGGCACCGCTGGTGCCCACGCCGCGGACACCGACGCCTGGGAGCGCGTGGCCGAGTGCGAGTCCGGCGGGGAATGGGGCGTCGACTCCGGCAACGGCCACTACGGCGGGCCGCGGTTCACCCAGTCGACCTGGGAGGCCTTCGGGGGCACGCGGTACGCGCCGCGAGCCGATGCCGCCTCCCGCGCCGAACAGACGGCCGTCACGGAGCGGGTTGTCGACGGCCAGTGGCCGGGAGCCTGGCCGGTCTGCTCCGGGCGAGCCGGACCGACCCGGGGCGAGACCGGAGGGGACGCCCGTTCGCCGGCTTCCGCAGAGGATGAGGCCGCCGGCGGGAGCGAGAGTTCGGCCCGGAAGACCCGCGCCCGTGATTCCGGCCCCGACGTCCGTCCACAGACCACCCCGCAGTCCCGGGCCGGGACGACGCGGACGTACACGGTGGTCGCCGGCGACACGCTGTCCGGCATCGCCGGAAGCCGCGAGGTTCGGGGAGGGTGGCAGCGGTTGTACGCGGCGAACCGCGCGATCGTCGGCGAGGACCCGGACCGGATCCTCCCCGGACAGCGTCTGCGGCTGGACACCGACGCCGCGCCCGGCGCATCGGGGCCCTCCGCCGAGGGAGCCGATCGCTCCAAGACGCCCGACCGCGAGGACGCGGGGTCCGCCTCCCGGACGGCGCCACGCGAGGCGAGCGGAGGCGCCTCCGCCGGGGCTTCGCTGGTCAGTCCTGTCGAAGCGGCCACGGGAACCCCCTATCACCAGGCGGGGTCGGCCTGGTCGAAGGGCTACCACACGGGTGTGGACTTCCCGGTGCCCACCGGTAGTGCCGTACGGGCGGTGGGCGCGGGTCGGGTCGTCTCCGCCGGGTGGGCGGGGTCCTTCGGCTACCAGGTGGTGATCCGGCACTCCGACGGGCGCTACAGCCAATACGCCCACCTTTCGGCCATCTCCGTGCGGGAAGGGCAGGGCGTCGAGGCCGGCCGGCGCATCGGCCGCTCGGGATCCACCGGCAACAGCACGGGCCCGCACCTCCATTTCGAGGTACGGACGGGCCCGGGGTTCGGCAGCGACATCGACCCGGTGGCCTATCTGAGAGCGGGCGGGGTCAGGATCTGACTCCCTCCCGGTGCGAGGCGGGCGGCACCGGTGCGGTGTGGGGTGGCCGGTTGCTTCGGGCCCGGTCCGGCCTCGGTGCCCGTGGGGGCGCGCCGCTGCCCGCGCTCCGTGCGGGGCCCCGCTGGGCCGGCGGGGTGGCGAGGGGCGCGGGCCGGCGGCAGGGTTGCCGGACCGTCGTGGGCGCGGTCGTCCGGGCGTTCGACGTCGCTTCCCGCGACCTCGGCCCGCCGCCGGGGCCCGGTACCTCGGCGTGGCTTTCGTCCGCGCTCCGCCGCCGGGCCGTGAGCGAGGCCAGTCCCCCCGCCGCGACCAGTCCGCTGACCACGGCCAGCGTGGCCCCTTGGGCGCCGTGGCGGAAGCCCTCGCCGAAGGACGCCACACCGACTGCCGAGGCCACCACGGGGTTGGCCACCGTGAGCGTGGCCAGTGGGGCGGCGAGCCCGGCGCCGCGGTAGGCGGCCTGGGAGAGCAGAACACCGGAGGTGGCGAGGACACCGATCACGGTGAGGGAGGCCAGTCCCGTCGCCGTGATCCCCTCGGACCAGCCGACCGTGACCGTCTTGGTGAAGACCGACGCGATGCCGAAGGCGACGCCGGCGGCGAGAGCCAGAACCATGGAGCGAGCCGCGGGCCGTCCCCTCAGGGCACGTGCGGTGATCATCAGGGTCAGGACGGCGCAGACGGTGACGGCGGCCGTGCCCGCGCGCTCCGCCGCGGCGGGGGCGCGCGTTCCCGTCCCGTCGACCAGGGCCAGCAGCCCGACCAGGCCGAGGGTCGCGGTGGCGCAACCGCGCCAGGCGCCGGCGTCCGCCCTCGCGCCGGCGAACAGCCGCGACATCGGCAGAGCCAGGACGATCGTCAGCGCGCCCAGCGGCTGCACCACGCTCAACGGACCGTAGGAGAGGGCGGCCACGTGCAGGAGGGCGCCGACGCCGTGCAGGCCCACCGCCACCCACCAGCGCCTCTGGCGCACGGGAGCGAAGCGGGGGGCGCCCGTGGTGGCCGCCACCCGCTCCTGAGCGACGGCACCGGCCGCGTACGCCACCGCGGAGGCAAGCGAGAGCAGTACGGACCACGCGAGCGCGCTCATCGGCGACTCCGTCGTGGTCGACGGTCGTGAGCGGCGCCGCGCTCGGGCGTGCGCGGCGGGAGACGATCGATTGCCATGGCATCACCTTGCCGCGCCGGTCCGCGCCCGTCGTCGTCCCCGAGGACCCCGCCTGTCCTACCGCCGATGGAGGAGTGCCGGGACGGGGTCGTCCCATGGGAGGGGTGGGGGAGCGGCTCGGGTCGGGGTCGGAAGGTTGCCGAAGCCTCGGGGTCGGGCTCTCGGGTTCCCTCGGCGGGCGTGTTCAGACCCGGGGCGGCCCGCGCGGGCCGCCGCATCGGGGAAGCGGTCCCGGTCGGTCCCTCGTCGTGACCGGCGCACCCCGCGGGTGGCGGGCGGGTGCGCGGCGGCGCGGTCGGAGTACGGCCGTACGGGTGGCTGATGCTTGGGACGGCATCGCCTCTGACCTGGGCGGACCGCCGCTCCGTCCGGTGTCGACCGGGCGTCGGGCGCCGGGTGCGATCCCCTCCGGTGGGCGACGGTCAGTAGCCTGATCGTACTTGACCGTGACCGGAGGCGATCATCGGCCGCCGGTTCCCCGCTCGCGAGGCACGCCCTTGACTTCCGAACTGCTCGCCCCGCTCGACTTGGCGTTCTGGAACCTCGAGTCCGCCGAGCATCCCATGCACCTTGGTGCCCTGGGGGTCTTCGAGGCCGACTCCCCGGCCTCGGCGGCCCGGGCGGCGGATCTTCTCGCCGCCCGCGCCGCCGGCGTGCCCGGTCTGCGCATGCGCATCCGGGACGTGTGGCGCCCCCCGTCTCCCGAGCGTCGCCCGTTCTCCTTCGGCGGCGCCACCCGGGAGCCCGATCCCGGGTTCGATCCCCTCGACCACGTCCGCCTGCACGCGCCGGTCGACGAGTTCCAGGGGGCGGCGGGGCGGCTCATGGAGCGCCCGCTGGCGCGGTGTCGGCCTCCCTGGGAGGCGCACGTGCTGCCGAGGACGGCCGGCGGGTCCTTCGCCGTGCTGTTCAAGTTCCACCACGCCCTCGCGGACGGGTTGAGGGCGCTCACCCTCGCGGCCGGCGTCCTCGACCCCGTCGATCTGCCCACCGGTCGCCCCCGGCCGCCAGAGGGGTCCCGCGCCACCGGGTTGCCCGATGTGCGACGGCTGCCGGAGATGTTGCGCGGCGCGCTCTCGGACGCGGGTCGCGCTCTCGACATCGGCGCGGCGGCGGCCCTGTCCGGGCTGGACGTCCGCTCCTCGCCCGCGCTGGTCGCCGAACCCTCCGGCACCCGCCGCACCGCCGGGGTCGTCCTGGACCTCGACGACGTCCACCGCGTCCGCAAGGCCGAGGGCGGCACCGTCAACGACGTGCTCATCGCCGTGGTCGCCGGGGCGCTGCGTCGGTGGTTGGAGGGGCGGGGCGACGACAGCGACGGCCTCGCCCCCCGGGCGTTGATCCCCGTGTCCAAGCGTCGCCCGCGTGGTGCCGAGCCGCCCGGCAACCGCCTCTCCGGCTACTTGATACGACTCCCGGTGGGAGACCCCGACCCGCTGGGTCGCCTGGGCGCGGTCCGCACCGCCATGGACCGCAACAAGGACGCCGGGCCGGGGCGCGGCGCCGGCGCCGTCGCGCTGCTGGCCGACCACATCCCGGCTCTGGGACACCGGCTCGGCGGGCCGCTGGTCGGCGGGGCCGCGCGGCTCTGGTTCGACGTCCTGGTCACCAGCGTCCCGCTCCCCGGGATCGGGCTTCGCCTCGGAGGGACGCCGCTCACGGAGGTCTACCCGTTCGCCCCCCTGGCCCGCGGGCACTCCCTCGCGGTCGCGGTCTCCACCTACCGAGGCCGGGTCCACTACGGCCTGGTCGCCGACGGACGCGCCGTACCGGACCTGGGTCTGCTCGCCGCCGCCCTGTCGACCGAACTGGCGGAGTTGATCGCCGTGTGCGAGCGATGAACGGGCCGTGGTGCCGGTGGGAGGCGTCGCTCGCGTAAAATCCTGCGTTCGACCGCGGACGCGAGACGGCGCGCCGCGACGGACGAGCAGGAACGGCAGCGCGATGACGGTGACACAGGACGGCCCGGCCGGCACGGACGGCGCCACCGATTCCGGATTCGGGCCCGGCATCGACCCGGACCGTCTGGCCGTCTGCCTGGAGGTGCTGCGGGAGCTCGACGGGCTGGAGGTCGACCACCCGGACGCGGTGCGGGTGCGGCGGGCCACCTCGCACATCTACCGCATGGTGAAGCAGCGCCGTCGACAGGAGCGGCGGGCCGCCAAGACCGCGCACGACAAGGCCGTCACGGAGGCGACCGCGACGGGTTCGGCCGAGCGGATCGACGACGAGACCGAGGGCGTCCTGCCCTCGTCCCGCACCGAGGCGGGCACCCTCGCGGGCATACTCCAGCGCCCCCGTTCCTGCTATGTCTGCAAGCGACGCTACGTCGAGGTCGACTACTTCTACCACCAGCTCTGCCGTGACTGCGCGGCGACCAACCGCGCGCGCCGGGAGGCCCGGACCGACCTCACCGGCAGGCGGGCGCTCCTCACCGGGGGCCGCGCCAAGATCGGTATGTACATCGCGCTGCGTCTGCTCCGCGACGGCGCCCACACGACGATCACCACGCGGTTCCCGGCCGACGCGGTCCGCCGCTTCAAGGCCCAGCCCGACAGCGACGAGTGGATCCACCGGCTGAAGATCGTCGGGATCGATCTGCGGGACCCGGCTCAGGTCGTGGCCCTGGCCGACTCGGTGGCCGCGGAGGGCGACCTGGACATCCTGATCAACAACGCGGCGCAGACGGTCCGGCGGTCGCCCGGGGCCTACCGCGAACTGGTCGCCGCGGAGTCGGGGCCGCCGCCCGTCGGTGAACTCCCCGCCACGGAGGTGATCGGAGTCTTCGGTTCGGGGGCCGTGGCGCAGCTCCCGGTCGCCGCCGGCGCGTCGCTCGACGCGCGGGAGGTCACCGACCTCGCGCTGGTCTCCGGATCCGCCTCCCCGGCGCGCATTTCGGCGGGTACCGCCATCGACGCGGGCGGGCTGGTCCCCGACCTGCACGACACCAACAGCTGGATCCAGACGGTGGAGGAGGTCACCCCGGTCGAACTGTTGGAGGTCCAGCTCTGCAATTCCACGGCGCCCTTCATCCTCATCGGCCGGCTTCGCCCGGTGATGGCCGCCGCCGCGGCCCGGCGCGCCTACATCGTCAACGTCTCCGCGATGGAGGGTGTCTTCGAGCGTGGCTACAAGGGCGCGGGACACCCGCACACCAACATGGCCAAGGCCGCGTTGAACATGCTCACGCGGACCAGCGCCCAGGAGATGTTCGACAAGGACGGCATCCTGATGACCGCCGTCGACACGGGCTGGATCACCGACGAGCGCCCCCACCCGGACAAGATGCGGCTCGCCGAGGCCGGTTTCCACGCCCCCCTCGACCTGGTCGACGGCGCGGCGCGGGTCTACGACCCCATCGTGCGCGGGGAGGCCGGGGAGGACCTGTACGGGGTCTTCCTCAAGGACTACGCGCCGGGGAAGTGGTAGGCCGGGCCACCCCGCGCCTTTCGCGGAACCCGAAGCGCGAGTTCCGCGGCGCCCGGGCGCCGGGTCCTGTCACGAGGGGTGGCGCACGCGCTGGGCCGAACGGGTGAAGGCGCGATGAGTCTGGTGGGACCTACCCGGACGAACCGGGACAGGACGGGGTCGGCGGACGCGGGGGCGCTCCGGGAGACTTGCCGGAAACCCGCGGCCCCATAGAGCGGGCCCCCGCTCATTTGGTTAGTCTGATGCCGGCGGGAGGCTTCCACGGGTTCACCCACGCTCGTGGCCCGCCGTGAGGGCGGCCCGGGGACACCACGGTTCGCCTTCGGCCGAGTTGCCGGCGCCACCGCGTCCGAACTGCTCTTCGTACCGAGACCCGAGCGGGCGCCAGGCTCCGGAGGATGGAACGCCGGGCGACGCCCCAGGGTGACCGACACAGAAGGAGTGCGCGGTGACACCGGAGAAGACCGAACGCGAGCAGCGCCCCCAGGACCCCCCGGAACCCTCGCCCAGGCCGTCGGGCGCGATCCGGTTCCTCGACGTCTGGGCGCGGTCGGCGCCCATCCGGCTTGCGGGCTACGAGGACGATCTCGCCGAGCCGCACATCCTGCCCGGCGTGGACTGAGGGAGGCGCGCGGGCCGGCTCAGGCGGTGGCCGGCCCCGTGCTCTCCCGGGGGATCAGCCGAGGGACCGGCACGCCGACCGTCCGCGCCGGACCGCCGTCGAGGAGCGCCGTCAGCTCCGACGCGGCGGTGCGCCCGAACCCCACACTGTCCCGGGACAGCGCCGACAGCCAGGGCTTGACCAGTCGGCAGAGCGCCGAGTCCTCCCACGACACGATCGAGACGTCCCGAGGGACGACCAGGCCCAGTTCCCTGGCGGCCGCGACGCCGGCCACGGCCATCACGTCGTTGTCGTAGATCAGCGCTGTCGGAGGTTCGCGCTCCTCCAGAACGCGGCGGGTGACGGCGGCGCCCTCGGCGTCGGAGTAGTCGGTCGTGAGAGATCGGACCTCGGCTCCGTGCCGTGCCGCCTCCCTCCGCAGGGCGCCGATCCGCCTTTCGGTGTGGGCGAGTTCGGGCAGCCCGGCGATGTGCGCGATCCTCCGGTGACCCAGCTCGCGCAGACCGGCCACCAGCGCCGCCATGGCGCGCGCGTCGTCCGCGAACACCGTCGACAGCCGAGGGTGGCGCCGGTCCCGCGCGCCGCCGATCACCACCGCGGGCAGACCCAGTTCGTCCAGCAGACCCGGGCGCGGGTCGTCGGTGCGCGGATCGACCACCAGGACCCCGTCCACCCGATGCTCCGCCCACCACCGACGGTAGACGGCGCACTCGTCCTCGATGTCGGACGCCATCTGGAAGAGCAGCCCCAGGTGTCGCTCGGCCAGCACCTGTTGGATGCCGGACACCAGTTGGAGGAAGAAGGAGTCCACGCCGAGGGTGTGCGCCGGGCGAGCCAGGACGAGCCCCACCGTGGCCGCCCCCTCGCCGGACAGAGCCCGTGCCGCGGTGCTCGGCCGCCACCCCAACTGCTCGGCCACTCGGCGCACCCGGTCCCGGGTGGCCTCGGAGACGCCCGGACGGTCGTTCAACGCGAAGGACACCGCGCTTTCCGAGACCCCGGCGCGCCGTGCGACGTCCTTCATCGTCGGGCGCCGGGCGGAGCCCCGCTCCGTGGGCATGGGTGCCCCCTTCCCCGAAGATCACTAAAGCGCTTGAGTGGCGGAAGCCTAAAGCGCATTAGTTCATCTTGACAACCCCCCTCCCGGCCCCGCTTCCGGGCCGGATCGGTGCGCTCCGACGAGTTGCCGCCAATCCATTGACTTTCCGCGGAATCGCACGGCAAGGTCACTGCCGTCCAGTCGCAGACACCGACCAGGGAGAGGTGCCATCGTGCCCGTCTCGCGCAGAACACTCGCCGTCTCCGTCGCCGCCGCCCTCCTGCTCCCGCTGAGCGCCTGCGGTTCCGGCGGCGGCGACGGCGGCTCCGACGACGCCTCCGGCAAGGTCGAAGGGGACATCACCTTCCAGACCTGGAACCTCCAGGCGGGCTTCAAGGACTACTTCGAAGGCGTGATCGCCGACTTCGAGAAGGAGTACCCCGGCACCGACGTCCGGTGGATCGACCAGCCGGCCGAAGGGTATGCCGACAAGATCAGCGCCGACGCCGCCGGCGGCACGCTGCCGGACGTCGTCAACGTCGCCCCGGACCTGGTGGCGCCGCTGGCCAAGGCGGGTCTCGCGCTCGACCTGGACGAGGCGGCCCCGCAGTACGAGAAGGAGTACCTGGAGGGCGCCTGGGCCAGCCACCGGATACCCGGGCTGGAGGGCACCTACGCCTTCCCCTGGTACCTCAACACCGGCCCGCTCTTCTACAACAAGTCGCTCTTCGAGAAGGCCGGTCTGGACCCGGAGCAGCCGCCCGAGACCTATGACGACCTCTTCGAACAGGCGATGCGGATCACCGAGAGCACCGACGGAGAGGTCGCCACGCTCTCCAACGTGCCGGCCATCGAGGACTTCGGTCGCTACGGCGTGCCCCTGATGAACGACGCGGGCACCGCCTTCACCTTCAACAACGTCACCGGGGTCGAACTCCTCACCAAATACAAGGAGTTGTTCGACGCCGGGGCCCTGGACGGGCAGGCGCTCAGCGCCACTCCCGAATCCGCGGGCAAGAAGTTCCTCACCGGCGCCGTCGCGATGAACCCGGGCAGTGCGCTGGACCTGGAGAAGTTCAAGAAGGAGGCGCCGAGCCTCTACGAGAACATCGGCATCACCGACCAGATCACCAACACCGGACTGGCCAACATGTACGTGATGGGCGTGATGGTCAACGCGCAGACCGAACGCAAGCCGGCCGCGATCGCCTTCGCCCACTACGTAACCGACGCGACCCGGCAGATGGACTTCGCCGAGCAGGTGGCCATCTTCCCGAGCACCGCCGGCTCCCTCGACGAACCGCACTTCACCGAGGAGGACGGCACCGACGAGACGCGGGTTCGGATCGCCGCCGCCAAGTCCCTGAAGACCGCGGTGAACTACACCCCCGTGCTCTTCAGCGAGCAGATGAAGACCGAGTTGCAGAACGAGGTCGCCAAGGCGCTCCAAGGCAAGAAGAGCCCCGAAGAGGCGCTCGACGACGCCGCCGAGGCGTGCAACAAGCTGCTCGCGCAGCAGGGCTGACCCATGGCGAGCACCACCGTTCCCGGGAAGGCCAAGCGCGTCCGACGGCAACTGCCCCTCAGCCCGTGGCTGTTCGCCGCGCCCGGCCTGGTCGTCGTCGGTATGTTCAGCCTCTACCCTTTCGTCTCCACCCTGGTCAACGCCTTCACCGACCGCCGTACCCTGGTTCCCGGCGAATTCGTGGGCCTCGCCAACTTCCGTGAACTGCTCCACGACGAGATGTTCTGGATCGGGCTGCGCAACAGCACCCTCTACGTCCTGGGTGTCGTCCCCGCCCTGGTGCTGTTGCCGCTGCTGCTGGCCTTGTTGGTGCGGAAGACCATCCCCGGCATCACCTTCTTCCGCTCCGCCTTCTACACCCCCGTGGTCGCTTCCATCGTCGTGGTGGGACTGATCTGGGTCTGGCTCCTGGACGACCGAGGACTGGTCAACAACCTGCTGGAGACGGTGGGCGTGGGACGGATCAGTTTCCTCGGCGACCAGTGGCTGATCCTGCTCAGCGCCATGGCCGTCACCGTCTGGAAGGGTCTCGGCTACTACATGATCATCTATCTCGCGGCGTTGGCCAACGTCCCGCGGGAGCTGCACGAGGCCGCCGCCGTCGACGGGGCGGGTCCCGTGCGCAGGTTCCTCACGGTCACCGTGCCGGCCGTGCGCTCCACCATGGTCCTGGTCGGGGCGCTCTCGTCGGTCGCCGCCTTCAAGGTCTTCTCCGAGGTCTATCTCCTGGCCGGCCCCGGCGGCGGCCCGGCCGGCGAGGACACGACCCTGGTCATGCTCGTGCAGCGGACCGGAACCGGACTGAGCGGGCGCGTCGGGTACGCCTCCGCCGTGTCGGTGGTGGTGTTCGTCGTCACCGTGGGCCTGATGCTGCTCGTCCTGCGCGCCGACCGGAAGGACGCCTCGTGAGCGCCACACCACCAAGCCGGGCCGACGGCCGCGCCGTGCCCGCCACGAGGCGGGCACGCGTCACCGACGAGGACGGCCGCCGCGTCCGCGGCTGGGAACTGGCCCTGCGCTACGTCCTCCTCGTCGCCGTGCTGGCCCTCACCATCGGCCCCTTCCTGTGGCAACTGTCCACCTCCCTCAAGGGGCCCACCGAGGACATCTTCAGCTCCCCGCCGAGGTTCCTGCCGAGCGAGCCGACCCTCCACAACTACGCGCGGGTCACCGACACGATCCCCGTGTGGGACTACGCCCTGAACTCGTTGAAGGTCGCCGTCGCCAACGTCGTCACCAACTGCGTCGGCGCCGCCCTCGCCGGCTACGCGCTGGCCCGACTGCACTACCGCGGACGGCGCGTCGCCACCGTCGTCTTCGTGCTGGCCATGCTGGTGCCCGTCGAGGGCATCATCATCGCCCAGTTCACGACGATGCGTGACCTGGGGTTGAACAACACCCTGATCGGCGTGCTGCTGCCGGCCTGCGTCAGCGCCCTGAACGTGCTGCTGATGCGCAACGCCTTCCTCAACGTGCCCTTCGAGATCGAGGAGGCGGCCTTCGTCGACGGCGCCAACGTGTGGCAGCGGTTCTTCCGGATCGCCCTGCCCTCCGTGAAGGGAACTCTGGCCGTGGTGGCGATCTTCGCCTTCATGGGGGCGTGGGACGACTTCCTCTGGCCGCTCATCGTGCTCAGCGACCCGTCCAAGTTCACCCTCACCATCGGCCTCAACTACCTGCACGGCACCTTCGCCAACGACGAACGTCTGGTGGCCGCCGGGACGATCATCGCGGTGGCACCCCTGATCATCCTCTTCGCCTGTCTCCAGCGCTACTTCTTCCGCGGCGTCGGCGAGGGCGCCGTCAAGGGCTGACCCCCCACACCCAAGGAAAACCCATGCCCGCTCCCGTGCGCTTCGGCGTCAACTACACCCCAAGCGTGGGGTGGTTCCATCACTGGCTCGACTTCGACGAGGACTCCGTCCGCGCCGACCTCGACTCCATCGCCGCACTCGGCATGGACCACGTCCGGGTCTTCCCCCTGTGGCCCTACTTCCAGCCCAACCGCACCCTGATCCGAGGGAGCGCCGTGGACGACCTGGTCCGTCTGGTGGACGCGGCGGGCGAGCGCGGGCTGGACGTCAACGTCGACGGCCTCCAAGGGCACCTGAGCAGCTTCGACTTCCTCCCCGCGTGGACCCGCACCTGGCACCGTCGCAACCTGTTCACCGATCCACGGGTCCTGGAAGGGCAGGCCGCGTACCTGCACACCCTCGCCGCGGCGCTCGCCGACCGCCCCAACTTCCTCGGGATGACCCTGGGCAACGAGATCAACCAGTTCTCCGCGTCCCCCCACCCCGACCCCGACCGGGCCACCCCCGAGCAGATCGACACCTGGCTGGAGCGGATGCTCGGCGCCTGCGAGAGCGGCGCCCCCGGCCGGGCCCATCTGCACGCCGAGTACGACGCCACCTGGTACCAGGACGACCAACCGTTCACGCCCGGCCAGGCCGCCCGCAAAGGCGCCATGACGGCCGTGCACTCCTGGGTCTTCAACGGCACCGCCCAGCGGCACGGCCGTGCCTCCGTGCCCTCCGAGCACCACGCGGCCTACCTGGTGGAACTGAGCAAGGCCTGGGCCGTCGACCCAGGGCGTCCGGTCTGGCTCCAGGAGGTGGGCGCCCCCGCCCCCCTCGTCGCGGCCGAGCACGCGGCCGAATTCACCGCGGCGACCGTCGCCAACGTCCTGGACTGCCCCGAACTCTGGGGCATCACCTGGTGGTGCTCCCACGACGTCTCCCGTGACCTCGCCGACTTCCCCGAACTGGAGTACGGCCTGGGCGTCCTCACCAACGATCGACGCCCCAAGGACATCGCGCGCGTCCTGGCGGAGGCCGCGCGGGAGGCCAGGGCGCACCCGCGCCGCGCGGCCCCGAGGACGACGGCGCTGGTCGTCCCGGCCGCCTCGGGGGCGCGGTCGCGCTGCGCCCCCGGCGGTCCCGTCTTCGACGCGTTCTTCGGGCTGGCCGCGGACGGTGCGCGTCCCACCGCCGTCCTGGACGTCCTGGCCGACGACGGAGCCCATCTGGCGGCACGTGGCATCACCGACGTCGTCACGCCCGAGCGGGTCCTCGCCACCCGCGCTCGGACCGGCGTGCGGTCGTGACGCCGGCCGGACCGGCGGCCGGACGCGGCCCGCCGCCCCGTACGGTACGCACCGAGTACCGAGGCGGGCACCGCACCCGCCCCGGAGCCCCCGACCTGGTGACCGTCCAGGCGCCCTCTCGCCCCCGACCCCGGAGCACAACCCATGCATGACGACCGCAAGCTGGTGGAGGCCCGCCTCAAGCGCGTCCTCGACGAGCGGATCCGGCCCGCCGTTCACCCCGAGTCCGTACCCCTGGACGTGGCGGTCTGGCACGCGCCCGGCGAACCGGTGCCGGTGGAGGAAGGCCTGGCGGCCACCCCCGAGCCCATCGCGGTGGGCAGCCGCTGGGGCGCGCCCTGGGGGACGAGCTGGTTCCGGGTGACCGGTACCGTGCCGGAGGCGTGGGCGGGGAGGACCGTGGAAGCCATCCTCGATATCGGCTTCGACGAGAACATGCCCGGCTTCCAGTGCGAGGGGCTGGTGTACCGGCCCGACGGGAGCCCGGTGAAGGGGCTCAACCCCCGTAACCAGTGGGTCCGGGTCGGCTCGCCGGCGGCGGGCGGGGAGGAGATCCGTCTGCATGTCGAGGCCGCGTCCAACCCGGTCATCCTCGACTACCACCCCTTCCTGCCCACCGCCCTGGGCGACAAGGAGACCGCGGGCGACGAGCCGCAGTACACGCTGACCCGCATGGACCTCGCCGTCTTCGACGAGACGGTCTGGCAGCTCGTCGTGGACCTGGAGGTCCTCGGCGAACTCATGGTCGAGCTGCCGGAGGACGCTCCGCGCCGTTGGGAGATCCTTCGCGCGGTCGACAGGGCGCTGGACGCCGTCGACCTCCAGGACGTGGGGGGCACGGCCGGCGCCGCGCGCGCCGCTTTGACCGACGTCCTGTCCGCTCCCGCCGTCCCCTCGGCACACCGGATCAGCGCGGTCGGACACGCGCACATCGACTCGGCATGGCTGTGGCCGCTGCGCGAGACGGTGCGGAAGGTGGCCCGAACCACCTCCAACATGACCGCCCTCCTGGACGAGTCGCCGGAGTTCGTCTTCGCCATGTCCCAGGCCCAGCAGTGGGCCTGGGTCCGCGACCACCGCCCCGAGGTGTGGGCGCGGGTGAAGGAGGCTGTCGCCGAGGGGAGGTTCGTGCCCACCGGAGGCATGTGGGTGGAATCCGACACCAACATGCCCGGATCGGAGGCGATGGCCCGTCAGTTCGTGCACGGAAAACGCTTTTTCCTCGACGAGTTCGGCATCGAGAACGACGAGGCGTGGCTCCCCGACACCTTCGGCTTCGCGGCCGGGCTGCCGCAGATCATCAAGGCGGCCGGTGCCAAGTACCTGCTGACACAGAAGATCTCCTGGTCGCAGACGAACCGCTTCCCCCATCACACCTTCCGCTGGGAAGGCATCGACGGCACGCGCGTCTTCACCCACTTCCCGCCCGTCGACACCTACAACTGCTCGATGAAGGGCTCCGAGATCGCGCACGCCGCGCGGAACTTCAAGGACAAGGGCGTCGCCCGACACTCGCTGGCGCCCACCGGATGGGGCGACGGAGGTGGCGGCACCACCCGAGAGATGGTCGCCAAGGCGGCTCGGCTCCGGGATCTGGAGGGTTCGGCGACCGTCACCTGGGAGACCCCCGGGGAGTTCTTCGCGAAGGCCGCCGCCGAGTACCCCGAGCCGCCCGTGTGGGTGGGCGAGCTGTATCTGGAGTTGCACCGGGCCACCCTCACCAGCCAGGCGCAGACCAAGCAGGGCAACCGACGCAGCGAACACCTCCTACGGGAAGCCGAGTTGTGGGCCGCGACCGCCGAGGTGCGCACCGGCCACCCCTACCCTCACGAGGAACTCGACCGGCTGTGGAAGACGGTTCTGCTGCACCAGTTCCACGACATCCTGCCCGGCTCCTCCATCGCCTGGGTGCACCGTGAGGCGCGCGACACCTACGCGCGGGTGGCGGCCGAGCTCACCGGCATCGTGGAATCCGCCCAGCGGGAGCTCGCCGGTGAGGGGGACGTCCCGCTCGTCTTCAACGCGGCGCCGCACGGACGGTCCGGTGTCGCCGCCGGCGGCGCCGCACCGGCGGAACCGCCGCGGCGGACGGTCAGGCGCCCCCGGGACGCCGGGGGGTTCGTCCTGGAGAACGACCTGCTGCGGGTCGAGGTCGACGCGCGCGGGCTCGTCGTCTCCGCCTACGATCTCGCGGCCGACCGGGAGACGGTGGCACCCGGAACGGCGGCCAACCTCCTCCAGTTGCACCCCGACTTCCCCAACATGTGGGATGCCTGGGACGTCGACGAGTTCTACCGCCACTCGGTCACCGACCTCACGGACGTCGAGAGGGTGGCACCGGGAGAGGACGACGCCTCGGTGCGCGTCGAGCGGGCCTTCGGCTCCTCCCGGGTCGTCCAGGTCCTGACGCTGGTGCCGGGCGAGCGCAGGCTGGAGATCGACACCGAGGTCGACTGGCACGAGACGGAGAAGTTCCTCAAACTCGCCTTCCCGATCGACGTGCACGCCGAACGCTACGCCTCCGAGACGCAGTTCGGGCACCATCACCGCCCGACCCACACCAACACCAGTTGGGAGGCAGCCAAGTTCGAGGCGTGCAACCACCGCTTCGTGCACCTGGAGGAGCCCGGCTGGGGGGTGGCCGTCGTCAACGACTCCACCTACGGCCACGACGTCACACGCACCGTGCGAGAGGACGGCGACGGAGGCACGACGACCACCGTCAGGGTCTCCCTGCTGCGTGCCCCCCGCTTCCCCGACCCGGAGACGGACCAGGGGGTGCATCGGTTCCGGCACGCGCTGGTGCCGGGCGCGGGAATCGGCGACGCGGTCCGCGAGGGGTGGCGGATCAACCAGCCAGAGCGGCGCCTCGCCGGCGCCCGGGAGGTGGCCCCGTTGGTGTCGGTGGACCGGGACGCGGTGGTGATCACCGCCGTGAAACTCGCCGACGACGGCAGCGGCGACGTGGTCGTCCGCTTCCACGAGGCGCACGGGGGACGGAGTCGGGCGGTGCTCACCGCCTCCTTCCCCGTCGCCGGTGTGACGGAGACGGACCTGTTGGAGCGCCCGCTGTCCGGTGCGGGTGCCGGGATCCGGGTGGACGGGGACCGGGTGGAGGTGCGGTTGCGGCCCTTCCAGTTGACCACCCTGCGCCTGCGGCGCGCGTAGCTCCGCCGACCGGGGCGGTCGCAGGCCCGGGGACCCGCGTGGTCCGCCGGGCCCTCGCCGCCCCGGCGGGAGAGCCTCCGCACGGGGCGCGGAGCCCGACCGGGCATGCCGGCGGTCCGGACCGAGGTTGAACTTCGGACATTCCGCACCGTCGAACGCCCGGAACGAGTCGAGAAATGGTCCGAGTCCTGGCATGGTGGGGCTCATGGCTGATCGGGGAGCGAGCGCCCTCCCACTCCCGGAGGATTGGCCCGCCCACCCGGACCCGATCCTCGCGCTCAACGGCATGGGAGGCTTCGCCTGGGACCTTGACACCGGTGTTCTCCGCATGGACGCCCGGGCCCACGACGTCCTCGACGTGCGCCCCGACGAGTTCGACGGACGTCCCGAGAGCCTCGCGCATCGCGTGCCCCCGGACGAGGCGCGGCGTATGGACCTGCGTGTCGCGCAGGCGATGAAGGACGGCAGCGAGCACTACAGCCTCTACTTCCCGGTCCGGCGCCGGGACGGCTCGACGCGCTGGACCCATACGCAAGGCCACATCGGTCGTGACGCCTCCGGCCGTCCTCGGTGGATCGTCGGTGTCGTCCGCGCCGCCGGCGGGGACCTGCGCGAGATCGCGGCCCGCCGCGACGAGGCCACCCAGGAGCGGACCCGCCGCCGACAGACCGGCGTGGTGCAGCTCGCCACCACCGCCCTGGCGCACGCCCGTACGGTCGAGGAGGTCGTGGCGGTCCTGAAGGACATCAAGGGACTGAGCCGACTGGGGGCGGCCAGCATCGTCCTGGGACTCGTCGAGGCGGACCGCATCAGGCTGGCCGCCGAAGGCCCCCACGGCAGTTTCGTGCCCGGAACCGACATCACCAGGATCAGCGACGACTACCCGATGAGCGAGGCCGTCCGGACGCTCACCCCGTGCTTCATCGAGTCCGCGGAGGAGTTCGCCGAGCGCTTCCCGGCGCTGTGGCCGCACATCGTCGATCTCCGCATCACCTCGGCGGCGTATCTCCCCCTGATCGCCCAGGCCCGCCCGATCGGCGCCCTCGGACTGCTCTACGACGACCGGGACGGGTTCACCCCGGAGGAGCGCGACGTCCTGGTCGCGTTGGGCAGCAGCATCGCCCAGAGCCTGCAGCGGGCCATGCTCTACGAGCAGGAGATGGACCTCGCCGCCGGACTCCAGCAGGCCATGCTGCCGCGAAGCATCCCCAGCGTCCCCGGGTGCGATGTCGCCGTACGGTACCGCGCCGCCACCATCGGCGGCGCGGTGGGACGCGACATCGGCGGCGACTGGTACGACCTGATTCC
Source organism: Streptomyces sp. HSG2 (assembly GCF_016598575.1). Lineage (NCBI taxonomy): Bacteria > Bacillati > Actinomycetota > Actinomycetes > Kitasatosporales > Streptomycetaceae > Streptomyces > Streptomyces sp. HSG2. The sequence goes on from NZ_CP066801.1 coordinate 4,852,771, forward strand.
GCTGCCCGGCGGCCGGGTCGGCGCCGTCATCGGAGACGTCCAGGGGCACGACACCCACGCGGCCGCGGTCATGGGGCAGCTGCGGATCGTCCTGCGGGCCTACGCCGCCGAGGGACACACCCCCGAGACCGTGATGGCGCGGGCCTCGGTCTTCCTCCACGAGCTGGACACCGATCGCTTCGCCACCTGTCTCTACGCCGAGGTCGATCTGGGAACCGGCGCCGTCCAGGTGGTGCGCGCCGGGCACATCGACCCACTTCTCCGGGGCCCGGACGGCACCTGTCGGCGGGTCTCGGCCGAGGGCGGCCTGCCGCTCGGGCTGTCGGTCGAGTTCGGGCGGCTCGCCTATCCGGTCACCAGGCTCGAACTCGGCGCCGGCTCCACCCTGGTGCTGTGCACCGACGGGATGGTGGAGCAGCCGGGCGCCGACCTCGGGGACGGCACCCGTGCCCTGGCCGCGCTGATCTCGGACGGCCCCGTCGAGGTGCGGGAACTCGCCGACCGGCTGATCGAGGAGGCCGAGCGCAAGGGGGGCGAGGACGACGTGGCGCTGCTGCTGCTGCGTCGACACGCCCGGCGGTCGGCCCGGTCCGGGGCGCGCCTCCAACAGCACGTCGTGCCGGGAGATCCGGCCGCGCTGATCGAGGCCCGCCACATGATCAGGGCGGCGGTCCGCACCTGGGGTGTGGAGGAGCAGGCCGACGCCGTCGAACTGGTCGCCGACGAACTCGTCACCAACGCCCTCATGCACACCGAGGGCTCCGCGGTGGTCACCCTCCGGGTGCTGCCCGGAGTCGAGCGCCGCCTGCGGGTGGAGGTCGAGGACTCCTCCAGCGCCCTGCCCCGGCGGCGAGAGACCGGGGAGTCCGGGGTCTCCGGTCGGGGCCTGCTGCTCGTGGACACCCTCGCGGACGTCTGGGGGGTCGAGGCGCGCGGAGGCGGCAAGTGCGTGTGGTCGGAGTTCGTCGTGCCGGCGGAGGACTGAGACTCCGGCGGCGCCGGCGTGCCGGAGCCGGCAGCCTGGGAGAATGCCCGAACTTCCCGAGGTCGAGGCGCTGCGGGGGTTCCTGGCCGAGCGGACGGTCGGCAGGATGGTCGTCCGCGTCCTGCCGGTGGCCGTCAGCGCGCTGAAGACCCACCGCCCGCCGCTCCGGGCCCTGGAGGGCCGTGAGGTCGCCGCCGTCCGCAGGCACGGCAAGTACCTGGAGGTCGTGACCGTCGACGGGCCGTCCCTGGTGGCCCACCTTGCCCGGGGCGGTCGGCTGCGCTGGCGAGACCCGCTCCCGGACGGTCCTCCCCGGCCCGGCGGCGGGCTGGCCCTACGGGTGGCCTTGGAGAACGGCGCCGGATTCGACCTCGCCGAGGCCGGCTCGCACAAACGACTGGCGGTGTACGTCGTGGACGGCCCGGAGAAGGTACCCGGAGTTGCCAGGCTCGGCCCCGACCCGCTGGCCGACGACTTCGATCGGCGACGGCTCGGGCAACTCCTGCGGGGGGAGCGGCACCGGCTGAAGGGCGCCCTTCGCGACCAGACACTGATCGCCGGAATCGGGAACGCCTACAGCGACGAGATCCTGCACGCGGCACGGCTGTCGCCCTACAAGCCCGCCTCCAGCCTGACCGCCGCGGAGACGGAACGACTCCACACGGCGCTGCGTGACACGCTCTTCGAAGCGCTGGAACGCGCCAAGGCGTCGACCCCGGACCGGCTCAAGGCGGCCAAGCGGGCCGGTACGCGGGTACACGGTCGCACCGGGGAGCCCTGCCCCGTCTGTGGGGACACCGTCCGGGAGGTGTCCTTCAGCGATTCCTCCCTCCAGTACTGTCCGACCTGCCAGACCGGTGGCAGGATCCTGGCCGACCGCAGACGCTCCCGCTTCCTCAGGTAGGACGACCGGCCGCGGCCCGGACGTCGTGGTGATCGCCCCACGCCCTGCCCTGGGCTACGCGGGTGGGGTCAGGGAGATCACCGGATCGCCGTCCGCCCCGCGTACCTCGTAGCGGGCGATCTCCTGCGGGTGCAGGGCCGCGGCCCCCCGCAGGAGACCGACGGTCTCGTCGCCGTCCGGCATGGTCCAGTTCGTGATCGTCTGCTCCGAGCCGTCCAGTCCCACGGCGACCAGGTGGCAGGTGCGCGACGCGGCGGCGTTTCGTACGCGCAGCGCGATGTCGCTGCCCCAGTCCCGGTCCGTGCTGGTCAGCTCGGCCCACACGCCGGTGCGCGGATCCGTGCCGGCGATCGGCGTCGCCCCCGCCGCCTCCGGGCGGGCGGCGGCCAGGACGACGGCGGGGCCGACCACGACGCAGACCAGCGAGGCGGCGACGGCGAGCCACAGCCGTCTCCTGCCGATCCGTCGGCGCGTCGACACCTGGCGCAGCAGTCGGTCCAGCAGCGCGGGGTCGAGCCGGGGCGCCGCGGGGACGGCTCGCGGGGTCGCGTCGCGGTAGAGCATCAGCTGGCGGGTGGCCGCTCCCAGCTCGGTGACCTCGACGGCACACCGCCGGCACTGGGCGAGGTGGTCCTCGAACCGGAAGGCGTCCGCCTCGTCCAGCACGCCGAGCGCGTACGCGCCGACGTCGCGATGCCTCTCCAGGGACCTCATGCGAACTTCCTCGTGCCGTTGGGTGCGGGTGGGGTCGCGTCGTGCTCCCACCCGTACGCACCGGAACGGCGAAACACTCAAGCCACGCCCGAGAATCCCGGCGACGGCCGCCCCGGGGCGCTCCGGTCGGCGGATCGGTCGATACCGGGACAGGGCGTCACGCCGCGCGACGCCCTGGGCCCCGGGCCCCGGTGGTTCCCCGGCCACCCACCGCCCCGCCCGACCCCGAGGCGCCGTTCGCGGGTGCCCGAAGAGGTCCCTCGCCGCGTCGCACGCACCTCAGAAGAGGTGGATGGCCAGGTGGCCCAAGGGCAGGCCCAGCTGCCAGGCAGGCGTCCAGACCTGGGGCCCCTCTTCCTCGCCGGTGCCGCCCACGGCCCCTCCGGGCACCGCGTTCAGGTCGGGCGCGAGCAGTTCGGTCTCCTGGAGCCAGCGCCAGGCCGCGCGTGCCAGCTCCTCGTCCGGGCCCCCGGCGTCAGGGGTCGCCGCGAGTTCGGCGAACCGCCGACGCACCCAGTCGTGCCACTGTCGGTCGTAGGCGGTGAGCGACAGCCACGTCTCCAGTTGGGTGACGACGCGGATGCCGCCCAGCTCCCCCTCGGTGTCGGCCAGAAAGGCGGTCAGCGCCAGGGCCTCACGGCCGGCGCGAAACTCCACGGAGGTGGGCGGCATCAGCTCGCCGGACCGCAGCAGTTCCTCGGCGATGTACTCGGCGTAGAACCACGCCATCGGGACGGCGGGTCCCTCCTCGCCGTCCTCCGGGCTCCCCTGACTCCTTCTGTGCAGCATTCCTGCCCGCCTTCCTCCGGTGCGTGCGCGACGCCCGTGCCGGGCCCCCTTCCTGAGGGCCCCGTCCGCAACACGGATGAGGACAGCCGATTACCCAACCGGGGTCCACGGCAAGGCGCTTTGCCGAGCCTTGACCCATGCTCCGGTTTCCTCGCAGGTCGGGAGCGTGGTCCCGGGAGGGGTGGGCGGCGGACCTCGGCGCGTGGGTGGTCGGCCGTCGGATCGGGTGCCGAACAGGTGGCGGGGGTGGGCCGGTCGGGTGGATTCCCGCCGCCGCTCCGGTGCGTCGCGCGGACCGGGACGGTCGCCAGGCGAGTGATTAATCATGAAAGAAGACAATCGGATCACGCGGCGACGGTTGTTGATCGCCGGCGCCGCCGCGGTCGGCGCGGCAGGCGCGGCGGGCGTCCTCGGGGCGTTCCCGAGTGGGGAGCCTCCCCCCGCGCCGGGTCCCGCGGCCGGAGCCGGGACCCTTCCCACGCGTCCTTCCGCCCCTCGGTTGCGTCCTCTGGCCGGACACGGCGCTCCGGGCGTCGCTCCCCTCCGCGCGCCGGTCCGGCGCGAACCCCTCCTGCGCGTCGAGGGGCACCGCGACGCCATGGTGCTGACCTTCGACGACGGTCCCGACCCCCGCCACACACCGGAGATCCTGGACATCCTCGCCGCGTACGAGGTGCCCGCCATGTTCTTCGTCTGCGGCGAGATGGCCGCCGCACACCCCGATCTGATGGCCCGAATGGCGGACGACGGGCACGTGGTGGGCAACCACACCTGGTCCCACCCCCTCCTCACCCGCCTGGACCGGAGCAGGATCCGCATCGAGATCGAACGCACCTGCGAGATCATCGACCGCAGTCACGGGGCGCCGCCCCTCTGGTTCCGGGCGCCCTACGGGGCGTGGAACCGCGCCGCCTTCCAACTCGGGGCCGAGATGGGCATGGAGCCGCTCGCCTGGACCCTCGACACGCTCGACTGGACCACCCCCGGCACCGGGACCATCGTCGAGCGGGTACGGGAAGGCGCCGGCCCGGGGGTCGTGGTGCTCTCCCACGACGCCGGGGGCGACCGTTCGCAGAGCGTGCGCGCGCTCCGCACCTACCTTCCCCAACTGCTGGACTCCGGGCACCGCCTCACCGTCCCCCGCCGGCGCTACCTGTGAGACGGGCCGTCCGAGGTCGGGATCGGATCAGCCGGTCCCGACGAGGCGGGCGAACGCGACGACGTTCCCGGTGTACCCGTCCCGCTCGGTGAACCCGCCGCCACAGGTGATCACTCGCAGTTCCGGGCGGCCCGTGGGCGCGTACACCCGATCGCCCGGAAAGTCCTGCTTGTCGAAGACCTCGTTGGCGTAGACCTCGAATACCGCCGTCGTCCCGTCGTGTCGGGACACCTCCACCCGGTTGCCGGTTCCCAGCGCCCCCAGGGTGTAGAACACGGCCGGGCCGTGCGCGTTGTCGACATGACCGACCACCACCGCGGTGCCGTCCTCCCCGGGCGTCACGGCCCCGGTGAACCAACCGGCCAGGTCGGGGTTGCCCGCGGGCGGCGCGTCCACCCACCCGTCCGCGTCCAGACCCACGGGTACGAGGGGAGCGTCGACCCGGATCGCCGGGATCCGCACACGGCCCGGTGCCGAGCGGGGCAACGGCGCGGCTCCCGGAGCCCCGTCGGGCCCCAGGTCGTTGCCCCGCGCCGTTGCCGAGGCCGGCTGTGGAGGCCCGGGGGCCGACTCTCCCGAACCGTTGCGGATCAGCGCCAGACCGGTGAGGAGCACCAGGGCGATCACCCCCCAGGGGGCGGGGCGGCGAGGCCGCGCTCCCTCTTCCTCGGTCTCCGACGCGGCCATCGGGCATCCCCTCTCGACACGGCCGATACCACACTCCGCGCGCACCGGACACGCCGGACGCTCTGGGGGCGGGTCCCGGCCCCCCGGGGAGACCGGGCGGTCGGTCACGGGCCCGGATCGTCCGAGCGGCCCGCCGTCAGCGCCGGGCCGGGTGGTCAGCCGCCGTTCGCTCCGCCGCGGCGCCGGGCCAGGTGGTAGGCGGCGCCCACCGAGCCCGCCACGAGCGCGGCGCCCAGGCCGATCTCGCCGAGGTCGAAGCCGCCGAGGCTGCCCCCCTCGCCCGCGTGCACGCCCTTGTCCGGGTAGTCGGACCGCTGATCGTGTCCGCCGTCGCCGGGCCAGGGCTTGTGCGTGGGTTCGTGACGGCCCTCGATGGTCAGGTCGGTGGTTCCGGTGCGGTCGTCACAGGTGAACGTCACCCGGTACACGGCGCCGGGCTTGGCGTCCCGGTCCACCGTCGTCTTCGCCCACGACTCGCGCCGGGGGATGGTGACGGTGTCGAACACCGGCGAGGAGACCGTGACGCGGCCCTTGCACTTGCCGTCGTTGCGGTCCACACGCAGCACGACCTCGCCACCGGGCGGGACGGTGGAGGGCAGCACACTGAATTCGAACGGGGTGACGTCGTCGATGGCCGCGCTGGCCGGTACACAGGCGGACAGGGCGCAGGCCCCCAGCAATGCGACCGAGGCGACGGATATCGCGCGCATGGTGGATCCTCCGGGTCCCGAGGCGCGGCCGCGGATCTCTTCCGCTCGGGTTCCACATGCGCCTCGATGTCCCAAACGCTAAGAACGCGGGGGCCGTCCCGCTAGCTCAGTCGGGCGAATGGGGCATGGTGCCCACGACCGCCGCCCGATCCGCCCGCCGCGCTGTCGGAACCCCGCCTCGGAGCCGGCAGCCCTGCCCCGGCTCCGAGGCGGTGAGCCGGCGGGCGGCGCGCGAGCCGCCCGCTCTCCGGGCGTGGCGAGGGCCGCTCGGACGTCTCGTCAGCCCCGGCTCTGCGGGAAGAGGGTCAGGAACGGCTCCGCCGTCACGCCGATGCTCCGACCGAACGGGGCGTCGAATCCCCAGATCAAGTAGAGCAGGAAGGCGATGAGCGCGGAGAACACACCGGCGACGACCAGTTCGCGCGTGGTACGGCGGATCTGCAGCGCGAAGACCATGCCGATGGTCACGAAGGCCCCGACGATCAGCCCGAACCACACCACTCCCGGCATGGTCTCGCCGGCCGAGTCCGCCCGCGCGGAGCGCGCCTGGTCGGCCGCCGCCACTTGGTCGACCAACGGCTGGTACGCCTGTGCCTCGAAGTCGGAGCGCGGCTCGTAGTCGGTGACGTCGGCCCGGAGCCGGTCCAGGAGCGTGTCTCCGCGCTCGGTCAGCTCTCCTTCCTCCGCCATGGTCTTCCACTCGGTTCCGATGACGTGTCCGACATAGACCCGCACGTCGTCGCGAATGCGATCCCGCACCTCGGGAGGGTAGACCCGGACCCGTTCGCCGACCTCGTGGAGGGCGATCGCCTCCGCCCTCACCTGGTCCTCCGCGGCGCTGCGGGCCTCCCAGGCGCCGGCGATGGCCAGACCCAGCACGATCGCGTAGACGACACCGATCCACATCGTCATGTACTCCACGACGTCCGGTGTCTCGGTGACGTCCTCGTCGGCCGAGGCCGTGCGGTGCCTTACCAGGACGATGGCGACGACCACGGCGCAGGCCGCCAGCATCGCCAGGGTGAGAACAAGCCATTCCGTCAACACGGTTCTCCAGACATCAGCGTGGGCGCAGCGCGGCGACGACGACCACCGCGGGAACGGCGATCAGCAGGACGAAAACGAGGGGGGCCGTGGTGCGTCCGGCGCGACGGGGCGGCGGGGGCGCGGAGCGGTACTCCGGGTAGCGCACCGGGGACAGGCGAGCGTGGGGCGTCGGCTCCGCCGCACGACGCGGTGCGGGCGATGGTGGGGTCGGCGCTCGTGGGGAGGGGGCCGCCGAGGGCGGTGGCGGGACCGGCCGCGGCCTCGGGGGGCGTTCGCGGGGCGAGGGGGCTGCTGGTGCCTCGGGAGGGGACGGCGCGAGCGCCGACGGGGTGGGCGACGGGTTCGGGGTGGTCGACGGAGAGGGAGTCGGCGTGGGGGTCGGTGCGGGGGGAGGGGGCTCCGGAGCGGGGGAGGGATCGGGCGGCGGCGTCGTCGGTGGGCAGGGCGGGAGTGTGGGCCAGGCCAGGGAGCCCGCCACGGCCACCGCCTCGATCCCGGACGGGCCGGTCGAGGCGTAGGCGCAGGCGTCCGCCGCGGCGCCGCCGGCCGGTATGCCGAGGAGTGCGGAGACGAGCGCGGTCAGCGTCAACGCGCGTGCTCCGTGAGGGAGTCGGGTCGGTACGGGTCCATGCACGTCGCCGATCATGGAGGTTGCCGTCGCCCCGCGCGGCGCGGTGTCCTTCGATTGCCCCGAAGGGGGGAGGGGTGCGTACGCGCGTCTGGAGCCCCGCGTCCGACGAATTCCCGGGCCCGTTGAACACCGAGGGGGATCGTGCCCGTACCCAGTGTCGTGCGGCGGCCCAACGGGGGCTGCATCGTGACACATCGGGGAGTTGACGATGAAGACCTCCTGGCGGAGCGCCTCACTCGTGGTGGGCGCCGTGGCCGTGCTTGCGCTGACGACGGCGTGCGGTCAGGGCGGCGGCACGACGGCGGACAGTCAGAACGTCGGCGCCACGGCGGCGCCGGGCGACATCGGGGACACCGAGGCGGGCGCCGCGGGGGTGGACGAGGAGAGGGCCGATTCCGACGAAGCGGGCGGGGAGTTGAAGGTCTCCGAGGCCGCCGGACTCGGCCCGATCGTCACCGACGGAGCCGGGTTCACGCTCTACCGATTCGACCAGGACACGGCGGAACCCCCCAAGTCGACCTGCGAGGGCGACTGTGCCACCGCGTGGCCGCCCGTCCTCGCCGGCGACGCGGAGGCGGGGGAAGGCCTCGACCCGGACTCGCTGGGCGAGGTGGAGCGTGAGGACGGCGACAAGCAGCTCACCATCGGCGGTTGGCCGGCCTACCGGTACGCGAAGGACACCGCCGCCGGAGACGTCAACGGTCAAGGTGTGGGGGACACGTGGTTCGCGCTCGCCCCGGACGGCGCGAAGGCGGGAGGCGACACGTCGGCGAGCGACCGACCCGGTCTCTCCACCCGCGAGGACCCCGACCTCGGGGAGATCGTCGTCGACAAGGATGGCATGACGGTCTACCGCTTCCTCAAGGACGAGGCGTGGCCCGAGCCGGTGTCGGCCTGCACCGACGAGTGTCTGGAGAAATGGCCGGTTGTGGCCCCTGTCGACCCGGACGGCACCGAGGGGGTGGTGAAGGAGGACCTGATGACCTTCACCCGCCCCGACGGCGTCGAGCAGCAGACGGTCGACTGCTGGCCCGTCTACACCTTCGTCGGGGACGAGGAGCCCGGCGATACCAACGGTCAGGGCGTGGGCGGCACGTGGTTCGTCGTCGCGCCCGACGGAAAGCCGGTCGGCGCGCCGGCGAGCGAGTGAGGCGACCTCCCCAGGGCAGCCCTCGGCGCGTCGGACCACGGGCCGTTCCCTCCGCCCCCAGCGGAGGGAACGGCCCGCCGACGTGCCGGCATGTGCCCTGGGCAGTGACCGGTAACGGACTATCAATTTCCGTTTGAACTCGCTCGTTTGGCGACCGATCAGTAGCCTCACCTCGAACACCGGATCGCGGACGCCTTGGAGACATCGATGGAGCGACCCGCCTGGGCCCCACGGGGCATCGACATGACGGTGCCGAGCGTGTCCCGGATGTACGACTACTACCTCGGCGGCTCGCACAACTTCGAGGTCGACCGGCAGGCGGCCCGCAAGGCGATGGAGTTCATCCCCGGCCTGCCCAAGATCATGCAGGCCAACCGGGCCTTCCTGCGCCGTGCGGTCCGTCATGCCGCGGGGGAGGGGATCGGGCAGTTCCTCGACGTCGGCTCCGGCATCCCCACCTTCGGCAACGTGCACGAGGTGGCCCGCGGCGCGATGCCGGGGGCGCGGGTCGCCTACGTCGACCACGACCCCGTCGCAGTGGCGCACGGACAGGCGATGCTCGCGGACCGGGACGACGCGGACGCCGTCGCCGGAGACCTTCGGGAGCCGGCGGGCATCCGGTCCCACCCGGCGGTGCGTCGCCTGATCGACTTCGACCGGCCCGTGGCGGTGCTCCTCGTCGCCGTCCTGCACTTCGTCACGGACGCCGACGATCCCTGGGCGGCGGTGGCCGAGTTGTGCGCGGGCCTCGCCCGGGGGAGCCTGCTGGTGATATCCCACGCGTCGTACGAGGGCATCCCGGTCCCTGCCGAGCGGGCCCGGGGGACGGTCGACGTGTACGAGGAGATCCGCAGCCCGCTGGTCATGCGGGACAGGGCCGACATCGAGCGCTTCTTCCGGGGGTTCCCGATGGTGGAGCCGGGGCTGGTGCCGACGGCGCGCTGGCGACCCGACGGCGACCCGGAGGACGAGGACCCCTACGCGTTCTCTGGCTTCGCGGGCGTGGGGCGTGCCGAGTGACCGAGGAACCGGACGGTCCGGAAGACCGACTGCGTCGCTTCGCGACGATCTGGAGCCGCGCGGTGTTCCCCGTGACGTCCACGTCGGCCACCCGGCCCGAGTTCGAGCGGGAGTTGCTGCCCTTGGCGCGCGCGCTCAGCGAGGCCCTGCGGGCACGCGCGTTCGACGCCGAGACCGGCCGGACGGTCGGCGCCGCCCTGGTCGACGCCCACTGCACCGCGCCCGAGGCCCTGGAGCGCACGCTGGACTGTGTCGACGCCTATCTGGTGCTCTACTGCGGCGGAGAGGGCGACCAAGAGGGCCTGCGAGCCCGCTCGGCGCGGCTGGGGCACGCGATGGCCGCCGGCTTCGCCGGTGCGCTGCGGGACCGGACTCTCGCCGAGCAGGAGGCCATCGCCCAGGCCGCGTTGGAGGCCCAGGGTGCGGTGGCGAGGGCGCTGCACGCCAGCGAGGCGCGCTTCCGCGCGGTCTTCGAGGGGGCGGCCATCGGCATCGGCATCGCCGACCTCGACGGTCGCGTCCTCCAGGTCAACGGGGCGATGACCCGCATGTTCGGGTTGGGCGAGCAGACGCTGCGCCGGGGCAACGTACGCGACTGGGCCCACCCGGACGACGCCCCGCAGACCTGGCGGCTCTACGACGAACTGGTGCGGGGGGAGCGCGACCACTTCCACTTGGAGAAGGCGTTCTCCCGCCCCGACGGTACGGTGCTGTGGACGAACCTCACCGTCTCCCTGCTGCGGGACGCCGACGGTACCCCCCGCTACCAGCTCGCCCTCATGGAGGACACCACCGAACGCCGTCTGCTGAACCTGAGGTTGCGCTACGAGGCCACCCACGACGCGCTGACCGGCCTGCCCAACCGGACCTTCTTCTTCGAGCGCCTGGAGAAGGCCCTCAAGTCCGGAGGCGACCGGCGCTTCGGCCTGTGCTACCTCGATCTCGACGGGTTCAAGACCGTCAACGACAGTCTCGGACACGCGGCCGGCGACCGGCTGCTCGTCGAGGTCGCGGACCGGCTTCAGGCCTGTGTCACCGGACCCGGCGAGATGGTGGCGCGGCTGGGGGGAGACGAGTTCGTGGCCCTCACCACGGGCCTGGCCGCGGACCGCGGGGTGGACGAGTTGGCCGGGCGGATCATGAACGCCCTGCACGCTCCGATCGGGGTCGACGGGCGAGACCTGACCGTGCGCGGCAGCGTCGGTGTCGTCGAGGGGCCGTCCGGGGCGTGCGGCCCGGAGGAGGTGTTGCGCAGCGCCGACATCACGATGTACCGGGCCAAGTCGGCGGGCGGCAACCGCTTCGAGATCGCCGACCCAGAGGCCGACGCCCGCGCCATCACCCGTCACGGGCTGACCACCGCGTTGCCCGCGGCGCTGGAGGGCGGCGAGTTCTTCATCGAGTACCAACCGCTGGTCCGACTCGCCGACGGCGGTGTCCGGGGCGCCGAGGCCTTGGTTCGCTGGCTGCATCCGCAGCACGGGGTGCTCGGTCCGGATCGCTTCATCCCCCTCGCCGAGCACACCGGGCTCATCGTGCCGCTGGGCCGGTGGGTGCTGGAGCAGGCGGTACGGCAGGCCCGTGCCTGGCGTGAGGAGCCGCGGGCGGTCTCGGGGCCGCCCCGTGTGAACGTCAACCTCTCGCCCTGCCAACTGCACCATCCGGGCCTCGTGCAGGACACCGTGGAGATCCTCGAACGAGCCGGGGTCGAGCCGGACGTCCTCTGCCTGGAGGTGACCGAGTCGGCCCTGATCGGTGCCGACGACGGGCTGCTGCGGCCGTTGCACCGGCTGGCCGAGATGGGCGTCGACATAGCCTTGGACGACTTCGGCACCGGGTACTCCAACCTGGCCAACCTGCGCAGGTTGCCGGTCAGCGTCCTGAAGCTGGACCGCTCCTTCACCGAGAGCATGCAGCGCTTCCCCGCGAACCCCGTCGACCTCAAGATCGTCGAGGGTATCGTCTCGCTCGCGCACAGCCTGGACCTCACGGTCACCGTGGAGGGCGTCGAGACCGCAGCCCAGGCGGAGCAGTTGCGCGTACTGGGGTGCGACACGGCCCAGGGCTGGTACTACGCCCGGCCGGGCCCGCCGGAGCGGTTGCACGACCTCGCCCGGGTGGACGCGCGGGTCTGACCCCACAGGGGGACGGGGCGCGGCCCGCGCGGTTCACCGGTCCAGCAGCATGCGTTGCAGCTCCCGGGCCGCCCGGGGCGGGGCCACGTCGCTGCGGTGGGCCAGGGCGATCGTCCGGTGCAGCCCCGGACGGGCCAGCGGGGTCACCCGCAGTCCGCGAGCGTCCTTCGCCGCGACCATCCGCGGGACCACCGCCACCCCCAACCCGGCCCCGACGAAGCCGAGCACCGCGTCCATCTCCCCGCCCTCCACGGCGAACTCCGGCTCGAACCCCTCCGAGCGGCAGGCGGCCACCGTCAGTTCCCGCAGGTCGTACCCGTGCCGGAACATCACCAGTCGCTCGCCCTCCAGATCGGCGACCCGCACCGACCGCCGCCCCCCACCAGGGGCGGGCTGGTCCCGGGCCGACACCACGACGAGGTCCTCGCGCAGCAGCTCCAGGGTGGTCAGCGCCGGCGCCGGGGAGGGCAACGGAAGGACGACCAGTGCCAGGTCGAGGGCGCCGCGCGCCAGTTCCCGGACCAGGTCGTGGGAGCCGCCCTCCTCGACCGACAGTCGGACCCCGGGGTAGCGGTCGTGGAAGGCGCGCAACACCTCGGGCAGCAGGCCGGTGCAGACGCTCGGCGTCGCGCCGAGTCTGACCCGCCCGCCACGCAGCCCGACGAGCTCCCGCACCTCGTGTCGCGCGGTGTCGGCGTCGGCGAGGATGCGACGGGCCAAGGGCAGGAGCGCCTCTCCGGCGTCGGTCAGGGTGATGTTCCCGCGCGCCCGCTGGAAGAGATCGGCGCCCAGATCCCGCTCCAAGGCCCGGACCTGCTGGGAGAGCGAGGGCTGCGCGACATGGACGGCCTCGGCGGCCCGGGTGAAGTGGCGTGTCTCGGCCACGGCGACGAAGTACCGGAGTTGCTGGAACTGCATGCCTCATCATAGCTGTGAACTATGGAATCGAGGCATTTCATGTCTTGGACCGATCGGTTGGGTGCGGCCTACCGTCGATCCCATGGCTCTGGCAACGCGGACGGACCGCGGATTCCCGAGGGTGCGCGCGGCGTGGAGGTCGACCGTCGGCAAGAAGACGGTGATGGCCGTCAGCGGGCTTGTCATGTTGCTCTACCTGGTCTCCCACATGATCGGGAACCTGAAGATCTTCTTCGGCCCGGAGGAGTTCGATCACTACGCCCACTGGCTGCGCACCCTCGGGGAGCCGGTGATGCGGTACGAGTGGACGCTCTGGGTCTTCCGGTTCGTGCTGGTCGTCTCCGTCGTGGCCCACGCCGTCTCCGCCCACCAGCTCAGCCGTCGCGACATCCGGGCCAGGCCCCGGCCGTACGTCCACCGCAAGGCCCGCACGAGCTACGCGACGCGCACCATGCGGTGGGGCGGGATCATCCTGGGCCTCTTCGTCGTCTGGCACATCCTGGACCTGACCACCGGCACCGTCCACGCCGGCGACTTCGAGTCCGGCGCTCCGTACCGGAACGTCGTGGGCACCTTCTCCACCTGGTACGGGAACGTCGTCTACATCGCCGCCGTGTCCGCGCTCGGCCTGCACGTCCGGCACGGCTTCTGGAGCGCCGCGCAGACCCTCGGCGTCGGTGGTCCGACCCGGGACCGAGCCCTGCGGATCGGGGCCGACCTCCTCGCCCTGCTGCTCACGGCCGGTTTCATCGCCGTGCCCGTGGCCGTCATGACCGGAGTGGTGAGCTGACCATGACCCCCTACACCCGATACACCACCGGCGAACCCGTCCTCGACACCCGGGCGCCGGAGGGCCCGATCGCCGATCGGTGGGACCGACGCCGCTTCGAGGCGCGCCTCGTCAACCCGGCCAACCGGCGCAAACACACCGTCATCGTCGTCGGGACGGGCCTGGCCGGCGGATCGGCCGGGGCCACGCTCGCGGAGCAGGGCTACCGAGTGATCCAGTTCTGCTACCAGGACTCCCCGCGCCGCGCTCACTCCATCGCCGCCCAGGGCGGCATCAACGCGGCGAAGAACTACCGCAACGATGGCGACTCGGTCCACCGTCTCTTCTACGACACCGTCAAGGGCGGCGACTTCCGCGCCCGGGAGTCCAACGTCCACCGGCTCGCGCAGATCTCCGTCGAGATCATCGACCAGTGCGTGGCACAGGGCGTTCCGTTCGCCCGCGAGTACGGTGGCCTGCTCGACACCCGCTCCTTCGGCGGGGTCCAGGTGTCGCGGACCTTCTACGCCCGAGGCCAGACCGGCCAGCAACTCCTGCTCGGCGCCTACCAGGCGCTGTCCCGGCAGATCGCCGCCGGGAACGTGGAGATTCACCCACGCACCGAGATGCTCGACCTGGTGGTGGTGGACGGCCGGGCCCGCGGCATCGTCGCCCGCGACCTGGTCACCGGACGGATCGACACCCACTTCGCGGACGCCGTGGTGTTGGCGAGCGGTGGCTACGGCAACGTCTTCCACCTCTCCACGAACGCCATGAACTCCAACGCCACCGCTGTGTGGCGAGCCCACCGGCGAGGCGCCCTCTTCGCCAACCCGTGCTTCACCCAGATCCACCCGACGTGCATCCCGAGGAGTGGCGACCACCAGTCCAAGCTGACCCTGATGAGCGAGTCGCTGCGCAACGACGGTCGCATCTGGGTGCCGAAGAACAAGGGCGACGACCGCGCCCCCGACCGCGTTCCCGAGGACGAACGCGACTACTACCTGGAGCGCGTCTACCCCGCCTTCGGCAACCTCGTGCCCCGCGACATCGCCTCGCGTGCGGCGAAGAGCGTCTGCGACGAGGGACGAGGGGTGGGACCCGGCGGTCAGGGCGTCTACCTGGACTTCGCCGACGCCATCGCCCGGATGGGGCGGGATGCGGTGGAGGCCCGGTACGGGAACCTCTTCGAGATGTACCGGCGGATCACGGACGAGGACCCCTACCGCGTCCCCATGCGCATCTATCCCGCCGTGCACTACACGATGGGCGGCCTGTGGGTCGACTACGACCTGCGGACCACCGTGCCGGGCCTGTTCGCCATCGGCGAGGCCAACTTCTCCGACCACGGGGCCAACCGCCTCGGCGCGTCCGCGTTGATGCAGGGGCTCGCCGACGGCTACTTCGTCCTCCCCACCACCCTCAACGACTACCTCGCCCGGACCCCGGACCCGGTCCCGGTCACCGACGACCACCCGGCCGTCCGAGAGGTGGTCGCCGCCACCCGGGAGCGGCTGGACCTGCTTCTCTCCGTCGACGGAGACCGTACCCCCGACTCCTTCCACCGCGAACTCGGCGAGCTGATGTGGGAGTTCTGCGGCATGTCCCGCACGGAGTCCGGCCTGCGCGAGGCGCTCGAACGGATCCCGAGGCTCCGCGAGGAGTTCTGGCGACGCGTCAAGGTCCCGGGCACCGGCGAGGAACTCAACCAGGCGCTGGAGAAGGCCAACCGCGTGGTCGACTACCTCGAACTCGCGGAGTTGATGTGCCTGGACGCGTTGCACCGGGCCGAGTCCTGCGGAGGCCACTTCCGCGAGGAGTCGCAGACCCCGGACGGCGAGGCGGCCCGCCGGGACGACGCCTTCTCCTACGTCGCCGCCTGGGAGTTCACCGGCACCGGCGCGCCGCCCGTGCTGCGCCGGGAGGACCTGGTCTTCGAGTACGTCCACCCCACCCAGCGGAGCTACGCATGAGGCTCACCCTGCGGGTCTGGCGCCAGCGGAACGCCGACGCCGACGGCGCCATGACCACCTACCGGGTCGACGGCGTCTCACCCGACATGTCCTTCCTGGAGATGCTCGACACCCTGAACGAGGAGTTGATCCTCGCGGGCGACGACCCCGTCGCCTTCGACCACGACTGCCGGGAGGGCATCTGTGGCGCGTGCTCGCTCGTCATCGACGGCGAGGCCCACGGTCCCGAACGCACCACCGCCTGCCAACTGCACATGCGATCCTTCGACGACGGCGACACCATCGACGTCGAACCGTGGCGGGCCGCTGCCTTCCCGGTCGTCAAGGATCTGGTCGTCGACCGCTCCGCCCTGGACCGGGTCGTCCAGGCGGGCGGCTTCGTCACCGTCCCCACGGGTTCCGCGCCCGAGGCCCACGCCACCCCGGTCCCCAAGCCCGACGCCGATCTCGCCTTCGAGTACGCCGAGTGCATCGGCTGCGGCGCCTGCGTCGCCGCCTGCCCCAACGGCGCGGCGATGCTGTTCACCTCGGCCAAGGTCAACCACCTCAACGTCCTGCCGCAGGGGGCGCCCGAGCGGGAGACCAGGGTGCTGGACATGGTGGCGCGGATGGACGACGAGGGCTTCGGAGGCTGCACCCTCGCAGGGGAGTGCGCCACCGCGTGCCCGAAGGGCATCCCCCTGACCTCCATCACCGCGATGAACCGGGAGTGGCTCCGCGCCATTCGGAAGGCTCCCCGCCGGTAACGGGGCTCGGACGTTCGCCGACAGGTGCGGACGGGCGGGACCGGGAGAGGTGCTCCTCCCGGTCCCGTCTCGCTTGTCCCGAATAGCCCGACACCTCGCGCTCCCGCGGCACGCCGGGTCCGCCCCGCGACACCCCGCCGCCCGGCCGGGGCGCGGGCGCGCACCGACGTCGTGGCCCGCCCCGCCTCAGTCCGCGTCCTCCAGCCGGAACCCGACCTTCAGGCCGACCTGCCAGTGCGCGACGCGACCACCCTCTATCTGACCGCGAACCTGGGTCACCTCGAACCAGTCCAGGTTGCGCAGGGTGCTCGAAGCGCGGGACACGCCGTTGCGCACCGCCTGTTCCACGCCGTCCGGCGAGGTGCCGACGATCTCGGTGACCCGATAGGTGTGGTTCGACATGGGTGCTCCTCTCCGCGGGCGACCGACCCGCATGGGCCGCGCACCTTCCACGGTGCCCCAGGCGGCGGCGCCGCGCGAGGCGTCCACCGCACGCCCGGGCCGGCCGGGCACCGTCCGTCGGTCGCCGGCGGTGTCCGCAGGCCGCATCGACCGGGGACGTCGCTCAACCGGCCACGCTCAGCGACAGGGCGAAGCGTTCGGCGGAGTCGGTCCACCACCCGGTCGTCTCCCAACCCGCGGCGGAGAGTTCGGCGGCGACGCTCTCACGGCGGAACTTCGACGACACCTCGGTCCGCATCTCCTCGCCCGCCGCGAAGTCCACGACGGTGCCGAGGGCGGGGATCTTGACCGTTTGCGCGGTCAGGGCGCGCAACCGCATCTCGATCCACTCGTGCCGGGGATCCCACCGCGCCACGTGCCCGAAGGCCGCGGGTTCGAAGTCCGCGCCCAACTCCCTGTTGATCACCGTGAGGACGTTCTTGTTGAACGCGGCGGTCACCCCGGTCTCGTCGTCGTACGCCCTGATCAGCGTCCGCTCGTCCTTGACGAGGTCGGTGCCGAGCAGCAACGCGTCCCCCGGCGCGAGCGCCTCGCGGACCGAGCGCAGGAACGCCGAACGCTCGTCCGGCAGCAGGTTGCCCACGGTGCCGCCGAGGAACGCCACCAGGCGGGGTCCGGGGGTCCGCGGAAGGGCCAGGCCCGCCGTGAAGTCGGCGATCAGCGCGTGCACGTCGAGGCCCGGGCGTTCGGCGGCGAGCGTCTCGCCCGCACGCGCCAGCGCGCTGCCGCTCACGTCCACCGGCACGTAAACGCGCAGTCCCGCCAAGGCGTCGAGCAGGTGTCCGGTCTTCTCCGACGAGCCGGAACCCAGCTCGATCAGCGTGCGGGCCTCGACCAACTGGGCGATCTCTTCGGCCCGGGCGATCAGGATCTCCCGCTCGGCGCGGGTCGGGTAGTACTCGGGAAGCCGGGTGATCTCGTCGAACAGGTCGCTTCCCCGCGCGTCGTAGAACCACTTGGGTGGCAGGGTCTTCGGTGCGCCGGTCAGTCCTGCCAGCACGTCGGCCCGCAGCGCGGCGTCCGTCGCGTTCTCGGGAAGGGTGCGGGTGATGCGGAAAGAGCTCACGGGCGGTGCTCCTCGGCTGGTGCGGGGACGGTGGTCAAGGGGTCGGCGGACTCGTGCGTCCCGCTCGGCGCGATCTCTCCGATCGGGACGCTCCGCACTCCGGCGCGGTCGGCCACCAACAGCGTCCGGTCGGGCACCGCACGCCACTCCGGCGTGTCGTCGAACGGCTCCGAGGCCACCACGGTGCCGCCTTCCGGCGTGGACCGACACCAGAGGCTATCGCCCCACGCCGTGGCGGTGATCGTCGCACCGTCGGTGAGCAGCAGGTTCAACCGGGACGCGGGCGCTGCCGAGGCGACCTCGCGCACGGTCTCCGCCATCGCCGCGCCCGGCTCGCGGCCGGCCCGCAGGCGGGCCAGGAGCAGAGCCCACACGAACGCGGAGTCGTTCCTGGCCTCCAGGGTCAGCAGGGCCTCCCCTGGAAGCGATCGCGCCGACCTCGACAAGGAGGCCGGCCACCCGGACACCGCGCCGTTGTGGCTGAACAGCCACATGTCGGCGGCGAACGGCGCAGCCGCGGCCTCGCCGTCGGCGCTCGCGACCGTGGCGTCGCGCACAGCGGCCAGCAGTGCCCCGGTCCGCACCACGCGGGCCAGATCGGCGAAGGACCCGTCCGCCCAGATCGGCCCGGACCTGCGGTATCGGGCCGGGACGGCGTCTTCCTCGGCGTACCATCCAACGCCGAAACCGTCGGCGTTGACGGTGCCGAACCGCTGCCTGCGGGGAGCCCAGGACTGCCGGTAGAGGCCGTGGACGGGCGTGACCAGCAGGCGCTCCAACGGCACTCGCGTTCCCACGTAGGCGATATGACGACACATCAGGCGACCTCCGACCGGGCCGTGCGGAACCCCGAGAAGATCTGGCGCCGGACCGGGTAGTCCCAGTTGCGGAAGGTGCCGCGACAGACGACCGGATCGACGGCGAAGGAACCACCGCGCAGCACCTTGTGATCGGCGCCGAAGAACACCTCCGAGTACTCCCGGTAGGGGAAGGCGCGAAAGCCCGGGTAGGGCCGGAAGTCGTCCGCCGTCCACTCCCACACGTCGCCGACGAGTTGGTGGACGCCCAGTGGCGAGGCGCCCGCCGGGTAGCTGCCCACCGGGGCCGGGCGGAGATGCCGCTGACCGAGGTTGGCGTGCTCCGGGCCCGGGTCGGCGTCGCCCCAGGGGTAGCGCGTGGAGCGGTCCCCGGACGGGTCGTGGCGCGCGGCCTTCTCCCACTCCGCTTCCGTGGGCAGTCGCCGTCCGGCCCATCGGGCGTAGGCGTCCGCCTCGTACCAGGACACGTGGACCACCGGCTCCCGGGACGGCACGCGCTCGGTCACGCCGAAGCGCCGGCGCATCCACCGGGTCCCGTCGCGCCACCAGTGGAGAGGGGCCCGGATGGAGCTCCGACAAATCCGCTCGAAGCCCTCCGGCGCCCACCACCGGGGGTCGGTGTACCCGCCGTCCTCGATGAACTCGGCGTAGGCGCCGTTGGTCACCGGGGTGGTGTCGATGAAGAAGGGGGCCACCTCCCGGCGGTGCGCCGGTCGCTCGTTGTCCAGGGCCCACGGCTCGGTGGACGTGCCCATGGTGAACTCCCCGCCGGGCACGAGGACCTCGGCGGGCCCGTCGAAGGGCGGTGCGGGAGGCGGGTCGGATGCGGCGAGGACCGCGGGGCCCCGGCGCGACTGATGGGTGATCAACATCGTCTCGTCGTGCTGCTGCTCGTGCTGGGCGATCATCCCGAAGGCGAACCCGGCCTCGGTCAGCCGTGCTCCGTCGAAGGCGGTGTGCTCCAGCACGTCCAGCGCGCGAGCGCGCACCTCCGCCGCGTAGCGGCGTGCCTCGTCCGGAGGGAGCAGGGGCAGCTTCGGCCGCTCCGCCCGAGGGTGCTCGAACGCGTCGTACAGGCCGTCGATGTCGGGGCGCAGCGGCTCCTGGCCGGCGACGGCCCGGAGCAGCCAGAGTTCCTCCTGGTTGCCGATGTGGGCGAGATCCCACACCAGCGGGGACATCAGCGGCGAGTGCTGCGCGACGAGGTCCGGGTCGTCGACGCAGCCGGTCAGCAGCTCGGTGCGCTCGCGGGCGGCGACCAGGGTGGCCAGCGCCCTCTCCCGCAGGAAGCTGGGGTCCCGCGCGGTCTCGGTCATCGTGGGGCGCCCTTTCCGTGACGCGTGGCGGTGGTCCGCTCGGCGGAGTCCGGTCTCGGGAGGAGGGGACCGGTGCCGTCCGCCCGGTCCAGCAGGTCGTCGGCGGGGCAGCGTCCTCGGAGGGTGTGCCGCTCCAGATAGGCCGCGACCGCGCCGGTGACCTCGTCGGTGGCCCCCAGCCGAGGCAGCGCCGCGAGCGCCGCCTCGAAGCAGACCACCGCGGCCTCGCGAAGCTCCCGGTCCGCCAGCCCCGATCGGGCCGCGTCGCGCCACAGGGGGTTGTGCGGAGCCGGTAGTCCCAACGTGCGTTCGGCCAGCGGCTTGACCGTACGGTAGGCGGTCTCCGCGGCCTCCGCGTCGTCGAACAGCGCCGTCGTCACCGCCAGCGGCACCATCCAGCCGTCCTCCCCGGGCTGTGCGTCGATCATGCGCAGCTCCAGGTGGCCGCGAGGGCGCACCGGGGGAAACAGCGTCGTGAGGTGGTAGTCGAGATCGTCGCGGTCGGGGGGTCTGCGCGGGCCCGATCCGCTGCGGACCCAGTCCCGGAAGGTCAGCGCTTCCGGCACCTCCCAGGGCTCCCGACCGCCCGCGCGGACGCACATGACGGGGGACTCCAGCACGTGGCGGGCCCAGCTGCCGCGAGGGTCGGTGTCCAGGGGAGGGCCGCCCGCGCGTGCCGTGCCGATCTGGGTCCAGCGCAGCTGGCGGGTGGAGAGCCAACCGGAGGGGCGCCGGCCCGCCAGCGGCGAGTTCGCGAACGCGGCGACCAGGACCGCGCCCAGGAGGTGCGCCAGCCACCAGCGGCGCACGTGTCCGAGAGGCCCGGGCTCCTCGTATCCGGCGTCCAGGCAGACCTGCACGGACGCGGAGGCGCACATCATGGCCCGGCCGGCCGGACCGGTGCGGTCCAGGCACGCCTCCATGGCGTCGTAGCGGGGTCTGCGAAGGACGCGCCGAGGGGAGTGCCAGGGTTCGTGCCCCAGGCCCACCAGGGCCAGCCCGCCGGTTCGCAGGGACGCGCGGACGGCGGCGAGATCGGCGGAGACGGCGTCCACGCATCGCATGAGCGACTCGGCCGGCGGCGAACTCAGCTCCAGTTGGCCGCCGGGTTCGACGGTCAACGCGGACCGCAGGGGCAGGGTGCGAAGAGCGCCGTAGGCCGCCTCCAGACGCGCCGGGTGCACGGGGCCGCCCGGCCCGCCCACCTCGTGGACGAGCCATTCCACCTCGACGCCGACGCGCCGCGGAGGGCCCGTCTTGAAGCAGATGCCGTGCACCAGGGCCTCTACCTCCGCCTCGGTCAGCGGTGTGGGAGGCCGGCACGGGCCGGCCTCCGTCGCGGTGGGTCTGTCCGACATCACGTGGTCCTCCTGACGCAGGGACGTGGCACACCCCGCTCGTCGGGGTGACGTGCTCGTTCCACCCAAGCCGCCGTCGCCGGGCGACACAAGGGCGCATTTCGGGCCATTTCCGGATCGAAGGGTACGGGTCGCCCTGGGGGCCGTGTGGGCCTCCTCGAACGTCTGCCCGTTCCGAAAACCCTTTGCACCGCCGGACCAGCATCACTCAGGATGCCTATCCGGGCACGGGGGACGAGCCCGGGTGGGGCCATGGCACACACGGGGGTGGTGCCAGGGCCCCGCGCCTCCGCGTGGCGCCGCCGGACGGGTCGTCGAGGCCCTCCGAGCCGGTTCCCGGCCGCGCGCGTCCTCGCGGCCCCCGGTGTCGCCGACGCGGTCCGATCGGGTGACGACGGCGAAACCCGCGCCGGGAATCGGGAGGGTTCGGCGGGAGCCGTCCGCTCTCCCGTCCACCGGCGCGGTCCGGCGTCCCGGAATTCCCCGCCCCTCGCGGATCGTGGGCCGCTTCTCGGCCTCACGACGGGTCCACCGTGTTTACGTCCCCGCATCCGGGCAACGCGGCGCACACGGGGGCGTCCGCCCGGGCGATCCCGCCGGCGCGGCGTCGCGGGAGGCCGGGCGACCGCGTCACGACCGTGCCGCGCCTCGGGGCGGCATCCGGTCGCCCCGCGCCCCGAGAGGAGACGAACCCCGGTCGTTCCGTCCCGCGCACCGCGCCCGCCCTCCGCCGGGCGGCCCGCAGCCACCGAGGAGGCCCCATGTCCGGCCGACACCGACGGGAGCCGGTACCCCGGTCGAGGTCCGGCGCCTTCGGTCGCCGCTTCCCGCGCACCGGCACCGAACCGCTCACCGCGCAGAGCCCGCTGCGGCTGCGGCTGCTGCTGTCGGCGCTGTTCCTGCCCCTGTTCGTCGCGGCGGCCGTGCTCTTCGGCCTGTGGGCCGCTCGGGTCGAGGCGGGAGACGAGCCCGGCCGCGGCGCCCTCGTCGCCGTCGCCGCCATCAGCGCCGCCGCGGCGCTGATGGCGGCGGCCGACCTGGTGACCGTGGTCCGCCGACTGCGTCGGGAGCGCGGGGCGTGAGCGCGGTCGGGTCCGTCGTGTTCCCCCCGGCGGCCGCGGCCCGAACCGGGGGGCCTCCGGGCCGTCCCGGCACCGGAGGGTCGTCGAAGCCGGCCCTCGCGTCGCCGGAGCGGGACAGCCGGACGGCACCGACGTCTCGCGGTCGGAGGGGGCCGCTCCGCCGTGCGGTTCCGTGACCGGGCCCAGGCCGGACGTGCCCTCGCCGTCGACCTGCGCGACCTGCGGGATCGGGGCGGGCTCCCCGATCCCGTCGTGGTGCTCGGCCTGGCGCGGGGTGGTGTCGAGGTGGCCGCGGAGGTCGCCCGCGAGCTGGCGGCCCCACTCGACGCGCTCGTGGTACGGAAGATCGGCGCGCCGTTCCACGAGGAGTACGGCATCGGCGCGGTCGTGGGCGACGACGAGCCCCTCCTCGACCGCCGGGCCGTGACCGCGCTGGGGCTGACCGAGTCCGATCTCGCGCCGGCGGTGGCCCGGGAGCGAGCCGAGATCCGTCGCCGCGAACGGCTCTACCGCCGCGGGCGTCCGGCGCCCGACCCGGCGGGGCGCACGGTCGTCGTGGTGGACGACGGGCTGGCGACCGGGTCCACGGCTCGCGCGGCACTGCGCGCGCTCCGCCGGCGACGCCCCGGCCTGTTGGTGCTGGCGGTCCCGGTGGGGGCGCCTGACACGGTGGAGCGGATGCGCGAGGAGGCCGACGTGGTGCGCTGCCTAGCCACGCCGACGGCCTTCACCGCCGTGGGCCTCTGGTACGAGGAGTTCGAGCAGTTGACCGACGACCAGGTCATCCGCGCGCTGGAGTCCGGGGGTCCGACCTGAGGGACGGCGGGTCGTTGCGCGCCGTCAGATCACGCCGTCCGCCCGGAGTGCCCGGATGTCGTCGGGGGAGTGGCCCAGCTCGGCGAGGATGGTGTCGGTGTGTTGGCCGCAGGCCGGAACCGGGTCCATCCGGGTGGGAACGCCCACCAGGTCGGCCGGCGGCAGGGTGGCGTCCACGCGGGCACCGCCGGGCAGCGTGACCCCGCGCCGACGGTCGCGCTCCGTCAGCACGGGGTGGTCGAGGAAGGCCTCGATGTCGTCGACGCTCGAACAGGCCACGCCGATCTCCGCCAGCAGCGCGAGCAGTTCGGAGCTGTCGTCGCGGGCGCAGCGCTCGGCGACGACGGTGTCCACGGCTTCGCGGTGCGCCCCCCGGGCCGGGCCGGTGGAGAAACGCGGATCGTCGGTCAGCTCGGGCCGGCACAGGAACCGCTCGCACAGGGCGGCCCACTCGCGCTCGTTCTGCACGGAGAGGAGCACGTCCTTGCCGTCGGCGGCCCGGAAGGTGCCGTAGGGGGCGATCGTGGCGTGCCGGGTGCCCAGGCGCGGTGGCGGGCTTCCGCCGTGGCGCGTGTAGAGGGCTGGCTGGCCCATCCACTCGGCCAGGGCTTCGAAGAGGGAGACCTCCACCGGGTGGGCGGTGCCGGTCGTGGCCCTGGTGTAGAGGGCGGTGAGGACGCCGCTGTAGGCGTACATCCCGGCCGCGATGTCGGCGACCGGGATGCCGGCGCGCGCGGGCGCCTCCTGGGTCCCGGTGAGCGAGACCAGCCCGGTCTGGGCCTGCACGAGGAGGTCGTAGGCCTTGCGGTCGGCCCAGGGACCGTCGGTGCCGTAACCCGAGATCGTGCAGGTGATCAGGCGGGGCGACCGCTCCGCGAGCCGGGCGGTCTCCAGGCCGAGCCGCCGGGCGGCGCCGGGGCCGAGGTTGTGCACGAGCACGTCCGCCTCGTCGAGCAACCGCAGCAGGACCGCCATGCCCCTGGGGTCCTTGAGGTCGAGGGTGAGGGACTCCTTGGAGCGGTTCAGCCAGACGAAGTAGCTGGACTCGCCGTGGACCGCGGTGTCGTAGCGGCGAGCGAAGTCGCCCCCGGGCGGGCGCTCCACCTTGATCACGCGGGCGCCGAGGTCGGCGAGTTGTCGAGTGGCGTAGGGGGCGGCCACCGCCTGCTCCAGACCGACCACCGTGACACCTGCCAAGGGGAGCCCGTGCACCTTGTCGCCTCCCGGGGTCCGACGGGGCCGGTGGGACCCGTTCCCGGAGAGGTTTCTACGGAGTGGTGCCTCGGGTTGTCAACGGGGCGGCTTTCGGAGGTGAGTGCCGCGCCGGCTCGCCTCGCCCGCCGTCGGGGCGGGGTCGGGGCGGCGGACGGTGGTCCGGGATCGCCGAGCAGGGATCCGGGACGCGTTCGTTGAACATTCTACCATCTCCTTCCCGGACTCCCACACCCGTCCCGGTCGGCCGCGGGTCTCCGAGGGGCGTCGCCCCGGTACGGGGTCACTCGGCCCGCTGCTCTGCCACCGCCTTGCGTACCTCGTCCATGTCCAGGGCGCGCGCCTGGCCGATCACGTCGGTCAGGGCGGTCTCCGGAAGCGCCCCGGGCTGCGCGAAGACCGCCACCTGGTCCCGGACGATCATCAGAGTGGGGATGGACTGGATGTTGAAGGCCGAGGCCAACTCGGGCTGGGCCTCGGTGTCCACCTTGCCGAAGACGAGGTCCGGGTTCTGCTCGGCGGCCCGCTCGTACACGGGTGCGAACTGTCGGCACGGTCCGCACCACGCCGCCCAGAAGTCGATGAGCACGAAGCCGTTGTCCGAGACCGTCCGGTCGAAGTTCTCCTTGGTCAGCTCCACGGTGTGGGTCATCGTGGTCGTCCCTCTTCCTGCGATCGTGGGCGTATGGCGTGTCTCGGGAACGCGCCGGAAAGACGCCGGTATTCCACGAGAGCGGGTCCACCCGAGCGAGTTCCCACCAACGGGCCCGACCCACCGGCGCGCCCCGGCGACCGCCCCGCCCCGCCCGCGTGGCGCGGGTCGGGGCAGGCCAGCAGACTGACCCCATGACCGAAACGGACCCCCGGGAGTACGACGTCGTCGTGGTCGGAGCGGGTCCGGTCGGCGAGAACGTCGCCGACCGGACCCGCGCGGCCGGCCTAGCCACCGCGATCGTGGAGAGCGAACTGGTCGGCGGAGAGTGCTCGTACTGGGCGTGCATGCCCAGCAAAGCACTGCTGAGGCCGGCCATCACGCGCGCGGACGCCCGCCGGACGCCCGGCGTGATGGGTGGGCTCTCCGACGCGCTCGACGTCCGCGCGGTCCTCGCGCATCGTGACGCCTACGCCTCGCACTGGGAGGACGACGGCCAGCGTCGGTGGGTCGAGGGTATCGGCGCCGACCTGTACCGCGGCCACGGTCGGCTCGCCGGTCCTCTGGTCGTGGAGGTCACCGGCGCCGACGACGAACGGCACACCCTCACCGCCCGGAACGCCGTGGCCGTCTGCACCGGCAGCCGGGCGCTCCTGCCCGACCTGCCGGGTCTCGCCGAGGCGCGACCCTGGACCAGCCGGGAGGCCACCAGCGCCACGTCGGCGCCCGAGCGGTTGATCGTGGTCGGAGGTGGCGTCGTCGCCGTCGAGATGGCCACCGCCTGGCAGGCCCTGGGCTCACGGGTCACCCTGTTGGTCAGGGGCGACGGCCTGCTGCGCCGTATGGAGCCGTTCGCCGGGGAACTCCTCGCCGAGTCCCTCGCCGAGGCCGGGGTCGACATCCGCACCGGCGCCGCCGTCGTCTCCGTCTCCCGCGCCCACGGGACGGTCGTCGCCGTCACCGACGCGGGGGACCGCTTCGAGGCGGACGAGATCCTGTTCGCCACCGGACGCGCCCCCCGGACGGACGATCTCGGACTGGAGACGGTCGGGCTGGAACCGGGTTCCTGGCTGCGCGTCGACGACACCCTCCGGGTGCCCGACCGGGACTGGCTCTACGCGGTGGGCGACGTCAACCACCGGGCACTGCTCACTCACCAGGGGAAGTATCAGGCCCGGATCGCCGGCGACGCCATCGCGGCCCGGGCGGCCGGCCCGACGCCGGGAAGCGCCGTCGGTGAGGTGCCCACCGCGGTGGCGGACCGCGGGGCCGTGCCGCAGGTGATTTTCTCCGACCCGGAGGCGGCCTCGGTCGGTCTGTCGCTGGCCGAGGCGGAGAAGGCGGGCCACCGGGTCCGGGCCGTCGACGTCGACTTGTCCACGGTGGCGGGCGCGGGCCTGTTTCGCGAGGGCTACCGGGGGCAGGCTCGCATGGTCGTCGATCTGGACGACGAGACGCTGCGCGGCGTGACCTTCGTCGGTCCCGGTGTGGGAGAGCTGCTGCACTCGGCCACCGTCGCGGTGGCGGGCCGGGTACCCATCGGCCGGCTGTGGCACGCGGTGCCGTCCTACCCGACGCTGAGCGAGGTCTGGCTGCGGCTTCTGGAGACCTACCGGGACGACTGAGGGCGGCCCCCCCACGCGCGACCGCGTGGAGACGCATCGAGCACCCCCCCCGTCTCCGCGCGGTCGAGTGGTCGGTCCCGCCGTCAGCCGATCTCGTGGGTGACCGCCGCGCCGCCGATGCCGACCACGGCGATCAGGGTGAGGCAGATCGCCACGCTCGCGGCGATGGCGACGGGCGGAGCGTCCACGCCGAAGCGTCCCCGAGCGTCCTCGGTCAGCGCGGTCGTCGCCTCGGCCGAAAGCCGGCGGGCGATGCTGTCGTTGCCTGTCGTGGCCATCTTCATCCCTCTGTCTCGACGGCGTGACTCCGTGGTCGGACGGTCTTCTCACACGATGCCGAGAGGGGGGGGAGGGCCACCTCCCCCGGGTGGCCCCACTCGTGGGGGAAGGACCTCCCCCCGATCAGGGGAGCGCTCCGGCAGGGCCGTGGGGCCGCCGGGCTCCCGGGACAGGGCCGGGCGGCCCGTGCGCCGACCGAGGGGGCGTGGCACTTTGGAGAAAGCACCCCTGCGGCGGAGGGCGACCAGTATGCGAGCTCACCTGGGAGACCACCTCGTCGTCGAAGGCCCGTCGACCGGAGCGACCGGGCGTGACGGCGAGATCGTCGGTCTGCGTCACGAGGACGGCACCCCTCCCTACGACGTGCGGTGGTCGGACACGGACGAGGTCACCCTGGTGTTTCCCGGGCCCGACGCGCACATCCGACCCCAGACCGACGGCGGGCGGTCCGCCGCCGCCCCCGGGGGCCGGCACGGGCGCCGCGGAGGGACGGCGGGCGCCCTAACCGACATCGGCAGGCGCATCGCCGTCGAGCGCCGCAGGCGGGGACTGAGCAGGGAGGAGACGGCCCGCCGCGCGCGGATGGCACCCGGCTACCTCGCCTACCTGGAGGAGCGTCCCGCCGACCCCAGCGTGGCGACCCTCATCCGGCTCGCCGACGCCCTGGAGACCACCGTCGGCGAATTGCGCGGCGGCGGTGCCGACCTGCCTCCCGGTCGAGGACGAGCCATGCTGCGGCCCCGGCTGCGCGACCTGGACGCTCGGGAGTGCCGAGGGCTCCTGTCGACGCACGGAGTGGGCCGACTCGCGGTGAGAGAGCCCGACGGCAGCCCGGCCATCGTTCCCGTCAACTACGAGACCGTCGGCGACACGATCGTCTTCCGCACCGCCCCCGACTCCGTCCCCGCGTCGGCCGTGGGGACGGAGGTCGCCTTCGAGGTCGATCACGTGGACGAGGCACTCGGCCGGGGCTGGAGCGTGCTGGCCGTGGGTCCGGCGCGGGCGGTGACCGAGCCGGCCGCCGTGCGGCGGCTCGCCGAGGGCGCCCGTACCGTGCCGTGGGCCGGAGGAGAGCGCGACGTGTGGGTGTCGATCGAGCCCACCCGTCTGACGGGGCGCCGCATCACACCGGCCGACCCCTGACCGCGCGCGTGACCGCGAGGCGGTGGAGTGCGCAACCCTCCTCCCCTGCGCCCGGGAAGGGCTTCAGGGCGACGGAGGGCACCGGCCCCGCGGCTCGCGCGGAGCGCGGCGGGTGCCCCGACCGCACGTCGCAGGTGTGCGTCCACTCCCGCTCCGCGACGCCACGACGTCGTCGCCGTGCGAGGAGCGGATATCAGGACCCGGGCCGATACGAGGGCGCGCCTCGCGGACCCCCCGTCAGTTCACCACGGCCCCGATCTCCGGCGCCGGCTCGTTGTCGTAGTTGGCCCAGCTGAAGTGGTCCAGGACCGCCTTGAACCACGACTCGTCCTCGACCATCCGCTTCAGGGCGTCGTTGATCCCCTCGACCAACTCCGGGTTGCCCTTCTTGACCCCTATGCCGTAGTTCTCGTTGCTCAACTGCAGCCCGGCCAGCTCGAACTTGTTGACGTACTGCTCCTGCGACGCGTAGCCGGCGAGGATGGCGTCGTCGGTGGTGACCGCGTCGACGTCGCCGTCGGCGAGGGACTCCAGGCACGCGGCGTAGGAGTCGAGGGTCTCGAGTTCGGCGTCCTTGGCGAAGTCGTCCTTGACGTTCTGGGCGGAGGTGGAGCCGGACACCGAGCACAGCTTCTTGCCGTTGAGGTCCTCGACGTCCTCTATCTCCCCGTGCACGCGGACCAGGAGGTCCTGATGGGCCAGCAGATAGGGGCCGGCGAAGTCGACCTGCTGCCGTCGCTCGTCGGTTATGGAGTACGTCGCGACGACGAAGTCGACCGCTCCGCTGGTGAGCGCGTCCTCGCGGTCCGCGCTCTTCGTCTCCTTGAAGTCGATGGCGTCCTTGTCGTAGCCGAGCTCCCTGGCCACGTATCTGGCGACGTCCACGTCGAAGCCGGTGAAGGTGCCGTCGTCCTTGCGCAGACTCAGGCCCGGCTGGTCGTACTTGACGCCGATGCTGATCCTCTCGCCGAGACCGTAGTCCTTCTCGGACGAGCAACCGGTGGCGGAGACGGCGAGCGCGAGCGCGGAGGCCGAGGCGACGGCGACCCTACGAGACTGCATGCGGTGCTTCCCTCTGTGGTTCATGGCGTGACGGGACGGCTGAGCCGTCACGCCCTGGGCGGCAGGGGGAGGGGAAGCGACGAACCACGCGGGACACGCGGCGGCGGCATGCCGAGTAAGCCCATCGGCTTCCTGTTCCGTCCTGCCCGGGCAGGGGGGAACCTAAGCACACGCGGTACCGCCGGCGGCAGTCCGCGCGCCCGGATTTGAGGTCGATTTGAGGTTGCGGTGGTGTCGAGTCGGTCATGTCCGGACTGTGACGCCGTCCGATGTCCGACGCGGTTCTGTGTGGCGGTCACCCCGGTCGCGTAAGAAGCTGGAAGGGAGGCAGCCGGACCGGGGAGGTCGCCCGAGGAAGGCCGGCCGACGGCGTGCGGGGGCGTCGAAGCCGTTCGGCGACCGGCCCGGGGCGGCCGGTGACAGCGGACCGGCGACGAGCTGGAGGCCGAGCCATGGGCGCATCGCATCCCTCGCATCCGACCGGGCCTCGGCCCCCGGGTGGTTCGGGCGGACCGAACCCGCTCAGACGGGGGTGCGACCGTTTCGAGGACTGGTTCCGCCGTGCGCTGTACGTCCTGTTCGTCGTCGGCCTTCCGGTCGCCGCCATCACCGCCGGGCAGGCGTCCTACGACTCCTCCATGAGCACGGTGCGGTCGCAGTCGGCCGAGCGGGAGGCCGTGACCGCGCGGGTGACGGAGCGTGTCCCGGGTGACAGCCGGGGAGCGGAGTACCCGGCCGAGGTCCGCTGGACGGACGACCGGGGAGAGATCCGGACGGCGACCGCGATGGTCCAGTCCGGCACCGCCAAGGGCGCCGAGGAGCGCGTGTGGGTCGATCGGGAAGGAGCGGTGACCGGTCCGCCGATGTCCGCCGCGGAGGCGCGCACCGCCGGCTGGTTCACCGGCGGGCTGACGGCCCTGGCCGTGGCGGTCACCGCGAGCGGGCTGCGCGCGGGCGTGCGGGTGGCCGTGGACCGACGGCGCTACGCCCGGTGGGCGTCCGAGTGGGACCGGGTGGAGCCGCTGTGGTCGGCGCGTTTCACCCGGTGACCCGTTTCCCGACCGGTGCCGCGCCGGGCGTGGTGCCCGGGAGTCCGGCCGGTCTCAGTCGGGCGCGTAGGTGAGGCAGTCGATCTCGTCCCGCCGGTATCCGACGGTGACGGCCGGTGCGTGGCACTCCAGCTCGCGGTTGTGCCGGCAGTCGGCCATCTTGCAGGCTCCCACCCGGCCCGTGTCGGGAGCCTCCCCGCCCTTGGTGTCCGAGCTGAGGTAGGTGTCGCAGATGGCGCCGTGGATGTCGCCCACCGTGATCGCGGCGGCGCGGCAGGAGCGGCCGCGGTTGTACGCGCAGCTCTCCGCCGAGCATTCGCTGATCACGGGCAACCGCATGACCGGTGCGCTCGACATGTCCGTCCCTTCTCCGCGGGTCCGGTGGGGCCGGGGGGCCGTCGGCCGCGCCTTGGCGCCGACGGGATCGCGTTCCCACCTCGCTATCCAGGGTCGGCGAGCGGGCGCCCCCGCGCATCTTCGAGTGCCCGGGGCGGACGGGGCCGGCGGTCAGGGGGCCGCACGGGAGACCGCGGTCGGGCCGGCGCCGACGAAGCGTGTGATCACCGGCCCGGCCACCGCCAGGATCAGCACGTAGGCCGCGACCAGGGCGCCGAGGGCCTGGTGCCCGGTGCCCAGGAGTCCGACCACGACGACGGAGAACTCCCCGCGCGCGATCAGCGCCGAGCCGGCCCGGAGCCGGCCCGCCCGGCGGGCGCCTTCCCGCCGGGCCGCGTACCAGCCCGAGGCCACTTTCGTCAGCGCCGTCACCGCCGCCAGTGCGAGCGCCGCCGGCAGGACCGGCGGCAGGGCGTCCGGCCGGACCGACAGTCCGATCGCGAGGAAGAAGACGGCGGCGAACAGGTCCCGCAGGGGACCCAGGACCCGACGGGTGCGTTCGGCCGCGTCACCGGTGAGCGAGAGGCCGACCAGGAAGGCGCCGACGGCGGCGGAGATGTGGGCCGCCTCCGCCAGTGCCGCGACGATCAGCGTCACGCCCAGGACCCGCAACAACAGCTGCTCGGACTCGGGATGGGCGAGCAGCCGTCCCAGCCGGTGCCCCCATCGGTAGGACACCGTGAACGCCGTGACCAGGGATCCCAGGGCGAGCAGGACGCCGATCAGGGCCTGCGGCCAGGTGCCGCCGGTGGCAACGACCGCCAGGAGCGGCAGGTAGGCCGCCATGGCGAAGTCCTCCAACACCAGGACCGACAGAACGGCGGGGGTCTCCCGGTTGCCCAGTCGGCCCAGATCGGCGAGAAGCCGGGCGACGATCCCGGACGAGGAGATGTAGGTGACGCCGGCCAGGGCCAGGACGCCGGCGAAGTCGAGGCCGAGCAACAGGCCCGCCAGGGCCCCGGGCACCGCGTTCGACACGAGGTCGACCACTGCGGACGGCAGGTGGTGGCGCATCCCGGCGGTGAACTCCGGGACGCTGAAGTCCAGACCGAGGACGAGAAGGAGCAGGACGACGCCGATGCCGGCCCCCGTCTCGACGAAGGGGCCGGCCGCCGCGACGGGTGCGACGCCCCCCTCGCCGAGGGCCAACCCCGCGAGGAGGTAGAGCGGGACGGGGGACAGCGCGACGCGGCGGGCCAGCGCCCCGAGCACACTGAGCGCGGCGAGGATCACGCCGAGCTCCAGCATGAGGGCGACCGAGATGTGCACCGGGTCTCAGCCCTGGATGAGCTGTTCCAGCGCGGTGAGGCCCTGGCGTGTCCCGATGGCCACCAGGACGTCCCCGGAGCGCAGTACCTGTTCCGGGCCGGGTGACGGGATCACCCGCTCGCCCCGCACCACCGCCACGATCGAGGCGCCGGTCAGGGTACGCGCCCGGGTCTCCCCGAGGGGGTGCCCGGCGAAGGGGCCGCCGGCGCGCACCTCCACCTGCCCGGCACCCAGTCCGGGGACCTCCCGGGTGAGGTCGGCGAAGCGCTCGGCGATCCGGGGTGCGCCCAGGATCTCGGCCAGGGTCTCGGCCTCCTCCTCGGTGAGACGGAGGGCGAAGCGGGCGGCGTCCGGGTCCGTCGTGGCGTAGACCAGTAGTTCGAAGTCGCCCGTGCGCAGCGCCACCAAGCCGATCCGGTCGCCGTCGCGGTTGACGAACTCGTAGCGGAGCCCTACGCCTGGCAGGAGAACCTCGGTGACGTCCATGGCGCCATCATCAGGGCCGGGGGCGCACCGGATCACCTGGCGCTCCGCCGTTCGGTCGGGGGCCGTACGGGGGCGAATCCGGCCGGAAGGCGCCGTGTACCGAATACCCCCGGGGGTAATGATAAGGTCGACGGCATACCCCGGGGGGTAATTGTTTCCCGTGAGAGGAGTGCTCGCGTGTTCTTCGTCGACACCATCGAGCTCGAAGGTCTGGGCAACCGCGCCTATCTGGCCGGCGGCGCACGGACCGCCGCGGCGGTCGATCCGCCCCGGGACGTCGACCTGGTGATCGCCGCGGCGGCCCGACGCGGCGTGCGGATCTCCCACGTCGTGGAGACCCACCTGCACAACGACTACGTCTCCGGCGGGCTGGAGCTGGCGCGGGTCACTGGCGCGTCCTACCTGGTGCCGGCCGGCGCCAGGGTCGCCTTCACCCGGGTCCCGGTGGCGGACGGCGACGTGGAGGAGATCGACGAGGGTGTCTCCCTGGAGGCGCTGGCGACCCCGGGGCACACCCCGCACCACACCTCCTATGTGCTGCGCGAGCGGGAACGGGCGGTGGCGGCCTTCACCGGGGGATCGCTGCTGATCGGCAGCGTCGGGCGCCCGGACCTGGTGGAGCCTCGACTGACGGGGCCGCTTGCCAGGGCCCAGTACGCCTCCGCCCGCCGCCTGGCCGCAGCGCTCCCGGACGAGACGGCCGTCCTGCCCACCCACGGCTTCGGCAGCTTCTGCTCCTCCGCGCAGGCGGAGGGCGACACCACCACGATCGGCAGGGAGAAGGCGGTCAACAGCGCGTTCACCCAGGACGTGGAGACCTTCGTCGCCGGCCTGTTGGCCGGACTGGACGACGTGCCCGCCTACTACACGCACATGGGCCCCGCCAACGCCGCCGGCCCCGCGCCCATCGACCTGACGCCACCCGCCGCGGCGGACGCCGCGGAGATCGCCGCGCGGCTCGCGGCCGGCGAGTGGGTGGTGGATCTCAGGAACCGTGTCGCGTTCGCCCGGGGGCACGTGTCGGGCTCCTTCAACTTCGAGGCGGACGGAAAGCTCGCCACCCATCTGGCCTGGTCGATTCCGTGGGGCAAGCCCGTCACCCTCCTCGCGGAGTCCCCCGGGCAACTCGCGAGCGCACAGCGGGAGCTGGCCCGGGTGGGTATCGACCGCCCGGCGTCGGCGGCCACCGGCGGTCCGGACCGCTGGCTGCGCGAGGGCGACACGCCGGCCTCGTTCCCCCGCTCGACCTTCGCCGCACTGGCGGCGTCGGAGGCGGCGGGTCCCCGCGTGATCCTGGACGTGCGTCGGGACTCCGAGCGTCGGGGCGGTTGGATCGAGGGGTCGATCCACATCCCACTCCACGAGGTGCATCGCCGCGTGGCCGAGGTCCCCGACGGCACGATCTGGACGCACTGCGCGGGCGGCGCGCGCGCGGCCATCGCCGCCTCCATGCTGGACGCCGAGGGGCGAGCAGTCGTGGCCGTCGACGACGACTTCGCCGCCGCCGCGGCGGCCGGCCTCCCGGTGATCTCCCGGTGAACGCGCCGGCCGCCGGTCCGCCCGCGCTGACGCCCTCCGATCCTCCGTTCCGCGCGTGCCCGCCCGGCCTCGCGTGGCGCGCCGGCGAGCACGGAGAGGGCGGCCGCCCCGGATGACCACGCTCGTGCTCGCCCTCGTCGCCGGCGGGGTCGTCGGTCTCTTCCTCGGGGCCCTCGGCGGCGGCGGCAGCGTCTTGACCGTGCCCGCCCTGATCTACCTCCTGGGGTTCACTCCGGTGGCCGCCACCACCGCCTCCCTGATCATCGTGTCGGCCACCTCCGTCACCGCCCTGTGCGCGCACGCCCGCGACGGCAACGTGGCCTGGCGGACCGGAGGGCTGTTCGCGGTGGCGGGCGTCGTCCCCGCGGCGTTCGCGGGTGCCGCCGCGGGCCGGCTGCCGGCGGGGGTGCTCACCGGGGCCTTCGCCGTTGTCGCGGCCCTCGCCGCCTGGAGCATGCTGAGACCCCGGGTCGTGGAGCCGCGCGAACGGGTGCGGCCCGTGGCGGCCGCCGGGGTCGGCGCGGGACTGGGCGCGGTGACGGGGTTCCTCGGCGTCGGGGGCGGCTTCCTCGCGGTCCCCGCGCTGGTGAGCGTGGTGGGGCTGCGGATGCGCCGGGCGGTGGCCACCAGCCTGCTGGTCATCGCCGTGAACTCGCTGATCGCGCTGGCGGCCCGAGCCGGAACCGGAGGGGACCCGCGCTGGGAGCTGATCGGGCCGTTCGCGGGCGCCGCGATCCTCGGGGCCTGGGACGGCAGACGGCTCGCCACCAGGGTCTCGGGAGACGTGTTGCGACGGATCTTCGCCGGCGTCCTGCTGGTCGTGTCGGTCGTCATGCTGATCGACGTGGTCGTGTGAGAACGCGGCGAAGGCCGAGGCGCCCGGCCGGGGAAGGGGCCGTGCGCCGCTCAGGCGAGGGAGAGGAAGAGCTTCTCCAGCCGGCCGCGCATCTCCTCGGGGTCCTCGTCCGAGCGACGCCCCTGCTCGATGTCGGTCAGGCACTGCTGGAGCCCGGTCGCGATGATCGCGAAACCGGCCCGGTCCAGGGCCCGCGACGCCGCCGCGAGTTGAGTGACGACCTCCTCGCAGTCCCGACCCTCCTCGATCATCCGGATCACTCCGGAGATCTGGCCCTGCGCCCGGCGCAGGCGGTTGAGGACGGACTTCAACTCGGCACCCGCCAGATCCAGCTCCACCGCACACTCCTCACGAATACCCCCAGGGGTACTATAGCCCCCGGTCGGGGGCACCGTCGAGAAACCAAGGACCACACCCCATGACCACACCCACGGCCCTCGGCATCGCCGAGGCGCGCGCTCGCCTCCACGAACTCACCGTCGTCGACGTCCGCACCCCGGGCGAACACGCGGTCGGACACCTGCCCGGCGCCCTGAACGTACCGTTGGACCGGATCCCGCACATGCTGCCCGAGCTGCGCGAGGCATCGGCCCGAGGGGATCTCCTGCTCGTCTGCGCCTCCGGCGCCCGCTCGCTGACGGCCTGCCGGCTCCTCGCCGACCAGGGCGTCGAGGCCGCCACCCTGACCGGCGGGACCGGTGCCTGGATCGCCGAGGGGCACGAGGTCCACCGGGCGTCGGGCGCACCGCGGCGGACCTGGGGCATGGAGCGCCAGGTGCGCCTCGCCGCGGGCGCCCTGGTGCTGCTGGGGCTGCTGCTCGCAGTGCTGGCGCACCCGGCGGCCCTGATCCTCTCGGCGCTGGTGGCGGGCGGCCTGGTGTTCTCGGCGGTGACCGACACCTGCGGCATGGCGGCGGTGCTCGCGCGGCTGCCGCACAACCGGCCGCGGCCCGCCGACCTCGCCGGGTCCCGCGCGGCGCTGCGTGGCCGCTGACCAGCGAAACCGTCCCGGCCGGCCGGTTCGAGCAGGGCCGGCCGGCCCTGGCCAAAGGTCCTGGGCGGGGGGACACTGGCAGCGAGAGTGGCCACATTCCCGAGGAGCGATCGATGGCGGACAGCCCACACCCCGCACCGGACAAGGAGATCAGGGTCTTCCTGCTGGACGACCACGCGGTCGTCCGGCGCGGGGTCCACGACCTGCTGGACGACGAACCGGACCTCACCGTCGTCGGCGAGGCCGCGACCGTCGAGCAGGCCCTGGCGCGGGTGCCCGCCCTCCGTCCGGACGTCGCGGTCCTGGACGTGCGGCTGCCGGACGGCGACGGGGTCACCGTGTGTCGGGAGCTTCGCTCGCGCCTGCCCGATCTGGCCTGCCTGATGCTCACCTCGTTCGACGACGAGGAGGCGCTGTTGGACTCGATCATGGCCGGTGCCTCCGGCTACGTCCTGAAGCAGATAGAGGGGTCCGATCTCGTCTCCGCCGTGCGGTTGGTGGCGCGGGGCCAGTCGCTGCTGGACCCGAGCGCCACCGCCAAGCTGATGGCGCGACTACGGGGCGGCGAACCGGAGGCCGAACCCGACCCGCTGCCCGGCCTGACCCAACGGGAGCGGGAGATCCTGGCCCTGATCGGCGAAGGGCTCACCAACCGTCAGATAGGTCGGCGACTGTACCTCGCGGAGAAGACGGTCAAGAACCACATCTCCCGCCTTCTCGCCAAGCTCGGCGTCGAACGGCGTATCCAGGCCGCCGTCATCGCCACACAGGCCCAGGACCGCGCGCGAACCTCCAGGAGTTGACGGGGATCCTCGCCGTACGCCCCACCGGCGGCACCGGGACCGGCCACCGAGCCGTCCCACCGACCCCCGCCGACGTCTTGGCGCCCTGTGGTGCCTCGGCGCCCCGTCAGCCGATACGGTGGCGTTCGAGAGCACGGCCGTGGACCGTCCGTGGGCAGGGAAGGATCAGCGGTGGCAAGCTCCGAAGGCGCCGGGGAAGCACGCGTACGGCTGCCGCAGTTGCGGCTGGACGAGCTCCTGGAGGAGGTGCAGGCCCGGCTGGACGCCGCCCGGGGCACCCGGGACCGGGTGCACAGCCTCTTGGAGGCGGTGCTCTCGGTCGGTCGTGAGCTCGACCTCGAGCAGGCGCTCCACAGCGTGGTGGAGGCCGCGGCCTCACTGGTCGACGCGGAGTACGCGGCCCTGGGCGTGATCGGGCCGGACGGCAGATGGCTGTCGGCGTTCCACACCGTCGGCGTGGACGCGGAACGGATCGCTCGGATCGGTCACTACCCGGAGGGACACGGCATCCTCGGCGAGTTGATCCGCCACCCGGAGCCGCTGAGGCTCGCGAAGATCTCCGAGCACCCGGCCTCGTACGGCTTCCCCGCCCACCATCCCCCGATGAACACCTTTCTCGGCGTCCCCATCCGGGTGAGGGACCAGGTCTTCGGGAACCTGTACCTGACCGAGAAGCGCGGTGGGCACCAGTTCGACGAGGACGACGAGTCCGTCCTGGCCACCCTGGCCGTGGCCGCGGGCGTGGCGATCGACAACGCTCGGCTGTACGAGGAGTCCCGGCTCAGGGAGCGGTGGCTCCAGGTCAACGCGGAGATCACGCACACCCTGATGTCCGGCGCGGAGCAGGGCGACGTGCTGCGCCTGATCGCCGAGCGGGCCAGGGAGATCACCGCCGCCGCGCTGGGAGTGGTCGCGATGCCGGTCCGGGGCACCGACACGCTCGCGGTGGAGCTGGCCATCGGACAGGAGGCGGACGGGCTGCGCGGCATGGTCCTGCCCGTAGAGGGCAGCCTCGTCGGACAGGCCTTCGCTCTAGGCGAGCCCACGAGCAGCGCCGACGTCTCCCACGACGAGTGGGTCCGGCCGGGCCGTCCCCGGTTCGACGGACTCGGCCCGGCCGTGGCCGTCCCCATCGGCACCGGCGACCGGGTTCGCGGCGTGGTCCTGCTGGTCCGGGAGGCCGGGAGCAGCGAGTTCACCGACCGGGAGATCGAGTCCCTCCAGGTGTTCGCGGCACAGGCGGCCGTGGCGCTGGAACTCGCCGAGAGGCGGCAGGCCGCCGAGCAGATCACCCTCTTGGAGGACCGGGACCGGATCGCCCGGGACCTCCACGACCTGGCGATCCAACGGCTGTTCGCCACCGGGATGACCCTGCAGAGTGCCGGGCGTCTCATCGACGACGAGCGGGCCAAGGCCAGGGTGCTCCGTGCCGTGGGAGACCTCGACGAGACCATCAAGATCATCCGATCCACGATCTTCGGTCTGCGCTCCCGCGACGACGAGGCGGCCCCGGGCCTGCGCTCCCGCGCCGTGCGGGCGGTCGGCGAGGCCGCCCCCGTCCTGGGCTTCGCCCCGGGCGTGCGCATGGAGGGGTTGCTCGACACCCACGTGCCCAGAGAGACGGCCGACCACGTCATGGCCGTACTCTCCGAGGCCCTCACCAACATCGCCCGGCACGCCCACGCCGACCGTGCCGAGGTGGTCCTGGAGACCGACGGCAAGGAAGTGCGGCTCACCGTCGCCGACGACGGCGTGGGCGTCCCCGCGCGGGGACGGCGAAGCGGTCTGCGCAACATGGCCGAACGCGCGCATCGCCTCGGCGGCGACATGGACCTCCAGCGCCCCGAGACCGGCGGGACCCGGCTGGTGTGGTGGGCCCCGGTGGGACGCGCCGAGGGTACCCGACCCTCCGGAGCGCCCCGCGAAGAACACGTCGCGCCCGTCGACACGCCCCGGTGGCAACCCGGGCCGCGTGACACCCGGTGACGTGCTCCTCCCGAGGACGTCTCCCCGGGCCGACCGGCGCGGCGGGGGGCCGAGCGGCCCCCTGCGGTCGGTCGCCCTATGAGCGAAGATCGAATCAGTGACCCCACAGGAGGTGGACGACATGCCCCGTACCATCACCGTCGGCCTCGACGGCTCGTCCGAGAGCCGGGCCGCCGCCGAGTGGGCCGCCCGAGAGGCGCCCCTGCGCGGACTGCCCGTGCGCCTCCTGCACGTGTGGGAGCCGGTGCCCGAACCTCTCGCCGAGGCCCACATCGTCGGTGACGAGACTCACCGGCACTGGGCCGAGCGCGTCCCCCGGGAGACCGCCGAGGGGCTGCGGGCACGCCATCCCGAGGTCGAGGTGATCGAGGCCCAGGTCTCCGGGTCCGCCAGGGACAAGCTGGTCGAGGAGGCCCGGGACGCGGAACTCCTGGTCCTCGGCTCGCGTGCGCTGAGCGGCCTCGGCGGCTATCTGGTCGGGTCCGTCGGCCAGGCGGTGGTGGCCCGCACCGAGGTGCCCGTGATCCTGGTCCGGGCGGGAGAGAAGGCCACCGACGAACACGTCATGGACCCGACGGGCATTCCGTCGGCCGACACCGCGTTCCGGCCGGTGGTCCTCGGCCTGGACATCTCCCGTCCCGCGGACGCCGTCGTCGCCTTCGCCTTCGAGGAGGCCCGGCGACGCCGGACGGCGCTGCACGTCGTCAGTGGTCGGCGGCTGCCCGGTTCCTACCCGGTCTACCCCTACACGCCGATGCCCGAGATCGTCCCGGAGACCGAGATCGCCCGGCAGCAGGCCGCCGAACTCACCGGGATGCTCGGACCGTGGCGGCTGAAGTACCCGGACGTCGAGGTCGTCGAGGTCCCCCGCACCGGCAGCCCGGCCCGCCACCTCATCGACACCGCGCACGAGGCCTCCCTCGTGGTCGTCGGTCGACGCGTGCGCCGCAACCCGCTCGGCGCGCATATCGGCGCCGTGACCCACGCCGTCCTGCACCACGCCACCGCGCCCGTGGCCGTCGTCGCCCATTCCTGAGCGCGGGCGACCGCGTAGGGAGAGCGGGGGACCGGGTCAGTCCGGCCGGGCCGCCGAGAGACCGGCGTCCCCGGCCGGCCGGGGAGCGTTCCGGGCGCCCTCGGAGAACCAGTCGCCCACCAGGCCGGCCACGTCCGCCGGCACGCCACCGCGCGACAGATCGACCGTGGCGCCGGGCACCACCGCGACCCGGCGGGGGCACCGCATCCAGCCGGAGACGAGGCGGCCGAGCCCCGGGCCCCGGGAATCCAGACCGCCCACGACGAAGAGCGCCGGTGTGGCGACCCTGGTCAACGCGGCCGGGCCGGCCAACTCCGGCCGACCTCCCACACAGGCGAGCGCGGTCACGGACTCGTCCGCCGCCGCTCTCAGCATCGCGGGCACGAGCGGGCCGATCCCCACCCCGCCGACGGAACGGCCGGTCTCCTGTCCGAGCCAGTGGCTCACGGCCCGGACGCGGGCCGCCAGTCCGCCCACGTCGGCGCCGCGGTGTTCGACAGGGTCGGAATCGACCGGGAGATCGAGGGTCAGCGTGCCGAGTCCGCAGAGGTGCAGGCGGGAAGCGACGGCCCGGCCGAGCGGGCCGCGTCGACCTCCCGCTCCCTCGCCCGTGACGGTCACCACGGTGCGTGCCGCCGAGGGGAGCGAGAGCCACCCCGTAAGGCCGAACCGGCCGACCGGTACGCGCACCTCGTCACCCGGAGGCCATCCGAG
The DNA here is from genome assembly GCF_016598575.1 of Streptomyces sp. HSG2. NCBI lineage: Bacteria > Bacillati > Actinomycetota > Actinomycetes > Kitasatosporales > Streptomycetaceae > Streptomyces > Streptomyces sp. HSG2. Next base: position 4,893,127 of record NZ_CP066801.1, read on the forward strand.
TCGGCCGTCCCGGTTCGACGCCGGGGGCCCGGGGGCGAACGACGGAACCCCGTCGGACCAAGCGTCCCTTCCATCCTCGTCGTCGCCCGGCGTGCGCATGGCCACCTCCTCCTCCCGAGGCCGACCGCCAACGCCAGGGGACGCCGACCCATCACCAGTCGACCCTCCCGAGCCCCCTTCCGGCCAGGGGCGAACGGTCCCCGCCGCCCGGGCTCTTCGTCCCGAGCGGTGGCGGACCGGCCCGGCCGGGGGGCCGGTCCGCCACCGCCATCGGGGTCGACCGGCCCAAGCGGGAGCGCTCCGCCCCCGGACATGCTGGACGGCAAGGCGCCGGCCGCCGGGCCGTGTCGACGGTTCCGGTCGCCGCGGTTCCGGTGGCGGCTCGTGCGGGGCGCGCATGGGCGCGCCGAGGCGCGAAGCGGCCCCACCGCACCGGAGGAACGGGTGATGGACGACCGGACGACGTACCGTGACGACGGTTTTCGCGAGCTGCGGCGACAGGAGTGCCTGCGGCTGCTCTCGCGCCAGGTGCTGGGGCGGATCGTGCACACCCGCGACGCCCTGCCGGCGGTGCTGCCCGTCAATTTCACGCTGGATTGGGACGGCGCCGTGGTGTTGCGCACCTCTGCGGCCTCGGAGCTGGTCCGCGCCGTGGACGGTGCCGTGGTCGCCTTCGAGGTCGACGACATCGACGCCGTCCGGCACAGCGGTTGGAGCGTCGTCGTCACCGGGTCGGCGTCGGTGGTCACCGATGCCGAGGAACGCGCGCGGTTGACGCGCCACGGTCCGCGTTCATGGGTGCTGTGGCCGGACGAGGTGTTCGTCCGCATCGAGCCCGAATTGGTCGCGGGCCGTGAGATCCGCGGCCCTCACCTCGGGCTCCTGGAGGCGCCGCCATGAGATAGCCGCCTCGCACACCGGGGCGGCTCACCGGGCGCCGGGCGTCAGGGCGAGGACGGCGAAGGCCAGCCGGGTCCGCCCTCCGCCCGGGCGGACAGGTGGCACTCCACGTCGACGACCCCCTCCACGGCCCGGACCAAGCGGGCCGCCGGCGGGATCAGGGAGGTGTCCGACACGCGTCCGACGAGGGTCACCTCGCCCTCGCGGACCCGCACCCGGACGTGTTCGGCGGCGCCGGGAAACAGTCGGGGGATGATCTCCGCGCGGACTTCTTCGGCGATCTCCTCGTCGGAGCGCAGAAAGACGCCGAGGAGGTCGGAGCGGCTCACCACCCCCTCCAGCCGGTCGCCCTCGCCGACGACGGGCAGCCGTTGGATCCGGCGTCGGGCCATGATCGCGGCGGCGGCGGCGAGCGAGGCGTCGGGACGCACCGTGACAGCGGGCGCCGACATGACGTCCGACGCGGTCAACCCACCGGCCTTGGCGAGGTCCGACATCCGGCGCAGTTGGGTCAGCCGGTCAGGGTCGCTGTCCCGGAACTCCTCCTTGGGCAGCAGGTCCGCCTCCGACACCACGCCGACGACACGTCCCTCGGCCTCGACGACCGGGAGGCCGCCGATTCTCCGGTGCCGCATGAGCGTGACCATGCCCTTGAAGGGCGCGTCGGGGCCCACCGCCACGACGGCCCGGGTCATGACGTCGCCGACGGTACGCGGGCCGCGCGGTCGCGCAGGCTCGGCCCGGGCCGCCCCGCGCCCGCGGACGGGCGGGGGAGCGCTCACCGCGGGGCCCCGCCGCCGTGCGGCGCGTAGAGGTCCAGGAGTCGGACGCGGGCCGCGTGCAACCGGTGGGCCACCACGTTCCCGACCCAGGTGGCGACGGCTCGCCCGAAGACGGCGTCCTCGGCACAGCGTCCCCGCACGGCGTCGGCGTCGAACTCCCAGGCGCGTACCGGGCTCATCGCCTCCGCGCCCAAGTGCCACCGGCGGGGTGGGTAGTGCCAGGACCAGCCGACCAGCTCGCCCGGACCCAACGAATCGATCATCGCGGGTCGCAGCGCGGGAACGGACAGATCCAGGGTGACGGTGCCGGTGCGCACGATCCAGAACCGGTCCGCGTCCCGGCCCTCCTCGAACATGCGGGCCCCGGCGTCGAAGAACGCCTCCCGCGCTTCGTCCATGAGGGTTTCCCGGTGGGCCGGCGCGAGCCCGGCCGCCAGTGTGGTGGTGGACCTCAACTCCGCGTCTCCTCTCGTTCCCCGACCGTCGCGGCGTCGGGTGGCGCGGCCCGGGTACCGGGGCGCCGTCCGCCTTCCGGTTCCGCGTGCCGGGCGAAACCCAGCCTGGCGGCGCGGCACAGGCCATGCCACGGGTCCAACGGACCCGACGGCCGGCCGATGGGCCCCGGCGCGGCGCACGGGTGCTCGCGGCGTCCTCGCGCCGTGAGGGTGCCTCAGCGCCCCGCTTCGTCGACCGCCGCCCCCACCGCCGCCCGGCCCGCCTCCAGCCGGGCCACCGGGATCCGGAACGGGGAGCACGAGACGTAGTCGAGTCCGGCGGCGTGGAAGAAGTGCACGGAGTCGGGGTCGCCGCCGTGTTCACCGCACACGCCGATCGGCAGACCGGGGCGGGCGGCCCTGCCCTCGCCGACGGCGAGGGTGATCAGCCGCCCCACGCCCACGCGATCGATCGTCTCGAACGGAGAGGTCGTGAAGACGCCCCGGTCGAGGTAGTCGGAGAAGAAGGCCGCCTCGACGTCGTCCCGGGAGAACCCCCAGGTGGTCTGCGTCAGATCGTTGGTTCCCAGGGAGAAGAAGTCCGCCGCCTCGGCGATCCTGCCCGCCGTGAGCGCCGCCCGCGGCAGTTCGATCATGGTGCCCACCGGGCATTTCACCGGGACGCCGGACGCCTCGGAGACCTCGGCCAAGACCCGCTCCACTTCCTCGCGGACCAGCCGGAACTCGACCACGTCGCCCACCAGCGGAACCATGATCTCCGGGATCGGGCGGCCCCCCGCCCGCACGCGCTCCACCACCGCCCAGGCCAACGCGCGTACCTGGGTGGCGAACAGTCCCGGTACCACCAGCCCCAACCGCACGCCTCGCAGCCCCAGCATCGGGTTCTCCTCGTGCATGAGCCCCAGAGCGGCGAGGAGTGCCGCGTCCCGAGGGTCGGATCCCTCTCCACGGGCCTCGGCCGCGGCCACCCGGGTGGCGAGGTCGAGCCGGTCGGGCAGGAACTCGTGCAGTGGGGGGTCGAGCAGCCGCACGGTGACCGGCAGGCCGTCCATCGCCCGCAGGATGCCGGAGAAGTCCTCGCGCTGTGGAGTCAGCAGGGCGTCCAACGCGCGACGGCGTTCCGGCTCGGTGCGGGCCAGGATCATCTCCTCGACCAGCTCGCGGCGCTCGCCGAGGAACATGTGCTCGGTGCGGCACAGTCCGATTCCCTCGGCGCCGAAGCGTCGTGCGCGTTCGGCGTCCTCGGGCGTGTCGGCGTTGGCCCTGACGCGCAAGCGCCGCACCTCGTCGGCCCGTGCCAGCACCCGGCTCACCGCCGAGGCCACCGGGGAGGACTCCCCTTCCCCCACGACGCCCTCGGCCGTCGCGCCCGGGCCCGGCCGCGCCACGCCACGGGGAAGGGGGTCCCGGCCCGCCAGACGGCGCATGACCGCCGAGTCGATGAGCCCGACCGCCCCGGCGTAGACCACCCCCGCGGAGCCGTCGACGGACAGGACGGCCCCCTCGTCCAGGATCGTGCCGTCGGGCGCGGTCAGCCGCTTGGCATCGAGGTCGACCAGGAGTTCCTCCGCCCCGCAGACGCAGACTCGCCCCATCCCCCGTGCCACGACGGCCGCGTGCGAGGTCTTCCCGCCCCGGGTGGTCAGGACAGCCTGGGCGGCGACCATGCCGGGCAGGTCGTCAGGGGTGGTCTCACGGCGCACCAGGACCACCGACTCGCCGGCGGCGGACCGGCGCACCGCCTCGGCGGAGTCGAACACCGCGACGCCAACCGCGGCTCCCGGCGAGGCGGGCACCCCCCGGGCCAGCGGCCGGCCGGCCGTCGCCGGGTCGACCCCGGGGAACATCAGCCGAGCCAGCCCGGCGCCGCCGACGCGTCCCAGGACCTCGTCCTCGCCGACGACCCCCTCGTCGGCGAGGGACGTCGCGATGACGAAGGCCGCCTCGGCGGTGCGCTTGCCCACCCGGGTCTGCAGAATCCACAGCGTGCCGCGCTCGATGGTGAACTCGACGTCGCACAGGTCCCGGTAGTGCCGCTCCAGTGTCCGCAGATGTTCCCGCAGCCGTGCGTGGGAGGCCGGGTCCAGGCGTTCCAACTCGGCCAGCGGGACCGTGTTGCGGACTCCGGAGACGACGTCCTCCCCCTGCGAGTCGGGGAGGTAGTCGCCGTAGGCGCCCGCACGTCCGGTGGCCGGATCCCGGGTGAACGCCACGCCGCTCCCGGAGTCCCCTCCCAGGTTGCCGAAGACCATGCGCTGCACGGTGACGGCGGTGCCGAGGTCGTCCGGGATGTGTTCCCGCCGACGGTAGAGACGCGCCCGTTCGCCGTTCCACGACCCGAAGACGGCCAGGATCGACCGGCGTAGCTGCTCGGCGGGGGACTGGGGGAAGTCCTGCCCGGTCTCGTGCCGGACCAGTTCCTGGTACGCCGCGACGAGCCGGGCGAGGTCGACGGCGTCGAGACGCGTGTCGTCGGGGACGCCTCGCATGCTCATTAGCCGTCCGCGGACCCGCTCGAACGACGCCGGGTCCACACCCATGACCGTGCTGCCGAACATCTCCAGGAGGCGACGGTAGGAGTCCCAGGCGAAGCGCTCGTTGCCGGAGGCCTTCGCCAGGCCGAGGACCGCGTCGTCGTTCAGACCGACGTCCAGGACGGTCTCCATCATGCCGGGCATGGAGAACCGTGCCCCGGAGCGCACCGAGACCAGGAGCGGATCCTCACGCTGTCCCAGCCGCCGCCCCGCGCTCTCCTCCAGTGCCGCCAGGTGTGCGGAGACCTCCGCCGCCATCCCCTCGGGTTCGGTCCCGGAGGCGAGACAGGCGCGGCAGGCGTCGGTGGTCACGGTGAAGCCCGGCGGGACCGGCAGACCCAGCCGCGTCATCTCGGCCAGGTTCGCGCCCTTGCCCCCGAGCAGGTCCGCCCGTTCGCGGCCACCCTCGGCGAAGTCGTACACGTAGCGGACCACTGCGACACTCCTGGGTCGGGGGCGGTTCCGCCTCCCAGCATCCGCCCGCGCGGGCGGACGCGCGAGGCCCCGGTCACGGCCGGCGCCGACCCGCCGCGGAGGCGGGGCGTGCCCCGGACGGCTCGGCCGACGGGCGGGGCCGTAGGCGTTCCGGCAGGCTGGGCCGCACAGCCACCCGAGAAGGGACAGCCGTGATCACCACCGACTTCACCCCCGGCGCCGTCTGCTGGATCGACCTCGGCACCCCCGACGTACCGGCAGCCGCGTCGTTCTACCGTGCCGTGTTCGGGTGGGAGTTCGAGTCGATGGGGGAGGAGGATCGGCCGGAGGGCGGCATGTTCCGCAAGGACGGCAGACTCGTCGGCGGGCTCGGCACGCACTCCGAGGAGGGAGAGCGCCCGACCTGGATGCTCTACTACTCCGTCCGTGACGCCGACGCGACCACGCGCGACGTCGAACGCGCGGGGGGCACGGTGCGGGTCGCCCCCAGGGACCTGGGCGAGTGGGGCAGGATGGCACAGTACACCGACCCCTCGGGCGGCCGGTTCGCCGTGTGGCAGCCGGGCACCGGCGCCGGATTCGAGCTGGTCGACAAGCCGGGTTCGCTGGGCTGGACGGAGCTCTACACCCCGGACGTCGAGGCGTCGAAGGACTTCTATCGGGCCGTCTTCGACTGGCAGTACGGCGACATGCCGTTGCCCGGCGGACAGGGAAACTACATCCTCGTCACCCCCGCCGGCCTGTCGCGCGAACGCACGCAGGGCGGATTCATTCTGTTGCCGCCCCAGTACCTGACGCTGTCGGGCGGCCGACCCTACTGGCACCCGGTCTTCTCCCACGAGGACTGCGACGCCGCGGTCGCCGCGGTCGTCGCGAACGGAGGGACCGTGCAGATGGGCCCCCAGGAGGCGGGGGGCGTGGGACGGATGGCCGTGTGCCTCGACCCCTGGGGGGCCGACTTCGTCCTCCTCACGCCGGCCGGCCCCGCCTCGGGCTGAGTCCCGGGGCCGCCGGCCCGGCCTCGGCGGCCCCGTCGATCGGGGTGCCGGGGCCCCGGTACGGGTCCGCGACGCCGCCGGGCGGGCCACGGCCCGGGCATCGTCGTTGCCGTGCCGAGGGGCGTCGGTGCCCTTCGGGTGGTCCGTCTCGGTCGGGTCCCGGGCGAGACGGACCGAAAGTGGTCGGATCGCGACTCCCCGGGTTTCCCCGACGTGAATGTGGGCTGTATCACGTGTGGTGGGTTGAGTCGCCCCTCGGCACGACACCCGTACCCACCCGTGACCCGTGACCCGTGACCCGTGACCCGTGACCCGTGACCCGTGACCCGTGACCCGTGACCCGTGACCCGTGACCCGTCGGCCCCCGACACGATGCGAGGATGAGGCGGCCATGACTGCTGGGTGGTGTTCTCGCACGGTACGTGCCGCGGTGTTCGCGGCGGTCTGCGTGCTGCTCGCCGCCACCGGGCACGTCCTGATGTCGGGCACCTCCGTCCCGTGGTGGGCGATGGCCGGGGGCGCCGCGGCCACGGCCGGGGGTGCCTGGTGGCTCGCCCGACGTGAGCGGGGCACGCTCGCGGTCGGCTCCGCCGCACTGGGAGCGCAGGGGGCCCTGCACGCCCATTTCTCCCTCGCCCAAGTGGCGAGCGGTGCCGGAGAGGGCGGGGAGGGTTCGTTGTTCCGCCGGTGGCTGGAGCACGTCCTGTGCCTGCCGGCACCGGGTGCCCCGTCCGGGGGGGCCTCCACGGCAGAGGCGGCGGGCATGTCGGGCCACGACGCCGTCGCCTCCCATGCCGCCCACGCCGCGCACGCCGCGCACGCGATGGCCGCCGCGACGGACCACCTGCCAGGCACGGTCGCGACGGCGCATCTCGACCACGGGATGGGCGGCATGTCGCCGACCGGCATGCTCGCCGCTCACCTGCTCGCCGCGCTGCTGAGCGGCCTGTGGCTGGCTCGCGGCGAACGCGCCGCCTTCCGCATCCTGCGCGCGCTGGCCGGCTGGCTCTTCGCACCGCTGCGCCCCCTGCTGCGGTCGCCGGCGCCCCCTCTTCGTCCGCGTCCCCGCCCTGGCCGGAGCCGCCCCGCAGGCGCGCTGTGCCGGCTGCTCCTCGCACACGCGATCACTTCTCGGGGACCGCCCCGGGGGCCGGCTGTCGCCTGACGACAGACGGTTCCCCGAGCGCGTCGGCCGAAGAACGCCGAGCCCTCGGGCACCCGGTCGTGCCTCCACGTGCCCGGCCGGCACCCCACACCGGCACCCCCGTGCCCCGCGATGTCGCCCTGGGGCGTGCGTGCACGCACGCCCCGGCCCGGCGGGCGCCGGTCCCGTACACCCGAGAAGGACACACAGGTGATCACTGCTGTACCGCTGCCCGAACGCGCGCAGCCGAGGGAGCGTCGAGCGACCGAGCGACCCCGTTCCACGGAGCGTGGGCGTGCGAGAGAGGAATCGATCACGGCGCTCGCCCTGGCGGCCCGGGGGGGCGACGCCGAGGCGGTCGAGGCGTTCGTACGCGCCCTGCACCGGGACGTCCGCCACTACGTGACGTTCCTGGGGGCCGACCCCCAGAGCGCCGACGACCTGGCCCAGGACACCTTTCTGCGTGCCCTGGGCAGCCTGCATCGCTTCGAGGGGCGCTCCTCGGCCCGCACGTGGTTGCTGGCCATCGCGCGCCGCGCGGTGATCGACAGCATCCGACACGGTTCCTGCCGCCCTCGGCTGTCGGACGTCGAGGACTGGGAGGCCGCGGCGGAGCGTCGGCAGCCTCGCGGTCTGCCCGGGTTCGACGACGGTGTCGCGCTCGCCGAACTCCTCGACACCCTGCCCGCCGACCGCCGGGAGGCGTTCGTCCTCACCCAGTTGGTGGGTCTTCCCTATGCCGAGGCCGCGGCGGTCAGCGACTGCCCGGTCGGCACGGTCCGCTCACGTGTCGCGCGTGCCCGTGCCTCGCTCGCCCAGTGGCTGACCGAGGCGGACGGCGGGCCGGAGGCGAAGGCCGCCTGATCCGCGTGTGCGGCGGACCGCGCCATGGTCCGCCGCACACCCGCTCCGGGGAACGGCCGACCCGGGCGCGCGCACAGGTGCCGAAGGCCTCAATCCGGGCTCTCCTCCTCCGCGCGGCCCAGATCCGCGTGGCGTGGTGTCCTGCGGTCGGTGTGGCGACGGAACCACGCGACGGCCGCCTCCGCGACCCGCTCCAGCGCTCCCGGCTCGGTGAACAGGTGGCCGGCACCGGGGACGACCTCGATCCGATGCGGCGCGGACAACCGCTCCGCCGCCTGCCGGTTCAGCTCCAGAACGGCCTCGTCCCGCCCACCGACGACCAGCAGCACGGGCGCCCTTACCCCGGCGAGCGCGTCGCCCGCCAGGTCGGGCCGACCTCCCCTGGCGACCACCGCCGAGACCCGTGCCGCCCGGTCGGCGGCGGTGATCAGCGCCGCCGCGGCGCCCGTACTGGCCCCGAACAGGCCGAAGGGCAGTCGGGAGCAGTCCGGTCGGCGCGCCACCCAGTCCACCGCGTCGGTCAGCCGGGCGGCGAGGAATCCGATGTCGAACGAATGCCGCCCGGTGACCTGGTCCTCGCGGCTCTCGCCCGGCGTGAGCAGGTCCAGCAGAAGCGTCGCGAAGCCCGCGCACTGCAGTTCCGCGGCGACGGCGCGGTTGCGTGGGCTGAGCCGGGAGCTGCCGCTCCCGTGCGCGAACAGGACCGCGCCGCGTGCCTCGCCGGGGACGACGAGGTCCGCGGAGAGCCTGGCCTCCCCGATCGGGGAGGCCACGGGTACCGTGACGGAGACCATGCGCCTCATCTCCAGGTGAGCGTCGACCGCGCCGCCCGAGTACCCGGCGCCGGGGGCCACACGCCCCCCCCCCGGACCTCGGACCCCGGGGGGGCGGGGGGGCGGGGGGAAGGGGTCGTCAGTCCTCGCCCTCGTCCTCGCCTTCGAAGAAGTCCCCGATCTCGTCGACGACCTCCGCCGCGACCATGCCGCCGACGACACCCGCCGCGATTCCGGCGGCACCCGCGGCGACCATGGCTCCCGTGCCCGGACCGGAGTGGTGCGGCCCGTGGTGGGAGTCGTGGTGGGCCAGGCCGTGGGCGGAACCGCGTTCGGCGAGCAGCCGAACCCAGCCGTCGACCTCGGCGGTCCAGTCCCTGACGTCGTCCAGTCCGACGGTGAAGCTGGTCAGCGCGTCCCCGCCGGAGGAGAACAACCCGCCGCGACGGTCTCCTTCCAGCACCACCTCCATGGTGCCCTCCGGGGAGGCCAGGAAGGTCACTTCGAGCTGTTGGAGTCGGTCGGCGTACTGCGGGGCCGGAGTCAGCTCGATCTCCTGGTAGAACGGAAGTCGCTGGCCCGTCCCACCGATGTGCCCGTACTCGAGGTCCGCGGAGCGGAAGGCGAACCCGAGCTGTCCGAGTGCCTCCAACACCGCCTCCTGGGCGGGCAGCGCCGCCACGGCCAGCGGGTCGAGGTCGCCCTTGTCCCTGGCGCCGGCCACCGCGAGTTCCGTCCGCACGCCGAGCGCGATGCCCAGGGGCTGCCCGTACAACTCCGTGAGGGGGGTCTCCCAGGGCAGGGGCAGCGTGAACGGCACGGCGCGTTCCTCGCCCGCGGCGAGGCGGAAACCGCCGTCGACGTCGACACGTTCGAAGACGACGACGCCTTCGCTCTCCCCGTCCTCGTGCTCGGCCTCGACCCGGGCGACCAGCTCCAGAGTGATCCGCTCGATTTCGAAGTCGGCTTCTCCGCCCCGCAGATGAACCTGGCCGGAAAGAGCCTCGCCGGGGCGTACGGCGCCGGGGTCGAGGACCGTGTCCACCGTGGGCCCGCCCACCCCGAGCGCACCGAGCAGCCGTTTGAACACCATTGCTTTGTTCCCTCCGCGTGTACCGTGACTGAGTCCGCTGTGACCTGCGCAGACCATCTCCGCGGCCACGTAGGAAGGATAGGGTCACGGGGCGGTGAGCCGATCGGCGAACCGCACACTGGCCGGAATCGACACGCCGTTTCGCGCCCCCCGCTCGGCGGTGTCCACGTGCTCCGGCCGCGGGAGGTCTTCCGAGGGGGCGTCAGGGCCCCTGTCGGGTGGTCCCGTCGGAGAAGGCGTCCAGGATGCGTCGCGCGGCCGAGGTGGCCGTCATCTCCCCGTCGCGTACCCGGCGTTCCAGTTCCGGGGCGACGGCGCGTACGGCGGGGTCGGAGTGGAGCCGGTCCAGCAGCTCGTCCCGGACCATCGACCAGGTCCAGCCGACCTGCTGTCGTCGACGACGCTCGGCGAGCCGTCCGGTGGACTCCAAGAGCGACCGGTGGCGCTCCAGTCGCTCCCACACGGCGTCCAGGCCCGTGGACTCGCGAGCACTGCAACTGAGCACGGGCGGTGTCCAGAAGCTGTCCTGACCGTGCATCAGGCGAAGGGCACCGGCCAGTTCCCGGGCGGCGACGCGGGCGTCCCGCTCGTGGGGGCCGTCCGCCTTGTTGACCGCGATGACGTCGGCGAGTTCCAGGACCCCCTTCTTGATCCCCTGCAATTGGTCACCGGTTCGGGCGAGGCTGAGCAGCAGGAAGGAGTCGACCATGTCGGCCACCGCCGTCTCGGACTGGCCCACTCCGACCGTCTCCACCAGGATCACGTCGTATCCGGCGGCCTCCATGACGACGATCGACTCGCGCGTGGCCTTCGCGACCCCGCCGAGGGTGCCCGCGGACGGGGAGGGGCGGACGAAGGCCGCCGGGTCGACCGCCAGGCGTTCCATGCGGGTCTTGTCGCCGAGGATCGAGCCGCCCGTCCGGCCGGAGGAAGGGTCGACGGCCAGAACGGCGACGCGGTGCCCTCGGCCGGTGAGCAGGGTGCCGAAGGCGTCGATGAAGGTCGACTTCCCCACCCCGGGAACGCCGCTGACCCCGATCCGGCGGGCTCGGCCGCTGTGCGGGAGCAGCGCGGTGACCACCCGCTGGGCCAGTTCCCGATGCGCGGGGCGGGTGGACTCCACCAGGGTGATGGTCCGGGCGATGACGGCCCGGCGACCGTCGAGTACGCCCCTGACGTAGGTGTCCGCGTCGATCGTCATCCCGGCCCGGGCCTCACAGGTCGTCGTGGCCGAGGCCGGATGCCAGCCGTTTCACCAGGTCGTACGCGGCGTCCGGGATCACGGTGCCGGGTGGGAAGACGGCCGTCGCGCCCATGGCCCGAAGTGTCGGCACGTCCTGCGGCGGGATCACCCCTCCGACGACGATCATGATGTCCTCCCGTCCTTCCTCGGCGAGTCGCTCGCGCAGCGCCGGTACCAGGGTGAGGTGACCGGCGGCCAGCGAGGAGACCCCGACGATGTGCACGTCGGCCTCGACCGCCTGGCGGGCGACCTCGGCGGGCGTCTGGAAGAGCGGGCCGACGTCGACGTCGAAACCGAGGTCGGCGAAGGCCGTGGCGATGACCTTCTGGCCCCGGTCGTGGCCGTCCTGGCCCATCTTCGCCACCAGGATGCGCGGGCGACGGCCCTCGGCCTCGGCGAAGGAGTCCACCAGGGACCGAGTGCGGTCGACGGAAGGGGATCGGCCTGCCTCATCGCGGTACACACCCGAGATCGTACGAATCTGACCGGCGTGCCGCCCGTACACCTTCTCCAGCGCCTCCGAGATCTCGCCGACGGTCGCCCGGGCCCGGGCCGCGCGCACCGCCAGTTCCAACAGGTTGCCGTCCCCGCCGGCCGCCCGGGTCAGGTCGTCAAGGGCGGCCCGGCAGGACGCCTCGTCCCGCTCCGCGCGCAGCCGCCGCAGTTTCTCGATCTGCCGCGCGCGAACGGAGGAGTTGTCGACCTTCAGGACCTCGATCTGCTCGTCCGACGCCACCCGGTACTTGTTCACCCCGATCACCGGTTGCCGTCCGGAGTCGATCCGGGCCTGTGTACGCGCCGCCGCCTCCTCCACGCGCAGCTTGGGAATGCCCGCGTCGATGGCCTGGGCCATGCCGCCGGCCCGCTCCACCTCGTCGATGTGCTGCCAGGCCCGGCGGGCGAGGTCGTGGGTGAGCCGTTCGACGTAGGCGCTGCCTCCCCACGGGTCGATCACCCGAGTGGTCCCCGACTCCTGCTGGATCAGGAGCTGGGTGTTGCGGGCGACGCGCGCCGAGAAGTCGGTGGGCAACGCTAGGGCCTCGTCGAGCGCGTTGGTGTGCAGCGACTGGGTGTGGCCCTGAGTGGCCGCCATGGCCTCCACGCAGGTGCGGGTGACGTTGTTGAACACGTCCTGCGCGGTCAGCGACCAACCGGAGGTCTGCGAATGGGTGCGTAGGGAGAGCGACTTGGGGTTTCGGGGGTCGAAGTCCCGGACGAGCTTGGCCCAGAGCAGGCGGGCCGCGCGCAGTTTGGCGACCTCCATGAAGAAGTTCATGCCGATGGCCCAGAAGAACGACAGTCGCGGGGCGAACGCGTCCACCTCCAGACCCGCCTCCCGCCCGGCGCGGATGTACTCCACCCCGTCCGCGAGGGTGTACGCCAACTCCAGGTCGGCGGTGGCCCCGGCCTCCTGTATGTGGTAGCCGGAGATGGAGATGGAGTTGTAGCGCGGCATCCGCCGGGAGGTGTAGGAGAAGATGTCGGAGATGATCCGCATCGACGGCTTCGGCGGGTAGATGTAGGTGTTGCGGACCATGAACTCCTTGAGGATGTCGTTCTGGATGGTCCCCGCCAACTTCTCCGGTGGTACGCCCTGTTCCTCGGCGGCCACGATGTACAGCGCGAGCACGGGCAGGACCGCGCCGTTCATGGTCATCGACACGGTCATCCGGTCCAGGGGGATGCCGTCGAACAGCTGCCGCATGTCGTGGAGGGAGTCGATGGCGACCCCCGCCATGCCCACGTCCCCGGTCACCCGGGGGTGGTCGCTGTCGTAGCCGCGGTGCGTCGGCAGGTCGAAGGCGACAGACAGGCCCTTCTGGCCCGCGGCGAGGTTCCGCCGGTAGAACGCGTTGGACTCCTCCGCCGTGGAGAAGCCCGCGTACTGCCGGATGGTCCACGGTTGGTTGACGTACATCGTCGGGTAGGGGCCCCGCAGGAACGGGGCGATGCCCGGGTAGGTGTCGAGGAAGTCGAGACCCTCCAGATCCCGCCCCGTGTAGAGCGCCTTGACCGGGATGCCTTCGGGGGTCTCCCAGGTCGGTTCCTCGCCGTCGGCGGTCTTCCCGAGGGCGGCTCGCCGGTCCTCGGGATCGGCCTCGGTCGTCGGTGTTCCGAGCTCGACCTCGGAGAAGTCGGGGATGGACATCAGGACACTCCCATGCGATCGAGCGCGGCGGAGAGCACCGCGATGGCGTCGCAGCCCGCGAAGACGTACGTGTCGACCCCCGCGTACCGCGCGGGGGGGCCCGCCAGGTGGACGTGCCCGGCGCCCGCCTCCCGGAGCCGACTCGCGGCCGACTCGGCCTCCTCCGCGTACAGGGCGTCACTTGAGCAGAGACAGGCCTCGGTCGCGCCGCTCTCCTCGAAGGCGCCTTCGGTGACCGGCTCGATCCCGCCCGCCTGGAACAGGTTCGAGGCGAAGGCGACGCGGGCGGTGTGCGCGGCGGCGGGGCCCAGCGGGGCCAGGAAGACCCGCGGTCGGCTGCCGGTCGCGGCCAGGTGCGCGTCGGAACGGGCCCGCAACGCCTCGAACGCCTCGTCGCGGCGCACCCGGGGCAGCCCACCGGAGGGCGCGGGCGGCGAAGGTGGGCGGACCACCGGCTTCTCGTCGAGATACGGGAACTCGCTGACCCCGGTGACCGGTTCCCGGCGGCGCGCCAGCCTGTCGCTCCGGGCGGCCCAGGTGGCGGCCAGTCGCTCCCGGACGAATCCGGAGCCGAGCGCCGTCTCCTGACCGCCGGCCCGCTCGATCTCCTGGAAGAACGCCCAGGCGGCCCGGGCCAGCTCGTCGGTGAGCCGTTCGACGTACCAGGAGCCTCCCGCCGGATCGATCACCCGCGCCAGATGCGCTTCCTCGACCAGGACGACGGAGGTGTTCCGGGCGATCCGACGGGCGAACGCGTCCGGCAGGCCCAACGCGTGGTCGAAGGGCAGCACGGTGACCGAGTCCGCGCCACCGACTCCCGCGCCGAGCGTCGCCACGGTGGTGCGCAGCATGTTCACCCACGGGTCGCGACGCGTCATCATCACCGGTGACGTCACCACGTGTTGGAGCTGGGCGGCCGGTGTGTCCGCCCCGGAGGCCTCGGTGACGCGGGACCACAGCCGGCGGGCGGCGCGGAGCTTGGCCACCGTCAGGAACTGGTCGGCCGTGGCGGCGTAGCGGAACTCCAACTGGGAGGCGGCCCGTTCCACCGTCAGCCCGGCCTCGGTGAGCGACCTCAGGTAGGCGACCCCGGTCGCCAGGGAACACCCCAGCTCCTGGGCCGCCGAACCGCCCGCCTCGTGGTAGGGCAGCGCGTCCACCGTGAAGGACCGCATCCCGGGGTACCGGTCGTCGCACAACAGGGCCAGCTCGGTCAGCGGCGACGTCGGGCAGTTCTCCCCGGTGCGGGCCCGATGCCCCAGGGGGTCGGCGCCCAGGTTCCCACGTGCCGCCGCGGCGGGGACGCCGCGCTCCGCGTAGAGTCGCAGCAGCTCCCGCGCCGCCGGTGCGCTCTCCGCGCCGGCGTCCAGGGCGATCGGCGCCAGATCCAGCAGGACGCCTTCCAAGGAGCCGCCCAGCGCGTCCACCGGGACGCCGCCGTCGCCGGCGACCAGCCACACCGAGGTCACGCCGTGTTCCAGGTCGGTGACGACCGCTTCCGGGTCGGCGACGGCGTGCCGCTGGCGAACGTCCCACCCGCCCCGCGTGTTGCCCTGGGGCCTGGCACCTCGCACAAAGGGGGCGGAGCCGGGCAGACCCGGATCGGGCGCGGTGTCGCGCGACGTATAGAGAGGTCGGGCGCGCAGCCCGTCCTCCAGCGTGGTGGAGAGGGCGTCCTCCGCCTCGGAGTCGGAGACTTCCGTGCCCGACCTGCGCAGGACTCCGGCCACCAGGTGTCGCCACTGCTCATGGGTCGCGTCGGGGAAGTCGGCCGCCAGGGAGAACCCGTCGTCGGGCAGGACCGTCATGCCCGGATGTTAGGACAGATCGACGGGGAAGTAGCAGAGGCCGCCGCTGTGACCTTGTTCTCTCCCTCGGTGTGACGCGCGCCCCCCGTTCCCCGCCCGCGGGACGAGGGACCGGGAACGGGGGCCGGTGTCGGGGCCGGAATCCGGTCAGCGGCCGGTCAAAGCCGCTGCCACAGGGCCGGGGTGTCCTCCGGGGACCAGTCCGACTGGGCCTGGTGATCCTGCAGACACGTGTACCGGACGCCCGCCCGGGTGACGGTGGCGCCGGTCTCGTAGACCAGGCCGGCCGTCCACGCGTCGGCGACGGCGACCGGGAAGAGTGGCGCCGGGAAGAGTGGCGCGGCCTGGGAGGAGGTCGTCCTCAGGGTGAGCCCGTACCGGGAGAGCAGCGGGTTGATCGGCTGGAAGTAGGTCCGGCCGCCGACGCGGCAGTTGCCGGATCCACCCGAGGTGACGCCCTGTGCCTGCGCGCCGGAGACGTAGGGGCCGCCCGAGTCGCCGGGCTCGGCGCACACCGTCGTCCGGGTCAGCCCGTAGACCCTGCCCTGGGGATAGCGGACGGTGACGTTGTGTCGCTCGACGATGCCGCAGCGCCAGCCCGTGGTGGACCCCGACCGGCAGACCGCCGAACCGATCAGAGCCCGAACCGAACCGGCGACCCGCACTCGGCGCCCGCTCTGTGCCCGCACGTAGGGCGTGCCTCGCCAGGCACCGTTGACGGCGACCCAGGCCATGTCCCTGCCGGGGAAGGTCGACCCCTGGACGACTCCCTGGGCCGCCCGGTTGTATCCGGTGGTACGGGCGCCGGCCCCTCCGCAGTGGCCCGCGGTGGCGAAACCCTGTCGCCAACTTCGGGTCACGGAGAAGCCGACGGAGCAGCGGGCGACGTTGTCGATGTAATAGGGGTCGCCGCCCACGAGGTCCGCCAGCACCCGCGGACGCTCCTCGGAGACCTGGACGGCGACCTCCTCGGCCGCGACTCCCGCCGACTCCACGAACGCCTCGGCGGCCGACCGGGACGTGGCCTGCACGGCGACCCGGTTCGCGGGCACGTCCACGTACCAGAGGGGGGTGTCGATGGCCTCCGCCGAGTCCGCGGCGGCGTCGAGTCGGTCCCTCACCGCCTCCAACTCCGCGAGCGTGGTCGCCACGACCACCGCGGTCGCGCCCTCGGCCCGGATGGTCGGCACGTCGGCGGCGTCCGTGGTGGCCACGGTGAGGCTCGCGGATGTCGGGCCGCTCAGCCAGGCGCCCGCGAAGTGCGAGTCGAGCGCGGTGCGCAGCCGGCCGGCCCGAGTGCCGGCCTCGGCCTCGTTCAGCAAGCGGGTGGCCGCCTGGTTCGGGGTCAGCCCCAGGTCCCGGCCCATCGCGGTCAGCAACCCTGCGGGTGGACTGTCCGCGCCCAGGGTCTGTGAGGCCGTCGGTCGCGGCCCCGGCGCGGGCGGCGCCGCCGCCGAGGCGGCCGTGGGGAGTGTGGTCACGACGAGGGCGCCGACCGCCGCCAGGGCGGCACGGCGCCCGACCGCGGTGTGTCTGCCGGTCATGCGTGAGTCTCCTTCTGTTCGGGGGTGTTCGGCGAGGCATGGCCTCGCCCGCGCGGCCCGTCGGGTGGCGGGTCGCCGGATGCCGGCCGACGCCGGAGCGAGGGCGCCGATCGGCGGTGTGCTGGTCGCCGGGCAGGGGTGGAACCCCGGGGTCTGTGGATGTCAGGCCGGTTGGAGCCCCGGGGCCCCGACCTCGGAGACGAACGTCCCGGCCGACTCCGGGGGGGCTCCGGGGCGGGTCACGGCGGCGACGGCCCGAAAGTCGATCCGGGCCGCCGTGTGGTCCAGCTCGATTCGGGCGTAGCCACGCCGGCCGTCGTAGAAGCGCAGATGCGGGTTGGCGGCCAGCTGGGTGTGCCAGTTGCCCGGTCGACGGGTCCCGTCCCCACCGCTGGTGACCGAGGTGCAGACCACCTCCGTGCCGACGGTGCGAGAGCCGGGATCGTCGAAGTCGTCCTTGATGTCGAAGGCGTAGGAGACGTGCACGTCGCCCGAGAGGACCAGCCAGTTCTCCAGTCCGGCTGCCTCCGCGCCGCCCATCACCCGCTCTCGCGCCGCCCCGTAGCCGTCCCACGCGTCCATCGACACCCGCGCGTCCTCTCCCAGGTCGAACCGGCGTGCGGAGAAACAGACCTGTTGTGGCGTCACGTTCCACTTGGCGACGGAGTCCCGCCAGCCGTCGATCAACCAGCGCTCCTGCGCCGGGCCGAGGAGAGTACGGGCCGGGTGGTCCGACTCCGGCCCCGGTCGCGTCGGGCGGTCTCCGTAGGCCTGGTCGGACCGGTACTGGCGGGTGTCCAACACGTCGAGCTGGGCCAGCGTCCCCCAGTGCAGTCTCCGGTGCATGCGGGCGTCCGCGCCCTGCGGCAACTGATCGGCACGAAGCGGTTGGTGCTCCCAGTAGGCGCGGTAGGCGGCGGCCCGACGCGCCAGGAAGCGCTCCGCGGGCACGTCGTCGCGCGGGACCGCCCCCGCGTAGTTGTCGTCCGTTTCGTGGTCGTCCCAGGTCACCACGAAGGGGTGTGCGGCGTGCGCGGCCTTGAGATCCGGATCGCTCTTGTACAGCGCGTACCGCGTCCGATAGTCCGTGAGGGTCACCGTCTCCCGGGCGAACAGGTCGGGCAGCACGCGGTCCGTGTGACGACGCGCTCCCCCGAACCGGTCGACCGGGTGCTCGTAGAGGTAGTCGCCGAGGTGCAACACGAGGTCGACGTCGTCCCGCGCCAGGTGGTGGTGGACGGTGTACCAGCCGTCCCGGTAGGCCTGGCAGGCCACGGCGGCAAGGGTCAGCGAGGCGACCCCGGCCCCCGGCCACGGCGCGGTCCGGGTGCGGCCCGTGCCGCTGATCCAGTCCCCCGCCCGGAAGCGGTAGTGGTACTCGGTGGCGGGAAGCAGCCCGCGCACGTCGACATGGACGCTGTGGGCGTACTCCGGGTGGGCGTCCACCCGGCCCCTGCGCACCACGGCCGCGAATCGCTCGTCCAGGGACACCTCCCACTCGACCGCGATCCGCTCCGCGCCGAGGCCGCCGTCCGCCGCGTACGGCTCGGGAGCCAACCGCGTCCACAACAACACCGAGTCCGGCCGCGGGTCGCCGGAGGCGATGCCCAACGTGAACGGATCCTCGACGAAACGGACGCCGGAACGCTCCGGGGTGGCGGCGACGCCCAGGGCCGGCACGTCGGTGGCGAAGGCGAGCGTCGCGGCGGCGGCCGAGAGGGTGAGGAAGCGCCGGCGTCGAAGTCGCTCGGCGACGGTCCGCGGCGCGATGTCGTTCGGGGATGGGACGCGGCCCGCCGGCACGCCGGGTCGACCCGTGGGCGACATCTGCTGTCCTCTCCTGCAGAGCGACTGAGGCTGCATGCTAGGCAGACGAAATGCCCGATTCCGGGAGGCCGTGCGGTGCGGCCCGGCCGGACGTACGTCGATCGGCGTATGCTTCGCCAGCGTCCCGTGCCGCCGTCGGGCCGATCGATCCGGGGTCGCCCGGCGGCGCGACCGGCCGGGACGACGCCATCGGAAGGACCGCGACGTGCCGCCCACCGCAGCCCCCCTCTCCATCGACGCCGTCCGGCAGGCGGCGGCCCGCATCGAGGGGGTCGTGCACCGTACCCCGGTCCAGCGCTCCCGGACCCTCGACGCCCTCGCCGGCGCGGAGGTCCACCTCAAGTGCGAGAATCTCCAGCGGGCCGGGGCCTTCAAGCTCCGCGGCGCCTTCCACGCCGCCTCCCGCCTCGCCCCGGGGGAGTTGAACCGGGGTCTGGCGGCCTGTTCCTCCGGGAACCACGCCCAGGCGGTCGCCCTCGCCGCACGCGAGTTGGGCACGGCCGCCGTCGTCGTGATGCCGCAGGACGCCCCGCGCGCCAAGCGCGCCGCAGCGGCCGGGTACGGCGCCGAGGTCGTCACCTACGACCGCTACACCGGCGACCGGGTCGCGCTCACCGAGGCCATCGCCGCCGAGCGCGGCCTGACCGTGATCCCGCCCTACGATCATCCGCACGTGATGGCCGGGCAGGGCACCGTGGCGCTCGAACTGCTGGAGGAGACCGGCGAACTCGACGTCCTGCTCGCACCCGTCGGCGGAGGGGGCCTGATCGCGGGGTGCGCCACCGTCGCGAAGGCGCTGCACCCGCGCGTTCGGGTGGTCGGCGTCGAGCCGGAGGCCGGGGACGACACCAGACGCTCCCTGCTGGCCGGCCGTCGCGTCACCGTCCCCGTTCCGCGCACCATCGCCGACGGCCAGGCGTTGCCGACCCCGGGCGAACTGACCTTCGCGGTCAACCGCAGGCTCCTCGACGAGGTCGTGCTGGTCTCCGACGACGAGATCCGCGACACGATGAGGTTCGCCTTCGAGCGCCTCAAGATCGTACTGGAACCCAGTGGGGCCACCGCTCTCGCCGCGCTCCTCAACGGCCGGGCGGGGCCGTTGGCCGGTCGGGTGGGCGTGGTCCTCTCCGGGGGCAACGTGGACGCCGACCGCTTCGCGCGCCTGTGCGCCGCCGGCGACTGACCCCGAGCCGGGGCGCCCCGCCGGCCGCCCCGGTCACTCCGCACCACCGGCCGTGCGCCACGCCGGCGCCCGGCCCGAGACGCCCCGGTCCGGCCGGGGTTCGGTCCCATCCGTCCGCCCTCCGGGAGCCCACCGTTGAGTCCCAGCTATCGTCAGCCCGGCGTGGTCCTCACCGACCGCCGCTTCACCGTGCCGCTCGACCACGACGCCGCCGACGGGGAGACCATCGAGCTGTACGGGCGCGAGATCGTCGCCCGTGACGGGGCACGGCACGATCGACCCTGGTTGGTGTATCTGCAGGGCGGCCCCGGTTTCGGCGCCGACCGCCTCGTCGGAAGACCCCACTGGCTGGGCCGCGCCCTGCGGGACTTCCGTGTCCTCCTGCTGGACCAGCGAGGCACCGGCGCCTCCACGCCCGCCAACAGGCAGACGCTGCCCCTGCGGGGCGGCCCCGCCGAACAGGCCGACTACCTGGCCCACTTCCGTGCCGACTCCATCGTCCGGGACTGCGAGGTCATCCGCCCCCGGGTCACCGGCGGCGCGCCGTGGACGGTGCTCGGCCAGAGCTTCGGGGGCTTCTGCGCCGTCACCTACCTCGGCACGGCCCCCGAGGGGCTCGCGTCCGTTCTGATCACCGGCGGACTGCCGGCCCTCGACGCTCACGCCGACGACGTCTACCGGGCCGCCTACCCGCGCGTCGCTCGCAAGGTCGCGGCCCACTACCACCGCTACCCGCAGGACGTGGAGCGTGCCCGGCGCGTCGCCGAGCACCTCCTCACCAGCGAGGTGGTGCTCCCCAACGGCTATCTGCTGACCGTCGAGGCCTTCCAGTCCCTGGGTGTCCTGCTCGGCTCCTCGCACGGCGGCCACCGGCTGCACTACCTCCTGGAGGACGCCTTCGTCCCCACATCGCGAGGGCCGCGCCTGTCCGACGCCTTCCAGGAAGAGGTCCAGGGTCTCCTCTCGTACGCGGGTCATCCGCTCTACGCGGTGCTCCACGAGGCGTGCTACGCGGGCGACGCCCGGCCGACCGCCTGGTCGGCCGAGAGGGTCCGCGCGCGGTTCCCCGAGTTCGACGCCGCCAAGTCTCTGGCGGGGGACGGCCCCCTGCCCTTCACCGGAGAGTCCGTCCATCCGTGGATGTTCGTCTGCGACCCGGCGCTGCGCCCCCTTCGCGAGACGGCGGAACTGCTGGCGGCCCGCACCGACTGGCCACCCCTCTACGACGCCGCCCGACTCGCCGACAACGAGGTGCCGGTGGCGGCGGCGATCTACCACGACGACATGTACGTCGACACCGGGCACGCCCTGGCCACCGCTCGCGCCGTGCGCGGACTGCGCACCTGGGTCACCGACGAGTTCGAGCACGACGGCATCCGTGCCGGAGGGCCGCGCGTCCTGGACCGCCTGCTGGCACTGGCCCGCGACGAGGTGTGACGTCCCGGGTCCATCCGCCGGGCCCCGCTCCGTCGACGATCCGCCTCGGCGGGAGGAGCCCTGGCCCCGGCCCTCCGCCACGGGGGGAGGTCGGCGCCCGCGGCAGGTGGAGGGCGGTCCACGGCTTCGGCGAACCCGCCTGGGACGATCGACGGGAGCTTCGTTTTTTCTTCTCGGCCCGAGGGCCGGGACATCCACGAAGGAGTGACGCGTTGACGGATGACGACAGCGGGAGACTGCGGCCCATGCCGTCCGACTGGCACCGAGCGTTGGCGGTGGTGGCCCACCCCGACGACCTGGAGTACGGCTGCTCGGCGGCGGTCGCCGTCTGGGCCGACGAGGGGCGCGAGGTCTCGTACCTCATCGCCACTCGGGGAGAGGCGGGGATCGACACGCTGCCACCGGAGGAATGCGGTCCGCTGCGCGAACGGGAGCAGCGGGCGAGCGCGGCGGCGGTCGGGGTGGACGTGGTGGAGTTCCTCGACCACCGTGACGGCGTCGTCGAGTACGGTGCCGCGCTGCGCCGGGACATCGCCGCCGCCATCCGCCGCCACCGGCCGGAGTTGGTGATCACTCTCAACCACCGTGACACCTGGTCCGGCGTCGCCTGGAACACGCCCGACCACGTGGCGGTCGGGCGCGCCACCCTGGACGCGGCGGGGGACGCCGGCAACCGTTGGATCTTCCCGGAGCTCGCCGATCGCGGAGCGCTCCCCTGGGACGGGGTCCGCTGGGTGGCCGTCGCGGGCTCCGCCGCCCCCACCCACGCCGTGGACGTGACCGACGGCATGGAGCGCGCCGTGCGCTCCCTCCTCGAACACCGCACCTATATCGAGGCGCTGACCGACGAGGACCCGGAGAGCTACGTCAGGGCCTTCCTGGGCGACCGCGCCCGTAGCGCGGGGGAGCGGTTCGGAGGTGGTCCGGCCGTCGCCTTCGAGGTGTTCGAGAGGTGATGTCGGGGCGCGCGGGCCGCGGGTACCTCGTGGTGGGGCGGAGCCCTCTCCTCTTCGTGGCTCGACGACGGATGACGGCTCATATGATGAACGGCATGCCCGAATCCGAGCCCGCTACGGCGGAGAACCCGAACGGACGTTCCGGGGTGCGATCGACCCTGCGCGGGGACTGCGCGCGGTGCTTCGGTCTGTGCTGCGTCGCGTTGCCCTTCGCGGCGTCGGCGGATTTTGCCGTCGACAAGGCCGCGGGCACGCCCTGTCCGAACCTCACGGCCGAGAACCGCTGCGGCGTCCACGGGTCGCTGCGTCGGCGAGGGTTCACCGGATGCGCCGTGTACGACTGTTTCGGGGCGGGGCAACAGGTGTCGAACGAGACATTCGACGGGCGGGACTGGCGGGACGGCCCACCATCCCGTGCCCGGAGCGTGTTCGAGGTGTTCACGGTGGTCCGGCAGTTGCGGGAGATGCTCTGGTACCTGACGGAGGCGATGGATCTGCCGGCGGCCCGCCCTCTTCGCGCCGAACTCTCCCGAGTGCGGCGACAAACCGAGCGACTGACCGCGGGCACCCCCGGCGACCTGGTCGCTCTCGACGTGGCGGCGCACCGTGAGGGGGTCGGCGCGCTGCTCCGGCGCGCGAGTGAGCTGGTCCGGTCGGGCGGTCGCGGCCGGCGGCCCGGAGTGGTCGGCACCTCGTCGATCGGCGCCCGGCTCCGCGGCGCCGACTTCCACCGCGCCGACCTGCGCGGGGCCTGTCTCGTCGCGGCCGACCTGGCAGACGCCGACCTGCGTCGGGCCGACTTGCTCGGTGCCGATCTGCGGGGAGCGAGTCTCGCCGGAGCGGACCTGACGGGTGCCTTCTTCCTGACCCAGCCACAGCTCGAAGCCGCGCGCGGCGACTCCCGGACTCGTCTGCCGGCCACCGACTCGCTCGCCCGTCCCGCGCACTGGACGGACGACGCCCTCGCTCGTTCGCCGATCCCCCTCGGAGACCGGAGAGGCCGGCCCGATTCGGGGCGACGATGAGGCGTGTCGATCGCGGCCGCCGGAGTGGCGCGGTTGGCGCCCGCCCGGATCTTGGGTAACTTAGGCAAGGCTTACCTAATAGGAGGTCGGGATGGGTGACAGTCGGACCGGGGCGGTCGCGAACACGGCGGCGGAGCGCGCGCGCTCCCTGCTCGCCACGGCCTGGAGCTGCGCCGTGACGGCGGAGGGGCGCCGCCGGGAGGAGCTGACCGGGGCCCACACCGTCACCGAGGACGGGCGGCTGCTCCTCCTCGCCTCGCCCGACGGCTCGCCGACGGGGACGACAGGCGGCTCGCTCGGGAGAGACGTCCCTTGCGTGGTGGAGTTCGCCGATCCCGCGCCCGTCCCGATGCGCGATCGGATCCGTGCCCGGCTGTGGCTCTCCGGACGATTGTCCGCCGGAGAGGCGGGCGGACTCCTCCTGCGCCCCACCCGCGTCGTCCTGCGGCAGGGGTCCGACACGGAGCCCGTCGACCCGGACGCCTTCACGCGAGCGACCCCCGACCCACTGGCCACCGCCGAGGCCGGTCTCCTGACCCACCTCGCCGACTGCCACGGCGACGCCGTGGAACGGCTCACCCGGCTCGTCGACGCCCGACGCCTCCACGGGGCGATCCGGGTACGACCGCTGGCCGTGGACCGCCACGCGTTGACCCTCCGCCTCGAACGGCTCCGCTCCCACGAGGACGTCCGTCTCCTCTTCGATCGCCCCGCGGACGACGTGCCCCGGCTGGGCGAGCGGATGCGCGTCCTGCTCGCCCGCGCCGGCACGCCCTGCCCTCGTGCCCTCCACCGGCACCGCCCGGACGGTGAGGCGTAGCCCGACCCCCGTGCCCTCGTCCGCGAGGGTCCGGGACCCGCCTCCTCGGGAGTCGAGTCGCCCTCAGTGGTGACGGCGGCACCGTTCCCCCGAGCCTCGCCGGGCCGGGAACCGCCGGCCTCGGCCGTCTCCGAGAGGCCGATCCGGAGAGGTCGACAGACGGGCGGAAGGGTCCACCTCCCCCTCGTCCTCGAACGGGAGAGGAGCGAGTGGCGACGCCCGGTCCACCGGCGAGGGCGGAGGAGCCTCCCCGGTGATCCGCCGCCACTCCCCGGGAGGCACGAGGCGGACGAGAACCCGAGCCGCCGCCCGTTCCGCCCAGACGGCGGGCCCCCCGCGGTCGGGAGAGGCCCGCCGCCCCCAGGATCGTGACGTTCCCCGGACCGCTGCCGGACCGCGGTGAAGCCGTCCCACCCCCCCGACGGCGAGCGTTCCTCCCGCTCCCCTCCTCGTCGCCCTCGGGCGCGTCTCCGGCGCGGGGCCATCGCGACGACTCTCCCGGTGAGACCGCCGTCCGTCGTCCCGAGGCGGGTACGCCAGCAGCCGGATCGACGCCGACTGTCCCTCCTCCCCGTCCTCGTGACCGTCGTCGAGTCCGCCGGACACCGTCGTGAACGGGCGGACGGCACCGGCGGCGGAGTGGACGCCGTCGAGCCGCAGCCGGCCGGGGAGCACCAGGTAGTTCCGAGGGCGGGGCCGCAGCCGCTCGTTCCAGGCCCCGCCGGAGACCGCGCAGACCCCGCCGACCCCGACCTGAAGCGCCGCGGGCTCGGTGGAGCCCACGAAGCTCAACCACATCGCCTCGCCGAGGTGGACCGGAAGCATCACCCCGCCCCGTGTCCGCCAGGACTCCGGGACCGTGTCGGGGTAGTCCTCGACCCGGCGCACCGGGAAGGCTCCGAGCGCCGGAGGCCGGGCGCCGACCCGCGCCGCCCGAGGGGTGCGGACGAACCGCACCGACACCCCGCCCGCCATTCGCAGCCGGTCCCCGTCGATTCCGATCGTGCCGCCGGTCATCCCCGCCCCCGTGGTCCCGTTCCGTTCCGGTCGTCCGCGCCCGCCGTCCGCGCCAAGGCGTCGTCCGGCGTGCGAGATGGAGTACGCCGTCAGGTCGGTTCCCGGTTCCGGGTCCCGCGCCCCCACCGCCGCACACGGTCGTGCATACGGGTCACGCGCGGCATCCGTTCACGTCGCTCCCGCGTGTGCCGGTCCAATTCCTCCAGGAGCCGTCGCGAGCGGTGCTCGGTGTCCATCTCGTCGATGATGCGGTCGACCTCCGTCAGCACCGCGCCCTGGAGTTGCCATTGACGGGCGTCCTGTCGGATCTCGTCCAGCAGGAGTCCGGCGAGCCGGTCCCGCGTGGTCGAAGCCTGCCGGTGCAACGCCGCGAATCGCTCCTCGGCCGACGCCGCGTCCGCGCTGGTGCTGGTCGTCACCAGCATCGCGAAGCTGACCACCGCGTCGCCGATCTCGGCCAGCAGTCGCTCCACGGCCGCGCCGATCTCCGGGGTGAACAACGGCTCGGGTTCCCGGGCCTTCGCCATGTCCGCGACGGTGCGCGCCAGCACCCGCAACACCACCGTGCAGATTTCCAGGGTGTCCAGCCCCGTGCGCAACACGACCCGGTGCAACAGCCCCTCACGCACCCGAGGGTTGAGCCGCAGGCTGTCCTCCGCCTGCCGCAGCGCGGCGTCCACCTCGACGATGGCGTGGTCCAGCCGGCGAGCCTCCCGCAGTCGCGCGGCGGCCAGGTGGTGCGGCGTGCGGCCGACGGCCTCCTCTCCCACACGCAGTATCAACCGCCGCAGGCGCCTGGCCAGCCCCTCGATCGACTCGCCGGCCCGGTCCACCCAGACGGGAGGGGCGAGGAGGGTGTTGAAGGCGAGGCCCACCACGGCGCCGATCAAGGTCTCCACCACCCGGGCCCAAGCGGTGTCGCCGTGGGAGGTGACCCCCATGACCAGCATGGCGCTGATCGCCACCTCGGGCACGAACTCGTCCACCCGCACCAGGTGGCCCACACCGAGCGACGCCACGACGACCAGGGCCAGACTCCACCAGGTCAGACCGACGAGCTGGCTGAAGACGATGGCGATCAGCACACCGGCGACCACCGAGTTCACCCTCCGGATGCCGGTCGTCAGGGTCGCGTACAGCGTCACCTGGACGACCAGCAACGCGGTGAGCGGAGCCGTCAACGGGGCCGCTTCGGGGCTCAGCCGGAGCGCGATGACGTACGAGATCGTCGCCGCCGCCGCCGAGCGCAGTGTCTGCGCCACCACCGGATCACGGCGCGCCCGCGTGAGCGCCCGCGTCGCCCGCTCCCTCGATCGCGGCATCGTCGGGCTGTTCCCCTTCCGGGCGTGGCAGACGCTCTCGGAGAGGACCGTAGCGGGAAGGGAGGGGCGTACCCCGGCCGTCCGGGCCGGTGGGGTCGGTCGGGTCACTCCGTTCGGCGTGCGCTTTGGCGCCTGCCCGGATCGTCGCGCGTTCCTCGCGCGCCGGGACCGGGGGCGGGGGGGAGGGTCAGGCTCGGGTCGCCCCGGGCGGGAGCCGGCCGTCGCGGGTCCACGCCAGGAGGTCGGTCGCCGACCAGGTGGTGACCACCCGGGCGGCAGGGACCTCGCACTCCGCGGCCCGCGCGCAGCCGTGGGACTGCCAGTCGAGCTGCCCGGGGGCGTGCGCGTCGGTGTCGATGGCGAAGAGCGTGCCCGCGGCGAGTGCCCGCCGGAGCAGCCGCCGGGGCGGATCGAGCCGTTCGGGCCTGCTGTTGATCTCCACCGCCGTGCCGGAGGCGGCGCAGGCGGCGAAGACCTCGTCGGCGTCGAATTCGGACTCGGGGCGTCGTTTCCCCGCCACCAGGCGCCCTGTGCAGTGCCCCAGGACGTCGGCGTGCGGGTCGCTCACCGCGGCCACCATGCGGCGGGTCATCGGTTCGGCGGGCATGCGGAGCGCGGAGTGGACGGACACGACCACGACGTCCAGTCGGGCCAGCAGGTCGGGGTCCTGGTCGAGGGAGCCGTCCCGGAGGATGTCGCACTCGATGCCGGTCAGCAGACGGAACGGTGCCCAGCGGGCGTTGAGTTCCGCCACCACGTCCAGTTGCTCGCGCAGGCGCTCGGCCGACAGGCCACGGGCCACCGTCAGTCGTGGCGAGTGGTCGGTGAGTACGGCCCACGCGTGGCCGAGGCCGGCGGCCGTCCGGCCCATCTCCTCGATCGGACTGCCGCCGTCCGACCAGTCGGAGTGCGTATGGCAGTCGCCCTGGAGGCGCCTCCTCAGCTCGCGTGCCGCCCCGTCGAGCGGCTCGCCCGTGTCCTCCTCCAGGGCGCGGAGGTATTCGGGTGTCCGTCCGGTCAACGCCTCGCGGACCACCCCGGCCGTCTTCGGACCGACGCCCGACAGGGATTCCAGAGTCCCGGCCTCCGCCCTGCGGCGGACCTCCCGAGCGGGCAGCGAGGACACCACCCGGGCCGCGGTGCGAAAGGCCCGGGCCCGGTACACCGGGGCCAGGGAGCGCTCCAGCAGGAAGGCGATCCGGTCCAGGGCCGTGACGGGGTCCATGGGCTGCCCCTTCTCGCGTGGGACGGACGCGCGGGAGGCGGCCACCCCCGGGCCCCGCTCCCGACCGACGCGTTCTACCCTCTATTGCATGACCGAAAGCGCGAGTCCGCACATCGCCAGTCCACGCATCCTGGTGCTCGGCGTCCAGCCCGGCACCCCGCCGTTCCGGATCGTGGAGATCGACGGCCAGGTCGTCGGCGAGGCCAAGACCGTCACCGACGTACTGGAGGCGGCGGCGGCGTTCGGGATCACCGTTCACGACCTGGACGACCCCGACGTGGTCCGCTGGGTGGGGGGAGACAAGTTCACCTGGACGCCGCACGCCTAGGGCGTGTCGAGCGGGGTGCTCCGAAGCGCCCCGCCCCGCGCGGTCCCGGGGGGATTCCGGAACCGCGCGGGCGCGGCCTCAGTCCACGGCCAAGACGAGTTTGCCCGTGGTGCGTCCGCGCTCGCCGACCGCGTGCGCCTCCGCGGCCTCGCCCAGCGGGAAGGTCCCGGCGATCTCGGCCCGCAGCCGACCGTCCTCCACGAGCCGGGCGACCTTCAGCATCCCGCCGCGGTCCGCGTCCACCAGCATCCGGACCGCCCGGACGCCCAGCCGCTCGGCCTCCCGGGGGAAGTCCTCGGGACCGACGGGCAGGATCGACACCACCGTTCCGCCCGGGCGCACCACGCCCAGGGACCGCACGGAGGTCTCCGCCCCGATCGTGTCCAGGACGACGTCGACGTCCCGCACCGCCTCCGTGAAGTCCGTCTCCCGGTAGTCCAGCGGCTCGTCCACCCCGATGGAGCGCAGGAAGTCGTGCTTGGCCCCGCTCGCTGTGGCGATCACGTGTGCGCCGAGGACCTTGGCGATCTGTACGGCCACGTGACCCACGCCCCCCGCGCCGGCGTGGATCAGCACGCGCTGCCCGGGGCGGACGTCGGCCACCTCCACCAACGCCTGCCAGGCTGTCAGCGAGACGAGGGGCAGGGCGCCCGCCTGGACGTGGTCCACGCCGGCGGGCTTGTGGGTGAACGCGCGCGCGGGACCGGTCACGTACTCGGCGTGGGAACCGTGCCCGAAGGGGTAGGGCAGCATGCCGAAGACCTCGTCCCCGGGCCGGAAACCCGCCACGCCGATGCCGACCTCCGCGACCTCTCCGGAAACGTCCCAGCCCAGCACGAAGGGCGGCCGGCCGAGGAAGCCGCCGTTGGCCCGGTGCTTCCAGTCGGTGGGGTTCATCCCCGCCGCCCGGACCCGCACCAGCACCTCGTTCGGGCGAGGGGAGGGGCGCTCCACGCGTACCTCCTTGAGGACCTCCGGGCCGCCCAGGGCGTCCTGGCGGATGGCGCGCATCGTGTTCATCGGGTCTCTCCTCGGGAGTTCTCGCTCGGCGTCGCCGGCGCGTCCGGTGGTCACCGGCCGGGTGCCTCCGTTCCGCCTCGCCGGAGTGCGGGCGCCCTCGTCCCCCGGCTTCTCCGGCGGTCGGGTCCGGACCGGTGTGGTGGATCGGGAGGGACGGGGAGGACCCCTCCCCGGAACGTTTCCCGGGCGTCGGCCGCCGTGGTGGTGGCCGGGTGCGGATGCGCGGTGATCACCGCACGCGACGACACGAGGATCATGCCACGCCTCCCGCCCGAGGGCGGGAGGGGGGAGGGCCGGGCGGCGCTCCACGCGTCGTGTGGGGCGCGGCCGGAACTCGTCCCATCCCTCGGGTGACGGTGCGCGTCAGGCCGGTCGGCGATCGGTCTTCACCGGCCAGGAACCCGTCGAGCGCTGGATCGCCTTGGCTCCTCCCCGGTTCACGGCGCTCTTGACCGAGGCGAAGATGGCGCCCTGGACCGCGGCGGCCACCAGAACCTCCCCCCAGCCCCGGTCGGGGTCCAGCGCGTCCGGTGCGTCGTCCTCGTGGCGAATGAGCCGCCAGGTCCTCCGGAAGAGGAATCCCGCCAACGCGCCCCCCGCCCAACCCAGGGCGAAGCCGAGCGGCTGGTAGACCGCCGGCAGTTTCTTCCGCGTCGTCTTGCCCACGGTGTCTCCTTCGATCCTCGCCGCGGGGCTCGACCGCGGCGGCGGGGTCTCCCCGAGGCCGTACGGTGTGGATCCCACCACGGGCCGGCGGCGAGCGCGACCCCAGACGGTGCGATCCGGTCCGAGCGAAACCCTCGCCGTCCGGGGAGGAGACGGGGCACCCGTGCCCCGTCCCGGCCGGGATCAGTCTTCGCCGAGCAGTGCCAGTTCGGCCCAGATGGTCTTGCCCTCGGCGGTGTGCCGGCTGCCCCAGCGTCGGGTGAGCTGGGCGACCAGCAGCAGTCCCCGTCCGCCCTCGTCCCAGGTCCTCGCTCGGCGCAGATGCGGGGCGGTGTGGCTGCTGTCGGACACTTCGCAGATCAGCGTGGCGGCGTCGTGGATGAGCCTCAGACGAATCGGGGCCGAGCCGTACCGGATGGCGTTGGTGACCAGTTCGCTCGCCACGAGTTCGGCGGGGAAGGCGGCCTCCCGCAGACCCCAGCCGTCGAGCTGGTCCAAGACCTGCTTGCGCACCGGGGCGACCATGGCCGCGTCGGCCGGGATGTCCCAGGTCGCGACCTGTTCACACGGCAACACCCGGGTTCGCGCGAGAAGCAGGGCCACGTCGCGCGCGTCACCGTCCGGCCTCGGCAGGGAGCGCAGCACCCGGTCGCAGGTCTCTTCCAGGGAGGCCGCCGGGGCGGCCAGCGCCTCGCTCAGCAGCGCGCCGCCGGATTCCGCGTCGTGATCGGAGCCGCCGACCAGCCCGTCCGTGTAGAGCGCCAGCAGGCTGCCCTCCGGCAGCGACAGCTCGACCGACTCGAAGGGCAGGCCGCCGATCCCCAGGGGCGGACCCGAGGGCAGGTCGACGAGCCGCGCCCGTCCGTCCGGCTCGACCAACACGGGAGCGGGATGTCCGGCGCGGGCGAGGGCGCAGCGGCGGGAGATCGGGTCGTACACCGCGTACAGGCAGGTGGCGCCGGTCTCGCCCGCCCGTTCACCGGGCTCGGATGCGAGCCGGACGACCAGGTCGTCCAAATGGGCCAGCAGCTCCTCCGGAGCGAGGTCCAGGTCGGCGAGGGTGCGGACCGCGGTGCGCAGCCGCCCCATGGCCGCCGACGCCGGGATGCCGTGGCCGGCCACGTCGCCGACCACCATGGCGACCCGCGTCCCCGACAGCGGGATCACGTCGAACCAGTCGCCGCCCACGCCCGAGCTGGCGGCGGGCAGATAGCGGGAGGCCGTCTCGACGGCACCCGTCGTGGGAAGTGCCCGGGGCAGCAGGCTGCGCTGCAACGTCAGGGTCGTCTCGCGCTCGCGGGAGTAGCGACGGGCGTTGTCGATGGACACCGCCGCCCGAGCGGCGATCTCCTCCGCCAGCAGCACGTCGTCCGCGGTGAAGGGCTCCGGGTGGCCGAACCGGGTGAACACCGCCACGCCGAGCGTGGTGCCGCGGGCCCGCAGTGGCACCGAGAGGATCGCGTGCGGTCCCACGGGGTCCCGCCCGCCCGCCCCGGGCGAGGTCTCGGCCCGAGTGCCCCCGACGAGGGGCGGAACCGCCACCGCGTGGCCCGTCGTCAGCGACTCCGCCTGCGGCGAACCGGCCGGGTAGTCGTCCGTGCGTCCGGACCCGGCGATCCGCGGGGTGTCCTCCTCGGCGGACGCCCGGGCCACGCGTCGCAGCCGAATAGGCGTCCCCGGTGGACGCCGGCCGTCCGCCGAGTCCCTCCGGTCGAGGAGGTCGACGGTGACCAGGTCGGCCAGTCCCGGGACGCACACCGTGGCCAGCTCCTGGGCGGTGCGCGTGACGTCCAGGGTGCTGCCGATGCGGATGCCCGCCTCGCTGACCAGTTGGAGCCGCTCTCGGGCGCGGTGCTGCTCGGTGAAGTCGTGGACGCTCACACAGACACCGCGCACCCGCCCCTCGCCGTCGGCGAGCGGGGCCAGCCGGGCCGACCAGGCGTGCGCCCCGCGGCTCTCTCCGGCCGCCTTCATGAAGGCGCGCATGTCGTGACCGCGACCGGTGTCCAGGACCCGCCGCAGGTGCTCCTCGAGCTCCGTGTGCTGCGGTCGGCTCCCGATGTCGGTCGGCCGCAGCCCTCGCAGTCGACGGGCGGGCACGTCCAGCAGCCGGGCCATGGCGTCGTTCGCGCCGCGAAGGCGCAGCCCGGTGTCGAAGACCATCGTGGCGCAGGGCGACTGCCGCAGCGCCGCCCGGATCAGGGGGTCCTCGGCCACTCCCTCGGCGCTGTCGCCGTTCCGGGGGACCACCACCACCCAGGCACCGTCCCGCCCGGCGGGCCGATGGGCCATCGCCCAGACGGACACGCTGTGACCGTCGCGGTGGCGCAGCGTGAGCGAGCCGCTCCACCGGCGCGCGTCACGGTCGGGGAAAGGCGGACCGCCCACCACGAGCAGGTCGGCCAGGGGTCTGCCCAGGACCGCCCCCGGGGGGTAGCCCAGCAGTCCTCGCGCGGCCTCGTTCCACTCCCGCAGCCTGCCCGTCGCGTCCACGACCGCACGCGCGGGGGCGGAATCGTCGAACGGGTTCACCGGACTCATCGTCGCCACTCCATCGCGCACACTCACCGTGAACAGGTGTGTCACTTGAGCCCCAGCGTAGTGCGTCCGGTCGTCGATGCGGAGCCGAACCCCGCCCCCGGGCGCATGACCCCCGCCCGAGCCCTCCGTGCGTGTCCGGCGAACGTTCGCTTGCGCCAGTGAAGAGGGATTCGCGTTCTCGGCCCGTCGGTCGAGAGAGGAGCGAGTTGTCGGTGCGCCTTGTTGACCATGAGGGTTTGTGCGAGAGTGAAGCACCCGCCCGAGGGTATCGGCCGCTGTGGCACACGCCTTGATGATCCGGGACCGACGCATCGGCGACGTATTCGGCCCTTCGCGCGGCGTCCCCGAGAGGAATCCGCCCGCCCCGGGATCTTTTCGGGGGCACAGAATCGTGTGCACCGCGCGTGTGGGAAAGGAACCCTCTCAGTGCCCACCCCCGACCCTTCCCGACCGCTTCGACCGGCAGCCGGTGGAGACCGGGAATCCGACGAGTCCCTGGCCGCCGGCACCAGGGATCGTCCCGAGACCGACGCCGCGGCCTCCGTCGCCTTGTTGACCGCCCGGCACTGGCAGGCCGCGCACGACTACGCGGCGCTGTGTCTCGCCTCGTCGTCCCAGGTGGCCGCCATGGTGACCGCCGCCGCCCTCCATCGGGTCCTGGATCGTGTGGCCCATGGCGAATCGGCGGTGGCGCTCCGCCCCCGACTCCTGGTGTCGGTGCGTGACACGGTCCGGGAGTGGGCGGCGGACGGACGTGTCGTCGGCACCCTGCCGGATCTCCGCAAGCCCTCGGGCGGAAGGGGGATGCGCGCGACGAAGTCGCCGATCCCGGAGAACAGAGCCCTGGCCGCCCACGCCTTCGCCGCGCTCCCCGCCCAATCCCGTTGCCTGTTGTGGCATGTCGAGGTGGAGTCCGAACACATATCCGTGCCCGCGACTCTGTTGGGGATGGACGACGGCACGGCCTCGGCCACTCTGACGCAGGCGCGCGAGAAGTTCCGCGACGCCTGTGCGTACGCACACGAGCAACTGGCACCCGGTCAGGACTGCCGGTTCTACAACCGTCTTCTGGACGCCCCGATCCGACGCGGCGGAAAACTGCTCCCCGATGTCGAGGAACACCTGGCGGTGTGCCGCCATTGCCGGCACACCGCCGATCAACTGGCCTTGTCCGAGAAGGCCTTGGGATCTCTGTTGGCCGAGGCGGTGTTGGGCTGGGGCGCCCGCCGGTATCTCGAATCCCGACCGGGCCGCGTCGCGGTCGGTGCCCGGGGGCAGGGTGGAGCCCGTCACCGTCGTGGACCCGCCGGACTGTGGGCCCGCCTCCCGCTTCCGGCCCGCCGCGGCGCGCGTTCGGCCCGTTCGGCGCTCCGCGCGGTCGGGGCCGTCTCGGCCGGTGCCTTGGTCACCATGCTGGTGGTGAACGTCTGGTCGTACGACGGCGGCCGGGCCGATCCCGCCGTCTCCACCGGAGTTTCCGACGGCGGCGGCGAGTCCGCCGAGGCGGGCGCCGCCGGATTCACGTCCGCCCCGCCCGGGGTCCCGGGTCAGAGCAGGCTGCGCAACGCGGGCGCGGGACTCTGTCTCGACGTCGACGGAGAGCCCGGGCCCGGGACGGGTGTGCGGTTGGCCGGCTGTTCGGACGCCATGACCCAGCAGTGGACCTACGAGGAGGACGGGAGTGTGCGCAGCGTGGCCGATCCCGGTCTGTGCCTCGACTCCCGCGCGGACGCCGGCGTCGTCCTGTTGGGCACATGCGCCCGGGAGGGCACCGCGCGAGCGGAGGACGTCCGCTACGCCGCCACGGCGCGGGGGGAGTTGCTGCCGCTCTGGCGGCGGCAGCTCGCGCTCGCCGCCACCGCCGAGGACGCCGACGCCGACATCGTCGTCAAGGTCCGCGACGGTTCGGAGGCCCAGATGTGGCAGGCCGAGACGACGCTCGCCCCCTCCGCGACCCCCGAACCCGAGGCCGGGAGTTCGGCCCCGCCGTCGGCCGGCTGACCCCGCGCACCGCCGGAAGGGCGGGCCGTGCCCGGTCGCGCGCCGGCCCGCCCGGCAGGCGGATCGTCTCGGGCCGGGACACCGCCGTGCCTCCGGGGTGTCCCGGAGAACCCCGAGGCGCCGGTGTTCCCCTCGGCCCGCCCCGCCTCGTTTCGAAGATGCTCGGGGCGGGTGCGCGGAGGTTTCAGGCCGATTACGAAACGCGGGAATCGCGCCATTCAGCCACCGGAGTCGGTCAAGAACCGCCAGGTTACCGCGTCGAAACGTTCTCAATCCGTAACTTCACGCCACTGATTCAATACGCAAGGTTACCTAAACCCGAGGGGTCGACGTGTGTTTCACCGTCGGACTCGGCAGACTCGCGCTCGCCGCTCCGGCACCCACCGGGTCGGGCCGGCACAGCCGTCGCATCGAGCGGAAGGAAGCACACCATGCGGAACACCGCACGCTGGGCGATCGCTCTGGGCTTCGCGGTCACCACCGCTCTGGGCCCCCTCGCGGTCAACGCGGGCGCGGACACCGCCGCCCCCGAGGTCGGACCCGCCGCCCCGGCCTCGCTCTACACCCCCTCGGCCCTGGTGCTCACCGTGGCGCACGGCGACAGCGCGGCGTCCGCCACGCCGCTGCGCGCCGTCACCCTCGTGTGCTCGCCCACCCCGTCGGGCAGCCACCCCGCCCCGGAGGCCGCGTGTGCCGAGCTCCGCCGAGTCGAAGGAGACGTGCACGCCCTGACGTCGGAGGAGGGCGCCGTCTGCGCCCCCGACCACGCCCCCGTCGTCGTCACCGTGGAGGGCGTCTGGGAGGGGCGACGCCTCACCGACGAACGGACATTCACCAATACCTGCGTGAAGGACGCCTCCAGCGAGAGCGTCTTCACGTTCTGAGGACCGGGATCGTATACGTTCCCGCGGTTTGACAGGTGGCTCGTGACTGGGGAGTGCGAGTCCCGCCGCGGCGTAGGCGATCCCGTGACGGGGACGGCGGGCGGAGTGGGGCCGCCCGCCGTTCCCCTGATTCCCGCGGCCCGTGTCGGTCCACCGCGACCGACACGGGCCCGGTCGCGTGCCGACGCGTGCGACCGCCACCCCCCACCGCTCGCTCTACCGAGGCGACTCGCCCGCGCCGAGTGCCCCCGCCGGACCCAGTCGGAACGGATCGCCGGCCTCCGCAAGTCGCGAACGCAAGAGCCGTGAGTTGAACGGCTTTTCGGATTCGTGCGTACCAACAGCCATCCAGGCGCGCCGATTCGCCGCCGACCGGTGGCACGGAACCGAACCCAGGAGGGCCAGAAGCGTGAGTCACAAGCGAATGCCGAAGCGCAAGGCGGCGATGGCGGCGGGCGGTGTCGTCGCGCTCGGAGCCGCGGCGATCCTGCTGCCCCAGGCGAACGCGTCGCAGGACGAGGACGCGACCGGCGCGGACGCCGCGCCCCGGACGCTGAAGGCCGCCGACGCCTCGGACCTGGCCTCCCGGCTCTCCGGGTTGCTCGGCGACGCGTTCGCGGGCGCGTACTACGACGCCGACGAGCAGCGACTCGTCGTCAACGTGATAGCCGGAGACAACAACGTCGTCATCCAGGCGAAGAAGGCGGGGGCCGCGGTCCGCGAGGTCGACAACAGCATCGACGAACTGCGGGAGGGTGCCCGGACGCTCAGGAGCGAGGCGACGATCCCCGGCACGTCCTGGGCCATCGACCCGCGCACCAACAAGATCCTCGTGACCGCCGACTCGACTGTCACCGGCGAGAAGTGGGACACCCTGGAGTCGACCGTGGAGAAGCTCGGCTCGGACAAGGCCGTCCTCAAGAAGTCGGCCGGCACCTTCGAGACCTTCGTCTCCGGCGGCGACGCGATCTTCGGTGGTGGTTCCCGATGCTCCCTCGGGTTCAACGTGACGGCGGGCGACGGCACACCCGCCTTCCTCACCGCCGGGCACTGTGTCGTGGGGGCCGAACGCTGGTCCGACGAGACGGGCGCGCCGATCGGGACAGTGGACCAGGCGCTGTTCCCCGGGCAGGGGGACTTCGCGCTCGTCACGTACGACGACCCGGCGGTCGACGCGCCGAGCGAGGTGAACGTCGGCAGCCAGGTCGTTCCGATCGGACAGGCCGCGGAGGCTACGGTCGGGCAGGAGGTGTTCCGGATGGGCAGCACCACCGGGCTGTCCGACGGGCAGGTGTTGGGTCTGGACGCGACGGTGAACTACGCCGAAGGCACGGTCACCGGCCTGATACAGACGGACGTCTGCGCCGAGCGCGGCGACAGCGGTGGCTCCCTGTTCACCCGTGACGGCCTGGCGATCGGACTGACCTCGGGGGGCAGTGGCGACTGCACGGCGGGCGGCCAGACCTTCTTCCAGCCGGTGACCACGGCCCTGGCGGCGGTGGGTGCCACCCTCGGAGCGGGCGACCAGCCGGCCGAGGACGGCTCCGGTGCCGAGGGCGCGGCGGCGGACGACGGCGTCGAGGCCGAGGACGGCGCGGGCGCCGAGGCCGCTCGCGAGGGCGAGGACAAGCAGCCCGACGAGACGCGCGACGGTCAGAAGCACATCCGTTTCGGCGTCGAGAACGGCGAGGCGGGGACGGACCCGAAGCGGGCCGACTGATCCGAGAGCCGCCGAGGGACGGGGCACCGCTCCTCGACGGAGCCGGCGGCCCGGGGTCTCGTCCCCCGGGCCTTCCGCTCGTTCGGGCGGGCGGGCCCGTTCGCGGACGGGCGATCGGCGACCGGGTCTGTCCCTTCGTGCCCCCGCTCCCTCGGGCGACGGGGCACCCCGCGAGCCCGGCGCCGCCGGCGTCGACGTCACCCGGCCGGCCGCGTGGAGGCCCGAGCGGGGCGGTTTGGGCTTCGCGTCGACGGGCACCCGTGGGCGGTCACAGCCCGGCCGGCCTTGGTCACCCCCCGAGGTCGCGCACGGCGGCTGTCGGTGTCCAGGAAGGGACGGGAAACCGTGATCACGCGAAGCGGTACGGATCCTGATCGACAGCGTGAGGTCCGGCGTTCGAGGGCCGACCGGTCCGAGGCGCGCACGTCGGGTCCGCGTACATGCGTACCGGCGGTCGGGGACGATCCGAGCACGCTCCCGCGGACGAGCAACCCGGAGTCCCACATCATCCGCGGCGAGGACTGACCGTCGTCGAGGCGCGGTCGGCCGGAGGTTCGGGACCGGGGACGACGTGTCCGTTCCGTCGGTTTCCCCGTGTCGCGACCGACGCTCGCGCCGCCGACCCGCCTTCCGGAGCCACTGGGGTCCTCAGTCGTCCCAGGCCTGGATCATGGTCTGCTCGACGATCTTGCCGTCACGGAGCGAGACCATCGACTCGGCGAGCACGCGGACGCCGTCCGGGTACCGACACGATTCGGCGAAGGCGGCGCGATCGCCCTCGACCACACATTGATCGAGGGAGTGGGTCAGGTCGCGCTCGTAGATCTCGCCGATCATCTCGGCGATCTGCTCGCGTCCGCGCAACACCATGGGGTTGCTCGGCTGGGTACTGCGGTCCACGATGCGCAGCTCGGCGTCGTCCGCGTACAACGACACGAGTGTCGCCGCGGACCGGTTCTCCACGGCCTGGCGCAGCGTGTCACTGTCGAAACGGGTGGTTTCGGTCGTGCTCATGGCGGGCTCCTTTCCCATGGACGCGGCCCGCCGCGAACCTCCCCCGCGGCCGCACGGACCGGGCCGAGCGTGAGGGCTTCTCCTTCGAGCCTCCCGCGCGACACGTGCTCGGGCAAGCGAACGGGAGTCCACCTGTCGGGTGAGCGCGTCGTCGAGCCCGTGTCCGGTGGGCCCGCGGCGCCGTTCCCCAGGGCATGATCTCCACACGACGCATCACCGCCGCCGTCGGCCTCGCCGTCGGCCTGACCGGTCTGGCCGCGCCCCTCGCCGGCGCGGCCGAGTCCGGAGCCCTGGAGGGCGGACTCAGCCCGACGAAGACCCTCGACTCGCTCGCCGCCGGCGCCGTGCCGGCGGAGCACCGGTCCGAGGTGCTGCCACCCTCGGCGCAACTCAGCCGACTCGACGACGTGAACCAACTGCGGCAGGTCACCGGACTCGTCTCCCCTGTCTTCGGCGCAGTTCCGGCGATCCAGACCTGACGGAGCGCGCCGCGGAGGCGGCCACGCCCCATCGCCGCCTCCGCGCCTCCGCGTATCGACGGGGTCCCCCGGCACCGCGATCCGCCCACCGGGGACGGCCGGCGCGGCGACATCACGCGTCGACGGCCGTGAAGACGTAGGGTCGGAGCACAACAGACCTGGTGGAGATGGGGGTTGGCGATGACTCAGGAAGTGCGCGGCGTGATCGCGCCGGGCCGGGACGAGCCGGTTCGCGTCGAGACGATCCTCGTCCCGGACGCGGGGCCGGGCGAGGCCGTCGTACGCGTACAGGCGTGCGGGGTGTGCCATACCGACCTGCACTACAAGCAGGGCGCGATCGGCGAGGAGTTCCCGTATCTCCTCGGGCACGAGGCGGCGGGCGTGGTGGAGTCGGTGGGGGAGGGCGTCACGGACGTCGCTCCCGGCGACTTCGTGGTCCTGAACTGGCGGGCGGTGTGCGGCACGTGCCGGGCCTGTCGGCGCGGACGGCCCTGGTACTGCTTCGACACCCGCAACGCACGGCGGCGCATGACCCTCGCCGGTGACGGTCGGGAGTTGTCCCCGGCCTTGGGGATCGGAGCCTTCGCCGAGAAGACCCTGGTCGCCGCCGGTCAGTGCACCAAGGTCGACCCCCGTGTCTCCCCCGAGGTCGCCGGGCTGCTGGGCTGTGGCGTGATGGCGGGAATCGGCGCCGCGATCAACACCGGCGAGGTGGGCCGGGGCGATTCCGTGGCCGTCATCGGCTGCGGAGGGGTGGGGGACGCCGCGATCGCGGGAGCGCGCCTCGCGGGTGCCGCGCGCGTCATCGCCGTCGACATCGACGATCGCAAGCTGGAGACGGCCCGCGCGATGGGCGCGACGCACACCGTGAACTCCGGGATCACCGAACCGGTCGCCGCGATCCGGGACTTGACCGGCGGATTCGGAGCCGACGTGGTGATCGACGCGGTGGGTCTGCCGGAGACCTACCGGCAGGCGTTCTACGCGCGGGACCTGGCGGGCACGGTCGTGCTCGTCGGTGTACCGACCCCCGAGGCCACGCTGGAACTGCCGCTGCTCGACGTCTTCGGTCGGGGCGGCCGACTGGCCTCCTCCTGGTACGGGGACTGCCTTCCCTCGCGTGACTTCCCGATCCTCGTCGACCTGCATCTCCAGGGGCGTCTGGACCTCTCCGGTTTCGTCACCGAGACCATCGACCTGGACGAGGTGGAGAAGGCGTTCGCCCGTATGCGCGCGGGGGACGTCCTGCGGTCGGTGGTGGTCCTGTGAGCGCCCCGCGGATCGAACGGCTCGTCACTTCCGGCCGGTTCCGACTGGACGGCGGCAGCTGGGAGGTCGACAACAACGTCTGGCTGGTCGGCGATGACGACGAGGTCGTCGTCATCGACGCCGCGCACGACGCGGACGCCGTCGTCGAGGCGATCGGCGGCCGTCGGCTCGTCGCCGTCATCTGCACGCATGCGCACAACGACCACGTCGACGCGGCCCCGGCGCTCGCGGAGCGCACCGGAGCGGTCGTCTGGCTGCACCCCGACGACCTCCCTCTGTGGCGTCAGACCCATCCGGACCGTGATCCGGACGCCTGGCTCTCCGACGGACAGGTGATCGAGGCGGCCGGGGCCGATCTGACGGTTCTGCACACGCCCGGGCACGCCCCCGGTGCGGTGTGTCTGCACGAGCCCGGCCTGGCCACCGTCTTCACCGGCGACACCCTCTTCCGTGGCGGTCCCGGTGCCACGGGCCGATCCTTCTCCCACTTTCCGACGATCATCGAGTCGATCCGCGACCGGCTTCTCACCCTCCCGCCGGATACGCGGGTCCTGACCGGGCACGGCGAGTCGACCACCATCGGCGCGGAGGCCCCCCACCTCCCCGAGTGGATCGATCGCGGTCACTGACGCCGCACGCGGGCGAGGCGTGCGCGCTCCCCCCTCCGCCCCTCCGCGACACAGGATCGGACATCGTCGACGGGCTCCTCCCACATCCGCGCCCAGACCGAACGGTAGGCTCCCCGGGCCACGAGCTCGGATCGCGAGGAGGTTTCGTGGTCGGTGCGGCTGCCGCACCCCCCCAGGTGACCGCGCGCCTTCGCGCCGCTCGCCCTGCCCCGGGCGCGTCCCGAGTGGGGCGGGAGAGCCTCTTCGGCTCCGAACTCCCGCGTGTCGCCCGCCAGATGCAGTGACCAGAGACACGTCGCATATGTCCGCTTGGTCGGGTTTCCTTTATCTCGCCCTCACCCGTACCGCCGTATGCTTCACTGCATGTCCATCACGGTTGAACCCTCCTCCGAGCGATCGGCGGCCGAGGTCAACGAGGAGATCCGGGCCCTGTGGCTCCGATCCGGCGGGACACTGAGCGTCGAGCAGCGGGAGGAGTACCGGCGGCTCGTCCTGGAGTGGGCCGCCGCCGTCCCGCGGTCCGGCCGGGCCGCCTGACGAAGGAGGCGCCGGGGCCTCGTTCCCCACTCAGCTCCACGACGCCGAGTACCGGCGCCGATAGTCGCTGCGGTCGTGCTCCGCCCTGATCCAGCGGGTGGCCACCAGCACTGCGAGGCTTCCGGCGGCCAGCAGCAGCCCCGGGGTCAGGTTGGCCCGATCGACCAGCAGCCCGGCCAGCCGTGCCGGCAGGGACGCCCCCTCCCCGCCGGCCGACGGCGTGCCGGGGCCGCTGTCCACCGCCGCGCCCCCGCCCGCGGACTCGATGATTCCGTTGTCCGGCGCGGATCCGTCCCCCGAGGCAACGAGAAGGCGCACGCCCAGCGCCTCCATGGCCTCGCCGACGGGCTGGAAGTACGTGGTGCCGCCTCGCGAGCAGTCCCCGTTGCCGCCGGAGGTCACCCCGAGGGCGACCCCATCGGAGAACATCGGCCCGCCGCTGTCGCCGGGTTCCGCGCACACGTCCGTCTCGATCAGGCCGGTGACGGTGCCCTCCGGGTAGTTCACCGTCGCGTCCAGCGCGACCACCCGCCCGTCACGCAGCCCGGTCGTGCTGCCGCTGCGGAAGACTCGCTGGCCCACGGCAGGCACGCCCGCCCCGGTGATCCGCACGCCCTTGTCCTCGCCGACCGAGACTATCTCCGCGCCGGTGCCCGCCTCGCCACCCGCGTACTCCACCAGGGAGTAGTCGTCTCCGGGGAAGCTGCGGGACACCGTCTCGCCGACCTCCCCGCCCCCGCCGCCCTCGGCGAACCACACGGACCCGGTGGGGCCGCAGTGGCCCGCGGTGAGGATGAGGTCCCGCTCCCCATCCGTCACGTTGAACCCGGCCGAGCAGCGGCC
Source organism: Streptomyces sp. HSG2 (assembly GCF_016598575.1). NCBI lineage: Bacteria > Bacillati > Actinomycetota > Actinomycetes > Kitasatosporales > Streptomycetaceae > Streptomyces > Streptomyces sp. HSG2. The sequence continues at coordinate 4,934,592 of NZ_CP066801.1, forward strand.
GGCCGTGGACAGGATCGCCTCGGCGCCGTTCAACCGCGTGGTGAACCGGCCCTCGATCCGTTCCATGCGCACTCGGGCGCCCATGCCCTCGGCGATCTCGGCAAGGCGAGACCAGTCGGTCTCCGAGACGGTGCTGTCACCCCGAAGCACCACCTCGTTCGACCGGTAGTCGATCACCCAGGCCGTGCCGGGCACGCTGGGCGCCTCGCTCAACCCGGTCGCGGCGGTGGACAGCTCGCTCATGCTGTGCCGGACCATCGCCGCCTCGGCCCCCGCCTCCCGGACCCTGGACGCCGCCTCCTCGTCGGTGACCGCGACGACCGGATCGCCCTCGTCGTCGATCCAGTGGCCCGCCGTGCGATCCGCCCCGAGGCGGGCCACCAGATCGGCTCCCTCGGCCCCTCGTGCCCCCGCGAGGAGCCGGGCCTCGTCGTCGGGTCCGACGGGCTCGCTCGCCGTCGCCCCGGCGACCATGACCGTCCCGAGGAGCAGTCCACCGGCGGCCATCGCTCGCGCCCCCCGCCGGATCATGCGCCGTCGTGCGTGCCTCATCGCCTGCTCTCCCGTAGCCGGACGCGCCGCGACTGTGTCGCGGGAGGATCCCGCATCGGGGATCCCGACTCTTCATACGGCCGCCGTGCCGACGGCGTTCAGTGGGGACACGGTCGGTCGAGGCGGATTCCGGCGGGGGGGCGGGCCGGTCCCGCCGGGCGGGGCCGGTCGGTGATCACTCCGCCCTACACTCGGTGCATGGACGATGTCTCGTGGGCCCGACTCGGTGCGGGGAAGTACCTGCTGTTGACCACCTACCGGAAGAACGGCACACCGGTCGCGACCCCGGTCTGGGTCGTGACCGACGGGGACGCCCTGGGCGTGTGGACGGTCGCCGATTCCTGGAAGGTCAAGCGGATCCGAAACCGCGCCGATGTCTCGGTCGGTCCCTGCGACCTCCGCGGCAACCCCACCGGCGAGTCCGTCCCCGGGATCGCCGAGATCTGTGACGCCGAGGGTGGCGCCCGGGTGAGACGGCTGGTGGCCCGCAAGTACGGTGTGGTGGGTCGGCTCACCCTGATCGGGAGCCGGCTGCGGCGCGGCCGGGAGGGCACCGTGGGACTGCGGATCACCCCGGCGGGGTGATCCGGACGGGTGGCGAATCACCGGCCCCGGCGGCGGCTCCCGCGAGGTCGGACGGGCCGGCCCGCGATGCGAGTCGCCGTCAACTCCAGGCCCGGTAGGGCTCGTCGAGCAGTTGGAACACCGGCTCGCCTCGAACCGGGTCCTGGGCCGTGGACAGGCGTACCCGGTCGCCGCTGTGGATTCCGACGGGCGGACCCATGACGCGGCCCCGGACGACGAACCCCTCCGCCATCTCCACCAGGGAGACGTTTCGGGCCGCCGGGGTGTTCCGATGGACGACCGTGGAGTGTCGGACGGTTCCGTTGCCCTCGCTCCGCTCCACCCGGAGTTCGCTGCCCTGACAGACGGGACACAGCAGGCGGTGGTACATGGCGGTGCCGCACCAGACGCATCGCTGGAAGACGAGGGTCTCGGCGTCTCGGGCTCCGGGGGAGAGGAGGCCCGTCGCGGTACCCGCGGCCCGCTGCGCGGTACTTCTTGGGTGGTGGTACACGCTGGTCAACTCCTCGCGCTCGGTCGGAATCGGGGAGAACGGCCGCCCGGGCGGGCGCGTGCCCGGTGCGACGCGCCACCGCACGAGCGTATGGCACCGAGTGTCAGCCGTAAAGGCACTCCGTACCCTCGGATCGGTCCGGGGCCGGCCGATCGCTCAGGAGCGGGCGAGGAGTTCCTCCAGCCGCCGTACCACCCGCCACAGCGGGACATCCCGTCTCGCCACGACCACCACGACGTCCTCGGCCGGGCCCGCGGGAGCCGCCCGCGCCGTGCCGAAGGCGGATCGGACGCACTCCAACGCGTGGTCGACGGCCAGGCGCGCGTCCCCCCCTCCTCCCGAACGCAACCACGACCGCAGCGCGTTGTTGTGGGCGGCGACCACCGAGGCCGCGACGACGTCGGCTCGCAGGGTCCCGTCCGGCCGCCCGGCGAAGCGCTCCCTGAGGTAGGCGGCCATCGCACGTTCGTAGCGCCACACCACCGACAGCTCGTAGGCGCGCAACCCGGGAACCTCCCTGGTCAGGCGGTAGCGCTGAACCGAGAAGACCGGGTTGTCGGCGTACATCCGCAGGACCAGCCGGGCCGCGTCGCACACCCGGTCCACCGGGTCGGCGGTCCGATCCGAGGTGGCCAGGAAGCGCGTCATGTCGGCCAGGCAACGCTCGTGGTCCGGGAAGACCACGTCTTCCTTGGAGGGGAAGTAGCGGAAGAACGAGCGCCGGCCGACCCCGGCCAGCGTGACGATGTCGTCGACGGTGGTCCGTTCGTAGCCGCGCTCGACGAACAGGCGGAACGCCGCCGTCACCAAGGCCTCGCGCATCGGCGGGCGCGCGGCGGAGGACGGCGCTCCCCCGCCCCGACGGGGAACCGCACCGGAACTCATACGGGCGAACGTAGCAGGCCGGCCGGAACGACGGCACGCGGTGCAGTCTCCGAGGGAACGTGGTGTCTGCGACGCGGGTGCTCCGATTCCTTCCGCCCGGGCCCCCGTGTCACCCGATCGGCCGTGCGGGTCCGGGCGGGCGGGCTCAACCACCCGGAGGGAGGTACGACGGCGGGGAACTGTGGGCACATGACCACGCAGCTAGGGCTTCCCGCAGGCATCCACGCCTGCCTCTTCGACCTCGACGGGGTGATCACCCGCACGGCGGTGGTGCACGCCGCCGCGTGGAAGGAGACGTTCGACGCGTTCCTCCGGCAACGGGACGGCGCGGAGTTCCGTCCGTTCACCGACGGCGACTACGACACCTACGTCGACGGTCGCCCCCGGGCCGACGGCGTGCGCGCGTTCCTCGCCTCCCGTGACATCGAGCTGCCCGAGGGCACCCCGGACGACCCTCCCGACGCCGCCACCGTCCAGGGGATCGGCAACCGGAAGAACGCCCTGCTCCTGAGTCGGATCCGCTCCGACGGGGTGGAGGTCTACCCGGGCTCGGTGCGCTATGTCGAGGCGGTCCGCGCCCTGGGTCTGCGCACCGCCATCGTGTCCTCCAGCGCCAACACCGCGGACGTGCTGCGTTCGGTCGACGCCGAGCGTCTGTTCGACGTCCGGATCGACGGCGTGGTGGCTCGGGAACGGCGACTTCCGGGCAAGCCACGCCCCGACACCTTCCTCGCCGCCGCCCACGACCTCGGCGTGGACCCTGAGAGGGCCGCCGTCTTCGAGGACGCGCTCGCCGGGATGGACGCCGGTCGCTCGGGTCGCTTCGGATACGTCGTCGGTGTCGACCGCGTCGGTCAGACCGACGCCCTCTACGCCCACGGCGCCGACGTGGTCGTCGCCGACCTCGCCGACCTGGGAGACCACCGATGATCACCAACCTGACCTACGCCGTGGAGCCCTGGTCCGTCCGCGAGACCTCACTCAACCTCGACCTGTTGGCCCAGAGCGAATCGGTGTTCGCCCTGTCCAACGGTCACATCGGCTGGCGCGGAAATCTCGACGAGGGAGAGCCGCACGGTCTTCCCGGCACCTACCTCAACGGCGTCCACGAACTTCACCCGCTGCCCTACGCCGAGGCCGGATACGGCTACCCGGAGTCGGGCCAGACGGTCATCAACGTCACCAACGGCAAGCTGTTGCGGTTGCTCGTCGACGACGAGCCGTTCGACCTGCGCTACGGGCGGTTGAGCAGGCACGAGCGGAACCTGGATCTGCGCGCGGGCGTGCTGGAGCGGCTGGTCGAGTGGACCTCGCCGGCCGGTTCGACCGTACGGGTGCGGTCCACCCGGCTGGTCTCGCTCACCCAGCGGGCCATCGCCGCCGTCTCCTACGAGGTGGAGCCGCTGGACAGCCGGGTCCGCGTCGTCATCCAGTCCGAGCTGGTCGCCAACGAGAGCCTGCCCGAACCCGACGGCGACCCGCGGACCGCCAAGGCCCTGGTGGCACCGCTGGCCGCCGAGGAGTCGCACGCGGCCGGAAGCCATCTGAGGTTGGTCCACCGAACCCGGCACAGCGGGCTCCGGGTCGCCGTCGCCGCCGACCACGTCGTCGAGGGTCCGGACGACATCCTCACCGCGGCGGAGAGCGACGAGGACGTGGCCCGGCTCACCGTCACCGCCGTCCTGGAGCCGGGCCGGTCGCTCAGGGTGCGCAAGACCGTCGCCCACGGCTGGTCCGCCACGCGCTCCCGGCCGGCGATGGGCGACCAGGTGGAGGCGGCGCTGGCCGCCGCGCGGCACAGCGGGTGGGACGGCCTCCTCGCCGACCAGCGCACCTATCTCGACGAGTTCTGGGGCCGGGCCGATGTCGAGGTGGAAGGAGACGAGGAGATCCAGCAGGCCGTGCGTTTCGCCCTGTTCCACGTGTTGCAGGCGGGTGCCCGGGCCGAGCAACGGGCGATCCCGGCCAAGGGACTGACCGGCTCCGGCTACGACGGCCACGCCTTCTGGGACACCGAGATGTTCGTGCTGCCGGTGCTGACCTTCACCGAGCCCCGGGCGGTCGCCGAGGCGTTGCGTTGGCGCCAGGTCACCCTGCCGGCGGCACGCGACCGGGCCACCCAACTCGGCTTGCGCGGCGCGGCGTTCCCCTGGCGCACCATCGACGGCTCGGAGGGATCGGCGTACTGGCCGGCCGGGACCGCCGCCTTCCACGTCGGCGCCGACATCGCCCACGCCGTCGTCCGGTACGTGGCGGCCACCGGGGACCGGGACTTCGAACGCGACACGGGCCTGGAGTTGCTGGTGGAGACCGCCCGGCTGTGGCGTTCGCTCGGGCACCACGATCCCCACGGCACCTTCCACATCGACGGGGTCACCGGACCCGACGAGTACAGCGCCGTGGTGGACGACAACCTCTACACCAACCTCATGGCGAGGGCCAACCTTCTCGCCGCCGCGGACGCGTGCGAACGCCATCCCGACGAGGCCGCCCGGCTCGGCGTCGACGAGGAGGAGAGCGCCGGCTGGCGCGACGCGGCCGAGGCCGTGTGCATCCCCTACAACGAGGAACTGGGAGTCTACGAGCAGCACTGGGGTTTCACCCGCCACCAGCGGTGGGACTTCGCGGCCACCGGGGAGGACCGTTATCCGCTGCTGTTGCACTTCCCGTACTTCGATCTCTACCGCAAGCAGGTGATCAAGCAGTCCGACCTCGTCCTGGCGATCTACACCTGCGGCAGTTGGTTCGACGCGCACTGCGACGACGACGACATCGCCCGCAACTTCGCCTACTACGAGGCGCTGACCGTCCGCGACTCCTCGCTCTCGGCGTGCTGCCAGGCCGTCGTCGCGGCGCAGACCGGGCATCTGCGACTGGCCTACGACTACACGGCCGAAGCCGCGCTGATGGACCTGGCGGACCTGGAGCACAACACCCGGGACGGGCTGCACATCGCCTCCCTGGCCGGCACCTGGATGGCCCTGGTGGCCGGTTTCGGCGGCACCCGGAGGGAGGGCGGTTCGCTGCGCTTCTCCCCGCGCCTGCCGGAGAAGTTCAGCAGACTGGCCTTCCGGCTGCGCTTCCGCGACCGCTGCGTCCGCGTGGAGATCGCCCCCGAGGAGGCGACGTACACCCTGCTCACGGGGGACGCGTTGACGATCCGTCATCACGGTCGACCGGTGGACCTCCTGCCCGACGTCCCCGTGCCCCTGCCCGTCCCCCCGGCGCCCGTGCGTCCCGCTCCGGAACAGCCCCCGCGTAGGGGCCCCGCCGTCCGCTGACCGGCCGTCATCCGAGTTCCGGTCCACCCGGTCGCCGGCGCCCGCGGTGCGGGGTGCCCCCGCCCGTGGTGTCCTTCCTCACGGACTGGTTCGCGGACATTCCCGACAGAGAGGTGGACGATGGTCCACGGTGCGAGCATCCTCAGCGACGGTCGGCGCGACCGCGCCTCGGTCGCCGGGAGCCCGGACGGCGGCGGCACCCGGCTCCTCGCCGTGCCGGCCGCGTTGTTCACCCTTGCCCAACTGCTCCTGGTGGGCCCCGGCATGGGGCTCGGCTGGGACGAGACGGTGTACGTCAGCCAGGTCACCACGCACACCCCGGCCGCGTTCTTCAGCGCGCCCCGTTCCCGCGGGGTCTCCCTCCTCGTCGCCCCGATCGCGTCCTGGTCGTCCTCCACCGAACTCTTGAGGGTGTGGCTCGCCGTCTTGTCCGGGCTCGGGCTCTACGCGGCGCTGCGCTCCTGGCGCGGCCTGTTCCCGGTGCGGGTGACGGCCACCGCCGGCGCGCTGTTCGCCACGTTGTGGGTGACCCTCTTCTACGGGCCGCAGGCCATGCCCAACTACTGGGTCGCGGTGGGCGCCCTGGTCTGCGTGGGGTGCTTCCTCCGCGCGGGGGCACGAGGTTCCGCCGGCGTGCTGTGGGGGGTGGCCGGGGGAGCCCTCCTGATGGCCCTCATGCGCCCCACCGACGCGGTCTGGGTCACCATCCCGCTGCTCGTCGTCGCCCTGGGCCGGCGCCGACTCCGGGTGTCGACCGCGCTCCTCGGCGGGCTCGCGGTCGGCGGATCGGCATGGGTGATCGAGGCGTACGCCTGGTACGGCGGACTGGGGGCGAGGCTCTCCCGGGCCTCGGAGATCCAAGGCGGGCTCGGCTGGCACTTCGCGGTCGACGACCAGCTTCGCAGCCTCGGAGGGCGGGCGCTCTGCCGCCCGTGCGACGTACCCATGCCGCCGCTGTTCGTCACCCTGTGGTGGTACGTCCTCCCGGTGCTGGCGGTGATCGGTCTGATCGTGGCCGTCCGGGCGGGTCGGACGGCACGGACCCTCACGCCCCTGGCGTGCGCCGTGACATCGGCGGTCCCGTACCTGTTCCTGATCGGCTACGCCGCGCCCCGCTTCCTGCAACCCGCGTACGCGCTGCTCGCCCTCCCCGTCGCGGACGCCCTCTGGCACCTGGTCAAGAAGCCCGGCGGTCGGTGGCGGCCGGTCCCCACCGCGCTGGTCGCTCTCGCCCTCGCGGCTCACCTGTCGGTCCAGTTCGCCGTCCTGCTGCACACCGTGGGGCGCACCACCGACGACCGTCGTGACTGGGCGGGGACGGCCGGCGAGCTGCACCGCCTGGGCGTCCGCCCGCCCTGCCTGCTCACCGGACACCAGGCCATTCCCATCGGCTACTACACCGGATGCTCCTCGGGCGCCACGGCCGGCAACAACGAGAACACCACGGTGACGGAGATCGTCCGCACGGCGCGCCGGGTTCCGGTCGCCGACCTCGGCGTCCCGGGGCGAACGCCGCCGGGCTTCGCCCGCGACTGGACCGTTCACCGGGTGAACGACCTGGTGGTCCGCGTCGCCCCGCCGCCGGCCGACCGCTGAGGGTGGAGCGGGGGCGGGGGCGGGGGCCGGGGTCAGGGAAGCAGCTTCTCCAGCGCGGCGGGGCCCTCCTCGGCCAGCTTGCGCCGGGCCCACTCCAGGTCGCGTTCGGTGAGGTCCCTGCCCGCGGCCAGCACCAGGTCCTCCGGCGTCACCTCGGTGCCGGTGCGGGTGTGAAGCAGGTCGTCCGGGGTGGCGCGGTCGTCGCCGACCCGCACCTCGGAGGGTCGGGAAGCCTCGAATCGTGGCATCGGCATGGTCGGGGGCTCCTCCCGTCCGGCAGCGGACGATGTCGCTGCCGCCGGCGTCGGCGGCGAACGCCCTGACACTTCAGCCTATCGCCGCCTCGGGCGACCTTCACCCCCTCGACCGTCACGCCGCCCCCGACCGGAAGTCCGCGGTGCCCTTTCTCGCCACCCTCCGGAACGGCCGGCCGAGCACCCCGCCCCTCGTTCCCCGCCCCGCCGTCCGAGCGTCACGCCATCTCGGGTCGGCCGCGGCGGGGAGGTGACGGGTTGGGCCGACCGGACCGCACGGGGGTGCGCGCCCGTGCCCGCCGTCGTCCAATGAGGGCGATCGACCCAGTCGCCGGGCGGAAGGGCACGAGCATGGCGAAGAGCCGCACAGGGGCCGGCGCGGGAGAGGACACCCGCGGGATGCTGCGGCGACTAGGCGAGTGGTGCGCCCGGCGCGGAGTGGTCGTCGTGGTCGCCTGGTTGGCGGCACTGGCCGCCCTCCTGGTCTGCGAACGCTCCTTCGGCGGCACCTACTCCGACAACTTCACCATCTCCTCGACCCAGGCCGCGAAGGGTCTGGGCGTCCTGCGGGAGCACGCCCCCTCGGCCGGCGGCTACGCCAGCCAGGTCGTGGTCCACGACGACTCCTCGCTGACCTCCCTCGGGACACAGTTCGACACGGTCGTGGCCGACCTGGAGAAGCTGCCCCACGTCCTGTCGGCGCAGAACCCCCTCACCGCGGCGAGCTCGTCCACCGAGCCCGACGTGGGGCCGCTGTCCTCCGACGGCCGCACCGCCTACATCACCGTCCGCTTCGACGTCCAGCCGACCACCTTGGGCGACGACTACCTCGACGGAGTCGACGACGCGGTGAGCCCGCTGCGGTCGGCGGGTGCCGAGGTCGAGTACGGCGGCCAGCTCGGCAACCTGGCCCGCCCCTCGGCGAACGACAGGCTGAGCGAGGCGATCGGCTTCGGCGTCGCCGTGATCGTGCTGCTCGTCGGGTTCGGCAGCGTGATCGCCGCCGTGATCCCCCTGCTGACCGCGCTGCTCGCGGTGGTCGGCGGACTGGCCTGTCTCGCCCTGATCGCCGCGGCGACCACCTTCGCCACCGTCTCGCCCACCCTCGCCACCATGATCGGATTGGGCGTGGGCATCGACTACGCCCTGTTCCTGATCACCCGCCATCGACAGGGGTTGATCGACGGCGCCGACCCGGTGCGCGCCGCCGGGCACGCGACCGCCACCAGCGGCCGGGCGGTGCTGGTCTCGGGGTGCACGGTCATCGTGGCGCTCTGCGGGCTCTACGCCTCCGGCGTCTCCTTCATCGGCAAGCTGGGGGTGGCCGCCGCCGTCACCGTCGTCTCCGCCGTTCTCGGGGCGTTGACACTGGTTCCGGCGCTGCTGGGGCTGATCGGCCGTCGGATCGACCGCTACCACGTGCGGCGCCCCGTCGCGGAGAGCGACGCCGTGCCCGGCGCGGAACCGCACGGTACCTGGCACCGCTACGCGCAGCGAGTGGAGCGGCGGCCCTGGCACTTCCTGGCGGCCGGCCTCCTCACGATCGCGGTCCTGGCGATCCCCGCGTTCTCCATGCAGCTGGGACACATCGACAACGGCGCGGACCCCACGTCCTTCACCGACCGCCGCGCCTACGACCTGATGACCGATGCCTTCGGACCGGGCTCGAACGGACCTCTCACCGTGGTCGTGGACCAATCGGACGTGGACCAGTCGGACCGGGCCGACCTCGCCTCGCGGACCGAGACGGCCCTGGCCGGGGTGTCCGGCACGTCGGCAGTCACCCCGCTCAGCCCGACCCAGGACGGCGACGTGCTCGTCGGCACCGTCTACCCCGAGGAACGGCCGCAGAGCGCGGCGACCACCTCGCTCGTCAACGACCTCGTCGACTCCACCCTGCCCGGGGCCACCTCGGGTACCGAGGCACGGAGCTACGTCACCGGCACGACGGCCGCGCAGGTCGACTTCCGCGACATCGTCGCCGAGCGGCTCCCCCTGATCATCGCCGTCGTGGTGGCGCTGGCCTTCTTGATCATTCTCGCGGTCTTCCGGGGGCTGCTCGTCGCCGTGAAGGCGGCCGTGCTCAACGTGCTGTCCATCGGAGCGTCCTACGGCGTCGTCGTCGCCGTCTTCCAGTGGGGCTGGGGTGGCCCCGAACTCGGCGTCAACGGCACCGTGCCCATCGAGAGCTACGTGCCGATGATGATGTTCGCGATCATCTTCGGCCTCAGCATGGACTACGAGATCTTCCTGCTCTCCCGGGTGCACGAGGCGTGGCTGCGCACCCACGACGCCAAGGGGGCCGTGGCCCACGCCCTGGAGATCACCGCCAGAGTGATCACCTGTGCCGCGCTGATCATGGTGAGCGTCTTCGCCGCGTTCATCATCACCGACAACATCGTGGTCAAGATGCTCGGCCTGGGGCTCGCGGTGAGCGTCCTCATCGACGCCACCGTTGTGCGCCTGCTGCTGGTACCCGCCGTGATGACCCTGCTGGGTCGACACGCCTGGTGGACGCCGCGTTGGCTCGACCGGGCGCTGCCGCGCATCGACGCGGAGGGCGAGAAGGAGCGGGCCGCGGGAGTGGTGCCCAGGGGCGGGACCGACCCGCCGGGAGGGCCGGGGTCCGCGTCGTGACCCCGGCCCGTCCCGCCGCCGCGGCCGGCCGGGACTGGCCGCCCCCGTCGGCCGGTCCGTCTCGGCCCGCGCGCCGTCACACGGGGCTCGTCCCCGCCGGTCCGAGTCCCTAACGCTCCGCGTCCGAGGAGGCCGGCGGGGTGTCCGCCCCGTCGTCGGCTCCCAGCCGTGCCTCGGCCTCGGCCAGGATCTCCGTCACCCGCAGTCCGAACGCCGCGTCGCAGGCGTGCGGCGGGCCGCCGTCGGCGGCGGCGAGCAGGGCGTCGACGGCCTCCGTCAGCGCCGGCACCGCGCCATCGGAGCTCTCGGGGAGCCGCGACGTCCCCCCGCCGCCCCGGAGCTCCACGGAGACACCGGTCGCCTCGCGCGGCGCGGTGAGGCTGAGCGTCATCACGGCGGAGGCCCCTCCGACGTGGTCGAGCACCACGTGCACGGTGTCACCGGGGCCCTTCGCGGTCGCCGTCACCCGTCGCACGTCGCCGAGGACCGGCAGCAGGACCGACAGGGCGTGGGGGCCGACGTCCCACAGAGCCCCCCGTTCCCGCCGCCACGGCGACGCGCCGAACGGATTGTCGCCGGTGAACACCGACCCCAGCCATTCGGCGCGCCCCGTGAACCAGTCCGAGCGCTCGGCGCGGGCGGCGATCCACTCCCGGGTCTCGGGCTGGAAGCGGGTGGTGAAGAAGACGACCGAGGCGACGCCCGCTTCGCGCACCGCCTCCACCACCGCTCGCCCTCGAGCGACCGTCGAGGCCAGCGGTTTGTCCAGGAGAAGGTGGCATCCGGCACGGGCCGCCCGGACCGCGAGGTCGGCCTGCACGTCGGGGGGGAGCGCGACGGCGACGGCGTCGACTGCGGAGAGCAACTCCTCCACGTCGGTGTAGTGGCGGGTGCCATGGCGCTCCGCCAGCTCCCTCGCGGCCTCCGGGCGACGTCCCCAGACCCCGACGAAGTCCAGCCCCTCGTGTCGGCTCATGGCGGGGGCGTGTGCCGCCTCCGCCCAGGGCCCGGTTCCCAGCAGTCCTATGCGCATGCCTGGCTCCTCTTGGGTTGTGCACCGGGGCCGAGCGTGTCACACGGGTCCGTCCGGAACGGCCCGGGGCCCATCCGGAGGTGCCGCGACGCCCGAGGGCGTCGAGAGCTACACGTTCATTTCATGTCAAATTCTGATGCGTAAACGTCAATGTGTGTTTGTTTCCGGCCAATTCGACTCATCTCGTCGTCTGTTGCGCATGTTTCCCCCGAGTAGGGGAACACGGAGCCAAAAAGAGAGAGGGGCGCTTCGTGCTGGTACCCGACCCGAAGATCGTCAGGGAGTTGCTGACGCGCTATGCCTCGCTGCGCATCGCCCAGGCGGAACGGGAGAGCGCCGCGCTCGCCCGAGAACTGGCCGACGTCGGCTACACCCTGTGCGTGACGACGGGCGAGACCACTGTCCGTGACGCGTTGGGTGCCGCGGACGCCATCCTGATGGCCGCCGGACGGCCGGGCGCCGCCGGCGCGTCGGACAGGGAGGGCGAGGCCGGGCTCTCGATGGCCGTCTGAACCGATGAAGGGCGCCCCCGCACGGCCACGCCGTGCGGGGGCGCCCTCTCCCGTGCCGCGCTCCGGCGCGGGAGAGGGCATTCCTCGTGCCCCACTCGTCCCGATCCGCCGACCGTCCTCACCTGTGTGAGAACGCGCCCCGCGGCGGGTGGCTCCCCCTAGACTGCTCAGTCGCGCCTGACACGCAGGTGTCGACGACACGAAAGGCACGTTGACGGGTGTTCCAGGATTCCCCCATCTACGACCGACTCGTCGCCGAGCGCGGCGACATCCCCGGACAGGTGCGCCGGGAGGCGGAACGCGTGAGCAGGGAACTGCAGACGGCCCTGCGTCCGTCGGCGCGCTCCGGCGGCGGACCTCCGTCGTCCTCCCCCGGCAGGCCGGGTCCCACGACGCTCGCCGGGCCCCGGGCGCACTGAGGGGGGCGACTCACGCCGCCCGTGTCCGCCCGGGCGCCGGACGGTCGCCGGGCTCGGCCCCGGCGAGCCAATCGGCGATGGCTCGGGAGATGGGCTGGCCGGTCTCCACCTCGACGAAGCCGAACTGCCCGGACTGGTTGCACTCCAGGAACCACCAGGTTCCGTCGTCCTCCTCGGCGAAGTCGAAGGCTCCGTAGGACAGTCGCGCGCCGCGGAGGTAGTCCCGGACGAGCCCGGCGACACGAGGAGGCACATCGACCGGGCGCCACGGCTCCGTCGAAGGGGCGAACCGCACGTCGACCTCATCCGGGTCGCCGGTCGCGGTGACCGCCTTGCGGGCCGCGAAGAGCTCCTCTCCGACGGCGGTCAGGCGGACGTCCGCGCACTTGGACACCCGCCGTTGCAGCAGGGTGGGGCCGAAGGCGACGGCGGAGAAGTCGGTGTCGGGCCGCACGCGGCTGGTCGGGACCGCCATGGGCGGATCCGAGGGATGGGCTCCGGACACGGGCTTGACCACCAGGTCCGGGTATCGCTGGGCGAACTCGCGGGCGGCCCTGGGAAAGGTCGTGATCAGTGTGGCGGGCACCGGCAGGCCCAACCGCTGTGCCAGGCGCAGTTGCCACGGCTTGTGCCGTGCCCGAAGGGCGCTGTCGGGATGGTTCATCCACCGTGCCTCCGAACCGCGCAGCATCCCGTAGAGGGCCTGCTCGGACTCCTCCGTCAGCCATGCGGACGCCTCGGCCGCCCGCGCGGCGGCCCGACCCGGTCGACGCACCCAGATCGACCGGAGTCCGGCTATGCTCACCAACCTGCCTCCCGAGGACAGGTGACCGCGGAACGTGCCGTGGACGTACTCCCCGGACAGGGCCACCGCGTTCGGGACGTCCGCCGGGTCCACTCGCATCACCGGCACCCCCGACCGGTTGAGGTGGAAGACGACCATGTCGGCGGTGACGTCCTCTTCGCAGGTCAGGATCAGCACGGTCATGTCGAACGGTCCGTGTTCAGTCGTCGAAGTGGGTCTTCGACCCCGCGGTCGAGGTCGTGGTCGCCAGGGCTCGCAACAACGCGTGGTCCCGTGCGGCCACTCGGCCGTCGACGAGTACGTTCAACTGCGTACCGGGGTCGTAGACGTACGGAGTTGCCGCTTCCAACTCCGCCGCCGGACGTGCGTAGTCGAGCGCGAACGGTTGCATCGTCTCTCCCTCTCGGTGCTCGCCGATCAAGCGATGGACCCACTGCGCCCTCGCCTGGTCCGCCGACCGGCGTCGGCTTCCAGAGACATATACGAGTCGAACGGGTGGATGGTTTCCCTACTCCGCGTAGTACTACGCGGAGTAATCGTGTCGTCCTCGCGGCCTCCGCGCGGCGGGGAGCGAGGCCCGCTTCCCGTTCCCGGCCGGTCGGGCCGCGCGGGACGAAGTGCGACGGCGTCATCGTCGTCGAACCGCCGGCCGGGCACCAGACCCGTCGCCGCGTGCCGGTCGTCCGGGCCCGGTCAGTCCCGGGACACCTCCGCCGACCTTCCACGCCGGTCCAGGGCGCGCACCAGGCTCCGCAACGCGGGTGTGGCCCGTTGCGGCGGGCGCTCCGCGGCCTCGCGGTAGGCGGCCAGGGCTTCGTTGGCCCGCTCGGCGGCCTCCCGATACAGGTCCCGCGAGCGGGTCATGGCCTCCAGAGCCTCCGCGTACAGGGCCACCGTCCGCCGCTCGCGGGCCAGTTCCTCCTCCGGGGTGAACAGCCCCCACTCCTCGCGCAGCGCGTCGAGTTCCCCCGCCGCCCCGTCCGGCAGCGGGCGGGCCGCCGCCGCGAAACGGACGACCGTCGCGATCAGCTCGGAGGGTTCCGTGCCGTCGAGGAAGACGGAGCGGACGGCGGGCGTCGCCGGATCCGCGGCGGACGGCGGCACCGGTCCCGGCAGCACCACCGCGCCTCCCCGGGGGACCTGCACCCCCAGCGACCTCAGCGCCCAGTTCACGGTGCGCAGTTGCCGAGGTGCGGCCCGGTGCTCGACCACGCCGTGGCGGAGACTCGGCGGAAGCCACTCGGACAGGGGCACCCGCCCTCGGTGGTCGGGGGTCATCGCCTCGTGCACCACGACGTGGATCTGCCAGGAGTGGCGGGCGGCGTCCCGCAACAGCCGCCGGAGCGAACGATCGTCCTCGGGAAGGGCGTTGATCCCCCGGAGGCGCAGCCCCGTGGCCGCGTCCCGGTCCCAGGGGATCTCCGGGTCGTCGGGCCAGAACATCCCGGCGGGAGACGGCCAGGAGAGGTCCCAGTGCGCCTCGGCCTCGGCGAGGAGGGTCCACTGCCGGCCCCCGGCCGTGCTCGGCGCGAGGGACAGCCGAGACCGCACCGGGACGCCGGCGGAGACCCGCCAGCGCGCCTCGAAGACCAATCCGCCCTCCTCGCCCTCCGGCGTCTCCCGGAAGGCGTCCACCGAGCCGTCGTCCCTGTGCAGGCGGAGGGTGCGACGCAGCGACTCCTCCGCGCCCGAACCGACGTAGCGGCCGTGGGCCGGCCACACCGTGGGCGGGATCGTCGGGCGGTCCGTGGAATGTGTCGGCATCGGTCCATCTGGAGGCCGGGGGCGGTCGGGCACGGACCAGTATGGCCGCCGGGGCCCGAGGATCGAGCCCCGGAGCCCCGCCGGTCGTCCGTGTCCACCCGCGGAGGCATTGTTTCCGGCCGAAGCGCGCGGGCGCCCCGACGCACGGCCGCGCGCGTCGGGACACGTCGGCGGGTGAAGATCCGACTCAGTATGCCGTATCGAAGGCACGTTCCTCTGGAAAATGCCGAACCACTCAACCGCTCTCGGTACGTTCCGTAATCTCGGCGTCACGTTCGCGGCACAAGGGTGCCAGGGGGAGGGGATCCGGCGTGCCCGGAATCGACGAGAGTCTGCTTGAGGCGATGCGCGTGCCCGGTGCCAGGGGGGTGTCGCTGGTCGACTGGATCAGTGGCCTGGCCCTGGGCACCGTGGGCGAGGCGCCCGGCGGCGACGCGGAGGCCACCGCCGCGGAGGCGGCCGAACTGGCCCGGCACGCCGCCGAGAGCGGCACCCTGGCGCCGGAAGGCGCCACCGGCAAGGAGATACCCGTCGAGGACCTCATCGTGACGACGGGCGATTCGTACCATCTCCTGCGCTTCGTCGGCACCCCCTTCGACAGCACGGTCCTGCTGCACCTCTGGCTCGACCGACGGGACGGCAACCTGGCCATGGCGCGCATCCGGCTGGCGGAGACCGCGGAGAGACTGGTGCTGTCATGACGGTGACGTGGGCCGACCACGAGACGACCGCCGCCTCGCTCGCGGCGCTCGCGGCCGACGGGGCCACGGGGGCGCTCTCCGGAGAGCGCGGGGTCTTCTACCTCGCCGGCGGGCGTGTCGTGCACGTGGAGTCCGCGCAGACGCCCGGGCTGCGGGCGTTGCTCACCCACAGCGGGGCCGTCGCCGCCGACGGCTGGTGGGAGGCGGTGGGTCGGGAGGGGGCCCGCCGGCGCGTCGGTCGCCGGCTCGTGGACAGCGGACGACTCGCCGCCGGCGCCCTGGAGGTCTGTCACCTCGGCGCGCTGTTCGACGCCGCCTACTTCGCGCTCGCCCTCGATACCCGGGCCCACCGCTTCCGACCCGGCGCCGCGCACTGGTTGGGCACCGTCCGCTCGGTGGGGGTCGACACGGTGCTCCGCGAGTCGCGGCGGCGTCGCACCCTGCTGGACCGCATCTGGCCCGACCCGGCCGTCGACGTGGCACCTCTGGCCCGGACCCCTGGGACGGCCGCCGCGGAGCTGCCCGCCCGCCGCGGCAGGATCCTCGCGCAGGTCGACGGGGTTCGCACCGCCACGGACATCGCGACCGCCCTCGCCTGCCGCACTTACCACACCCTGGTGGAACTGCGTCGCCTGGCCGCCCTCGGTCTGGTGACCACCACCGTGCGCGAGCCCCTCTCGCCCCCCGAGGGCGCCGGTCCGGATCCGTGCGGCACCGCGTGGGAGGACCCGGACGCCGCCCTGCTGCGCCGACTCCGGGACGCCTTGGAGGCCCTGTGATCCGCGCGCGTCGACAGCGTGCCGAAAGGAGACTGCTCATGGACGTCGACAAGGATGTCGTGGACGAGCTGCGGCGGCTGCGCAACCGCGTGCCCCAGGTCACCGGATCGCTCGCGGCCAGCGTCGACGGACTCGTCCTCGCCCACGACGTCCCCGGTGCCGAACCCGAGGGACTCGCCGCCCTCACCGCCGCCGCGCTCGGGGTCGCCCAGCGCACCGCCGACGCCACCGGACGCGGCGACTTCCGGGAGTTGCTGCTCCGGGGGGTCCACGGCTACGTGGCCACCTACGCGGCCGGCCCCGCCGCCGTGCTCACCCTCCTCGCGGAGGGGCGCGTCAACGTCGGCCGGCTGCATCTGGAGGGGCGGCGCAGCGGAGCCCGGATCGGCGAGCTGGTGGCGGCCCGTTCGGGCGAGTACCGAACAGCCGAAAGCGCCCTTCCCGGCCCCGCGCTCGTCGCCCCGGACGTGAACCGCCCCATAGGCACCCTGCCGGTGCGCACCCCACCCCGCCCCACCCGACAGCCTCGCCCCCCGGCCGAAGGTCACCCCCGGCCGGTCTGATCCATCGATTCATCTAGGAAGGAAGCCCCCATGGCCAATCTGGAGACCTCCCTCAAGGAATGCCTCAGCTCCATCGACGGAGCGTCGGCCGCGGCCCTGGTCGACTACACCAGCGGCATGGCCCTCGGCACGCTCGGCGGCAGCAAGGACTTCAACCTGGAGATCGCCGCCGCCGGCAACACCGATGTCGTCCGCGCCAAGCTCCGCACCATGGAACACCTCGGGCTGAAGGAGGAGATCGAGGACATCCTGATCACTCTCGCCAGTCAGTACCACCTCATCCGACTCATGAAGGGACGGGGCGGCAACGGCCTGTTCCTGTATCTGGTGCTCGATTCGAGCCGGGCCAATCTGGCGATGGCGCGGCACCAGTTGCGACGGATCGAGGCCGACCTGGAGGTCTGAGCGAGGGTGGTGCCGGTGGCCGGCGGCCACCGGCACCACCCGTGGGATCAGGCGCCGCTCTCCCGCAGCATGTCCTCCCGCTCGACGATCTTGACGCGTTGGCGTCCCTGGGCCTCGCCGGCGGCCCTCTCGGCGGCGTCCAGGCGGTACCAACCGTCCCAGCTCGTGTGTCGGACACCGCGCTCGGCCAGGAAGGCGTCGACCGCCTCCGGGGCCGGCGAGTTCGGTTCCCGCAACCTGCCCTGGGCGTGGTCGTCGAGCAGCGAGGCCACCGTCTCGTTGGCGTCCCCCTTGGTGTGGCCGATCAACCCGACCGGGCCTCGCCGGATCCAACCGGTGACGTAGGTGGAGCGCAGGTGCTCGCCCGATTCGCGGACGACCCTGCCTCCTCGGTCCGGCACGGTGCCGGTCTCCAGATCCCAGGGCAGCTTGGGCAGACGGTCGGAGAGGTACCCGACGGCGCGGTAGACCGCCGTGACGTCCCAGTCCCTGAACCGGCCGGTGCCCTTGACGTTGCCGGTGCCGTCCAGCTCCGTACGCTCGGTACGCAGCCCGACCACCCTGCCGTCCTCGCCGAGCAGTTCCGTCGGGGACTCGAAGAAGTGCAGGTACAGCTTGTGCGGGCGGTCCCCGACATCGCGGATGGCCCAGTTCTCCAGGGTCTTGGCCACCATGTCGGTCTGCTTGTTGCCCCGACGGGTCGCGATGGACCCCTCGTCGTAGTCGATGTCCTCGGGGTCGACGATCACCTCGATGTTGGGGGAGTGGTCCAGCTCCCGCAGTTCCATCGGGCTGAACTTCGCCTGGGCCGGACCGCGTCGCCCGAAGACGTGGATCTCCTTGGCCCGGTTCGCCGCGAGGCCGTCGTGCACGTTCGGCGGGATCTCCGTCGGCAGCAGTTCGTCCGCCGTCTTGGCCAGGACGCGCGCGACGTCGAGGGCGACGTTGCCCACACCGAGAACCGCCACTCTCTCCGCGTCGAGCGGCCAGGTGCGGGGCACGTCGGGGTGCCCGTCGTACCAGGAGACGAAGTCGGCGGCGCCGTAGGACCCCTCCAGGTCCATCCCCGGGAGGGACAGGGCCCGGTCGGCGGTCGCGCCGGTGGCGAAGATCACACCGTCGTAGAACGAGTGAAGGTCGTCCAGGGTGATGTCGGACGGATAGTCGACGTTGCCGAAGAGTCGGATCTGGGGCTTGTCCAACACTTGGTGCAGGGCGGTGATGATGCCCTTGATCCGCGGGTGGTCGGGGGCGACGCCGTAGCGGATCAGACCGAACGGGGCGGGCATGCGCTCGAAGATGTCGATGGACACGCCGGGATCGGCGGCCACCTCGGACTTGAGCAGGGCATCGGCGGCGTAGATTCCGGCCGGACCGGAGCCGACGATGGCTACCCGCAGCGGGCGGGGCATGATCAGGTTCCCTTCGAGCGGTGACGGAGCGACTCCACGGGAAGCTTAAGCTGAGGCAACCCTAAGTCGGCAGGGGGGTCCATCCTATGGACTCACAACAAGGTCGTATGCCGGGGCCCCGCGCGCGTGACCCCGAGGCGCGCCCTGCTCGGCCCGGGCGTCGTCCGGTGCCGTCGGGCCGGGCGGGCGCGGCTCACGGGATCGGCTGCTCGGCCCAGATGACCTTGCCCTCCGGGGTGTAGCGCGTGCCCCACCGCTCGGCGAGCTGCGCCACCAGGAACAGGCCGCGTCCGCCCTCGTCCGTCATGGCCGCGTAGCGCAGGTGTGGCGAGGTGTTGGTGCTGTCGAACACCTCGCAGATCAGACTCCGATCCCGCAGCACGCGCACGTTGATGGGCTCGGCGCCGTACCGGATCGCGTTGGTCACCAGTTCGCTCAGGATCAGCTCCGTGGTGAAGGCCAGTTCCTCCAGACCCCACTCCGCCAGGCGACGGGCCACCCGAGCACGGATCTCGCCGACGGCCACCGGATCGTTAGGAACCGGCCACTCGGCCAGATGGTCGGGGTCGAGGGCCCTGGTCCGGGCGACCAGCAGCGCCACGTCGTCACTCGGTCGCGTGGGCAGCCGGGCGTCCAGCACCGTACGACACGTCTCCTCGGGCGAAGGGCCGCTCGCCAGCAGCGCCCCGCGCAGGTCCTCCAGTCCGGTGTCGATGTCCAGATGGCGGTGTTCGACCAGACCGTCGGTGTAGAGCACGAGCCGGGTGCCCTCCGGCAGCTCCAGTACCGCCGTCTCGAAGGGCAGACCGCCGAGCCCGAGGGGTGGACCGGCCGGCACGTCGGGGAGGTCGACGGTTCCGTCGGGCAGCACGATCGCCGCCGGCGGATGACCGGCGCGGGACATCGCGCAAGTGCGGGAAACCGGGTCGTAGATCGCGTAGAGGCAGGTGGCGCCGGTGACGGGCGCCGTGCCGCCCGCCAGTGCCTCGTCCTGGTCGATGCGGCCGACCAGTTCGTCCAGCAACGTGAGGAGTTCGTCCGGGGGCAGGTCGAGCGAGGAGAAGTTGTGCACGGCGGTCCGCAGCCGGCCCATGGTCGCCGCCGCGTGCAGCCCGTGGCCGACGACGTCGCCGACCACCAGCCCGACCCGCGCGCCGGACAACGGCAGCACGTCGAACCAGTCCCCGCCCACCCCGGCCTGGGCCGGCAGGTAGCGGTAGGCGATGTCGAGGGCGTTCTGCTCCGGCAGCGACCGGGGCAACAGACTGCGCTGCAGGGTGACCGCCATGCTGTGTTCCCGGGTGTACCGGCGAGCGTTGTCGATGGATACCGCCGCTCGCGCCACCAGTTCCTCGGCGAGGGCCAGCTCGTCCGCGTCGAAGGCAGTGGGTTTGTCCGAGCGCCAGAAGCTCACCACACCCAGGACCAGGCTCCCCGCCCGCAGCGGCACCGTGATCAGCGAGTGGATTCCGTACTCCACGACCTGCGCCGTGCGCTCCATGTCCTGGGCCTGCCATCCGTGGGCCCGGGTCAGGTCGGGCTCCAGCACGGGCCGGCCGGTGCGCAGACTGTGCCCCTGCGGGGAACTGGCGACGAACCGCAGGTGATGGCCGACCGGATAGAGGGGAGCGTCCTGGCGCACCCCGCCGAGCGCGCAGCGGCGCAGTGTGCTGCCCGGTTCCGGCTGGGCCCCGGCGAGCACGGCGTCGTACAGGTCCACGCCGACGAAGTCGGCGAAGCGCGGCACGGCCAGTTCGGCCAGTTCCTCGGCGGTCCGGGAGACATCCAGGCTGGTGCCGATGCCCACTCCCGCGTCGTACAGCATGTCCAGGCGCTCCCGCGCGGTCTCCGCCCGGCCCGAGAGCGACCGCAGTTCGGTGGAGTCGCGCAGCGTCGCCACACTGCCGGCCGGGCCCCCGCGCAGATGGGTCGGGCGCTGGTTGATCACCAGCAGCCGGTCCCTGACCAGGTGCACCTCGTCCGTGGCGACCCGCCCGGAGACCAGCAGGGCGGCGGTGTCGGCGGTCAGCCCGAGGTCGTCGACGTGCCGACCCGTGCTGTCGGCGGGGAGGTCCAGGAGACGTTGTGCCTCGTCGTTGGCGAGCAGCAGACGGCCGTGGTCACCGACGATGAGGACCCCCTCCCGCACGGCGTGCAGGACGGCGTCGTGGTGTTCGTACATCCGGGTCATCTCGTGCGGGCCCAGGCCGTGGGTCTGGTGCAGCAGCCTCCGGCTGACCAGGGCGGTGCCGCCGGTGGCCAGCACGAGTCCGACCCCCGCCGCGATGAGCACGAGCGGCAGGTGGCGGTCGGCGGACACTCCCACGCTCTCGGCCGTGATACCGGCCGACACCAGTCCCACCACCTCCCCTGAGGACATCACGGGCACGACCGCCTGTACCAGCCTGCCGATGGTGCCGTCGATCTCCTCGGTGACGACGCCGCCCTCCAGGGCGGGCTCGATGGTCCCGATGAACATCCTGCCGATGCGGTCGGGCTCGGGGTGGGTGTAACGGATGCCGTCGGTGTTCATCACGACGATGAAGTCGACGTGAGCCGCCTCGCTCGCGGCCTCCGCGTGCGGTTGCAACACCGCCGTCGGGTCGGAGCTGCGCAGTGCCGCGACGATCCCGGGGGAGTTGGCGAACGTCTCGGCGACGGCGACGGACCGGTTGCGGGCCTCCATACCGCTGTCGTGCCGCGCCTGGAGCACCAGCGCGATCACCGCCGCGGCCACCAGCAGCAGCGTGACGACGACCTGGAGGACGAACACCTGCGCGGCGACGCTGCGCCCGGTCAGGGCCGACCGGACCCGCGAGGCCCACTCGCGGCTCGGGCGCGGCTCCGCCCGCTGTCGTCCCGCGGCGGGGCCGCCGGGACGACGGGCTGACCGCGCTCCCGATCGACCCACTATCCGGACCATGTTCTCTTGTCTACACCGCCGGCACGGGTGCGGCGAGGGACATCCGGAAGCCCCGAGGCCCCGATGCCTCGCCCGACCCCGGCACCGCACGGCCGCAGGGAGCCCGGCCCGGGGGGCGCGGCGAGCGGGATCGCCTCCGGGCCCGGGCCGTCCGCCGGTCGCACCCGATCGGGTGCGCCGAGACCGGACAGGGGCGGCGCCGACAGGTCCGTCCGGGTGGCGCGAGGCCCCGGGACGCGGTGGCGGCCGGGGCGCGCCGCCACGCCTTTCCGCGCGCCGCCGCGCTGTCGTACTCCGGCGTCGAGCCCCCGCCGAGACGGGAACGCCGGCGGGGCTCGCGCGGCGCGCGCGCGGGCACCGTGCCGAGTACGGTGCTGTCGTGGTCCACTCCTTCGAGGAACTCGTCCAAAAGCGCCGCGCGGCCGAGCAGGCGCGGAGCCGGGTGCGGGAACTCCGCGACCGGTACGGTCCGCCCGCCCGCGGCGGATGGACCTCCGTCCAGTCGGACACCTACGAGACCGCGGTGCGCGCCTGGCGGGATCTGGACCGTGACGCGAGCGGCGCGATGGCGGACTACGCGCGCGGGGGAGGCGGCTCGCTGCGCGAGGTCGAGGACAGCGTGCGCCGGGCAGCGGGGGACGCCGAATCCGACCTCTGACCCCGTTCCCGGGCGCGGGCCCCACCCACGTGGGGCCGCGCCCGGAGGACGCCGACGCGCGGCCTCACCGCTCCCGGTCGAGGCCCGCGGCGAGGACGGAGCGGGCGGCCTCCAGCGCGTCGGCCCGGTCGGCGGAGACCAGCCCGATCCTGCTGCGCCGATCGAGCAGGTCGTCCGTGTCCAGGGCGCCCTCGTGCAGGACACCCCAGAGCAGTTCGGCCCCGGTCACGGGATGCCCCGGGATCACCGGGTCCGCCAGCGCGGGGTCCCGCGAGGCCAGGTCCCGCACCGCCGGCGCCTCGGTTCCGTAGCGGCGCACCAGTCCGCGCGGGGCCCGCGTCGCCGCCAGTCGCCCCTGGTCGGCGGCGCCGACCAGGGGGAGGGAGCGGGTGGGCGAGGCGCCGGCCGGCAGGCCGCCGGCGGCCACGGCGGCGTCGACGGCGTCCTCCGCCATCCGCCGATAGGTGGTGATCTTCCCGCCCACCACCGTGACGACGCCCTCGGGCGAGGTGAGCACGGCGTGACGACGCGAGAGGTCGGCCGTACGCCGGGCGTCGGGCGGCCCCCCTCCCTCGGCGGTCTCCAGCAGCGGTCGCAGCCCGGCGAAGGCGCCCACGACGTCGGCGCGCCGCACGGGCGTGTCCAGGACCGACCCGAGGACGTCGAGGAGGAACCCGATGTCGCTCTCGGGCGCCTCGGGGACGTCTGGCACCCGACCGTCGACCGGTTCGTCGGTGAGGCCCACGTAGACCCGTCCGTCTCCCTGTGGCAGGACCAACGCGAAGCGGTCGGACTCGCCGGGGACCGGGATGTGCAGACCGGCGGGGAGTGGGCCGAGCCGGGCGGAACGCAGGACGAGGTGCGTGCCCCGGGAGGGCCGGAGACGGAGGCCCTCCACCAACTCGCCCGCCCACACTCCGGCGGCGTTGATCACCGTGCGGGCACGGATCTCCCCCTCCTCGCCGGTCCGTTCGTCGCGGATCAGCGCGGCGCGGTCGGACAATTCCAGGACTCGGGTCCGGGTGAGCACCCTGGCCCCGCGCGCGGCGGCGGTCCGCGCCAGGGCGACGACCAGGCGGGCGTCGTCGGTGAGCCGTCCGTCCCAGGAGAGCAGACCGCCGCGCAGCCCCGGGCGACGCAGCGCGGGCGCCAGCCGGAGGGTCCGGTCGGCGGACAGTCGGCGGGGGCTGGGCAGGGTGGTGCGTGCCGTTCCGGCGGTCAGCCGCAGGGCGTCCCCGGCCTTCAGGCCGGCTCGGGTGACCGCGGCCCGGCCTCGGGAGACGAGAGGGGTCAGCGGCAGGACGAACGGCTGTGCGCGGACCAGGTGCGGCGCGGTGCGTTCCATCAGGACGCCGCGTTCGACCGCGCTCTCGCGGGCCACGTCGAGCTGTCCGGAGGCGAGGTAGCGCAGGCCGCCGTGGATCAGCTTGGAACTCCAACGGGAGGTGCCGAACGCCAGATCGTGGGCGTCCACCGCCACCACGTCGAGTCCGCGTGCGGCGGCGTCGAGCGCCGCCCCGGCGCCTGTCGCCCCGAGCCCGACGACCAGGACGTCGACCGTCCGGCCGTCGGTCGCCTCGCGCAGCTCCCGGGTGCGCCGCGCCGCGGACAGCGAGGACCCGGTGAGAGGGGAGGGGGCCGGCGGGGTCACCGGGCCAGTGTCCTCTCCAGAAGGAGGCGCAGTTCGCCGAGGAGCGCCGGGGTGTTCAGCTCCGGATCGCCCTCGTCGGCCATGGTGCGCAGGGACAGCGCGAAGGACTGGACGACGAGCAGCAGAGCCCGTCCCTGGCGGAGGGGGTGGCCCGGGCGCACCGAGCCGTCGGCGTGGCCCTGGCGCAGCGACTCGGCGAGCAGCTCCAGGAGCGCCTCCTGGCTCGCTCCCCGCCGGTCCAGCACATAGGGCAGCAACAGCTCCGGGTCGACGTCGACGATCTTGCGGAAGAGCGGATGGGCGCGGAACGCCTGAACGCCCGCCACCAGCCCCTCGACCAGCCGGGCGCGCGCGTCGGTGCCGGGGCGGGGGGTGGGCATCGCGTCCGTCGCCACGGCGATCCATTCCCTTGTCATCAGGTCGCCGACCAGGGAACGCACGTCCGGTCGCCGTCGGTAGAGCGTCATCCGGGACACCCCGGCCCGGCGTGCCACGTCGGTCATGGTCGTGCGCCGGACACCCACGGCCAGGACGCAGTCGCGCACGGCGTCGAGGACCGCGTCGTCGTCGGTGGTGCGGGGCCCCGGATGGTTGTGACGAATAGGCGCCATGTGTCACAGTGTAACGTCCGAGTCCGGGGCGCGCGCCACGGCACACCCGTCGAACCGACCGATGAGGACGGCAGGCATGGACATGCTGTGGAACGGCTGGGGGGACCCGGCCCGAGCGACCTCGCTCCCGGACACCGTGGCCGACCTGCTGCGGCAAGGGCTCGGCGTCGAGTGCCCCGCCTCGACCCCCCTTTCCCAGGAGGAGACCCGGGTCGCCGAACCCCGCCTTCCCGAGGCCGCTCACAGCGCCCTCCTGGCCGCCGTCGGCGGCCGGACGGACGCGGTGCGCCTCGACCCCGAGTCACGGATCCGGCACACCCGCGGGAAGTCCACCACCGACCTGCTGCGGATGCGGGCCGGGGACACCTCCGAGGCGCCGGAGGCCGTGATCCTCCCGGACGACCACGCCGAGGTCCTCGCCGTGCTGCGCGCTCTCGTCGAACACGGCCTGCCGCTGGTCCCGTTCGGAGGGGGCACCTCCGTCGTCGGCGGACTCGCCCCCGGCGCGAGGGCCCCGTTCGTCTCCCTGGACCTGCGCCGACTCGACCGGCTGGTCGAACTCGATCCGCTCTCCCGCACCGCCACTCTCCAGGCGGGTCTGCGCGCCCCTCACGCGGAGGCGCTGCTGGCCGAGCACGGCTTCACCCTGGGCCACTTCCCCCAGTCCTTCGAGTGGGCGACCATCGGCGGATTCGCGGCGACACGGTCCAGCGGACAGGCCTCCGCCGGTCACGGTCGCTTCGACGACATGGTGCTCGGGCTCACCGTCGCCACGCCCGAGGGCACCCTCGAAACGGGCCGCGCGCCGCGCTCGGCCGCCGGGCCCGACCTGCGTCAACTCCTGCTCGGCTCCGAAGGCGCCTTCGGCGTGATCACCTCGGTGACCGTCCGCGTCCGCCCCCTCCCCCAGACCCGCCGCTACGAGGCCTGGCGCTTCGCCTCCTTCGCCGAGGGCACCACCGCGCTGCGCCGACTGGCCCAGGACGGACCGCTCCCCACCGTCCTCAGGCTCTCCGACGAGACCGAGACCCTCGTCGGACCCGCCCGTCCCGGGACCCTCGCCGCGCCGCCCGACGGCGGATGCCTGGCCGTCGTCGGATTCGAGGGCGCCGAGACCGACACCACCCGTCGCCGTGCCGAGGCCGCCGACGTCCTGGCCGCCCACGGAGGCACCTTCGCCGGGACCGAACCGGGAGAAGGCTGGGCCGCCGGCCGGTACGAAGCGCCCTACCTGCGCGACGCCCTCCTCGACGCCGGTGCCCTGGCCGAGACCCTGGAGACCGCCACGTTCTGGTCGCGCCTCCCGGGGCTGTACGCGGCCGTCCGCGACGCCCTCGTCCGGGCCCTCGACGAGGCCGGCACCCCACCACTGGTCATGTGCCACATCTCGCACGTCTACGAGAACGGTGCCTCGCTGTACTTCACGGTCGTCTGCGGTCGGGGAGAGGACCCGCCGGAGCACTGGCGGAGAGCCAAACACGCGGCCAACGACGCCATCCTGGCCGCCGGCGGGACCATCTCCCACCACCACGGCATCGGCACCGACCACCGCGACTGGTACGCCCGCGAGATCGGGCCGCTCGGCGTCGAGGCCCTGCGCGCCGTCAAACGACGCCTCGACCCGAACGGCGTGCTCGCCCCCGGGGTGCTGCTGCCCGAGGGCCCGCCCCAGCGCGCCTGGGCTCCACCGGTACCCGGCCACCGGCCCTCGCCCCCGCACGCCTAGGCTCCACCCGTACCCGGCCGCCGGCCGCCTGTCCCCCCGGGCGGGACAGCGCCCGTCCAGCCACCGGCACGGCACGACCGTCCGGTACGACCCAAGCCCGGAGGCACCGCGATGCGACAGTTCACGGCGCTCGTCAACCCGACCGCCGGCCGTTCCTCCGGAGCCGAAGTCCTCCTGCGCGTCGCCCGACCGCTGCGGGACGCGGGCGCCGGGCTGGAGACCGAGTACAGCCGAGACCTCGAACACGCCCGGGCGCTGGCCCGACGGGCCGGAGAACGCGGCCGAGTCGTCCTCGCCGTCGGGGGCGACGGCATGGCCGGAGCGGTCGGCGGCGCGCTCAGCGGCACCGCGACGCCGCTCGGCCTCGTCCCGGCGGGACGAGGAAACGACTTCGCCCGCGCTCTGGCCCTGCCCACCGACACCCACGACCTCGCACGCCTCCTGCTGGAGGGCGCTCCCCGCGCGGTGGACACCGTGGAGGTCGTCGCCGCCGGCAACGACCGCGCCGTGGTCCTCGGGAGCGTCTACGCCGGCGTCGACGCCCTGGCGAACCGCCACGCCAACCGTTCCCGTGTCCTGCGCGGCGCCACGGCCTACGCCGTCGGAGCCATGCGCGCCGTCGCCCGTCGGCGCCCGACCCGCTACCGGGTCACCGTCGACGGCCGGGAGCACACCTTCGCCGGGTACACCGTCGTCGCCGCCAACTCCGGCTACTACGGGGCGGGGCGACTCGTCGCCCCGGGCGCCGCCGTCGACGACGGCCTGCTGGACGTCGTGATGATCCACGACATGCCACGCCGGTCGTTCTTCGCCGTCCTGCGCGAACTGGAGACCGGTGCTCACACGCGCCGCCCCCAAGTGCGCGTGGTCCGCGGCACGGAGGTCCGGATCGAGTCCGACCGGCCGGTGCCCTACGGGGCGGACGGCGAGGTCGACTCCTCCCTCCCGGTCACCCTCCGGGTCCTCCCCTCCGCCTTGCGCGTCCTGTGCCCGAACAGGCGGCGTCCGTGAGCGTCGAGCCCGGTCCGACCGGCGCCGCGACGGTCGGACCGCGCCGCCGTCACACCGGCCTCCGCGCGCCTCGCCGACAGTGCAGGAACAGCTGAGGCTCCGGCTCGGCGAAGGGACCCGCCGGTGTGAACACCGTCTCCAGCCGCTCCAGGACCCGCAGCCCCACGTCCTCCGCGAGGGCGACGCACCCCCGGGCGGAGAAACCGCAGACGCGCACCGGATGCCCCATGAAGACGTGCTCGACGTCCTCGCCGTCGACCGGCACGGTGGCCCACACCAGGAGCCCCGACGGCGACAGGGAGCCCGCCAACCGCCCCATCAGGTCGATCTGTTCCCGTCGCCTCACCTGCGACAGGGAGAAGTACACGCAGACCGCGTCGTACGCCCCCTCGGCCGGCGACACGTCTCGGACGTCCGCGCACCGGAACACCGCGTCCGGCACCGCTCGTGTGGCCGGCTCCACCATCACCGGCGACACGTCGACCCCCACGACGAGGTGCCCCGCGTCGGCGAGAGCGCGTGCCGTCGGCCGCCCCGTCCCACATCCCACGTCGAGTACCCGGCTCCGCGGAGCGAGCCGGGCCGTCAGCCACTCCACGGACCGGCGGTGCGTCGGCGAACTCCCGTACGCCTCCTCGTACGCGACGCCCAGCGCGTCGAACACCTCCCTGGCCGCCCGCGGCCGTTGCCCGTCGGTCACACCTGCCTCCCCGCGTGGTCGTGGTGGCCGCATGTTCGCACCCGCCTCGCCCCGCACCAGGCGTCGGCGCGCCATCGCCGCTCGTCGTCCGTCCGCCCACCACCCCTCCCGTGTCCATCGCCGTCCAACGGAGCCTTCGGGACGCCGTGCGGGGCTCCGCGCCCGAGGCCGGTCGACGGGAAGGCGCGGCCACCGGGCCGGGACGCTGACCTTCGGTCAGCGGAGGGTCACCGAACCGGAAGCGGGCGAGGCCCGCCTCCTCCCGATGTGGACATCCGCGGCCCTCACCGTGCGGCGCGGACCCCCGCCGTCGCGCCGTCCCGGACAGGGAGGAAGTCGGGAGATCCCGGGGAGATCTCGTCGAATCGGCGCGAGTGTTGAACATCGGGGGGCCGTGCACCGTAGGAAACACGGGGCACCCCCCCACACCGCACCGCACGACGTAGGAGCACGCCTTGGGACAGAACAGGCGCAGACGCCCCACCGGCGCACGACGAGCGACCTCTGCGGCGGTCGCACTCATACTCGGCGGGGGCGGCCTGGTGGCCGTCAACGTGTACGCCTCCGCGACCGAACCCGATGCCGAGGGCGCCGTGCCATTGGGCGCTTCCGGGGTGGCCGCGACAGTCGACTGTCCGGACCTGGGAACCCGCCTCACCTCGGTTCCCGAGGAAGCGCGTCCGGAAGTCGACACCAGACTGGCCGAGTTGGACGAGCAGGTCGCCACGGCCTATCGGGAACTTCAACGCGCGGCGGCGGCTTCGGACGAGGGAGCCCTGGACGAGGAGGCCCTCCTCGGTCCCCTCCGAAAGGAACGCTCCGCGACCATCGAACGGATCACGGCGGCCATCGCGTCCTCGGGGGAGCGCCCCGAGGGCCTTGACGCCTTCGCCGAGTGCGATCTCCGGCGTACCGAGGTAGCCCCGCGAGAAGGGGCCGAGGAGACGGACGGTGAGGAGAGCGGGGCCGGCCAGGACCCATCGGAGGAGCCGACCGGCGTCGAGGAGGGCGCCGAGGGTCCGGGCAACGGAGGCCAGGCAGGCAACGGTCCCGTCGCCGCGGACTACGTCGACATCACCACGGTCGAACCCGACACGCGCGAGCCCCGGCAAGGCCCCGACGCCTCGCGCGGCACCTTCACCACCGACTGCGGTGTCAACGCGAACGGGCTGTTCAACTCGGACAACATCATCGTGGCTCCGGGGGTCGCCAACGGCGCGCACCACTTCCACGACTACATCGGCAACCAGGACAACGACGCGTTCTCCAGTGACGAGGACCTGGCCGCAGCCGAGACGAGTTGTGTCGACCCCGGTGACAAGTCGTCGTACTACTGGCCGGTGTTGCGCCTCCAGAACGGCACCCGTGAACAGGACGCGGACGCGCCGGGCGGGGGGCTGGAGGGGAACGTCGGCGAGATCGTCACCCCGAAGGAGGTGACGCTCACCTTCGTCGGCAACCCCACGGGAGAGGTCACGGCGATGCCGCGCCTGTTGCGCATCATCACTGGCGACGCCAAGGCGTTCCTCAACGGGACCGACAACGCCAACGCGTCGTGGAGCTGCACCGGCTTCGAGGAACGTCAGGTGACGGACCGGTACCCGCTCTGCCCCGAGGGCAGCGACGTCGTCCGCACCTTCGACTTCCAGAGTTGCTGGGACGGACGGAACATCGACAGCGCCAATCATCGCACGCACGTGGCCTTCACCCGGGAGGACGGATCCTGCCCGGAGGGCTTCCGGCCCATTCCGCAGCTGGTCCAGCGGGTCGTCTACGACGTTGACGCCCCGAGTCTCGAAGACGGCGGCCGAACCGCTCCGCTGTTCGCCGTTGACTCCTTCCCCGAGCAGTTGCACAAGCCGGTCACCGACCACGGGGACTTCGTCAACGTCTTCGAGACGGAGTTGATGGAGGAGATGGTCGACTGCATCAACAGTGGCCGGGACTGCGGTGTGGGCGGCGACGAGCCCGCCCGCGGCGACGACGGCGAGGGCGCCCCGAAGGACGACGCCGACATCCTGGATGCCGCCGACGACCCGAAGCAGGACCCGAAGCAGGAGCAGGGGCAGGAGCCGGGCCCAGACCCCGAGAGGGGCGGAGCCGAACCCGGCGCGGACGGCGGGGCCTCCGACGTCGACCCCGGAGCGGATCGCAACCCGCCGGCGGCACGTGACGGGGCCGATGCCGGCGCGGACTCGGAGAGCCCCGAATCCGGCGACGCGGTGGACACCGACGCCCCGGACCGACGTGACCTCCCCGAAGCCGAAGCCGAAGCCGAAGCCGAAGCCGAAGCCGAAGCCGAAGAGGCCGACGCCGGCTCCGCCCGGGACGAGTCGCCCGCCGGTGGGGAGCCCGCCGGGGCCGGGAACGAGGACGCCGCCGTGGAGGCGTCCGAAGCGGCCCCGGCACCGGCCGGTGGCGAGGAGCGGGACTCCGCGCTCGAACCACAGGGCGCCCGTGAGGCCGTCGACGAGCCCATCGGAGGGGGACTGGCCGAGACCGGCTCCGGACTCGGCCTGTGGCCCGGCGCCGTCGGCGGCGTGCTGGTGGCTGCCGGCGTCGTCCTCCTGCTGCGTACCCGGCGTAGCCACGCGTGATCGGCCGAGGTCCAAGGGTCGGCGGACGAGATGTCGTGTCTCGCCCGCCGACCCGGGCCGCGTCGCGACACCGAGGGTCGCGGACATCGATCTCGCCCGTGACGGGATGTACGGTCGGGCATCGGCCACGGCCGGGCCGGGAGCCCCGACCCCGGCCGCTGTCGGGTGGGGCGGCCGGGTTCCCGGCCGGTCCGTGGCGCGGACCTGTGCCCTCTGACCCTCAGTCCGTCAGACCGGCCGCCGAGGCCGCCCCCAGTTCCCAGCAGGCGTCAAGCTCCGCCTTGCCGGGTGTTCCGGTCACCGTCACCGCGGGCGTCCCCAGGCGCCAGTCCAGCCCGGTGGCGACCGTCTCGATCCCCCGCACGGCGCCCGTTGTGTCGCTGCCGCCGTGCACGTAGAACCCGAAGGGGCGACCGCGGGTCTCGTCCAGGCAGGGATAGTAGATCTGGTCGAAGAAGTGCTTGAGCGCGCCGGACATGTAGCCGAGGTTCGCGGGTGTGCCCAGCACGTAGCCGTCCGCCTCCAGCACGTCCGACGCGGTGGCGGCGAGCGCGGCCCGCCGGACCACCCGTACCCCCTCGATCTCGGGGGCGGTGGCTCCCGACACCACGGCTTCGAGCATGGCCTGGCAGTTGGGGGACGGCGTGTGGTGGACGATCAGGAGGGTTGCCACCCTCGCAAGCCTGCCGTCCCGCACCCGTGTACGCAACAACGGTCCGATACCGGGACCGGCTCCCGCCGACCCCGCACCGACCTGGAGGGCGCGCGGATCGGCTCCCTCGACCGGCGTCGCCTTCGGCAAGGTGCCTTTTCGTTCGACCTCCGCACCATGTGACCCCAACGGCCCTGTCGGCAGCCCACTCGCCCCCTACAAGGTGGTGGGATGCGGCAGTGGGAGCCGGCCCGCCGGCACCTTCCATCGGCCGTTGCCCCGACCAGAAAGGAACGCCGGATGCCCGTCGATCAGCCCCGGCAGCCGGCGGCGCTGCCGGACGAGGAACTCGGTGCCCTGGACGCCCACTGGCGCGCCGCGAACTACCTCGCCGTCGGCCAGATCTACCTGATGGCGAACCCGCTGCTGACGGAACCGCTGCGTCCGGAGCACGTCAAGCCCAGACTGCTCGGCCACTGGGGCACCACCCCCGGGCTGAATCTCGTCCACACCCACCTCAACAGGGTCGTCCGAGCCAGGGGACTGGACGCCCTCTGCGTCTGGGGACCGGGCCACGGCGGCCCCGCGGTCCTGGCCAACGCCTGGCTGGAGGGCTCCTACACGCGGACCTATCCCGACGTCACTCGGGACGCCAAGGGCATGGCCCGGCTGTTCCGACAGTTCTCCTTCCCGGGCGGCGTGCCGAGTCATGTGGCTCCCGAGACCCCCGGCTCCATCCACGAAGGAGGCGAGCTCGGCTACGCTCTCTCGCACGCCTACGGCGCCGCGTTCGACCACCCCGACCTGCTGGTCGCATGTGTCGTCGGGGACGGAGAGGCGGAGACCGGCCCGCTCGCCGCCTCCTGGCACTCCAACAAGTTCCTCGACCCGGTCCACGACGGCGCGGTGCTGCCGATCCTCCATCTGAACGGCTACAAGATCGCCAATCCGACGGTGCTCGCCCGTCTCTCCGAGTCCGAATTGGACGACTTCCTGCGCGGGCTGGGCCACGACCCGATCCAGGTGACCGGGGACCAGCCCGAGGACGTGCACCGGGCGCTCGCCTTGGCCATGGACACCGCGCTGGACCGGATCGCCGCGATCCGGCGGGCCGCCCGGGTCGACGGCGCCCGTGATCTCGCCCGCTGGCCCATGATCGTGCTGAGGACCCCCAAGGGTTGGACCGGACCCGCGGAGGTGGACGGTCTCCCGGTCGCCGGCACCTGGCGGGCCCACCAAGTGCCCCTCTCCGGCGTGCGGGAGAATCCGGAACACCTCCGACAGTTGGAGAGGTGGCTCCGCTCCTACCGACCCGAGGAACTGTTCGACGAGGACGGCGCGCCCCGCCCCGCCGTCCTGGCATGTGTGCCCGAGGGGTCCCGCAGACTCGGTGCCACCCCGTACGCCAACGGCGGTCTGCTGCTGCGGGAGCTGCCCCTGCCACCGTTGGAGAGGTACGCCGTGCCGGTGGAGAAGCCCGGCGCCGGGCCGCACGAACCGACCCGCGTCCTCGGAGAGCTGCTCCGGGACGTCATGGCGGCCACGGCCGAGCGGCGGGACTT
This sequence comes from Streptomyces sp. HSG2, assembly GCF_016598575.1. Taxonomy (NCBI): domain Bacteria; kingdom Bacillati; phylum Actinomycetota; class Actinomycetes; order Kitasatosporales; family Streptomycetaceae; genus Streptomyces; species Streptomyces sp. HSG2. The sequence goes on from NZ_CP066801.1 coordinate 4,967,359, forward strand.
CCGCCTCGTCGGCCCGGACGAGACCGCCTCCAACCGACTCCAGGCGGTCTACGACGCGAGTGGCAAGGCCTGGCAGGAGCGGACCCTGGCCGTGGACGAGAACCTCGACCGGCACGGTCGGGTCATGGAGATCCTGTCCGAGCACACCTGCCAGGGATGGCTGGAGGGCTACCTGCTGACCGGCCGACATGGCCTGTTCTCCTGCTACGAGGCGTTCGTGCACATCGTCGACTCGATGGTCAACCAGCACGTCAAGTGGTTGCGGGTGACCCGGCGACTGCCGTGGCGCGCTCCCATCGCCTCCCTCAACTACCTGCTCACCTCGCACGTCTGGCGGCAGGACCACAACGGCTTCTCCCACCAGGACCCCGGTTTCGTCGACCACATCCTCAACAAGAGCCCGGAGGCCGTCCGGGTCTACCTGCCGCCGGACGCCAACACCTTGCTCTCCGTCGCCGACCACGCCCTGCGCAGCAGGGACTACGTCAACGTGATCGTCGCCGGCAAACAGCCCTGCTTCGACTGGCTCTCGCTGGACCAGGCCCGCGCCCACTGCGCTCGCGGCGCCGGGATCTGGGAGTGGGCCGGGACGGAGCGGAGCGGCCGGGAACCCGACGTCGTCCTGGCCTGCGCCGGCGACGTCCCGACGCAGGAGGTGCTGGCCGCCGCCCAACTGCTCCGGCGACACCTGCCCGACCTGGCCGTGCGGGTGGTCAACGTGGTGGACATCGCCCGTCTGATGCCCGCCGCCGAGCACCCGCACGGGATGCCGGACTTCGAGTACGACGGCCTGTTCACGAGGGACAAGCCGGTGATCTTCGCCTACCACGGCTATCCGTGGCTGATCCACCGGCTCGCCTACCGGCGTGCGGGCCACCGGCACCTCCACGTGCGCGGCTACAAGGAGATCGGCACCACGACCACGCCGTTCGACATGGTGGTGGGCAACGACATGGACCGCTACCGGCTCGTCATGGACGTCGTCGACCGGGTTCCGGGCCTGACCGTGTCCGCCGCCGCCGTCCGCCAGCGGATGCAGGACACCCGCCAGCGCCACCAGACCCACATCAGGGAGCACGGCGTCGATCTCCCCGAGGTGGCCGACTGGTCGTGGGGAGGCTGACCGACCGCCTGCCCTCCCGCGTCCGGGGAGGGCGGCGGGCGCTCCGCCCGCCCGTGCGACTGGTGCCGCCGCTCGGTCCGGCGGCGCCGCGGCGACGGAGGGCGCCGTGCGACGTGGCGCGGCGTCCCGAAGCCCGCGGGAGAGGCCGCCCTCACCCGTCCGGGCGCGTGCGGGCGCCGCGTCTGGCCAGCACCACGACCCCACCGACGACCAGGGAGACCCCGATCACCTGGGGCAGCACCCACCATCCGCCGGTCCGCAGTTCCTCCCGATACAACAGAACACCGAGGGTCAGGCTGACCGCGGCGTCCCCCAGGGTCAGGGCGGGCTGGGAGGCGACGAGCGGACCTCCTTGCATCGCGTGCTCCAGCAGGAGCACGGCGGCCACCCCGGCCGCGGCGAAGGCGTAGGTCTGCCAGGCGGTCAGGAACCCGGTGATTCCCCCGGTGTCCAGGACGTACATCGCGTCCTTCATCAGCGCCGCGGTCAGGGCGTAGGAGACGGCCGTGGCCGCTCCCAGACAGCCGGCGCGCGCCATGCCCACCGGTCGTCGCAGTCCGGCCGCGGCCAAGGCCAGGACCGTTCCGACACAGGCGGCGAGGACGGGCATCCAGCGAGCGAGCGACACGTGGATGTCCTCGCCGCTCGGGGCCGCCGCGACGAGTGCCAGACCGAGCCCGCAGACCACCCCGGCCACCGCGGCCCAGACCGCCGGGGGCAGCCCGCGCCGGGCGATCAGGGAGGCCAGCAGGAGGGCGATCGGCAGTTCCAGGACGAACAGCGGCTGGACCAAGGCCAGGGGCCCGGTCGCGAGGGCCGCCGCTTGTCCGGCCCCGGCGACGACGACGGCCGCCATGCCGACCAGCCAGATCGGGCGCCGGAGCAGATCCCACACCAACGAGGGCCGGAACCCCCGTGACCGTGGCACCGTCAGGGCCGCCCTTCGCTGCAGCACGGTGGCGAGGGCGTTGCTGAACGCGGCGAGCAGCGCGAAGAGGACCGGCACCAGGGCAGCCATGCACCGATCGTCGCCCCGAACCCCATCGCCCGCGCGGCGGCACACCCCCGCCCCGACGGCGTGCCGAGGGCCCGTCGCCTCGGGGTCCGCCCCGTGATTCCCCTGGGAGCGCGACCTAGCGTCGGCATCCTCGGTCTCGGGTTCACCCGTTCGCCCGCACCGGCGCCTCCGGTGGCCTCGGCAACCGGATGCCGCGAGAGTCCGCTCTTCGTATATTCGCCAACATGCGAACCACTACACACAGTCGCCGAATGCGACCCAGGGTGATCCCTCGGGGTATGCTCCGCGCCGCCGCCGCGGTCTGCTGCTCCGGTCTCCTGACCGGAGCCCTGTACGGCGGACAGGCGTGGGCAGAAGCCCGCGTTCCCGTCCTCATCGGCAACCCCGTCGACGGGGGCAACGGCTTCGGGGTGGTGACCGAGGGAGACGCCACGCTCGGCAGCACCGAGTCGGAGGGCCCGGTGGCCGTGGGCGGAGACCTCACCATCGGGAACAACTACAACGTCGCCCTGATCACGCCGGGCGGATTCTTCGCCGGCGGCGACGCCCAACCCACCGCCCTCCTGGTCGGCGGCGCCTTCAATCACCCGGACAGCAGTCCCGACGGGGTCCTCCGTGTCCTGCAGAACGGATACGTCAAGATCGGCGACATGACCGGCAGTCAGGCGCTGATCCAGGACATGAACAACGCCAGCGTCAACACCAGAGTGGTGGCCGACGGGGCCCCTTACGAGTCCGCGCCACGCATCGAGCTGACAACCCAGCAGCAACCGGCCTCCGTGGCGCAGGGCGGCCTGATGGACTTCGCGGGCCTGTTCGCCGACTACCGCGACCGGGCCGACCTCATGGCCGGCTGCGCCAACACCGTGACCCTGCTCGACCCGAACGGGAACCCGATCCCCGACCCGGAGAACCTCCCGCCGGGATCCAACGTCGCCATCGAGCTCCAGGCAGGACAGACCAACGTCCTCCGCCTGACCGGTGACCAGCTGAACAACATCTCCATCCTCACGTTCCTGAACCCGCCGACCGGGGACACGCCTCTGCTCATCGCGGTGGACACCACCGGGGACGCCGGCCAGTTCGCCTGGACCACGCCCAACATGGCCGGGGTGTCGGGCGTCCAGGCCCCGTACATCCTGTGGAACTTCGCCGACGCCACCGACATCACCATCGAGAGCGGCGACACCCTTGAGGGCACCGTCTACGCCCCCCGCGCACTCCTGACCGACCTGGCGCCCTCCAACATCGAGGGTGACGTCGTCACCCGGGAGCTCGTGGCCGGCCCCATCGGCGAGGCGACCGCCGGCGAGATCCACTACCACCCCTTCGACGCCGAGCTGGAGTGCGACTCCGACACCCGGCCGACCACCGGTGAGGTGCGGGTGTTGAAGGTGGATGCGGATGGTGGGGGTCCGTTGGAGGGTGGGGAGTTCGAGTTGTGGCGGGAGACGAATGGTGTTCCGGGGTTGCAGACGGGTGGTGGGGATCCGGACTCGATGGTGGATGGGTGTGTGACGGGGGTGGATGGGGTGTGTGCCCGTGAGGTGGAGTTGGGTACGTACTACTGGTTGGAGACGGTGGCTCCGGTGGGGTATGTGTTGCCGGATCCGGCGGTGTTCGGTCCGTTGGTGTTGACGGAGGAGAACGTGGAGTCGGGGGTGTCGGTGACGGCTCGTAATGTCGCCGAGCAGGTGCTCACGGGCACGATCGAACTCCTCAAGACCGACGCGAAGACCGGCAACCCGCTCCCGAGCGCGGTGTTCGAGGCGTGGCGGGAGACGAACGGTGTCCCGGGGCTGCAGACGGACGGCGCGGACCCGGACCTCCTGGTCTCCGAGTGCGTCACCGACGGGCAGGGAGAGTGTGTGTTCGGCGACCTCGAGCCGGGCACGTACTACCTCCTGGAGACGGCCGTGCCCAAGGGGTACAGGCTGCCTTCCCAGCCGGTCACGGGCCCCTACGAGCTGGACGCCGTCAACCACCTCGTCGAGGTCGAGCTGGCCAACGAGAAGAAGGGGAAGCACGGCCACGACGGCGGCAAGGGTGATCACGGTGGCCGAGGCGACCACGGCGGCGGAAAGGGCGACCACGGAGGTCGAGGCGACCACGGTGGCGGCAAGCGCGAGCCCCGCTGGGCGCCGACCGAAGCGGCCTAGGTAGTCCCCGCCCGGCGGGCCGACCGCCGGGGGGGACGGGCGGAGCGCCCTTCGCGAGCGATGTCTCGCGGGGGCGTTCCGCCCTCGCTTGTCCCGGACCCGCCTGCGGCGCCGGTGGAGGAGAAGGAGAGGCCGCCGCACAGGCGTACCTCGGTCCCGTACCCCGTCTCGTGGGCCTTCCGTGTCCACCGGCCCGGTTGTGGGACACCTCCGGTCGTGTCTCCGTGATCCGCTCCGCCCGGGCGGCCATGATGGGCCCCGGTCAGCGAGGACGGAGGGCCCGACATGGACGCTTGGCGGCCGATCCTCGTGCTGCTCGGCGTCGTGGGCGCGGGAATCCTGCTCCTCCACGGGCTCGGTCGATGGCTCGCGGTCGACCGCGAGCCGCTGCGCACGACCCCCTTCGTGGGAGGACACGCTCCCGTCGATCACGCGTTCTGCCGCTACCACGTTCGCTGGTACCCCGTGGCCATGATGTTCCTGGCCTTCGACATGGAGATGCTCTTCATGTACCCGTGGGTGACAGTGGTCTCCGAGGTCGGCACCGCTGCCGTCGTCGAGATGTTCCTCTTCCTCGCGATCCTCTTCGCGGGAGTGACGTACGCCTGGCGGGAGGGCGCCCTCCGATGGGCGTGAGGAGCGCGCTGCTGCGGTACGCCGCACGTCGACCCACGGTCCTGGCGGTGGCGTTGCCGGGGGGCACAGCGTCCCGGCTCGCGGTCGAGGCCGAGCTGTGCCGTCGTGGCCTGCCCGCGGCCGACACCCCGGCCGACGCCGACCTGCTCGTCGTCTGCGGCGTCCCCACCCACCGGGACCTGCCCTGGCTGGACCGGTTGGGCGCGGCCGTGCCGAGTCCGGCCTCGCGGGTCGTCGTGCCCGCCGCGGGCCGCGCCGCCGACCTGCTGGACACGGCCACCAGCCTGCTCGGCACCGCTCCGCTCGCCTACCGGCCCGCCCCGTCGGACGACGGGGAGCCGGAAACGGCACGACGGGGCGACGACCGCGACGGTCTCCGCCTCGACCGCCTCCGGCTCACGCTGGGTCCGGCCCTCCCGGACTGGCCCGCGGGTCTGGTCCTGCGGCTCACCCTTCAGGGGGATCTCGTACAGACCGCCGAGACGGACACTCGGTGTGCCGTCGGCCGTGTCGTCCTCCCGGCCGGCCGGGCGCCCTTCTGGGACGAGCCGGCGCTGAACGCCGCGAGTGGCGGCTCGTTCGTCACGCGCGGGCAGGTGGCGCGCCGGTGCTGCGCGGCTCATCTGGACAGCGCGGCGCGACTGCTGGCCGTCACCGGATGCGACACCCTGGCCGCGCGGTGTCGAAGGTCGCGGGACACCGTGCTCGCCGGGGCGCCGAGCGCGCGGATCGTCGGCGAGCTGCGCGCCACCACCCGACGGGTGGCCCGTTCCCGGACGGTGCGTCGGGCCCTGGCGGGTGTCGGACCCCTGCCGCGGCGGCGGGCACGGGCCGCCGGAGTCACCGGTCCGGCGCTGGTGGCGGACGGGGACTCCCACGACCGCCTCCTCGTCTGGATGGCCGAGGTCGAGCGCTTCGGCGCCGACCTGGACGACCCGCGCGCTCCGGAAACCGGCGGCGGTGCCTCGGGCCCTCGCGGCGTGCTCGACCCCGCCCGGCCGCCGTCCGCGGCACTCCTCGGGGTGCTGCCCGGACTCCTCGCGGGCGTGGACTTCGCCGCCGCCCGGATCATCGTGGCAAGTCTCGACCCCGACCTGGACGAACTGACCTCCTCGCCGGATCGTCCCGAGACGCCCCATGGCTGAGGCCGCGCCGCTGTGGGCCGCGGTGGTCCTCCCCTTCGCGCTGGCGGCGGCGGCGTGCTGCGCGGCGTCCGTCGACGCGCTCCTGGCCGCTTCGGCGCGATGCGGTCCCGCTCGGGGGGCGCGGGACGCCGTGTCCCGGGCAGCCACCCCGCTGAGAGCGACGGTGCGCCTGTTCGCGCGGCGACCTCGACGGACGACGGCCGCGGACACCGCGCTGACCCGGCTGGGCGCCGCCGTGGTGCCCGTGGCCGCCGTGCTCGCCTGCGCGGTCCTGCCCTGGGGCTTCACCTCGGTGACCGATCCGACCGTCGGCGTCGTCTGGTTCAACGCCATGGAGGCGCTGGCCTGGGCGGGGGTCTGGCTGGTCGGCTGGGGGCCGAACTCGACGCTCTCCATGATCGGGGGGTACCGGTTCCTCGCCCAGGGACTCGCCTACGAGTTGCCGCACATGTTCGCTCTCACCACCGCAGCCCTGGGAGCGGAGTCCCTCCGGGTCGGGGACGTCGTCGCGGCCCAGTCCGGCCTGTGGTTCGTGGTGTGGATGCCCGTGGCCTTCGTCGTCTACCTGCTGAGCGCGCTCGGCATGTCCTTCTGGGGACCGTTCGGGCACCCGCTCGGTCGGGACATCGCGAGTGGTGTCGCCGTCGAACTCGGCGGGGTGGACCGACTGCTGTTGCTCGGCGGCCGGTGGATGCTGCTCGTGACGACGGCCGGGTTCAGCGTGCCGCTCTTCCTCGGTGGTGGGCACGGACCGCTGCTGCCCGCGTGGGCGTGGACCCTGTTGAAGACCGGGGCGGTGCTCGCCCTGCTGGTGACGGCGCGCCGAGTGCTGCCGACTGCGCGCATGGACCGCTACCTGGAGCCCGCCTGGATGGTCCTGATCCCCCTGACCCTGGCGCAGGCGCTGTTCGTCGCCGTCGCCGTGCTGGATCGTTGAGAGGGAGGCGTTCTCGGTGTCCGACGTTCCGGCCTTCTGGGTCGCGGCCACGCTCGCCGTCGTGGCCGCGGTCATGGTCTTCCGATTCGACTCCATGGCCCGAGCGACCTACGCGCTGTTGCTGGCGCTGCTGTGCGTGGGCGTCGACGTGCTGCTGCTCGGACTGGACTACCTGGGGGTGGTCGTCGTGCTGATGATGACCATCGAGATGGCCCTCATGGCGGCGTTCATGGTGATGTTCATGATGAACCCGGCCGGGCTCGCGCCGATGTCCATGACGCACAACCGGCGGGGTGCGGCGCTCTTGTCCGCAGTGGTCTTCGTCGCCCTCGCCGCCGGTGCGCTGCTCACCCCGTGGCCCTCCCGAAGGGGGGACGTCCCCCCGGACCCCACGAGACAACTCGGCCGTTCCCTGATGGGCGGCCAGATGCTGACCATGATGGTGCTCGGCCTCGCCCTCTTCGCCACTATCGTCGCCTCGGTGGTGTTGGCCACCCGGCGGGGCAGGTACGACCGGTTCGGCGACGACCTGAGGGGCCGTCCCGCCGAGCCCGCGGCACGCGGAGGCCTCCCCAGGTGACGCTCGAACTCGTCCTCCTGCCGGCCGCCGCGCTGTTCGCGGTGGGCCTCTACGGAGCCCTCACGCAACAGTCCGTGGTCATGCTGATGATGGGCCTGGAACTCATGCTGGGCGGGGTCGTCCTCGCCGCCGCCGCCGTCTGGCACCACGTCGCCCCCGTCGCCGAGGGCCAAGTACTGATCGTCTTCGCGGTGACCGCGATGGCCGTCGAGATGGCGGTCGGATTCGCCGTGGTCACGGCGCTCTTCCGGGCCCGCGAGATCGACACCACCGACGACGCCGCGAAGCTGCGCGGGTGAGCGCCCTGCTGTGGGCCCTGCTCGCCGTGCCCCTCGGCGGCGGGGCCGCGCTGGCTGTCGGGGGACGCCCGGCCGACCGGTACGCGCCCGCGTCCGCCCTCGCCGTCTCCGCCTGCGCCCTGGGCCTGGCCGTGGCCTGCGCGCTCACCGGCCCGGAGGTGCGGGCGCCGCTGCTGGGCGGGGTCCCCGCCGCGTTCGCCGTCGACGGCCTCTCGGGGCTGACGGCGATCACCGTCACCGCCGTCACCCTCGTCGTCCTGGTCTTCGGCACCGTCGACATCGGCCCCGGTGAGGCGCGCTCCCGGTTCTTCGGCCTCATGCTCCTGTTCAGCGGGGCCATGCTCGCGACCGTGACTGCGACGACCCTGCCCGCCCTGCTGATGGCCTGGGAGGTCATGGGCGCGACTTCCTGGGCCCTGATCGGCTACTGGTGGCGTGACACCGAGCGGGTCCGGGCGGCCACCACGGCCTTTCTGACCACCCGCGCGGCCGATCTCGGCCTGTACCTCGCGGCCGGCGCTGCCCTGGCCGGAGGTCACCACGGCGCCGGTTCGCTGCGTCTGGACGCGCTGCCCCAGGCCACGCAACCCTGGCTGACACTCGTCACCGCAGGTGTGATCACCGCGGCACTGGGCAAGTCGGCACAGCTTCCCTTCGGCTTCTGGCTCTCCGGCGCCATGCGCGGACCGAGTCCCGTCTCGGCCCTGCTGCACTCCGCGACCATGGTGGTCGCCGGCGCCTACCTGCTGCTGCGGCTGGAGCCCCTGCTGCGGGCGTCCGGCTGGGGCGGCCCGGTCGTCGCCTGGACGGGCGCGCTGTCCGCGGTCGCCTTCGGAGCGGTCGCGCTGGCGCAGCGGGACGTCAAGCAACTGCTCGCCGGCTCCAGCTGCGCCCAGATCGGCTTCATGGTCCTGGCCGCGGGGGTCGGAGCGCGTACCGGCGGCACGCTCCAACTCGTCGCCCACGCCGCCGCCAAGAGCCTGGCCTTCCTGGTGGCGGGCTTCTGGCTGACCACGCTCGGCACCAGATCGCTGCCCGCCCTTCGCGGTCGGACGCGCCGCCACCCCACGACCGTGGTCGCCTTCGCCGCGGCGGCCCTCACCCTGGCCGGTGTCCCCCCGCTCGCCCTCTGGGCGACCAAGGACGTCCTGCTCTCGGCCGCGTTGGCGGACTCCGCCGCGCTCTACGCGGTCGGCCTGGTCGGTGCCGTCCTCTCCGCCGCCTACAGCGCCAAGGCGCTCTGGTACGTCCTGGGCCCCGCGAACGAACCGTCCCGCCCCCTCCCGCCCGCGGTGCGCCTCCCGCTGGGGCTGTTGTCCCTGTCCTGCCTCGCGCTCACGGCCCTGGCCTTCCCGCCGGCGATCGACTCGTTCGCGCGGGTCGTGGACGGTTCCGCGAGCGAACCTCGGACCTGGGAGTTCGTGCTCTCCGGTGCGCTGGCCGCGGCGGTGGTCGCCGCCTTCCTGGATCGGGGGCCGCGGTCGGCGGCGATCTCGCCCGCCTGGGCCCGGCGATGGCTGGGCTTGGAAGCCGCGGCCAACCGTCTCCTGGTGCGGCCCACGACGCGCCTCGCCGACCTGCTCGGCGCGTTCGACGGTCGGGTCCTCGCCCGTGCCGCGCGGGCCGTCGCGAGCGGCGCCCTCGTGCTGGCCCGGTGGGTCGACCGGTCATGGGAGCGCCGTCTGGACAGGGCGGTGGCCCGCGTGGCGGGCACCGCCGGGCTGTTGGGGGGTTGGGCACGCCTGCCACAGACCGGTCTCCTCCACCAGTACCTGGCCCAGGCCGTCTCCGCGCTGCTCGTCGCCGCCGTCGTCCTCGTCCTGGTGAGGTGAGACCCGTTGCTCACGGCCCTCGTCGTCCTGCCCGTCGCCGTCGCCGCGCTGCTGATGTGTGTGCCGCGAACCGCGCCGCGCGCCGTCTTCCCGGCCGTGTGGATCGCCGCCGCCGCCGTCGAACTGCTGATCACCGTCATGGTGTGGGCGGGGTACCGCGCGGAGGGCGGCATGCAGTACGAGGCGCGGGCCCGGTGGATCCCCAGCGCCGGTATCGGCTACCACGTCGGGGTCGACGGGCTCTCGTTGCCGTTGGTCGCCCTCACCTGTGTGCTCTTCCTCGCCTGCGCGCTGTACGCCACGCGCCAACGGCGCCGCGTACGCGAGTTCGCGGCGCTCTTCCTCTTTCTGCAGACCACGTGCGTGGGGCTGTTCGTCGCCTTGGACCTGATCCTCTTCTTCCTGTTCTTCGACCTGTCCATCGTGGGGATGTACGCCGTCATCGCCGGCTGGGGGCAGCGAGGGGCCGCACGGTCCGCGCTCCAGTTCTTCCTGTACACCTTCGTCGGCTCCCTCGCCTTGCTCCTCGGCTTCCTCGGCCTCTATCTGGCCGCCGATCCGCACACCTTCGACGTGACGGAGCTGACCGCCGCGAACCCGCTGGCCGAAAGACCGGGGCAAGGAGCGCTCGTGCTGTCGGCGCTCGCCCTGGGGCTGGCCGTGAAGACCCCGACCGTTCCGTTCCACACCTGGTTGCCTCCCGCTCACACCGACGCTCCGGCGGCCGGGTCCGCGATCCTGGCCGGTGTGCTGCTGAAGATGGGCACCTACGGATTCCTGCGCATCGTGCTCCCCGTGCTGCCGGCCGCCTGGCGGGAGTACGCCGTCGTCTTCGTCGTCGTCGGCGTGGTCTCCGTCGTGTACGGCGCCCTCGTGGCGCTCGCCCAGAGCGACTTCAAGCGAATGATCGCCTATACCTCGGTCACCCACATGGGGTACATCGTGCTGGCGCTCGGCGCGGCGGGCGCGGTGTCGGTCGGGTCGGCCGACGCCGTGCGTCTCGCCGTCGACGGGGCGGTGTTCCAGATGGTCAGCCACGGGCTTCTCACCGGTGCGTTGTTCCTGCTCGCCGGGGTACTCCACGAGCGCGGACGGACCTACGACATGGACGCCTACTCCGGTCTCGCCGCCCGCGCGCCGGTGTTCGCCGCCCTGACCGGGGTCGCCGCGTTCGCCTCGCTCGGACTGCCGGGATTCTCCGGGTTCATCGCCGAGTTCCAGATCCTCGCCGGAAGTCTGGGGCCGCGCCCCGTCGCCACCGGGGTGGCGGTGCTCGGCCTCCTCCTGACCGCGGGGCTCTTCCTGCGGGCGCTCCAGAGCGTCCTCATGGGACCGCCTCGGCTGCCCGCCGGGGCGCCCGGCGCGACCCGCCCCTTCCGGGACATCGGGGGCCGGGAGGCGCTGGCGATCGTTCCCCTGCTCGTCCTCGGCGTCGTCCTGGGCCTGACCCCGCGGTTCGTCCTGGATGTCGTGGAACCGGCCTCGCGCGGGGTGCTGGAGCTGCTGGCACGATGACCGGCTCCCACCCCGACCCACTCGACCTGCTCCCCGAGGTGCTGCTCGCCGCCTCGGCCGTGCTCGGTCTGCTGCTCGGTGCGTGGCTGCCGCGCCACCGCCAGTGGTTGATCGGCGTGTTGGCCGCCGCCGCCTGCGCCGCCGGGATCGTGGCCGCCGCGGTGTCGGCCGCCGGGCCCGAAGGCACCGCGTTCCGCGGGGCCTTCGCACTGGACCCGGTCACCGCGACCGCCCGGATCGTCGTCCTCGGCGCGACCCTGCTGGTGCTGGTCCTGACACGGTCCGTCCTGCGCGGTCACGCCCGCGAGGCCGAGTGCTACGTGCTGCTCCAGCTCGCCGCCACCGGGGCGCTGGCCCTCGCCGGGGCCCAGGACCTGCTGCTGCTCGCGGCGGGATACCTGCTCGCCGGGGTGCCGGGCTACGCACTGGCCGGTTTTCTCAAGGACGGACCCGGTACCGAGGCGGCCCTGAAGTACTACGTCGTCGGTGCCTTCCTGGGTGTGCTGCTGCCGACCGGTGTGGTCCTGCTCCTTGCCGCCGGTGGCACCACCGCCTACGCGGAGCTCGGCACCGGACTGGCCGGCGCCCCTCCCGCCCTGGTCGCCGTCGGCGCCCTCGCCGTCCTCGCCGGGATCCTCTTCAAGGCAGGGGGAGTGCCAGGCCACTTCTGGGTGCCCGATGTCGTCCAGGGCAGCGCGGTCCCGGTGGCCGCCTTCCTCGCCACCGTTCCCAAGATCGGCGCTCTGGCCGCGGCCTACCGGCTCGCCGTCGTGGTGTCGGCGGGCACGGAGGTCCCCTGGACGGCGCTTATCGCCGTGTCGGCCGCCGCGTCGATGACCCTGGGGAACCTGGCCGCCTTCTTCCAGCGGGACGTCACGCGTCTCCTGGCGTACTCCACCGTCAGCCAGGTCGGCTATCTGCTGGTGCCGGTAGCCGCGGTCGGGGAGTCCGCCCTCGCCCGTCCGGCGCTGCTGTACTACCTCGCCGCCTACGCCGTCACCAACATCGGGGCCTTCGCCGTGGTCTGTGCCCTGCCCGGCTCGCGCGACCTGGAGGACTACCGGGGACTCGCCCGGCGCGTGCCCGTGCTCGCGGGCTCTCTGGCGGTGTGCCTCCTGGGTCTGGTGGGCACCCCGCCGACCGCCGTCTTCCTCGCCAAGCTGGAGATGCTCGGCGCCGCGCTCGACGGCGGCCTGCTCTGGGCGGCGGTGGTCGCAGCCGTCAACACCGTGCTCTCCCTCTTCTACTACCTGCGGTGGATCGTGCCCGCCTTCACCGGCCCGCCGGCCGAAGGGCCACGTCACGTGTCCGGGTCGTCGACGGCGGTCGCCGCCGGGGCGGCGGTGGCGTCGGTCCTCCTCGGCGTGCTGGGGGGACCGGTTCTGGCATGGACCTCGCCGGCCGGGTGACGCGGCGAATCCGCCCCCGCCTCACGCCCGGCGACGAGGCGGCTCGATCCGTTCCGGGGCCCGGCCCCCCGGCCCCGCCGCATGGGGGAGAGCCGGGAGACGGGCCCCACCCCGGACGACGGCCGCCCGGCCGTCGTCCGGGGTGGGGCCCGTGCGGACCCGGTGCTCCCGGCGACCTCAACCGAGGGCCAGGGCCCGCACTCTGTCGAGACCGCCGTTGAACCGGTTGTGGTCGCCGACGATGGGGCCGGACGACGTGTACTGCCACATGGTGTAGGTCGACCACCCCGACGGCAGCAGGCCGACGGTCGAGGCGTACCGGGCGGTCCACAGAGGTGTGTCGATGCCGAACCCCCGGTAGCCCCCGGTGCACTCCGTCCACCAGCTGGCCGAGGTGTAGATCACGGGCTGGCGCCCGGTGCGCGCCCGATAGGTGTCCAGGAAGTCCCTGATCCAGGCGACCATCTGACTCGGCGACTTGCCGTAGCAGGCGGCCCCGTACGGGTTCCACTCGATGTCCAGGGCCCCGGGCAGCGTCTTCCCGTCCCTGGACCAGCCTCCGCCCCGATCGACGAAGTAGTCGGCCTGGGTGGCCCCGTCGGTGGTGTCCGGGGTCGCGAAGTGATAGGCGCCCCGGATCATTCCCACGTTGTACGAACCGTTGTACTGCTGGGTGTGGTAGGGGTTCTTGTAGTAGGTCCCCTCGGTGGCCTTGACGTAGGCCCATTTCACTCCCGTCGCCCACAGCGCCGGCCAGTCCACGTTGCCCTGGTGACTGGAGACATCCACGCCCTCGGTGTGGAGTGCCCGGGTCCCGACGGGGGTGTCGAGTCGGCCCTCGTGGGCCAACACACCCTCGCCCATCTGGGCGGAACCGCGGGCGGGTCCGTCCTCGTCGGCCGGGGCCGCGGAGGCGCTGTGAAGCGGGAGAAGCACACTGGGAGCGGCGAGCAGCAGGCCCGCCACAAGCACGCGTGAGCGGCTGAACGCACCGACTATGACTGAGCACATGACCTCATCGGAGCCCTTGCGGGGCGGCGGCGCATCCCACGGGCGGCCAAACGGAGTGCCCCGGGAACCGGACGGGCGGGGACCGCTTCCACGAGTGTGGCGTGCCGCGGCCGAGCACGGCGCGCCCGGTCCCGCGCCTTGGAGACCCCGTCAGGGGCGGGCCGCGACGGCCGGACCCGTCGACCGCGGTCGGTCGGTGTGTGCCCGCCGGCAGCGAGCCCACACCGTCGCCGGCGGGCACCGCCCGCTCAGTCGCGGAGTCGCTGCGCCGGCAGCAGGACGTGGGCCGCCGATGCCAGGGTCCGTTCGTCGGAGGTGAAGTCGGCCAGGGTCGCCGCGTGTCCCGGGGCGGCCCCCTTCGGCCAAGGACGGGTGGCGAAGATGAGGTAGGCCGCGCCGCGCTTCGCCACCGCGGACAGCCAGGCGGCCGGAGGCACGAACTGGGCGTTGACGCGAGGCATCGTGAGCACCGCCGCCTCCGCCACGACGAGCAGGTCGACCGGCGGCCGGGGCCGCCGGCCGGTCGTGTCGACCAGGCCCTCGCCCGGCGGCAGACCCGCGTCCCGCAACAGCCGGGCCACTGCGGCCGACGAGCCCTCGGGGCCGTCCGCGCCGTCTCCCAGGGAGCAGGCCAGGAGGTAGGGGATGTCGCCGTCGGGGGTCTCGCGGCTCCAGGACATGATGACGAGCGTGCCGGGGTCGCCCGCGCGCACGGCGGGTGTGTCGGAAGTAGTGGAAGTCACCGCGGAACCTTAACCGTGCCTGGTGGCGGGTCCGGAGCGCGCTCACCCGGGCGGGTGACGCCCGCCCGGGTGTCCACACGAACGAGGGAAACCGGCGGACGCCCGACGCGCCACGGCCGCGGAGACCGGGGCCGGACGAGGTCCCGAGCGGGAGCGAGCCGCCGCCTACCCGGCGGACTGGATCGGGACTCGGGCCACGCCGCTCACGGGACGGCACCGGTGGGCAGGCGCGGGCACGATCGGGCCCGCCCCTCGTCCTCGGTCTCGCGTGCGGCACGGCGACACCCGGGAGACGGGCGCACAGTGGAATCGTGCATCCACGGTTCCCGGAGTGATCGATGTGGCGCAAGCGTTCGGCGGACGACGGCGACGCCCTGCTGGCCCGACTCGGCCGGCTGACCGCGCAGGCGCGTGACCTCGCCGTCCTGCGGCGGTCGCAGGTCGAGCTGGCCATCGCCCTGCAGCGGGACATGCTGCCCCGCCACATGCCCCGGGTGCCGGGCGTCAGGCTCGCGGTCCGCTACGCGCCCGCCGACTCCGGGCTGAACGTGGGGGGTGACTGGTACGACGCCTTCGAACTGCCCGGCGGGCGGATCGGACTCTCCGTCGGAGACGTGCAGGGGCACACCACCGAGGCCGCCGCGTTCATGGGGCAGGTGCGGGTCGCGCTGCGGGCGCTGGCCTCGGTCACCAGCGAGCCCGGCGAACTCCTTGCCCGCACCAACGACCTGCTGC